>NZ_LARW01000077.1 GCF_000971055.1 Sphingomonas sp. SRS2
GATCAGCGCCTCGGCCGACCGTGACAAATGCAGTCAGGACAATTGCGCGATCAGCGCCTGCGCCGCAGCCGGGTTGCGCTCCTTCGCGCCGCTGATGAAGAAGACAAAGGCGTCCTTAACCGCCGCCATCGTGCCCTTCACGTGGCCGGCGACGCCCATCTCGCTATGGACGAAGATGATCTTGCCGTCGGGGGCGATGACATAGGAGGTCCGGTCGGTCCGGCCAGACGAGATGCCGATCATCTTCAGCGGCACGTCATAGCCCTTGATCATCGCCGGAGTGGCGACGCCGACCGCGAATTTGTTGCGGCATTCCTTGACCGAGAAGCGGTTGAGATCCTCGATGCTATCAGCGGCCATGCCGATCACCGTGGCGCCCATCCGGTTGAAATCGTCGGTCGCCTCCGCGAACTCATGCGCTTCGACCGTGCAGCCCGGCGTGAAGGCGGCCGGAAAGAAGTAGAGCACCACCGGTCCCTTCTTCAGCGCCGTGGCGAGCGAAAAGCGGGAATTCTTGCCGGCGAGCGCCGCCTGGGTCTCGAAAGCGGGGGCCTTGGCCCCGACCGGCAACGCAGCCTGAGCCATGCCCAGTGGCAGAACGAGGGCGGTAAACAGGCAGGCGACATTGAGCAGCGAACGCATGCGATTCTCCATTGGAAAAAGCGGGATGGGGGGGATCATGATCAGCCGCGGCGCGGCGTGACCTCTCCGGCAAGTTGTGGCGGCGGCATCTGCCAGGCGTCGCCCGGCATCAGGAAGCGGACATTGCGGTTCGCGAAATCGATCGAGACCCGGTCGAACATCTGCAACGCATCCATGCCAAGCAGCAGCGCGGGCTTCTTGTCGAGGCCGAGGCGCTGAAAGATTTGCGGATCGGCGAAGGCGATCGGCATGTTGTTGAGCGTCGCGCCGCCAATGCGGATATGTTTGACTGCGGTGTACTCCGCCGGGGTCGTGCCGCCGGTGACGCTGGTGATGCTGATCGGTATCGAGCGGCCCAGCTTGCCGCGACGCGCCAGCCGGTCGCGTAGCGCCGGATTGCCGATCGATACCGCCGAGCCGGTGTCGATGATCACCGCGATCTTCTGCCCTTCGGCTTCGGCATCGATGAGAATCAGCTGGCCAAGCTTCCGGCGCGCGGTGACGACGATCTCGTCGCTGACGGTGCGGCTGTTACGCGGCGCATCGCTGACCGACATCCGCATCTTGCGGAAATCGAGGACCACCCGCTTGGTTTGCAGGCTGTCGATGCCGAGCATGCCGACCGCACCGAGATGATATTCGGCGAGTAGCGGGGCCTCGAGATCGGAAAGCTGGTTACCCCGAGCGGTCAGCCGCAGTTCGGGGACCATCGCGGTGTCGACCGAGTCGCTGCCCGCAATGCTGAGCAGGGTGACGCGCCCGGCGGGGGCCAGTGTCAGCCGCTTCGCCAGTTCCCGCGAGATCACGGTGCGCTCGGCTCCGGTGTCCACGACGAAGTGATAGGGGCCGCCGCCGTTGATGGTGACGGGAACGGTCAGCCGCGCGCTCAGATCGCGGCCGCCCTGGACGTGGTCGGTTTCGGCGCTTTCGGGAGTGGCGGCATTCGCGGCGCAGGCCAGCAGGCCAAGGGCGGCGAGCGCCATCACGCGGTGACGAATCGACAGGAACGCGCGCATCGGCCTCTCCCAGATTATACCGGCAGAATACGCCTTTGGCGGCCCGCCTACAACATGAACGTCGCCCGCGACACGGAACCAGCCCCGTCCAGGCCGGTTTAGCGACCGTGCAGAAGTGATCGGAGAGTGACGACCATGAAGAAACTTATGATGATCGGGCTCGCAGCCGCGAGCCTGTCGGCAATTGCCATGCCCGGCGCGGCGTTCGCCGGCGATGAGGACGACGCCCGCGTCGCGATCGCGGCGGCCAAGGCAAAGCTCGATTCGGCTGAAAAGGCCGGTGTCGGCGGCAATGCCGGTGACGTGCTGAACAAGAGCCGGACCATTCTCGAGGAGGCCAATGCCCGCTTCAAGAAGGATGAGGACCGCCATGCGACCGTGCTGGCCAATGAAGCCAATGCGCTGGCCGATCTCGCGGTCGCCACCGCCGAGTTGCGTGCGCTCGAAACCGAGCGTTCCAAGATCGCCGTGAATTAAGGAATACATCATGAACAAATTCATGCTCAGCCTAGCGGCCGCCACGGCACTCGCGGGCGTCGCCGCCCCGGCCATGGCCGACAAGACCGACAAATTCGTCACCGATGCCTATCGCGAGAAGATCGCGGTTGCGCGTGCCGAGCCGGGCGTCGCCGAATATGGTCAGGTCTATCTCGATCGCGCGTCGGACCGGATCGCGAAGCTCGACAAGAAGCTCGACAATGACAAATCGGGTCAGGCAGAAGCCGTCGCCGGCGAGATCGACGCGCTGCTCGCCACGGCCCGCGCCCGCGCCCGCATCGCCATGCTGAAACAGGATGTCGACCAGGCCAAGGCACAGGCGGCGGCGAAGACCAATGACAAGCTCGCCAGCGCCGAAGCCAGCGCAGCATCCGCGCAGGCCGACGCCGCCTCGGCGCGCGCCGAGGCCGAGAAGCTGAAGTCCGAGATGCGCGACTATCAGCTCAAGCAGACCCAGCTTGGCGCGACCCTCGTCCTTCAGGATGTGGTCTTCGAAACCGGTAAGGCCGATCTGAAGGCCGGTTCGGCGCAGCGGCTCCAGCCGCTTGCGCAATATCTCCAGGCCAATCCCGAGGTGAAGGTCCGCATCGACGGCCATACCGACTCGCAGGGCGCGGACGCCTATAATCAGCAGCTGTCGGAAGCGCGTGCCCAGGCCGTGCGCACCGCGCTGGGCGGCATGGGCGTCGCGCCGGACAGGATCACCGCCGTCGGCCATGGCGAGAGCCAGCCGGTCGCCGACAACAAGATCGACGCCGGCCGCCAGCAGAACCGCCGCGTGGAAGTCACGCTGGTGGGTCAGCAGGCAGCGTCCTTTGCTGCCCTGAAATAACCCGTCGCGCTGTTAAGGCGCGTCAAAATGCCCGTCCGCCGACCTGGTGGGCGGGCATTTTGCCGTCCCGCTTGTTGCGGTCGGACAACAACGCGGCTTATGTGCGGTGCGTCATCCGCGTTTCAGCGGTGAAATCCTGAGACATGAAAGGGCCGTAGAGCAACGGCATGAAGTTTGACGGTCGCCTTTCCAGCCTGTCACGTCCCGCTCTCGCGGTGGCGGTGCTCGCGCTGTCCGCGTGCAATGCCGGCCCGAATTATCGGCCGCCCAGCGCCTCTGCGCTCGGCATTCCCGACCAGTTCAACGCCTCTCCCACGATCACCGCCGAACAGGATATTGCCGATCTCGCGCGCTGGTGGGAGAGCTTCGAGGACCCGGTCCTCACCCAGCTGATCGACCGCGCCTTTGCCGGAAATCTCGACGTCAGCGCCGCCGCCGCCCGCCTGCGTCAGGCGCGCGCCGCCTTGCGCGGCACCCAGGGACAGGCGCTGCCCAGCGCCGGGGTCAGCGCCTCGGTCTCGCGCAGTATCGGCGCCGACAGCAACGCCCGGATCGACACCACCACCGGCCAGACGATCAGCACGGGCGGCGACACCACCATTTATCGCGGGGGGTTCGACGTTGCGTGGGAGGCCGATCTGTTCGGCGGCATCCGCCGGTCGATCCAGGCCGCGCGCGCCTCGGCCGAGGCCAGCGAGGCCGATTTGCGCTTCACCCAGGCGAGCATCGCCGCCGAAGTCGGGCTCAACTATGTCGACGCGCGGCTCGCGCAGATCCGGCTGCGCATCGCGCGTGAGAATCTGTCCTCGCAGGATGAGACGTTAGAGATCGTCGGCTGGCGGCGACAGGCGGGGCTGGTGTCCAGCCTGGACTATGAGCAGGCGCGCCAGCTTCGCGCGCAGACCGCCGCATCAATCCCGACGCTCGAAAATGATTATATGACAGCGGTCAATCATATCGCGGTGCTGCTCGGCGAGGCGCCGGGTGCGGTGACGGCGCTGATCGATCCGCCTGCCTCGATTCCGCTGGCTCCCGGGGTTGGCGCGCCGATTCCCGCGCAGGTGATCGAGCGCCGTCCCGATGTCGCCAGCGCCGAACGCAGCCTCGCCGCCGAAAGCGCCCGTATCGGCGTGCAGACTGCGCAACTCTATCCGGCGTTGCGGCTGTCGGGCTCCTTCGCGGGGTCGGCCACGTCGGTCGGCGATGTGATCAGCGGGGGAATCGGCGGCCTCGTCGCTGGCATCACCGCGCCGATCTTCGAGGGCGGGCAGATTCGCGCCGCGATTCTAGGCCAGCGCGCGGCGACCGATGCCGCCTATGACGCCTATCGCCTAGCGGTGCTGACCGCGCTCGAGGAAGCCGAGAACGCGCTCAAGGGCCGCGAGGTCGCCGAGCGGCGCGAGGCCGATCTCGCGGTGAGCTATGAGGCAGCCAACAACGCCGCGCGCTATGCCCGGCTGCAATATCGCTCAGGGCTCATCGACTTCCAGTCATTGCTCGACAGCGAGCGCAGCCTGTTGTCGAGCCAGGACGCGACCGCATCGGCGCGTGCCGCGAGGGCGGGCGCGACGATCCAGCTCTATAAGGCCCTGGGCGGAGGGTGGCAGAATGCGCCTATCCCGGCCCCGGGCCCCTATGAAAGCGGTGCGACCGCGACATCCGGAATGAAACGCTGATGACGACCGAACCCGAAAAACAGCCCGAGCAGGATCTCGACGAATTCCTGGGTGTCGAGCCGAGCTCCCCGCGCGCGGCATTGTTCCGGCGGATCGGCATCGGCCTCGCGGTTGTCGTGGTGCTGATCATCCTGTGGCGGCTGATCTGGGGCGGCGACGACAAGGCCGCTTATGCGACCCGCCCGGTTGAGCGCGGCGACCTGACCGTCATGGTTTCGGCGACCGGCAATCTTGCCCCGACCAATCAGGTCGAGGTGGGCTCGGAACAGTCGGGCACGGTGGTCGAGGTCTATGTCGACAATAATGACCGGGTGCGCAAAGGACAGCTGCTCGCCAAGCTCGACCCGTCACGGCTGCAGGATTCGGTGAATCAGGCGCAGGCCGGCCTCGCCTCGGCGCAGGCCGGGGTCGAGCAGGCCGAGGCGACCGCGTTGCAGGCGCGAGCGACCTTGCGGCGGCAGGAGAATGTCTGGCGATTATCGGGCGGCAAGGTGCCGTCCGCGACCGAGCTCGACGTCGCCCGGGCCGATGCGGCCAGGGCGGCGGCCGGCGTTTCGACGGCGCGGGCGGCGGTCGATCAGGCGCGCGCGTCGCTGTCGTCGGCGCAGACCGCGTTATCGAAGGCGTTCATCAAGTCGCCCGTCAACGGCCAGGTGTTGTCGCGCTCGATCGAGCCGGGACAGACGGTCGCCGCCTCGCTCAATTCACCGGTGCTGTTCACGATCGCCGAGGACCTGAGCCAGATGCGGCTGGAGGTGAAGGTCGACGAGGCCGACGTCGGGCAGGTGAAGAAGGGCCAGAAGGCGACCTTCACCGTCGACGCTTTCCCCGGCCGCACCTTTCCCGCGATGATCGAGAGGGTCGATATCGGCGCCAATGCGACGACCAGCGGTACGTCGACGACGACCGCCACCACGACCAGCGGGGTCGTCGCCTATACCGCGCGGCTGACCGTGTCGAACGCACAGGGCGTGCTGCGCCCCGGCATGACCGCGACCGCCGACATCATCACCACTGAGAAGAAGAATGTCGTGCTGGTGCCGGTGGCGGCGCTGCGCTTCTCGCCCGATCGCAAGGCGGCGGCGAGCGGCGGTCTGACCAGTGTGCTCGCGCCACGCCCGATGCGACGCGGCGGCGGAAGCGGCAGCCGCGAAGCATCGATCGGACGCGGCAGCAAGCAGACCGTCTATGTCGTCGCCGATGGCGGCAGCAAGCCCGAGCCGGTGGAGATCACCGTGGGCGAAAGCAATGGCAGCCAGGCCGAAGTGACCGGGGGTAAACTCGCCGAGGGCGCACAGGTCGTGATCGGTCAATATGCGGCCGATGGCGGCGGCTCCGGTGGTGGTTCCGGCGGCGGTCAGTCGGGCGGCGGTTCGGGTGGTGGACAGCGGCGCAATGCCCAGTGACATCGCCCTCGGCGAAACGCTGATATCGCTGCGCGGCGTCACCAAGGTCTTCGGCGAGGGCGCGACCGCCTTCTCGGCGCTGAAGGGCGTGGACATCGATATCGCGCGGGGCGATTTCGTTGCGGTGATGGGGCCGTCGGGATCGGGCAAGTCGACGACGATGAATATCCTCGGTTGCCTCGACGTACCGACCGACGGGCAGTTCCTGTTTCGCGGCCATCATGTCGAACGGCTCGAACGCGATCAGCGCGCATTGCTGCGGCGGCGCTATCTCGGTTTCGTCTTCCAGGGGTTCAATCTGCTCGCGCGGACCACCGCGCTGGAGAATGTCGAACTGCCGCTGGTCTATCGTGGCGAAGACAAGGCGCGTCGCCACGAACTGGCGATGGCCGCGCTCGACAAGGTCGGCCTCGCCGACTGGTGGGATCATACCCCGGCCGAACTGTCGGGCGGCCAGCAGCAGCGTGTCGCGATCGCGCGCGCGATCGTCACCCATCCCGACGTGTTGCTCGCCGATGAGCCGACCGGCAATCTCGACACCGAACGCTCGATCGAGATCATGGAGCTGCTCACCGACCTCAACCAGAATAGCGGCATCACCGTGCTGATGGTGACGCACGAGGCCGAGATGGCCGCCTTCGCCCGCACGATCATCCACTTTCGCGATGGCCTGGTCGAGCGGATCGAGAACAAGGATGGGGCGGGGGTGAAGGCGTGATGGCGAATATCGTCCGTCGCCTCGGCGGAGGCCGGGGCCGCCAGAGGCTCTTGCTGCAATGCCTACCCGCATTCGGTAGCGGCCCCGGCCTCCGCCGGGGCGACGGTAATGTGCGAGTGCGCGCCTGATGTATGCCACCACCTTCCTCCTCGCGCTGCGCGAGATACGCCGGCATCTGCTGCGCTCCTTCCTGACGATCCTCGGCATCGTCATCGGGGTGTGGGCGGTCGTCACGATGGTGACGCTGGGCAATGGCGCGACCGCGGCGGTGAAGCAGCAGATCTCCAGCCTCGGCTCGAACGTTTTGCAGGTCCGCCCCGGCCAGGGCTTCGGGCGCGGCGGCGGCGGTCCGCAGCCGGCTGATTTCAAGATCGAGGATCTCGACGCGATCCGCACCCAGCTGGTCGGCGTCACCGCGGTGGCGCCACTGGTCCAGTCAACCGGCGTGGCCGTGTACAATGCCGCCAACTGGTCGACGACGGTCAACGGCACTAACCGCGAATATTTCATCGCCCAGCCGTGGACCTTCACGAGCGGGCGGGAATTCAGCCCCGCGGAGGAGCAGGCCGGCAAGGCGGTGTGTATCATCGGCAACACCGTGCGCTCGCGCCTGTTCCGGGGCGCCGATCCGGTCGGCAAGCGCTTCCGCATCAAGAATATCTCGTGCGAGATCATCGGCGCGCTCGCATCGAAGGGGCAGGGCGGCTTCGGCAACGATCAGGACGATATTGTGCTGATGCCGTACAAGGCGGTGCAGCGGCGTATGACCGGCAACCGCGACGTCCGTACGATTATGGTCTCGGTCGACGACGCCTATGACAGCCAGCAGATCCAGGCTTCGCTCAAGAAGTTGCTGCGCGAGCGCCGCCATCTGACCGCCGATGCCGACGACGACTTCAACATCTTCGACACCAAGCAGATTTCGGACACGCTGTCGGGGACGACCCAGATCCTGACCTCGCTGCTCGGCGCGGTCGCGGCGGTGAGTCTGCTCGTCGGCGGCATCGGGATCATGAACATCATGCTCGTTTCCGTGACCGAGCGGACCCGCGAGATCGGCATCCGCCTCGCGATCGGCGCGGTCGCGCGCGAGGTGCTGCTGCAATTCCTTGGCGAGGCGGTGACTTTGTCGTGTCTCGGCGGCCTGCTCGGCCTGTTCCTGGCGCTGATCTCGACGATCGTGCTCGCGCCGGTGCTGCAGGTGCCCTTCATCTTCGATCCACAGATCAATTTGCTGGCCTTCTTCTTCTCGGCGCTGATCGGGGTGGTGTTCGGATATTTTCCGGCCCGCCGCGCGGCGTCGCTCAACCCGATCGAGGCGTTACGGCACGAATGAGACGCGCGATCCTCCTCCTCCTCCTCCTCGCGCTCGCCGCGACGCCGCTGACCGCGAAGAAGGCCGAGCTGCCGCCCGCGGTCTGCCTCGAACCGATCAAGGCGCAGCTGTTCATGTCACCGGTCGGCGAACCCTTTCGCCCCAAGGAGGATGCCGACGATCCGGTCCGCCGCTGGTTCGAGCAGGCCGATCGCGACCACGACGGCAAGCTGACCACCGGCGAGATGATGCTCGACGCCGACCGCTTCTTCGCGCGGCTCGACAAGAATGGCGACGGTGAGCTGCTGCCCGATGAAGTCCATGCCTATGAGGACGGGGTTCCCGAAATCCGGCTCTACCAGGCGCGGCGCGAGCCCGAGGCCGGCGCGAAGCCGCGCGACGGGGAGCGGGAGCGCGCGTCGAAACGCAAGCCCGGCGGACTGGCCTATGGCGGCGCGATGGGCGCGGGGCGCTACGCCTTCCTCAACATCCCCAATCCGGTCGCGGCGGCGGACAGCGACGTCAACCGCGCGGTAGACGCGAAGGAATTCCGTACCGCGGCGGCCGAGCGCTTTCGCGATCTCGATCCCAACCAGGTCAAGGCGCTGAGCTTCGCGCTGCTGCCGAAGACGCCGGCGCAGGTCGCCGCCAATGCCGCCTGCCTCGACCGTGTGAGGGAACAGGCGAAGGAGCGCCGTCGATGAGCCTCACCAACCCCTCGATACTGGTCGTCGATGACGATGCCGAGCTGCGCAACCTGATCACCGAATTCCTGCGCGCGAACGGGCTGCGGGTCGAAAGCGCCGCCGATGGAACGGAGATGGATTCGCGGATCGCCGCCGAGCGCCCCGATCTGATCGTGCTCGACCTGATGATGCCGGGTGAGGACGGGTTGTCGATCCTGCGCCGTGTGCGCAAGCCCGGTGGCCCTGCCGTGATCATGCTGTCGGCCATGGGCGAGGACACAGACAGGATCATCGGGCTGGAAGTCGGCGCGGACGATTATCTGCCCAAACCCTGCAACCCGCGCGAGCTGCTCGCCCGCATTCGCGCGGTGCTGCGCCGGCGCGGCGAGGAGGGGGCGATTTCCGCGTCGGGTGGCGCGGTGCGGCGCTTCGGGCCCTGGACGCTCGATATCGTCCAGCGTGAGGTGCGGCGGGCAGATGCGCCGGCTGCGCCGCTGACCGACGCCGAGTTCCGCGTACTCGCCGCATTTCTCGATCGGCCGCAGCGCGTGATGAGCCGCGATCAGCTGATCGAGGCGGGCAAGGGTGTCGACAGCGAAGTGTTCGACCGAGCGATCGATGTGACGATCAGCCGGCTGCGCAAGAAACTCGGCCCCGACGATCCGATCCGGACGATCCGCAACGAAGGCTATATGTTCACCCTGAAGGTCGAGGGTGAGTGATGACTCGCGGCGGCGGCCTTTCGATCTTCTGGCAGACGCTGCTGCTGCTGCTCGCCAGCGTTGCGGTGGTGTTCGTCGTCACGGTCGGCCTGTTCCTCGCCTCGCCACCGCCGCGCCCGGATTTCAACAGCCTGTCGGACATTGCCGAGGCGTTGTCTGGCCGGAAGCTGCCGCGCGAGCGGATTTGGGATATGGTCAACCCGCACGACAAGGGTGTGAGGAAGGAACGCCGCAGGGACCGGGACCGGGGCGATGCCGATGAACGTGAACGCGAACGGCGGCTGAGCATCGTCGAGCGGCCCGCCGCGCCGCTGTCCGAGGGCGCGATGATCAGTTCGGAAGCGTTCAGCGAGCGTCTCGCGGCGCGGATCGGCGTCCCGACCGCTGACGTCCGACTCTATTTCGAGCCCGACCAGCGCAGCAACATGCCTTTCCACAGCCGCCACGAACGCCGCGTGATCGTGCGCCGGGGCGAGCCGATCTTCTTTGATACCGTCGTCGCGGGGTTGCGCACCGATGCGGGCTGGCGCGTGGTGCGCACTCCGCCGCGCGCCTGGATCGCTCCCTGGCAGCAGCGCATTCTGATGCTGTTCGGGGTGAGCGTGCTGGTGATGATACCCTTCGCCTGGATATTCGCGCGCGCGCTCGCCCGGCCGATCCGCCGGATCGCCGACGCCGCCGATCGGCTGGGCGCGAATCCACAGGCGCCGCAGATCACCGAGGAAGGCCCCGCCGAGCTGCGCGTGACCGTCCACGCGCTCAATCGGATGCAGCAGCGGCTGTCGGCCTATCTGACCGAACGGACCAACATGATCGGGGCGATCGCGCACGACCTGCGCACGCCGCTCGCGCGTATCGCCTTTCGTATCGAGGGCGCCCCCGACGAAATGCGCGAGAAGGTTCAGGCCGATATCGAGCAGATGCGCGCGATGATCGCTGCCACGATCTCCTTCGTCCGCGACACCGGCAGCATCAGCGTCGTCGAGCCGATTGCGCTCGATCAACTGCTGCGCGACCTTGCGGGCGATGAGCAGGAGGTTGGTCGGCCGGTGACGCTCGGCGCGGTCGATCCGGTCGAGGTGTCGGGCGATCCGATGGCGCTGCGCCGGCTGTTCCAGAATCTGATCGACAATGGCGTCACCTATGGAGGCGGGGTCGAGATCGGCGTCGCGCACATCGATGGCGAAGCCGAAATCCGCGTCGCCGATCGTGGGCCCGGCCTGCCGGCGAGCGCATTGGAGGCGATGTTCCGCCCGTTCGAGCGCGGCGAGCCATCGCGCAATCGCAGCACGGGGGGCATCGGACTCGGGTTGAGCATCGCTCGGGGCATCGCACAGGAGCATGGTGGCAGCCTCGTTCTCGTTAACCGTCCGGGCGGCGGGCTTGAGGCCATCTGCCGGTTGCCGATCCGCTCCTAGGCTTTGCCTTTTGGGCGATGGCGGGGAGAAAAGCCGGTCGCGCCGCGTTCATGCTGACGGCTCGCGACGGGTGGCGCTTGGCAGGCCGACATCATTGTTGTAATTTTATTCCAACGAGCTATAGCTAAAATATGGGTCAGGAATACTGACCATTTAGAAGCAGAGGATGAGCAGTCCATGACCGGCCGTAACCTGCCGCCCTTGTCGCTCCACATACCCGAGCCCGCGTTCCGGCCGGGCGATGAGGCCGACTATAGCGCGTTCGAGATGCCAGTCGCCGGCGCGGTGGCGCGGCCCGGGATCGACATGCATCCAGCCGCCATTCGCGACCTGCCTTATGAAATGATCCGGGTGCTCGACGATGATGGCATGGCGCAAGGGCCGTGGAATCCGCGGCTCGCGCCGGAGACGCTGCTCAAGATATTGCGCAGCATGGTGCTGACCCGCGCTTTCGACGACCGGCTCTATCGGGCGCAGCGCCAGGGCAAGACCAGCTTCTACATGAAATGCCTGGGCGAGGAGGCAACCTCGGTCGCGGCCGCGCACGCCCTCGATTATGACGACATGCTGTTCCCCAGCTACCGCCAGCAGGGCCTGCTGATCGCACGCGACTGGTCGATCGTCGACATGATCAACCAGATCTATTCGAACAGCGCCGACCGGCTGAAGGGCCGTCAGCTGCCGATCATGTATTCGGTCAAGGGTGCCAATTTTTTCTCGATTTCGGGCAACCTGACCACCCAATATCCGCAGGCGGTCGGCTGGGCGATGGCGAGCGCGGCGCGCGGCGATACCCGCATCTCGGCGGTGTGGTGCGGCGAGGGATCGACCGCGGAGGGCGATTTCCACTCGGCGATGACGTTCGCGTCCGTTTATCGCGCGCCGGTGATCATGAACGTGATCAACAACCAGTGGGCGATCTCGTCCTTCTCGGGTTTCGCGGGGGCCGAGGCGACGACCTTCGCGGCGCGCGCGGTGGGCTATGGCATTGCAGGCCTGCGCGTCGACGGTAACGATGCCCTCGCCGTCTATGCGGCGACGCAATGGGCGGCGGACCGGGCGCGGGGCAATCATGGCCCGACGCTGATCGAACATTTCACCTATCGCGCCGAAGGCCATTCCACCTCCGACGATCCGAGCAAATATCGTTCCGCCGAAGAAGGGGTCAAATGGCCGCTCGGCGACCCGATTGCACGGCTCAAGCAGCATGTCATCGCGCTCGGTATCTGGGATGAGGAGCGCCATGCTGCGCAGGACAAGGAACTCGCCGAGATGGTGCGCGCCGCGCAGAAGGAGGCCGAGAAGAACGGCCTGCTTCATGACGGCCTGAAGCTGTCGTTCGACAGCATGTTCGAGGATGTGTTCGAGGAGATGCCCTGGCACCTGCGCGAGCAGCAGCAACAGATGCTCGAAGAGCGCAAGGCGGCGGGAATATGAGCGTGATGGCGGAAGCTGCGGGCGAGACCCGCACCATGAACATGATCCAGGCGATCAATTCGGCGCTGGATGTCAGCATGGCCCGCGACGACAAGATCGTCGTGCTGGGCGAGGATGTCGGCTTTTTCGGCGGCGTCTTCAAGGCGACCGAGGGCCTGCAGAAGAAGCACGGCAAGACTCGCGTCTTCGACACGCCGATCAGCGAAAACGGCATCATCGGCGTCGCGGTCGGCATGGCGACCTATGGCCTGCGCCCGGTGCCCGAGATTCAGTTCGCCGACTATATCTATCCCGGGCTCGACCAGCTCGTCTCCGAAGCAGCGCGGCTGCGCTACCGCTCGGCGGCTGAATATACCGCGCCGATCACAGTGCGCACGCCCTTCGGGGGGGGTATCTTCGGCGGACAGACTCACAGCCAGTCGCCCGAAGCGTTGTTCACCCATGTCTCTGGCGTGAAGACGGTGATTCCGTCCAATCCCTATGACGCCAAGGGCCTGCTGATCGCGGCGATCGAGGATAACGATCCGGTCATCTTCTTCGAGCCCAAGCGCATCTATAACGGCCCGTTCGACGGCCATTATGATCGCCCCGTGTCGCCCTGGAGCAAATTCGCCGAAAACGAGGTGCCCGAGGGCTATTACAAGGTGCCGCTGGGCAAGGCGCGCGTCGTGCGCGAAGGCAATGACGTCACCATTCTCTGCTATGGCACGATGGTGCATGTCGCGCAGGGCGTGGTCGCCGACACCGGCGCAGACGCCGAGATCATCGATCTGCGCACGCTGGTGCCGCTCGACATGGAAACGATCGCGGCCTCGGTGAAGAAAACCGGCCGCTGCCTCGTGCTCCATGAGGCGACCAAGACCAGCGGCTTCGGCGCGGAACTGTCCGCGCTGGTCCAGGAACATTGCTTCCATTCGCTGGAGGCCCCCGTGCAGCGCGTGACCGGCTGGGACACGCCATATCCCCATAGCCTCGAATGGGCTTATTTCCCCGGCCCCGTGCGGCTGACCGAAGCGCTCAAGCGCGTGATGCAGGATTGATCCGAGATGGGAACCTATAGCTTCAAACTCCCCGACATCGGCGAGGGCATTGCCGAAGCGGAGATCGTCGCCTGGCATGTCTCGGTAGGCGACGTCGTAGAGGAGGATGCGCCGATCGCCGATGTGATGACCGACAAGGCGACCGTCGAGATGACCGCTCCGGTCGCCGGCAAGATAGTGAAGATCGCGGGCGAGGCCGGCGAGATGATCGCGATCGGCTCGATCCTCGCGGTGTTCGAGACCGAGGGCGACGAGGCCCCCGCGTCCGAACCGGCGCCTGCGGTCCAGACCGCGCCCAATGAGGCGGCGCAGGTCGTGAAGCCCGATCCGGTGCCTGAGCCTGTCGCCGAGGCGAAGCCGGAACCTGTTGCCGAAGCGCGGTCCGAAGCCGCGCCCCCCGCCAGCGCCGGACATGCCCGCGTCCTCGCCTCGCCGGCGGTGCGCCAGCGCGCCAGGGATCTCGGCATCGACCTGTCGCATGTGAAGACTGCCGAAGGTGGTCGCGTCCGCCATGCCGATCTCGACGCCTTTCTCAGCTACAATAGCGGCGGCGGTTATCGCCCTGCGGGCGGCAAGCGCGCCGATGAAGCGATCAAGGTGATCGGGATGCGCCGTCGCATTGCCGAGAATATGGCCGCGTCGAAGCGCACCATCCCGCATTTCACCTATGTCGAAGAAATCGACGTAACCAAGCTCGAGGATCTGCGCGCCGATCTGAACGCGACGCGTGGGGCCAAGCCCAAGCTGACGATGCTGCCGCTGCTGATCACCGCGATCTGCAAGACGCTGCCCGATTTCCCGATGATCAACGCGCGCTATGACGACGAGGCGGGGATCATCAACCGATCGGGCGCGGTCCATCTCGGCATGGCGGCGCAGACCGACGCCGGGCTTATGGTCCCGGTGATCCGCGACGCGCAGGACCGCAACGTGTGGCAACTCGCGACAGAGATCACCCGCCTCGCGGAGGCCGCGCGCGCCGGCAAGGCGAAGTCGGAGGAATTGTCGGGCTCGACGCTGACGATCACCTCGCTCGGCCCGCTCGGCGGCATCGCGACGACGCCCGTGATCAACCGGCCCGAGGTTGCGATCATCGGCCCGAACAAGATCGTCGAGCGCCCGGCGTTCGACAAGGACGGTAATATCGTCGCCGCCAAGCTGATGAACCTGTCGATCAGCTGCGACCACCGCGTCGTCGACGGCTGGGACGCCGCCAGTTTCGTCCAGGCGCTCAAGCGGCTGATCGAGACGCCCGCGCTGTTGTTCGTGGATTGATCTATTGCGTCGCCCCGGCCTCCGCCGCGGCGACGCGGATGGCTTGCGCTCCCATGTCCCGGAAGGCTAGAGAGCCCGCCACTCAACGATAGATTCAGGATGGGGCGGCAATGGCCGGTCATAGCAAATTCAAGAACATCATGCACCGCAAGGGTGCGCAGGATAAGAAGCGCTCGTCGCTCTTTTCCAAGCTCAGCCGCGAAATCACCGTCGCGGCGCGGATGGGCCTGCCCGATCCGGCGATGAATGCACGTCTGCGCTCAGCGGTGATCACCGCGCGCAAGGAAGGCCTGCCGAAGGACAATATCGAGCGCTCGATCAACAAGGCATCGTCCAATGACGGCGCGAATTACGAAGAGATCCGCTATGAGGGCTTCGGCCCGGGCGGCGTCTCGCTGATCATCGAGAGCCTCACCGACAATCGCAACCGCACCGCGACCAACGTCCGCACCGCGGTCTCGAAAAATGGCGGCAATCTCGGCGCGGGCGGATCGGTCAGCCATGCCTTCGACCGGCTCGGCCTGATCAGCTACAGCGCCGCCGCGGGTGACGCCGAGAAGGTGTTCGAGGCCGCGCTCGAAGCCGGCGCCGAGGATGTCAGCTCATCCGAGGACGGCCATGAGATCTGGACCGCGCTCGATTCGCTGCACGAAGTCGCCAAGGCGCTCGAGCCTGTGCTGGGCGAACCCGAAGGCGCGAAGCTCGCCTGGCGTCCGCAGACGATGGTGACGGTGGGCGAGGACGACGCCGCCAAGCTCCTCAAGCTGATCGACGCGCTCGACGACGATGACGATGTCCAGACCGTGTGGGGCAATTATGACGTGCCCGACGATGTAATGGCGAAGCTGGGCGGCTGATCCGGGGTCGCCAAACCACAGGGTCGTCATCCCAGCGAAAGCTGGGATCCCACTGCCTTTCGGCGCCCCGTTCCTGACAGGCGATAGGGGAACTGAGATCCCGGCTTTCGCTGGGGTGATGAAAGGGCGTTATTCCCCCGACGCTTTTCGCTTCACAAATCCGGCCACTTGCGCAAAACAGAACATGTTATGAACATGGCTCGCGCGCTCCGATGATATTGATAGGCTTCGATCCTGGCCTCGGCACCACCGGCTGGGGTGTGATCGCGGCTGACGGCAACCGATTGTCGCACATCGCAAATGGTCAGATAAAGACCGAGCCGTCGATGGAACTGGCGCGGCGGCTATCGCTGCTACACGGCGCGCTGGTCGACGTGATCCATCAGCACCAGCCCGATGGCGCGGCGGTCGAGGAGGTTCTTGGCAACAGCAACCCGCAGTCGACGCTGAAGCTCGGTCAGGCGCGCGGCGTCGTGCTGCTGTCGGCGGCCAATGCCGGGCTCCATGTCGGCGAATATCATCCATCGGTGCTCAAGAAAGCGGTGGTCGGGACGGGCGGCGCGGAGAAGAGGCAGGTGCAGGCGATGGTCCAGGTTCTCCTGCCCGGCGTGAAGCTCGCCGGGCCCGACGCGGCGGATGCGCTCGCGGTCGCCATCACCCATGCCCATCATCTCGCCAGCGCGCGCGCGATGCGCCGGGTGGTCGCATGATCGCGCGCTTGCGGGGCGTGCTTGCCGAAAGCACGGCGGATCATGCCGTGCTCGATGTCGGCGGGGTCGGCTATCTGGTCTGGTGTTCGGGCCGTACGCTGTCGGCGATCGGTGAGGTCGGCGGCGATGTGCTGCTGTTCACCGAAATGCAGGTGCGCGAGGACGCGATCACCCTCTACGGCTTCGGATCGTCGGCGGAGCGCGAGACATTCCGCCTGCTGACCAGCGTCCAAGGTGTCGGCGGCCGCGTCGCGCTGTCGATCCTGTCGGTGCTCGACGCCACCGAGCTGTCGCGGGCGATTGCCGGTGGCGACAAGGCGATGGTTGCGCGCGCCAATGGCGTCGGCCCAAAACTCGCGATGCGCATCGTCAACGAATTGAAGGACAAGATGGGTGGTGTCGCCATCGGTCCCGGCCTTGCCCCGGCGACAGCGGCGAAGGGCGGCGCGGCGCACGACGCGCTGTCGGCGCTCGCCAATCTCGGTTTCCGTCCCGCCGAAGCGAGCGCCGCGGTCGGCGCGGCGGTCGAGGAACTGGGCGACGACGCCACGTTGGATGCCGTGGTGCGGCTCGCATTGCGCAAGGCGGCGAAATGATCGGACCCGTCACCGCGCAATGCCACTGTGGTCAGCTGACCGCCACCTGCGAGGGCGATCCGGTGCGCGTGTCGGTGTGCCATTGCCATGATTGCCAGCGACGTTCGGGCAGCGCCTTCTCCGCGCAGATCCGCTTCCCGGTCGACAAGATCGAGATCGGCGGGACGTACCGCAGCTGGATGCGCATCGCTGCCAGCGGCGGCAAGGGCTTCCACCATTTCTGCCCCGACTGCGGATCGACGCTCTTCTACGATGTCGATGCCATGCCGGGCGTTCGCGCGGTCGCGATGGGCGGCTTTGCGGGCACCGACCTGCCTGCGCCATGGTTTTCTGTCTATGAGAACCGCAAGCTGCCCTGGGTCGAGATCGTCGGCGACGGAATCGAGCATGACTGAGATCGACAGCCGCACCCAACCATGGTTAGGCCGGGCGCGACCATGACAGACAGTGATCGCCTGATCGCGGGCAACCGCCGCCCCGAAGATATCGACGCGGCGCTACGGCCGAAATCGCTCGAGGAATTTGTGGGCCAGCAGGCGGCACGCGACAATCTGCGCGTGTTCATCGAAGCGGCCCGCCAGCGTGGCGAACCGCTCGACCATGTCCTGTTCTTCGGGCCGCCGGGGCTCGGCAAGACGACGTTGGCCCAGATCATCGCCAAGGAGATGGGGGCGGGTTTCCGCGCGACGTCGGGGCCGGTGATCGCCAAATCGGGCGATCTCGCCGCATTGCTCACCAATCTCGAGGATGGCGACGTTCTGTTCATCGACGAGATCCACCGGCTCCAGCCTGCGGTCGAGGAGGTCCTCTATCCGGCAATGGAGGATCGCGCGCTCGACCTTATGATCGGTGAGGGACCGTCGGCGCGCAGCGTGCGGATCGATCTGCCGCGCTTCACCCTGGTGGGCGCGACGACGCGGCAGGGGCTGATAACCACCCCGCTTCGGGACCGCTTCGGCATTCCGATTCGCCTGCAATTCTACACGGTCGAGGAACTGGAGAAGGTGGTCAGCCGCGCCGCCCGGCTGCTTGGCCTGCCGATCGCACCCGATGGCGCGGTCGAGATCGCGCGCCGCGCGCGCGGTACGCCCCGCATCGCCGGGAGGCTGCTGCGCCGGGTGCGCGACTTCGCCAATGTGCTCGGCGCGCCGATCGTCGACCGGGCGGTGGCCGATCAGGCGCTGACCCGGCTGGAAGTCGACGCGCTCGGCCTTGATGCGATGGACCGCCGCTATCTCCACATGATCGCCGACATCTATCGCGGCGGCCCGGTCGGCGTGGAGACGCTCGCCGCCGGCCTGTCCGAGCCGCGCGATACGATCGAGGACGTGATCGAGCCCTATATGATCCAGCTCGGCCTGATCGCGCGCACCGCGCGGGGCCGCTGCCTGAACGGCCGCGGCTGGAAGCATCTCGGGCTCAATCCGCCGCCCGAGGCGGGGCAGAACGGACTGTTCGACGCGGTCTGAACAGGCGTTATCCCGGCTCAGGCTGTGATCCCGGCCGCCGGGCCGGATATGAGGTGGCGGGCCTCGCCGGGGTACCCGCCTTCGCCGGGATGACGCTTGAGTGAGACAAGCGCCCGAAAATCCCAACAAAAGGGATTCATTTCGGTCCCCGATCGCTTAGAAAGGCGTTCAGCATGCATGAAACGCCTTATTCCGGCCGCTTCGAAGCGGGTGCGCATCTGTTCGCGCTGCGCGTCTATTTCGAGGATACCGATGCGGGCGGCGTGGTCTACCACGCCAATTATCTGCGCTTCATGGAACGGGCCCGATCCGACATGATGCGGCTGGCCGGGGTCGATCAACGGCGCGCGATGGAGGGCGGGGAGGGCGCCTATGTCGTCGTCGAGGTCGCCATGCGCTACAAGGCGCCGGCGCGGCTCGATGACGATCTCCTCGTCGTCAGCCGGGTCGGCAGGATGAGCGGCGCGATGTGCGCCGTTCATCAGAGAGTCATGCGCGGGGCCGAAACACTGGTCGAGGCCGATATCTCGGTCGCTCTGGTCGGCCCGAACGGCCGGCCGAAGCGCCAGCCCCGCCAGTGGCTGGAAACGTTCGAACGATATAGAGGGACGGAATAAGTTGATGATGCAGGAGGTGGCGGTCGCCGCATCGACATCGGCCATGTCGCCGATCGCGCTGTTTCTTCAGGCGGATATCGTCGTGAAGTCGGTGATGATCGGGTTGCTCGCCGCGAGCATCTGGACCTGGACGATCATCCTGTCGGGCAGCATGGCGCTCAACAAGGCGCTCAAGGCCAGCAAGGCGATCGAAGCCGATTTCTGGAAATCGGAAGATATCGACAAATTCTACGAAGGCCCTGGGCGGCAGGACGTGCCCGCCGCGAAAGTCTTCTCCGCCGGGGTCGCCGAGTGGCGGCGTTCGGTGCGCACCGGCAAGCCGGTCGACCGCGACGGCACCCGCGCGCGGCTTTCCAATGCGATGGCGTCGGCGGCAGGGGCGGAGATTGACCGCCTGTCCGACCGGCTCAATATTCTCGCCACGGTCGGATCGGTCACGCCCTTCGTCGGGTTGTTCGGTACCGTCTGGGGCATCATGCGCAGCTTCACCGATATCGCGGCGTCGCAGAACACCTCGCTCGGCGTCGTCGCACCCGGCATTGCCGAGGCGCTGTTCGCAACCGCGCTGGGCCTGTTCGCCGCGATTCCGGCGGTCATCGCCTATAACCGGCTGCTGCATAAGGTCGGCAAGATCGAGGGCCAGCTCCACCGCTTTGGCGATGCGCTGCACATGACCCTCAGCCGAGAGCTGGAGCGCGCCTGATGGCAATGGGCCCCGTCTCGGGCCGTGGCGGCCGGCGTGCGCCGATGGCGGACATCAACGTCACGCCGCTGGTCGACGTGATGCTGGTGCTGCTGATCATCTTCATGGTCACGGCGCCGCTGCTGCTCGCGGGCGTCCCGGTCGATCTGCCCGAAAGTTCGGCGGGCGCGCTCGATCAGGACAAGAAGCCGGTCCAGTTGTCGATCGACAAGGGCGGAGCGGTGTTCATCGATGACCGCGAGGTGCAGATGTCGGCGCTTCCCGAACAGCTCGCCCAGATCGCCGCCAAGTCGGGCACCGGCAAGGACGGTCCGCAGATCTTCCTGCGCGCCGACCGCGCGCTCGACTATGGCCGCGTAATGGCGGTGATGGGCGCGCTCAATCATGCCGGGCTGAACCGCGTCGCGCTCGTGACGTTGGGCGAGAGCGAAGCGGGCTCCTCGACCGGCGGCGCCCAGAGCGGCGGAGGGCGAATCGACGGGGATGAGGTCCCCGAGCCGGCAGTTCCCTGATGCAGCGGGCGGAGCGCGCGGGGCTTGGTCTGTCGGTGGTGGGCCATGTTGGCCTGCTGGCGATCCTGTCGCTCAACCTGATGAGTGTGCGCGAACTGCCGAAGCTCAGCGAACCGATGGACGTCATGCTCGTCGACAAGGCCGGGCTGATCTCCGCCGCGCCCGAAATGTCGAAGGAAGCGCCCCAGGCCGCCGAGGCTCCCGAGGTCGCGCCGACCGTCGAGGACGCCCCGCCCGATCCCGCGCCGACCCCGCCGCAGCCGCAACCCGCGCCGCCCAACCCTTCCCCGTCGCCCCGCCCGGCAGATAAGCCGGTGCCGCCCCCGCCGAAGACACCACCGGCGAAGCCCGCCCCCGCGTCACCTGCGCCCCCGGCCAAGGCGAAGCCCAAGGCGACATCGCTCGGCACCGATTTCCTGAAAGGGATTCCGGTCGAGAAGTCGACCGGCAAGGCGACCGCGCCGCGTGTGGCTGCGATCAGCCCGATCGCAATGAATGGCCTGTCCGCGCTGATCGCGAGCCAGGTGAAGCCCTGCTACACCATCCCGACCGGCGGCACCGACGCCTTGACCATCATCACCAAGGTGCGGATGCGGCTGAAGAAGGACGGCTCGATCGCGGTCGCGCCCGAAGTCGTCGGCAATACGGGCGTCACCGGCTCCAATCAGGCCTATGTGCAACAGATGAACGAAGCCGCACGTCGCGCCCTGCAACGCTGCGCCCCCTATAAGCTGCCTGCCGAATATTATGAGGGCGGGTGGGAGGATCTGATCTTCAATTTCCGCCCGGCACAGATGGGCTGACCGTACAATATTTGACTTACCCCCCTGCTTTCGGGTCTAACCACGACAACAGGGGCACAGGAGACGAGAATGCGCCTTCCCCTTGCCCTGTCCTTTCTGACCGCGATGCTCGTCCTCGCCGCGCCCGCCCGGGCGCAGCTCGAGGTCGATATCATCGGCGGCATCGCCCAGCCGATGCCGATCGCCATACCCGGCATGGCCACTCCCGCAGTGGCGAACACGCCCGCAGGCGACACCGCGTCGCTGGGCCAGCGGATCGCTGACATCGTCACCAATGACCTTAAAAATAGCGGCTTGTTCAACCCGCTGCCGAAGAGCGCGCTCCAGACGGTCAGCCAATCGCAGACCAACGCGCCCGATTATATGTTCTGGACGCAGAGCGGCGCGCAGGCGCTGGTTCAGGGGTTCGTCCAGCTCAATGGCGACGGCTCGCTGACGGTCGCCTGCTATCTGTTCGATGTCCTCGCCAAGACCGAGCTGACCCGCAACGGCTTCATCGTTCAGCCGGCGCAGTGGCGGCAGGCGGCGCATAAATGCTCGGACATGGTCTACACCCGCCTGACCGGCGAAGGCCCCTATTTCAACAGCCGCGTCGTCTATGTCTCCGAAACCGGTCCCAAGACCAACCGCATCAAGCGGCTGGCGATCATGGACCAGGACGGCGCGAACCACAGGTTCATCACCAACGGCCAGACGATCGTGCTGACCCCGCGCTTCGCGCCGGACCGGCAGAGGCTGGTCTATATGTCCTATACCAACCAGCGGCCGCGCATTTACGTCTATGACGTCGGCTCGGGCAGCCAGCGGCTGGTCGTCGATCAGCCGAACATGACCTTCGCGCCGCGCTTCTCGCCTGATGGCCGCCACATCATCTTCTCGATGGCGGTTGGTGGCAACACGGATCTCTATCGCGTTCCGGCGGGCGGCGGCCGTGCCGAGCGGCTGACGACCTCGCCCGGTATCGACACCGGCGCCAGCTATTCGCCCGACGGATCGAAGATCGTCTTCGAAAGCGACCGATCGGGCGGGCAGCAACTCTATGTGATGAACGCCGACGGCTCGAACCAGAACCGGATCAGCTTCGGCGGCGGCCGCTATGCCACCCCGGTGTGGAGCCCGCGCGGCGACCTGATCGCCTTCACCAAGCTGGGCGGGGGTTTCGCGGTCGGAGTCATGGGCACCGACGGTTCGGGCGAGAAGATCCTGACCAACGGCTGGCAGGACGAGGGGCCGAGCTGGTCGCCCAACGGCCGGGTCATCATGTTCTTCCGCACCGGTCAGGGCTCGGGCAAGGCCGATCTCTGGTCGGTCGATCTGACGGGGGTCAACGAACGTCCGGTCCCGACTCCGCTCGACGGGTCGGACCCGGCTTGGGGGCCGCTGCTGCCGTAAATGGGGATTTTCGGGAGCATATTGGATTAAAATACGTTATCGATCCGTAACCAGTTTGAAGAAGGAGAATCATTATGGCGCATCTGACGATGAGAATCGCTCTGGTGTCCGCACTGGCGCTGAGCGTCGCGGCCTGTAGCAAGAAAAAGGTCGAGGAACTGCCGCCGGCGCCTGCCGCCACGGCGCCCGCCCCGGCCTATGAGCCACCGGCGCCTGCGCCGACCACCACCACGGTCCCCGGCTCACGCGCCGACTTCCTTGAGCAGGCTGGTACCGACACGATCCATTTCGGCACCGATCTCTATGATATTGATGGCGAGAGCCAGGGTATCCTGACGAAGCAGGCGGCGTGGCTGAACAAATTTCCGAACGTCGCTGTGACGATCGAAGGCCATGCCGACGAACGCGGCACCCGCGAGTATAATCTCGCGCTCGGTGATCGCCGCGCCAACGCCGCGAAGAACTTCCTGGTCAACGCCGGCATCTCGGCCTCGCGCCTGTCGGTGATCAGCTATGGCAAGGAACGCCCGGTCGCGACCGGTTCGGATGAGGCCAGCTGGGCCCAGAACCGCCGCGCCGTCACGGTTGTGCCGAACTGAACTCCGATCTCATTCCCCTCCCGCTTGCGGGAGGGGCTTAGAGGTGGGCAAGAAAGGCCGGGGGCTCGGTGCCCTCGGCCTTTCTTTTTGCCTGGTTTGTAAAGGCCCACCTCTCGATCCCCTCCGTAAACGGACAGGAAGGTCAACATCACCGCACGAACCGCAGATCCTTGAAGTCTTCGGGTACATAATCGACGGTCCGCTTGGCATAGCGCACGACGATCTTGTGGACTGCATCATCGAGACCGGCTTCGACGTCGGTGACGATCCCGGCCACACCCTTCATCGTCCGGGTCGAATGATCGTCGACCAGCGTCTCGATGATGTCGCCGCGCTGCGGCGCGCGTTCGGTCAGCAGCGGCCGCGCGCCGAGCCGGGCGAAGACGATACCCGCCATATCGTCGTAATTGCGGGCGATCGTCCTGGCGTCGTCGCCGGGATCGACCTGAACCGCGATGTCGGCGAACAGCATCAGCACCGGACCACCGGTTTCCACGACCGCCTGCATCGCCAGTGCGATCGTCGCCTCGAAGCTGCGGCCCGTGACCGCCGCGATGATCGGCACCGTCATCGCATCAGTCCAGTGCGATAAGATGATCGCGCAGCGCCCGCGCATCGTGGAGCGCGTTGTGCGGCACCTTGCTGTTACGCGCGGTCGAGAAGCCGGGCGTGCGGCGGAATTCGAAGCGCATATGGCGAATGTCGACGATCTCGGTCTCGCCGATCAGCAGCAGGCGACAGAACAGGGCGATATCCTCGGGCCAGTCTGCGATGACCGTCACCTCCGGATCGTTGGCGAGATAGGCGGCGATGTCATGCGCCGCCGCGACCCGGTCTAGCCGGTTATAGAGCATCGGCGGGACGCTCTCGAGATAGGGCACCACATGCTTCTCGACCCAGGGATGATAGGGCCCGTCGATCGGGATCACGACATAATAGTCCTGGTCGCCATCCTCGGGCACGAGGGCGACGCTCATCAATTCGCCGCCGAAGCCGTTGAACTCGGTATCG
The DNA here is from genome assembly GCF_000971055.1 of Sphingomonas sp. SRS2. Taxonomy (GTDB): domain Bacteria; phylum Pseudomonadota; class Alphaproteobacteria; order Sphingomonadales; family Sphingomonadaceae; genus Rhizorhabdus. The sequence continues at coordinate 23,951 of NZ_LARW01000077.1, forward strand.
AGGAAATAGCGCATTCAATTCTGTCCTACTCATCATGCCAGCGCAGGCTGGCATCTCATGAGAGTAGCGGTGCGCTTACCGCCGGAGATGCCAGCCTTCGCTGGCATGATGCAAGGGCTAGATCAGCCCAAAGCCTCGTCGAGCAGTCTCGCCAGGCGCAGCCCGCCGCGCTGCACCTGCAGGCGCAGCACCGGTACGAGCTCGACGATCTTCTCGTTGGTCAGCACCGGGCGCGTCGCGGGCCTGGGGCCGCAGGCGTCGCCGGTCAGCGCCTCATAGGCGGTATGCGCAGCCTGCCAGTTCTCGCGGCTCCAGTCCTCGACCGATCCGTCCGCCATGCCCGCGCGATCGGCGGCGGGAATCCCGGACAGCAGGCCCGCCGGCCCGTCCGGCGGGGTCGAGATCGCCCGATCGGCGAGCAGGCCGTCCCAGATGCTGTGGATATTGCTGTTCGGGCGGAAGCCGTAATCGGCCTTCATGTCGTTGCCGCCGCGATCGTGGCGGTCGCCGGCGTGGAGCGGTTGGTGGAGATCGCCGACGAAGTGGGCAAGAAAGGCGAGCGCCTCCACGCGGACGCGCATCGGCTCGCTGCGATCCTTGAGCAGCCGCGCCATCCGCTCGATCTGGCGCGACACGCAATTGCCGTCCGGGCAGTTCGATTTGATGTCGAACGGCTTGCATATGTCCACATTCTGATAGTGCCAGTTATAGGCATGGCTGTAGCGGTCGCGGTACGGCTTGGTCTTGATGCAGTCGGCCCAGACCGACGCCTGTTCGATCGTCCGCGCCGGGCAGACCGGGGTATCGAGCAGGTCGGACCGGGCCAGCAGCCGCGCAATCGCCCGCTTCGTATCGGGCTTCACCGAAGCCATGGCGATCGTCGCGATCGTCTCATGGCCATATTCCCACCAGGCCGAGGCGGGACTGGAGAGCCCGGCGAGGGCCGCGAGGGCAAGCAACCAGCGCAGCATCATTCGTCTCCGTAGATCGCCACGACCTGAGGCTGGTCGGCGCGCGCCATGCCGCGATACATGCCGCCGCTGTTGAAGCTCCAGCCGCCACGCCCCTCATGGTCGACGCTGATCAGTCCACCGACCCCGCCGATCGCGCCGATCTCCCCGATCACGCCGTCGCCCGCTTCGCCCAGCGCCGCGCCGGCCAGCCGCACCCGCGCCGACAGCTCATGCGCGGCGCCGACACGGATGAAATGCTCGCCCGATCCGGTGCAGGAGGTAGCGGCCCCCCGGTCGTCGGCCCAGGTGCCCGCGCCGATCACCGGCGAATCGCCGATCCGGTTCCAGCGCTTGCCGGTGAGCCCGCCGGTCGAGGTCGCGGCGGCGAGCCGACCCTGCGTGTCGCGCGCGACCGCGCCGACTGTGCCATATTTCAGGTCGGCGTCGAACGTGCCGCCCGCGCGCAGCTCTTCATATTGCCGCCAGCGTTCGTCGGTGTGGAACCAGGCCGGGGCGGCCTGCTCAAGTCCATGTTCGGCGCCGAAGCGGTCCGCGCCCGCCGCGGTCAGCATGACGTGCGGACTCTGCTCCATCACCGCGCGGGCGAGGGCGACGGGGTGCCTGGCCTTGGTCACGGCGCTGACCGCGCCTGCTTCGCGCGTCGTGCCTTCCATGATCGCGGCGTCGAGCTCGTTGATGCCCTCGGCGCTGAACACCGATCCGCGGCCGGCGTTGAAATGCGGATCGTCCTCCAGCACGCGCACCGCGGCCTCGACGGCGTCGAGCGCGCTGCCGTGGCCCGCGAGTATCGATGCGCCGGCATCGAGCGCGGCGGCGATCGCGGCGCGGGCATGGGCGTCGCCCTCCGCGCCGACCTGCTCGCGTTTCAGCTGCCCAGCGCCGCCATGAATGACGAGCGTCCAGCCCTCGGTCGGGCCGGTCCAATGCGATGTGATCTGGCGGGTTTTAGCCATGATGTACCTGAAATGGGGGAGCGTCTTCATATCGACGCCGGGAAGGCCTATACGGGTCCCGACACTTTTCAAAGAGCTTACATAAATGTCCATTCGTCCGTGGCGCGACATCCAGCGCCGCCAATCCCGTCAGATCATGGTCGGCAACGTCGCCGTCGGCGGCGGTGCGCCCGTCACGGTCCAGACGATGACCAACACACCGACCGACGACGTCCGCGCTACGATCGATCAGATCCGCCGCTGCGAAGAGGCGGGGGCGGATATCATCCGCGTTTCGTGCCCCGATGAGGCGTCGACCGCCGCGCTGAAGCAGATCGTCCGCGCCGCCAAGGTGCCGATCGTCGCCGACATCCATTTCCACTATAAGCGCGCGCTGGAAGCCGCCGATGCCGGGGCGGCCTGCCTGCGGATCAACCCGGGCAATATCGGGTCCGAGGCGCGCGTCGCCGAAGTCGTCCGCGCCGCCAAGGCCAATGGCTGCTCGATCCGGATCGGCGTCAATGGCGGCAGCCTGGAAAAAGACCTGCTCGAAAAATATGGCGAGCCTTGTCCCGAAGCGCTGGTCGAAAGCGCGCTCGACCATATCAAGCTGCTTCAGGACGCCGATTTCCACGAATATAAGGTCGCGGTGAAGGCATCCGACATCTTCCTCGCGGTGTCGGCTTATATGCAACTGGCCGAGGCGGTCGATTGCCCGCTGCATCTGGGCATCACCGAGGCGGGCGGGTTGATCGGGGGAACGGTCAAATCGTCGATCGGCATGGGCAATCTGCTATGGGCCGGGATCGGCGACACGATCCGCGTCTCGCTGTCGGCAGAGCCCGAGGAGGAGATCCGGGTCGGCTTCGAGATGCTCAAGGCGCTCGGCATCCGCAACCGCGGCGTCCGGGTAGTTTCCTGCCCGAGTTGCGCGCGCCAGGGCTTCGACGTGATCCGCACCGTCCAGACACTGGAGGAACGGCTGCAGCATATCCGCGTGCCGCTGTCGCTTTCGGTGCTCGGCTGCGTCGTCAACGGCCCCGGCGAAGCGCGCGAGACCGATATCGGCCTGACCGGCGGCGGCGCGGGCAAGCATATGGTCTATCTGTCCGGCGTCACCGATCATACGGTGCAGGACGCCGACATGGTCGAGCACATCGTCAAGCTGGTCGAGGCCAAGGCAGCCGAAATTGAAGCCGCTGAAGCCGCCCAGGCGCAAGCGGCGGAGTGAAGCCCCCCGTCGTGGTCGCCTTCGCGGTCGCCTGTCTCGGTATTGCGCTGTTCGCCTCGATGGATGCTGTGATCAAGGCGCTCAGCCTTGCGATCGGCGCCTATAACGCACTGCTGTGGCGCAGCTTTGCCGGGATCGCGGTGAGCGGCGCGCCCTGGCTGTGGCGACGGACGGCCTGGCCGTCACGCCCGGCGATGAAGTTGCATATCGAACGCGGCGCGGTGTCGGCGGTGATGGCCTTTCTGTTCTTCTGGGGGCTGGAGCGCACCCCGATGGCACAGGCTATCGCGCTGACCTTCATCGCGCCATTGATCGCGCAGGGGCTCGCGGTCCTGTTGCTCAAGGAGCGGATGCAGCGCGGCGCATTGCTCGGCTCGCTCCTGGCGTTCGCGGGCGTGCTGGTGATTCTGGGGGGACAGGCTTCCGCGAAGATGGGCCCGGACGCCTTTTGGGGCGCGATCGCGGTGCTGCTGTCTGCGGTCGCCTATGCCTATAACATCATTCTCATGCGACGGCAGGCGCTGCTGGCCGATCCCTATGAGGTCGCCTTCTTCCAGAGCCTCGTCTTCGCGGTCTGCTTCGCGCTGGTCATGCCGTGGTTCGCCGAACTGCCGTCGCTCGAACATGTACCGATGATCGTCTTCTCGGCGGTGCTTGCCACCCTCTCGCTGGTATTGCTCGGCTGGGCCTATGCCCGCGCCGAGGCGAGCTATCTCGCGCCGGTCGAGTTCACCGCCTTCATCTGGGCCAGCCTGTGGGGATGGCTCTTCTTCAGCGAAGCGATCGGCTTCGCCACGCTGGCCGGGGCGGCGCTGATCGTCGCGGGCTGCTGGTGGGCTGCGCGCCCGCCCGATCTAGAACGGGACATAATTCCATGAATGTGACGATCCGCCGCGCCCGGCCGGGCGACGAGCATGACATCCTCCGGCTGATCCACGCGCTCGCCAGCTATGAGCGCGAGCCCGAGGCGGTGAAGGCGACCCCCGCGGGTCTCGCGGCGCTGCTGTTCGGCGATGCCCCGAAGGTGTTCGCGCATGTCGCCGAAATGGATGGCAAGGTCGTCGGCATATCGGTGTGGTTCTTCAACTTTTCCACCTGGACCGGCCGGCACGGCATCTATCTCGAAGATCTGTTCGTGGACCCCGATGTGCGCGGCGGCGGGGTCGCCCGCGCGCTGTTCAAGGCGCTGGCCGACGAGGCGAAGGCGCATGACGGGGCCCGGATCGACTGGGGCGTGCTCGACTGGAACGACCTCGCCAAGGGTTTCTACCGGCGGATCGGCGCGCGGCATATGGAAGGCTGGGAGCCGTGGCGGCTCGATGGTCAGGCGTTGAAGGCGCTGCAGGAAGAGTGATGCCGGTTCTACCGGGAAGGTTCAACTTCCCAGCACGTTGATCGTAAAGGCCAGCACGCCGATATTGAAGACGAAGGCGGCGAAGCAGTGGAATATCACCACCCGCCGGATCGCCCGGCTTGGGACTTCGACATCCGATGTCTGGAAGGTCATTCCCAGGGTGAAAGCGAAATAGATGAAGTCCCAATAATCGGGCCCTCCATCGCCCGGGAACTCAATCCCGCCGCCATCAGGGCCGTAGAAGAGATGCGCATAATGCAGCGCATAGACCATGTTGCTGAACAGCCAGGCGATGAGCAGCGTCGCGATGATCAGCGCGATCTGCGGCCAATGCAGCGCCGCGCGCTGGGATAGCTCGATCGCGATGGCGACGAGGATCACCGCGCAGACGATGCCGGTGATGCCGAGCAGGGTGGCGCGATTGGCGTCGTTGCGCGCCGCCGACGCGCGGATCGCGTCGGTCGGATGATCCAGCAGCGCGATGCAGGACAGCAGGAAGACTATCGCGCCGGCATCGAAGCCGATCAGGACGGCGCTGGTCCAGCCTGCAGGGCCGAGCGCCGCGCCGAAGCCGATCAGGGCGATGGCGATGAATGCGATGAAGCGGGGCGGTGCGATCCGATGACCGAGGCCGGGCCGGGATGATGTCATGGCTTAGCCTAGCCGCGCATGGCCGGCGGCGCTATGGCGGTCGCATGGCGTGGATATGGTTGATCATCGGCGGGTTATGCGAGGTGGGCTTCACCACCTGCCTTCGCTTCGTCGACGGCTTCCGCAATCTGCCCTGGACGCTCGGTTTCCTGGTTTCGGTCGGCCTGTCGATGGCGCTGCTCGAAGTAGCCAGCCGGTCGATCGCGATGGGCACCGCTTATGCGGTATGGGGCGGAATCGGTGCGATTGGAACGGTGATCGTCGGCATGATCTGGTTCCAGGAACCGTCGACGCCAATCCGCATCGTCCTGATCTTCGCGATCGTCGCCTGCATCGCCGGGTTGAAGCTTACGGCCCACTAAGTCGGGCCTGCACTGGCATGACCGATTATCGAGTCACAACCTCGTCGGCCCCGCTATATTCACCTCGTGCTGGATCAGCTCGACGATCTCGTCGATGACCGGTTCGCACCCCGGAAACTGTCCGAGATAATGCATCGTCCAGTTGCACCCGGTCGGGCTCTCGCTCGCGGTCGGCTTGGGCATCGGCGCGAAGACCTTCTTGTCGCAATCGCGCAGCCGGGCGTCGGCATCGATCATCGCCTGCACGCGAAGCTGGATATCCTCGCCCGATACCAGCGCCCGCTCGACGCTGCCCTGCTGGATGGCGTCGGCGTGCAGTTCCAGTGGTTCGCTACCCATGATTCGTCTCCTCGTGCCAACCAAGCGCCGAGACGGGTATTGGTTCCGACCCCCATGGCGCAGGAATCGCGCGGCGCCGGCGCAGATTCATGCTATGAATCGGGAAGGCAGGGAAAAATCCGACTGTGACGCGCGTAACAGTTTCGGATGCCGATTGCCCCTAAGGTAGCGTCTGGATGAGATCGTCTTGCTTTGAGGGCAACCGGGCCGCGCTTCGCTCCGTAGAGGAAGCAGGGCCCAAACAGGGGAATGACGTATGAGCGCTCGGATGTCGCGTCTTGTCATTATGGTTGCGCTTGCCGCAGCAGCGGCGACGCCCGTGGCGGTCCAGGCCGCCGATGCGCCGTCGATTCAGGCCTATAAGCGCGATCCGCTGCCGGTCTATGACGATGCGGGCGCAAAGCTGCGCGACGTGCCGGTCGCCTCGATGCCGGCGGCGGGATCGCCGGGCGCGCGCGTTATCCGCGCCAAGACCGGCTTCGTCGGGGTCCAGCTTGACGGCAAGCTCGCCTGGCTGCGGCTGTCGACGGTCGATTATGTCGGCGATCTCGCCGCGATTACCTGCAACGCCAACGCGATGAGTTTCGCGAAGATGGAGGAAGATGGGCTTCAGCAGTCGCTGGGGCTCGGCTGCGGCGGGGGCAAATAGCGCCGCAAATTGGGCCAACTGGGGGGCAAACAGGAGGCTTTTTGACATGCGATACAGTGTTATCCTGGCCGCGATGACGGTCGCACTCGGTGCTGCTCCGATGCTTGACGCCGCACCGAAGAAGAAACGGGCGGCGACCCCGGCGAGGATTGCCGCGCCCGCCGAACCCGCGATCGCGATGCTTCCCGATGCGCCCTATGTCGCGTTGACCGGTTGCCCGGCGCCTGCGGCCGGTGCGCTCGTGGCGGCCAGGAAGATCGACAAGAAGGCGCGCGGGAAATTCTCGATCGAGAAGGCGCCCTATATTTCGACGCTCGATCCCGGAGACCTGTGCGTCAACAACCACAAGATGCGCACCGGGGCGGGCGATGCCGCCGGGGCGATGGGCCTGTCGGGGCAGGTGATGAACACACGCTCGGCGCGGATGGACCTGATGGCGGTGCCGGCGCTCGAACTCGAATTGCGGCCGGTGCTTGAATCCTTCGCCAGGGCCTGGCCCTATGCGCCGCTGGAGCGAACGCCGCGCATCCTGTTCCGCGCCGACGAGGCCTATCAGGCGCAGGCATTGCCCGACAACACCATCATCGTGTCGATGGGGCTGCTCGAAGCGGCGCAATCGGACTCCGAGGTGCTGTTCGTCCTCGCGCATGAATATGCCCATCTCCTGCTCGGCCATTTCACGAAGGCCGAGACGATCGCTGGCGCGAAGGGCGCGACCCAGGCGGTGTCGTTCGCCTGGCAGGCGGGCAGCGCGTTCAACGCGATGAAGAAGAGCGGCGGCGGCGCGAACATGCTGACCAGCGCGCAGAGCGGCATGGACGCCGGCGCGCGCAGGTCTGCGCCGATTGCCGAGGCGCTGCGCTTCGCGGTCGACGATATCTTCGCGCCATCGTGGAATCGGGACCAGGAGAATCAGGCCGACGCACTCGCGATCGACCTGCTGGTGCGCAGCAACGTCACGATTGATAGCTATGCCAATGTCTTCGCGCGGCTGCAGAAGGCGTTCGAGACCGAAAAAGCCTCGCGCGACAAGCGCAAGGTCGCCGCCAATGCCGTTCAGGCGAGCTTCGCCGAGTCGATGAAGGGCTTCGCCACCAGCAGCGTCACCGCCGCGAGCTTCACCGGCGGCGCGGGAATGCAGGGCTTCGGCTCGGGCCTGCTCAAGACCGCGGGCGGCGCGTTGCTCAACAATATGGGCAACATCACCAAATCGCTGGGCGGCGACACCCATCTGCCGCCCGAGGAGCGCCGCAAGGGCCTCGCCGCCTATTTCCAGGCGGGCTATCCGACCGCCGACCCGCCGATCGATACCGGCGCGCTGGTCGGCAGGATAAAAAGCAAAGCCGACTATGGCCGTACTATCGCCACCCGCAACGCCTATCTCAGGGCGCGGAGCAGCTATTTCGCGCAGGATTATGCCGGAGCAACCGCGCAGCTGCGCGCGATCGGCGCGGGCGGCCGCGCCGCACCGGTATTCGTCAACTATGTGGCGGGACTGGCGGCGCGCGACCAGGGCAATATCCCGATGGCGGCGGGCTTCTTCGATGCGGGACGCGGCAGCCCGGTGCAGAATCTCCAACTCTACGAAACCTATACCGAAATGGAACTGGGCGCGGGCGACTTGAAGGACGGCGACAGGCTGATCTCCGAAGGCAAGGCGCGCTTCCGCGATCCCGACCATTTCAAGAGCATCGAGATCAAGCGTGGCATCGTGGCGGGCGACATGGCCAGCGCTCAATCGATCTATACGGCGTGCATGAGCGTGAAAGGCCGCGACTATATCACCGAGCGGTGCAAGGCGGCGATGCCGCAGGCGGCCCAACAGCAACAGGCCAATCCGCTGGGCTTCAAACTGCCGTTCGGCGGATGAGCCGATTGATCGTCGCCCCGGCGGAGGCCGGGGCCGCCACGCTCTCGGGACAATGTTGCGATGCTGCTCGTAGGGGTCCCGGCCTCCGCCGGGGCGACGTAATCGGTTGGTTCCTGGCGTGCCTGATTGTTAGCGCCAGTCCGACGCATGCCGCCGGATCCGATGACCGCCTCGCCCGGATCGAAGCCGAAATCCAGTCGGCCACCGCCGCGCGGCGCTGGGGCGATGCCGTCGCGCTCGGGCGTGAGGCGCTGGCGATCGAGGAAGCGGCCAAGGGCGCGGATCACCCCGAAGTCGGCGGCACGCTGTCGCTGATCGCCGGCTGGCTGGTCGAGCAGGGCAAGCCCGCCGAGGCGACTCCGCTGTATCGCCGGTCGCTTGCCATCTTTACCGCCAGCCTCGGGCCGGATCACGAACTGGCCGAGCAGGCGGCGTCGAACCTGGCCGCCAATCTCCAGGTGCTAGGCGGCTATGACGAAGCCGAAGCACTTTACCGCGCCGCACTCGCTCGCGCGCTGACGAAGGCGGAGGCGAAACGCCCGGCGGCGCTCGCCTATAATAATCTCGCCTATGCGCTAGGCCGGCAGGGGCGCTTCACCGAGGCACGCGACCTTTATGCGAGAGCACTGACAATCGCGCTGAACTGGGATCCCGAGGATCTCGACCTTGCGCTGATCGAAAGCAATGTCGCCGCCAATCTCGACGCTCTTGGCCGCCCGCTCGAAGCCGAGCCGCTCTACCGCCAGGCGCTCGCCGTGCGCATCGCCGAGTTGGGCCCGAACGACCCTGCGGTTGCGACCAGCTACAATAATCTCGGCTTCAACCTCGACGGACAGGGCCGCTATGCCGATGCCGCACCGGCCTATGCGCGCGCATTGAAAATCCGCCGCGCGATCGATCCGGACGGGCTCACCGTCGCGACCAGCTACAATAATGCTGCGCACAATCTTAACCGGCAGGGAGACTATGCGGCGGCCGGGCCGCTCTACCGCCAGGCGCTCGGCATCTGGCGCGGGGTCTATGGCGATCGTCATCCCATCACCGCGATCGGGCTGTCCAATGTCGCGGTCAATCTCGAGCGGCAGGGCAAGGCCGGCGAGGCTGAGCCGTTGTTCGCCGAGGCGTTGGCGATCCGCACCGCCGCCCTGCGCGCGGGCCATCCCGATATCGCGACTGCGCAGCTCCGGCTGGGCCACAATCTCGTCATGCTGCGGCGGTTCGACCGCGCGCTGCCGCTCTATGATCAGGCGGTGACGGCGCGGCGCGCGGCCTTCGGGCCGGATCATCCCGCGCTGGCCGAAGCGCTGACCGGTCAGGCCGAACTGTTCCTTGCGCTTGGCCGCACCGGCGATGCGGTAAAGGCGGCGCGCGAGGCTGCCGAGATCGTCCGCCGTCGCCGGTTGGGCGGGATCGGTGAGAGCCGAAATGGCGATGCCGCGCAGCAGGCGGGTGGTGGCGCAGCCAGCGACGCGAGCCGGTTCGACCCGCTTTCCGGCGCATTCGCGGTCTTGATCGGCGCGAATTGGGCGCATGCCGCCGTCGCGCCCAAAGAGGCCGCCATGTTGCGTGCCGAGGCGTTCCTCGCCGCGCAGGATCTGTCGGTTTCGGCGGCGGCGCGCAGCATGGCGCGCACCGCCGCGCGCACCGCTGCGGGCGAAGGGCCGCTCGGTGATCTTGTCCGCCGCCAGCAGGCGCTGTCCGATCGCGCCGTCGAACTCGATGCGCTTTTGCTGCGCCAATTGCTGCGCGGCGATATCGACAGGATCGCCGCCACCCGCGCCAGGCTCGATGCCACCGCCAAAGATCTGGTGGCCGCCGATCGGGCGCTTGCCACGGCTTTCCCCGACTATAGTCGCTTGATCGGAACGGCCGGCCTTTCGCTGCGCGATGCGCAGGCCCGACTGGGGGGCGATGCCGGCCTTTTAATGATCCTTCCGGCGGGCGGCGATCTCTACAGCTTCGCGGTCGGGCCGAAGTCGATCGCCTGGTCGCGGCAGGCGGGCGGCGCGGCGGGAGCCGCGACAGCGGTGCGGGAGCTGCGCTGCCAGGTCGATCCCAAAAGCTGCGGCGACCGCTCGGCCGAATGGCCCGCCTTCGATCGCGCGCTGGGCTACACGCTCTACCGGGACCTTATCGCCCCGGTCGAACCGGCGTTGAAGCGAGCGAGCGCGCTGTTCGTCGTGACCAGTGGCGCTCTTGCCGAATTGCCACTGAGCCTGTTGCCGACAGCGTCGTCCGAAGGCTCCTGGTTCGGCGACCGCTATGCGATCACGGTGCTGCCGGCCGTTTCGGTGCTGCGCGCAAAGGCGGGAAGCGTGGCGCAGGCGACAGATCGGGAGGAGGCATTCGTCGGCTATGGCGCGCCGCTGTTCCTCGGCGCGGCGAGCAGCGAGCGCAAGCTCGACGATTTTCTCAGAATTCCCCAGCCGGTCGACCGCGCCGGAATCGGCCTTGCGGATGCGTCGGCGTTGCGTGAGCTTAGCCCACTGCCGGGTACCGAGATCGAGCTGAAGGCCATGGCGGCGACCCTGCGCGCGCCGGCCGGACGGCTCCACCTCGGCCCCGCGGCGACCGAGACCTCGGTGCGCAGCGATCCGGCCCTGGCGGGTGCACGCATCATCGCCTTTGCCACCCACGGCATATTGCCGGGCGAGATCGGCGGCCTGCGCGAGCCGGGTCTGGCCTTCACCCCGCCTGCGCAGGTCTCGCGTGAGGATGACGGGCTACTCGCCGCGTCGGAGGTGGCCGGTATGCGGCTGTCGGCGGACTGGGTGATCCTGTCGGCCTGCAACACGGCCTCGGCCGACGGCACGCCGGGGGCGGACAGCCTGTCGAGCCTTGGCCGGGCCTTCCTCTATGCGGGGGCCGGGGCGCTGCTCGCGAGCCGCTGGCGGGTCGCCGACGATCCGACAGCCGCGCTGACCGTCGAGACGCTCGCCGCGCGGCAAACGGGGCTGAGCCGGGCGGCGGCGCTGCAACGCGCGACGATCGTCGTGCGCACCGGGCGGCGGCCGGACGGCAGCGCGCTACCCGGCTGGCAGGCGACCTGGGCCCACCCGGCTGCCTGGGCGCCCTTTACCGTAATCGGCAGCGACGACCGTTAGATTTCAGCGGAGACCTCTAGCTCAGGAAACGCCCGAGATCGGCCACGTCGATCATGACCTCGCGGCGGCCAACATGATCGGGGGCCGAGACGATCCCGTCCTTTTCCAGCCGCTCGATCAGCCGCGCCGCCGAATTATAGCCGACCCGCAATTGCCGCTGGAGCCAGCTGGTCGATGCCTTGCGGTTCTCGACCACCAGCTGAATCGCACGGCGATAGGTCTGGGTCTCGGGATCGTCGGGACCGGACGGGCCGCCCTCCATCGCGAAGCCGCCATCCTCGGGCTCCTCGGTGACGGCGTTGATGTAATCGGGCGTACCCTGGCCGCGCCAATGGTCGGCGACCGCGCGAACTTCGTCGTCCGACACGAACGGGCCGTGGACGCGGATGATCTGCTTGCCGCCGGGCATGTAGAGCATGTCGCCCTTGCCCAGCAGCTGTTCGGCGCCCTGCTCGCCGAGGATGGTGCGGCTGTCGATCTTGCTCGTGACCTGGAAGCTGATCCGGGTCGGCAGGTTCGCCTTGATCACGCCGGTGATGACGTCGACCGAGGGCCGCTGCGTCGCCATGATCAGGTGAATGCCCGCCGCGCGCGCCTTTTGCGCAAGCCGCTGGATCAGGAATTCGACCTCCTTGCCGGCGGTCATCATCAAGTCGGCGAGCTCGTCGACGATCACCACGATCTGCGGCAGCGGCTCAAATTCGAGCTTCTCCTCCTCATAGATCGGCTGGCCGGTATCTGCGTCATAGCCGGTCTGGACGCGGCGGCCGAGCGGCTGGCCCTTCGTCTTGGCGGCGCGCACCTTCTCGTTGAAGCTGGCGAGGCCGCGCACGCCGACCGAGGACATCATCCGGTAGCGGTCTTCCATCTGCTCGACCGCCCATTTGAGCGCGCGGACCGCCTTGGGCGGATCGGTGACGACTGGGGAGAGAAGATGCGGAATGTCGTCATAGATGCTCAATTCGAGCATCTTGGGATCGATCATGATCATCCGGCACTGGTCAGGCGTCAGCCGGTAGAGCAGCGACAGGATCATCGAGTTGAGACCGACCGACTTGCCCGATCCGGTGGTGCCCGCGACGAGAAGGTGGGGCATCGGGGCGAGATCGGCGATCACCGGATCGCCGCCGATATTCTTGCCGAGGACGAGGCCGAGACCGGCGATATCCTCGAAGGCGTCGCTCGCGATCAGTTCGGACAGCGACACCGATTCGCGCTTGGCGTTGGGGAGCTCGATGCCGATCACGGTGCGCCCCGGGATCACCGCGATGCGCGCCGACATGGCGGACATATTGCGCGCGATATCGTCGGCCAGCGCGATCACCCGGCTCGCCTTGATTCCGGCATTGGGTTCCAGCTCGTACATGGTGACGACCGGGCCGGGGCGGATCTCGACGATGCGGCCCTTGACGTTGAAATCGTCGAGCACGGTTTCGAGCAGGCGGGCGTTGCGTTCCAGCGCGGCCTTGTCGATCACCTTGTTGCCGGTAGGCGCGGGCGGGGCGAGCAGCGAGATGCTGGGCAGCTTATAGGTGTCACCCAGCGCGAGGCTGCTCTGCCGTTCGCGCGCGGCGACCTTGGGGGACGGAGCGGCGGCCTTCTTGCGGTCGGCGATGACGGGCGGCGGCGCCTGAGCTGCGCCCTCCTCGATCGGCGCGTGGCGCGGTGGCCGGGGGGGCACGGGGACGCGATCGATCGTGTCGATGTCGGTCTCGTCGATATCATCGTCGATGTCGAACGGCTCGGCGGGCTGTCGCGCATAGGCGCCCCGCCGCAGCAGCCAGTCGCGCTCGTCGGCGAGCAGGCCGAGGCCCCAGACCCAGAAGGAGAGCCCGACGATCGCGAGCAGCGCCGCCGAACCGAGGCGAATGCCGTTGGCGAGCATGGGATCGGCTAGCTGGTCGAGCCCGATCGTGATCAGCGCCGCCCCGCCAAGGCCGAGGCTGCCGCCGAAGCCCGCGGGCAGCCCCGCGACCGATCCGCCCCGGAACAGAGCGAGGCCGATCCCGATCAGCAGCACCGCGAACAACGCGACCGCGGATGAGCGGCCCCAGCGGCCCACGGGGTGGCCGCGCCACAGCCGCAGGCCCCAGACCAGACCGAGCGGCAGCATGATCGCGATGCCCGGGCCGAACAGGCTGAGCGCTATATCGGCTATCCATGCGCCCGGCGGCCCAAAGATATTCTGTGGCGGCCCGCCCGCGGCGGTGTTCAGCGCGGGATCGGTGACATGATAGCTGGCAAGGACGAAGCCGAGCGCAATCGTCGCGCCGATCAGGGCGAGCGCGGCGAGGATCGATCCGGCGCGCCGGCCGAGTCCGGCCATGGCCCCGCGCCAGCCGCCTGGCTGCGCGTCCTGCCCGCCGATGACGATGCTGCGACTTGCCATATCGATATGCCTTGAGATTCCCGCTTCGTTCCAGAATCCCACAGCGGGGAGTCGCGGTCAAGCGACGGACGAATCGGGCTACCGCAAGCCGGCTCGCACGCCTAAGAGAAGCCCATGGATCGGCACGACGTCATCATTCTCGGCGGCGGATTGGTCGGGCTCACGCTCGGCATCGCGCTCGCCCGGCATCACATCAGCACGGTCGTGATCGATCCCGCCGATCCCGACAAGATGCTCGCGGCCGGCTTCGATGGCCGCGCCTCGGCGGTCGCCAGCGCGCCATGGCGGATGCTCGAGGCGATCGGCGTCGGCGAGCGGCTGGCGGGCAAGGGCTGCCCGATCGCGACGATCAGGGTGCAGGACGGGCTGAGCCCCGAAAGCCTGATGTTCGAGCCCTCCGCCGAGGACGGCGCGCTTGGTCATATGTTCGAGAATCGCGATCTGCGCCGCGCGCTGGACGAGACCGCGCGGGCCGCCGAAGGGCTAACCCTGCTGCGCCCCGCGCGCCCGGTCGACGTCGAGCGCGACCTCGATGGCGTGCGGGTGACGCTCGACGATGGCCGTACCGTCGCCGGATCGCTGCTGATCGGCGCGGAGGGCCGTCAGTCGCCGACCCGCGAGGCGGCGGGGATCACCGTCGCGCGCTGGAGTTACGATCATGTCGCGATGATCGCCTCGATCGCGCACGAAAAGCCGCATGGCGGCGTCGCCTATGAGATTTTCTATCCGACCGGCCCCTTCGCGATCCTGCCGCTGATCGATGGAGCGGAAGGCGAGCACCGCTCGGCGCTGGTCTGGACGGTCGACAAGAAACATGGCCCTGCGATGCTGGCCCTGCCCGACCGCGCCTATCAGGCCGAGGCCGAGAAGCGCATGGGCGGGATGCTGGGCGCGGTGCGTCTCCTCTCGCCGCGCTCATCCTATCCGCTCGGCTTTCACCATGCCGCGCGGATCACCGATACCCGCCTTGCGCTGGTCGGCGACGCCGCGCACGGCATCCACCCGATCGCGGGGCAGGGGGTCAATCTCGGCTATCGCGACGTCGCCGCACTCACCGAAGTGCTGGTCGAGGGGATGCGCCTCGGCCTCGATCCCGGCGATGCGCAACTGCTCGCGCGCTATCAGCGCTGGCGCAGCCTCGACAGCTTCATGGTCGCAGCCTCCACCGACGGGCTGACCCGCCTGTTCGGCATTCCCGGCCGTCCCGCGCGCGCGATCCGCCGCTTCGGGCTTGGCGCGGTGCAGCGGCTCGGGCCGCTGAAGGGGCGCTTCATGGCCGAAGCACGCGGCGAGACGGGGAAACTGCCCCGGCTACTGCAAGGGCAGGCGATCTAGGCACATCCGTCATCGCGATTTGCCCTGGCACGACGATCAGGTGGTCAGCCGCCGCGCCTCTTCGACCAGCATCACCGGCACGCCGTCGCGCACCTGGAACGCCAGACCCGCTGCCTCGGACACCAATTCCCCCGCCGCTTCGTCATAACGCAGCGGCGTGCGGGTCACCGGGCAGACGAGTATCGCGAGCAATTCCGGATCGAGGCTCATTGAAGCGTCGCGGGTTCGTCGTCGCCGCGGCGAAAGAAGCCGAGGAATTGGGCGAGCAGGTCGGCGCGTTCCATCAGCGTCACCGCTTCAAGCAGCGCCTGCTTCGCCGCCGCGTCGAAGGGCGCGATCGACGCGATGGCGTTGACCAGCGTCTCGTCGTCGAGGCGGCTCACCCCGGTCCAGTCAACCGCTACGCCGCGGCTGTCGGCGAAGCGCCGCGCCTCGCGCTCGATCTCGGCGCGGACGACGCTGGGCAGCGCATCAGGCGCCTCGGCATCGGCGAAGTCGGAGATGTCGGCTTCGATCTGGCGGAAGGGCGTCGTCACCACCAGTTCACGTAGCACGCGGAAGCGATTGATGCCGTCGAGGACGATGTTGAAACGGCCGTCGTCGAGCCGCTCGACCTCGCGGATATGGCCGATGCAGCCGACGTCGAACAAGGGCGGCGGCTCACCCTCGCCGCGCGGCTGGATCATCGATATCCGCCGGTCGCGCGCGAGCGCATCCTCGACCAGCGCACGATAGCGCGGCTCGAAGATGTGCAACGGCAGTTGGGCGCGCGGAAACAGCAATGCGCCGGCCAGCGGGAAGATCGACAAGCGCTGCGCCGTGGTCTGGCCCATGATCAGGTGAAGAGAATTGCGGAGAGGCGGCGGCGCTGGTCGCGCACCCAGCCGTCTTCGAGGCCGACGACTTCGAACAGCTTGAGCAGCCGCGCCCGCGCCGCGCCTTCGTTCCACTCACGGTCGCGGGCGATGATTTCGAGCAGATGGTCCGCCGCGCCGTCGCGGTCGTCGGCGGCCATGAGCCCGCCCGCAAGCTCGTAGCGTGTCTCGTGATCGTCGGGATTGGCGTCGACTTTGGCGCGCAGCGGCCCGAGATCGTCGACCGGCTGCGCCTCACGGGCGAGCGCCACCGCGGCCTGCGCGCGCGCGATCGGCGCTTCCTTCGCCTTTTCGGCCGGTACTTCGGCCAGCAGCGCATCGGCCTCGTCAAGCTGCCCCGCGCGGACCAGCGTCCGCGCCAGCCCGGAGACAACTTCGACATCCTCCGGCGCCATCTCTATGAGCTGGCCGAAGACGGACGCCGCGCGTTCGACATCGCCGGCTTCAAGCGCCTCCTCGCCCATCGCGATCAGCGGGGCGATATCCTCGTGCAGCTTGTCGGCCTCACCCTGGATCGGCAGTTGCCGCAGGATCTGGTCGAGCATCTGCTTGAGCTGGCTCTCGGTGCGCGCGGGGGTAAGATCGGCGACGAGCTGGCCCTGGAACAAGGCATAGACGGTAGGGATCGACTGGACGCGGAACTGCGCCGCGATCATCTTCTGTTCGTCGACATTGATTTTGGCGAGGATGACGCCCTGATCGGCATAGTCGGCGGCAACCTTTTCCAGCACCGGGGTCAGCGCCTTGCACGGCCCGCACCATTCGGCCCAGAAGTCGAGGATGACGAGCGAGGTCATCGACGGCTCGACCACGTCGCGGCGGAACGCCTCGACCGCTTCCTTCTCCGCCGCGCTCATCCCCAAAGTCGCCACCTATGATTCTCCTGAAGGCTGGTTTCGCGCTCCTTATGTGGGAGCCCGCCCGCATATGCCAAGTCCCACGACATTTATGTAGATTCAGGCTTGCGGAGGGGACACCCCCAAGCTAATAGCCGCGCCTCGACCGCAGGGATGCCCCTGCGGACCGACGCCAGAGCGGGCGTAGCTCAGGGGTAGAGCACAACCTTGCCAAGGTTGGGGTCGAGGGTTCGAATCCCTTCGCCCGCTCCAGTTTCTTTCATTTAATATAGTGACTTAGGAACTGGAGCGCCGCTATCGGTGCGTGACCTTCAAGTGCTGGTTGTCACATGGTTGCCAACGGGACAATCACCCAGCGCAGGTTAGCGCAATTCTGGTCGAATTTTCTGATACATGGTTCGATGGCGTTGGGCTTCGCAATGTCGAGGTTCTGGTCGAGGATATTGATCATGCTGCCGGTGGAGATGTGCCCCAACTTCCATCAGGCGCTGGATCACAGACGCGTACGCCTGCTACTCGATCAAATCGGGCAAGGCATAGAGAACAGGTCGACCCAGTTTTCGAAACATCGGGCCGCCTCCGATCACTCGATCGTGCGTGCCTTGACGAAAGAATGATCGCTTAGGGGAAATACGCTGGGCATCGCGAGTATCAGCCCGGGTACCGACTCCTCATGCCATAGCTTGCAGCGTAGGGCAGCGCGTAATCACGCAGCGCTTCATTGAGATCGGGCGTAATCGTGATGGCCAGCTTGATCGGGGTCTGTCCGACAAGCGTGCCAATCTCAGCTTGGGCATGACCTGTTCCTAACCGCGCCACGGCGCGAGAATGATCTCCTTGTGGACGACCAGCCGAATGGTCGCGGCCGGATCGTGATCGTCGGCTGGATATTGAGATGGCCCGACGTGCGTTGATCGCCGGCGCGCGACACATTCTGCTGGGTCGATTCCCTGATCGCCTGGACGAGGTCGCTCTCGCTTGTGACCCTCAGCTGGACCCCACTCCGAGCAGCCTGGACAGGATAGTGCACCACTCTTGAGCAGTGCCCATCTGTGGAAATCTACTTTGCCCTGCAGATCGGCATAACCCGACGCATCGGCCGTCGGCGCGAAACGAGAGGGCTGGTCATCTCGATCGGCCGTCCTGCGGCCTCCGCAGAAAGTTATCTCTCAAAAACTATGGTCGGGCATTGACGATAAGATTCTTTCACGTATCTTATATAAGATAGCTTAGCGGATCTAATAGGGACTCAAGTTGATGTTCGCCGACAGGGTCGATCCATCCACACCGGCCTCGGCCGCCTTGGGGCGGACTGATGGGCTGATGCTATTCGCCGGTATCGCAAAAAGGACCGTGTCGACCTCCCAAGGACGCACGGGACATCCACAACCTTATGATCAGCCGGGTCGCGCAGCTTCGGGACCAAGCGAACCAATGGCAGATTTCCCACTTTCATAGGAGCAAGGAATGGCGACCGTCTCCGTCAAAGGGCGTGACATCGGCTATGAAGAGAGTGGCTCAGGGGAACCACTGATTCTCATTCACGGCGGCCAGTCGGATCGGCACCAGTTCGACCTCTTCCGACCGCTTATGGAGAAGGGAATTCGCGCGATCGCTTATGATCAGCGTGACACCCGTGAAAATCTCTATGAAGGCGCGCCTCCTTATACGACCCGTGACCTGGCTGAAGACTGCGCAAACTTTCTCGACGCGATGGGTCTCTCAAAGGCCCATATCATGGGCACATCCTATGGCGGTTTGATCGCGATGATGACCGCGATACATTTTCCCGAGCGGGTTCAAAGCCTCATCCTCGCGGCGACGACCCCAAGCTTTGCGATGGCGGAACCGGTGGTAACCCAGGCCACGGGTAATCGCGATGCCGCCGCAATCGAGCAATTTTCGCTTCGGCACGTCGGCGGCTCGGATGACGTCGACGCCGATCCGGTAAGGGTGGCCGAGACCAAGGCGGCGATCCGGCCCGGCCCTCCGGAAGCGGTTGCACGTCGAATGTCAGCCGCGCGGCAGCACGAATGCCGCGACGACCTGCATCGCATAACGGCGCCGACACTGGTTCTGCGGGGCGGAGCTGATCCTTTCATCAGCGACGCGACAGCCGCCTGGACCGCCGGCCAGATCGATGGCGCTAAACTCGTGCTCGTGCCCGACGCGGGGCACAGCCTCACCCGGCATCACCGTGCCCAAGTGGCACCGATCGTCTGCGAATTCGTGTTGAACAATAAGATCCGAGGGCACTGCAGCAATTAAAAAGGGGGTAACAATGAGCTACAAATCCGACAAATCGCTTCGTCTACGCGCCTATGCCAATGCATGGCCGATCTGCCTTCCACTGATGATCGTCGCCGCGCCAGCACCCGCCTTTGCCGCAGACGCGCGCGCCGAAAGCGGCCAGAGCGACGATATCGTCGTCACGGCGCGCAAGCGTGAGGAACGCCTCATTGATGTACCGCAGACAGTGCAGGCGATCTCCAGCCAGGAGATCGCGAGGGCAGGTATCGAAAATCTGGAGGATCTCGGCCGCCAGACGACCAACATCACGCTCAACACCCGGTCCGATAATGAACCGAATGTCGTCATCCGGGGCGTAGGCTCATTCGGCAATACCCAGGGCGTCGGCTTCTACTTCGACGATGTCCAGAATTTCACAGACCAGTCGACCAGGCTGGAAGATATTGAGCGGGTGGAAATCCTGAAGGGTCCGCAGGGAACCCTATATGGCGGCAGCAGCATCGGCGGCGCGGTCAAATATGTGCTGCGCCGGCCGAGGATGGACAATTTTTCCGCTGATGGCAGTTTCAGCTACGGCTCGTTCGATACAAAGTCGCTTTTCGGCGCCATCAATGCGCCAGCGTCGGAGACACTCGCTGTCCGTATCTCCGGCTATTTGAGCGACACCGACGGTTGGATCACCAACACGTTCAACGGGAAACCGCTTCGGTCCCGCAAGGAATATGGCACGCGCGTCGCTGCTGTCTGGGCTCCGAGTCCCGATTTCGAAGCTTATTTGTCCTATCGCTTCGGAAAGCTCGAAGGGTCATTCAACGGCCAGGTGCCCGCCAACAGCATCCGTGATTTTCGGCGTACAGCCGCGGTCAACGCCCAGCCCCAGGGTTCGCGAACGACCCATGCAGTAACGCTGCAGCTCAAAGGCTCGGTGGGCGCTGTCGATCTTTTCTCGATTTCGTCTTACGCTCAGGCGCACAAGATATACTTCACCGATATCGACCAGACCACACGCGACCAGACCGAAATCCGCGCTGACTACACGACAAAGGTCTACACTCAGGAACTCCGCGCCCAGTCGAACGGGGACGGTCCACTTGATTGGGTTGCCGGCGCCTATTTTTCACGCGTCGAAGATCGCAATATCAACAACTCCGTCCTCCGGCTCGGAACGGTCCTGCCCGCGCCTCTCAGGGGATTTTATCCCCTAGTGAAAAACAAGATCCCCGAGTTAACCTATGCTGCCTTCGGAGATCTCACGTATAAAACCGGCCCGTTCGCGGTTAGCGTCGGTGGCCGGATCAGCCGAAACGAGGTGTCGGGCACGTATCCGCTCCTTGGCACCCGCAAGGAAGAATCCAACCACACCATCTTCATACCGAAGCTCGGATTGTCCTACGATCTGAAGCCAGACGTGATGGCCTATGCGACCTTTTCTAAGGGTTTCGAACCCGGCCGGGTGAATTCCGGCTCGCTCGCTCCTTTTCAAGGACCTGAGGACGCGATCAGCGTGCCTTTCCGTCCGGAAGTCGCCATGAACTATGAGGTCGGGCTGAAGGGCGCAGCCGCCGACGGCAAACTCGTCTTCGAACTGGCGGCTTTCTACATCAGCACCAAAGACCGGCAAGTCGAAAGCCGCGCGCTGCTGAATAATAGTCCCGTGGAATTCATCACCAACGTCGGCGACTCGAGAAGTTACGGCGTCGAGGGCGGCGCGACTTTGAAGCCGGTGCGCGAACTCACTCTGCGCGCCGGGGCAGGCTATCTCAATGCGAAATGGAAGAACGGGGTCTTCGATCAGCCGACCACCGAGGCTTTCGATCCGCTACCGGTAAAAGGATATCGCATTCAGTATGCGCCATCGTTCTCGGCCAGCGGTAGCGCCGAGTGGCGGCACGAAATGGGCGAGGCCTACGTCCTGTCCCTGCGCGCCGATGCAACCCATACGGGGGCGCTTTACTGGGATGTTTTCAACAAGGGCCGCGCAGATCCCTATACGCTGGTAGGGGCCCGAATCGCATTTGGTGACATCAGCCACAAATGGGAGCTGTCGCTGCGCGCCGACAACATCTTCGATAAGGGCTACTTCACGGAGCTGGGCTTTGGAGCACTTGGTGCCTTTGGGCCTGATGGTACTTGTCCAACGGGATCGCGCTGCCACCAGGGTTATCCTGGCACGCCTCGGAATTTCACCGGCACGCTCAGCCTTTCCTTCTGACGCTTGGCGACGTCCTCCCAACCACGGCGGATTGATGACGATAATGTTTAGCTGGTCCGCAACCAGTCGGAAAATCGGGAATATGTCCTGAGATCGCTGGGGCGCCGACAGAATGTCGGCGTCCCGTTTCTCGCTAGGAAATTTGAATATGGTCAAGAATGTCCTCATCTCGGGTGCTAGCATTGCCGGACCTGCAGCTGCTTTCTGGCTCGCTCGCTCTGGCATGAACGTCACTGTGGTCGAGAAGACGGAAAGCCTTCGCGGAGGTGGTTACCCGATCGATATCCGAGGCAGCGCGATCGAGGTCGTCAAGCGCATGGGTCTCTACGAGCGGCTCAAGCTCAACCATGTCGACACCCGCACCTTAGAGTTCGTCGACGAAAACGGCGAACGCATCGCGATGATGACGCCGGAAGATATCACCGGCGGAGAGCAGGGAAACGACATCGAGATCAGGCGCGGGGACCTTGCGGCCGCTCTATATGAAGCGACGCGCGACACGGTGACCTACAGATTTTCGGATTCCATCGGGATGCACCGGATGCCGCCTGGACCGCGCTGGTTGAAAATGGCCTGACGCGACTGTGGATAAGCGAAACCCATGGCGGGTTCGGTCTATCGCCGGTCGAAGGTTTCGGTCTGGTCAGGCTGGCGGGCGCATATGCGTTGCCGGTGCCAATCGCCGAGACGCTTGTCGCGACCTGGCTGCTGAGCGAAGCCGGGCTTGAACCGCCGCTGGGGAGAAGCAGCATCTTCATCGAGGGCTGGCAGCGCGGCGTGCCGTTCGGCGACAGCGCGGATTATGTCGTTCGAGTCAGGGGGCGATCGCTTTCGTTGCACCGCGGGCCAGTCGCCGGGACCCGTGCCACGGTCGGCGCGGACCCGCTGGCCGCCTCCGACGGCCTTACCGGAGCGGCCATTGCGACGGGTGAGATGCGCCACGACATCGCCCTTCCCCTTGCCGCCCTCACCCGCTCCGCGCAGATATGCGGCGCGCTCGAAGCGGCGTTGACGCTCACCATCGGATTCGCCGAACAGCGTATTCAGTTCGGGCGAGCGCTGTCGAAATTCCAGGCAATCCAGCATCTTCTGTCCGAAATGGGAGCCGAAGTGGCGGCGGCTGGCGCGGCGCTGGACGCCGCAATTCGCACCCTCCAAGCCGGCGCACCGCTCGACCGTCAGGCAGTCGCGGTCGCAAAGATCCGCGCGGGGCTGGCCGCCGGCATTGTCGGCGAACATGCCCACCAGATCCACGGCGCGATCGGCTACACGGAGGAATATGCGCTGGCGCGCCTTACCCGCCGCCTGTGGCAATGGCGCGAGGATTTCGGTGGCGAAAGCTATTGGGCGAACGAATTGGGGCGCGCGGCGCTTTGCGATCAGACGCCGTTATGGCCGAAACTTACGGCCGGGAGTGCATGACGGCGAGCGGTAACATAATTGGCACCGGATCCGGCAGACGATGACCGAAACAGACAATCTGCTGTTCTCGACAATGACGCATAATCCGCACCCCTGCACCTCGACATCAAGGCCGGAGCAGCGGCTTTAGGCAGGTCCTCGTCAACTCCACCTTTACCTTCGCACTGATCGTCGAGCCGTTGGTCGGGGAGACGGCGCTGGGACGCTTATCGCCAGTCTCGGCTTCGATAAGCTGCACCGCAAGCCATCCGCTTCGCCGCTCGAAACGGGTGACTTTCTACGAGTGCCGGACCGAGCCGGCTGTTTCGCGCTACGCATACGACTTGACGTAAGATCCTATTATGTATCTTATCCTCAAGTCGTATGCGTAGTGCTGGGAGAACGGAATGCCGCCGCCTTTGACGATTTCGAACCGGGCCGCAGCGATGAAGCCGTCCGCGAGTATCGCGGCGAAAAAGATCGTCGCTGATCTCCAGGCGGCTGGGCAGAAAATTGTCGATCTGACGATCGGCGAACCCGATATCGCGACCCCTTCCCACATCATCGCCGGCGCGCTCAAGGCGATGCGCGCAGGGGACACGCATTACACGGCATCGGGCGGTCAGCCGGCGCTTCGCCGCGCAATCGCCGAGACGATCAAGCGGGAAAAGGGGCTGGATTGCAGCTCCGACAACGTCGTGGTCGGGAGCGGAGCGAAACAACTGATCTTCGAGGCCTTCGCGGCGACGCTGAATCCGGGCGACGAGGTCGTTATCCCTGCGCCCTATTGGGTGTCTTACCCAGACATCGCCACCCTGCACGGCGGCAGCCCCGTCATTGTCACCTGCGGTCAGGATGTCGGGTTCAAGCTGACCCCGTTGAAACTCGAAGCGGCCATTACGCCGCGCACCCGCTGGCTCGTTCTCAATTCACCGAACAATCCGACCGGCGCAGTCTATTCGCGAGCGGAATTGAACGATCTCGCTGAAGTCCTGCGCCGTCATCCGCATGTCTGGGTGATGACCGACGAGATATACGAATATCTCTGCTATGACGGCGCCCGTGCGCCCAGTCTCGTTGAGGTCGCGCCTTTCCTCTTCGATCGGGCGCTGATGATCAACGGCACGTCGAAGGCCTATGCGATGACCGGCTGGCGCATCGGCTACGCCACCGGCCCCAAGGCGTTGATCGACGTCATCATCAAGATGATCGGACAGAGCACGACCTGCGCCAGTTCGGTCGGTCAGGCAGCGGCACTCGTCGCGCTGATCGGCGACCAGAGCTGTGTTGGCGACGCAGCCGAGATGTATCGGGCGCGACGCGACCACATGCTGAAAATCCTTTCGGAAGCTCCGGGCTTAGCGCTGAATTCGCCGTCGGGCGCTTTCTATCTCTATGTCGACGTCTCGGCTTTGCTGGGCAGGACCTCCCCGGCCGGCAAGCTGATCGAGACCGATCTGGATTTCTCCCTTTATCTGCTGGAGGAGGCCAAGGTGGCGGTGCTCGATGGCGGTGCTTACGGCCTCTCGCCTTACCTTCGCGTGTCATTCGCAGCGTCGCCGGAGGCGGTTGAGGCGGGCAGCAGGTCCATCGTCGAGGCATGTAGGGCGTTGGTCGGGCAAGCGAGCGCATCGGGAGGCATGCATGCATAACGGTCCCCGCACCACTGCCGACCCGGACACGCTCGAAAGCCTAGTCGCGGCGTATAAGCGCAGCTCCACGGCGATCATCAGCGACAATCTCGACCGGCTGCCCGGCGCGATCGACATCCGGCCCTTTCATCGGGTGAAGGAGGTCATGGTCGGTCCCGCCCTGACGGTCCGCGTCGCCGCGGGCGATAACCTGGCTATTCACAAAGCGCTGGATCTCGTGAAGCCAGGCGATGTGGTCGTGGTCGACGGCGATGGCGACGTCAGCCGCGCCCTAGTCGGCGAAATCATGATGACCATCGCGCAGGTACGCGGCGCGGCCGGCTTCGTCATCAATGGCGCAATCCGTGATCTTCATGCCTTCGTGCAATCAGGATTCCCGTGTTTCGCACGTGCCGCCATCCATCGCGGGCCTTTCAAAAACGGGCCCGGCGACATCAACGTTAAGGTATCGATCGGCGGCATGATCGTCGAGCCAGGCGACATCGTTGTTGGTGACGAGGACGGAGTCGTCGCATTTCCGCAAGCAATCGCAGCGGACCTTCTGAAAGCGGTGCACGCCCAGGAGGCCCGGGAAGAGGACATACTGCGCAGCATTCGAGACGGCAGCTATACCGGTGCCTATGGGACAAAGTCCTAGCGGCGGAAGGGAGAGCTAATCGTCTCGCCCGGAACGACCAGCCTTCTCAGTTCGGCGTCGTCCATCGGGTTGGGGTCAGCGGTAAGGCTCTTCCGTCCACCAGGGGAAATAGTCGGGCATGTCGCGGGAGACCTGATCAGGGAAATGCGCAGTGCGTTTTTCAAAGAACGCCGTGACACCCTCGGCCGCATCGTGGCTCTTGCTGCGCGAGAACACACCGCGGCTCTCTACCCGGTGGGCCTCCATCGGGTGGGTCATACCCAAGCCGCGCCACAGCATCTGTCGCGTCAATGCGGTCGACACCGGCGCGGTGTGGTCCACGATTTCACGCGCCAGGGCATGGGCGGCGCCCAACAGATTCTCTGCTGGATGCAGTCGCGAGACGAGCCCGCCCGCCAGGGCTTCGCGCGCGTCGAATATCCGGCCCGTACAACACCATTCCAAAGCCTGGCCAATACCCACGATCCGCGGGAGAAAGTAGGATGAAGCGCCCTCCGGTACGATCCCACGCCGCGCGAAAACGAAGCCGAAGCGCGCTGTGTCGCTCGCCAGTCTGACATCCATCGGCAACAGCATCGTCGCGCCGATACCGATCGCCGGACCATTGACGGCACCGATGATCGGCTTCTTCAGTTCGAACATACGCAGCGTCATACGCCCGCCGCCGTCGCGGATCGTGTCCGAGCTGTAATCGATATCTCCGTTTGGCAGCCGCGGTTCGTCGCCGGAACCGACCCTGAACCCGTCAACGCCGTCGCTGATGTCGGCTCCCGAGCAGAACGCCTTGCCATCGCCCGTAACGATGACGGCACGAACATCGTCATCCTTGTCGACGACGTCGAACGCATCGATCAACTCATGCATCATTTCCGTCGTGTACGCGTTCAAATATCCCGGACGGGACAAGGTGATCGTCGCAACACCGGACGCCACTTCATAGCGGATCGTATTATACGCCATACGCCGTTCATCCTTATAGCCGACACCAAGCTGTTAGCGCATCGGGCTCTATTGCGTTGCCGGGGCTCCGGGCTGGCGCGTAACGGCATCAGGTGTGCCCTGTTGATCGGCCTTGGCGCCATAGCGTCTGGCCAGCACGGCGCAGACGATCAGCTGGATCTGATGAAACAGCATCAACGGCAGCAGAACGAGGCTCAGTTGCGGCCCGGGGAAAAGCAGGCTCGCAATCGGCAGGCCGCTGGCGAGCGACTTCTTCGATCCACAGAATTGGAGGACGATGCGATCCTCGACGGAAAGCGACAACGGGCGCCTTCCGATAAAGTCGGTCAGGATCAGGACAATCGCCAGCAGAAGCGTCAAGATGCCCATCAGGATCAGCAGATGTGAAATGCTCACTCCGCCCCAGACATTTTCCACCGTCCCTTTCGAAAAGGCGACATAGATGATCAGCAGGATCGAGCCACGATCCGCATAGCCCAAAACCTGTTTGTGGCGCTGAATCCATTCGCCGATCCACGGCCGAACGAGTTGGCCTACCAGAAATGGCGCGAGAAGTTGCAACATGATGTCGCGGAACACATCGAAAGACAGGGTGACCCCGCTGGTCTGAAACAGCCAGCCGACCAGCAGCGGACTGATGAAAACACCCAATATGTTCGACAGCGATGCGGCGCACAGCGCAGCCGCGACGTTGCCCCGTGCAATTGATGTAAATGCGATCGACGACTGCACCGTCGACGGCATCAGGCTCAAGACCACTACCCCGACCAGAAGGGCATGGGGCAGCATGCCGGCCATGATGTGACTGAAACCGACCCCGAGGAGGGGAAAGAGCGCAAAAGTGCACAGTAGAACCGCAATCTGCAGCTTCCATTGGATGAGCCCCGCAACCGCTGCTTTTGGCGACAGTCGCGTGCCATAGAGAAAGAACAGGAAGGCGATCGCGACGTCTGCTGTCGTCGCGGCGATCGTTGCGCCTCTTCCGTAGACGGGCGCCACCGCCGCCACGACGATCGTGGCCACCATGAGTGCGATATATGGATCCAGCAACTTCAGCATCTTCTTCATGCCGTTTATTGTTCCATCAAAAGCTCGTAATTGTAAATGTCGATAGCCCACATTACTGTTATCATGTTATGGAATAACCAATGGTGCTTGACCCGGTCTGGTTGCAGAGCTTCGTCGCAGTGGCGCGCACGCTTAATTTCACGCTGGCGGGTGCAAGTCTGAATTTGCGGCAATCGACAGTGAGTGAGCATGTCAGGAAATTGGAAGCTTCCTGCGGAGCGCGGCTGTTCATCCGCGACACGCACTCGGTAAGACTGACGTCCGACGGCGAAGCGATGGTGGGCTTTGCTCGCTCGATCCTGGATACCAATGATCGGGCCCTGCGTCATTTTTCGCGCGCCGAAATAAGCGGGTCGGTGCGTTTGGGAGTGACCGAGGACGTCGTGCTGGCGGGATTGCCCGAGCTCCTGCGACGATTCAAGGGAGAGCATCCTCGCGTCAGTTTGGAACTGATCATCGGACTGAGCGAAAATCTGCGTCAATCACTGGAACTTGGCATGCTCGACCTCGCGTTCATCAAGCGAAGGTCCGGCGAGACGCAGGGCGAACTCGTCTGGCGGGAGCCGTTGATCTGGATCGCCGAGTCAGGCTTCATCTTGGACACCGCGCAACCGGTTCCACTGATTGTGTTGACGCCCCCCGCGATCACCCGGACGGCTGCACTGATGGCGCTGGAGAGCGTCGGCAGCAATTGGCAGGTGGTCTGCACTAGCGAAACCCAGAGCGGTATCCATGCCGCCCTCGCCGCAGGTCTTGGCGTCGCGCCACATGCGCGGTCACTCGTCCCTCCCGGTTTGGCGGAAATCGCTTCCAATGACCTGCCGCCGCTCGGGGATGTCGAGTTCGTGGTGCTGGCCGGCAGGCAGGGGCACCGCAATCCGGCACGCGCCCTTGTCGATGCGATCAAGCAGAATGGCTGGCTGCTGCGCCGAACAGGTGCCCGGAGCTGACATGCCGGACCGGTACGATGTTCGGCGGCGCGGTCGCAGCGTGCCAAGCCATGCAGCGGAACATATCATCGACACATCCGCGTCGGCGGCGCAGGAGATTCGCCTGCCGGGTCTGATGCCCTTCGCCAGCGACCAGGAAGCGCGCGAAGTCATCGATCTCGTTACCGAGGTTCTGAACGATGCGTTTGCTGGCATCCGGAGGCACATGCCCAACGGCATAACGCTTGCGATGCTGAGTGGAGGGCGCAGCGGAGCGTATATATTCAAGGCCGCACTGCTAGCCGAAGACGATCAAACATCCGGCGGTTTTTCAGCGGTGGTGAAAATCGCGCCGCTCGGCGCCGGAATTTCGGAAAAGGCGAACTATGATCAGTTCGTCCGCCCTTTTCTGCCAACCGCTTGTCGGCCCGAACTATACGGCTTCGCCACGGCGCATGATCGCGCCGCGCTTTGCTATTCGTTCTTGGGGGACGGCGACAAAGCGGAAACGCTGACCGACCGCCTTGCCGCCGGAGATCTCGCGTCCCTCGATTCCGTCCTATCTTCGCTTTTCGAGACGCTGCACCGATGCTGGTACGGTGCAGGCCAGGCGCAGGCTGAGACGGATCTGGCCCACTATTATCTGGCGCGCTATTTCAGGGATTCAGGGTCGGCGACAGCAGCCGAGACCGTGCTGTTCGGCTATGCTGCGCGATATTTCGGTGCGCGACGATGCGTCCAAGGATATCGGATCGGCGACACCGTGTTCCGACCCATTTGCGAGACACTGTTCGCTGGTCACGCCGCTCGTACCTATACGAGCTGCGTTCTTCACGGTGATCTGAACTCGGACAACATCATCCTCCGCCGCGGTCGCAAACTGGCGGGGTTGGTCGATTTCCAGCGAACCGGCCGCGGACATGTCTTCCACGATCTTGTGGCTATCGAACTGAGCGTACGGATAAACGATCCGTCAGATGCATCGTTCGACGACATTTTGGAGATAGAGCGGCTGATCGCACTCGGTGAACAATGCGTGCGTTCACACCCCTATGCAGCGGCGATATTCAGTATCCGCGATACCGCGCTCCGACTTTTTGATCTGGATGCGGTGCCTTCGACATATCAATTCGCCGTCGCCAGCATCGGCCTGCGGTTGATGAAGGCGATCGATCTCTCCGACGCGGCGCGCGCCAGAATCACAGCGAGCGTGCTATGGAGCGCAAGGAGCCTGACAGAACACTGAAGCGCCGATGTTCAGCGGCCAATGCAACCGTCCAACGGCTCCTTTTTACCGGTAGCCGCAGGCTAGGATAAGGAAGGGCGGGCCGCGCAGCCACAACGATGTTCAAACCCGCGGCTCCAACGAAACACTCTTCAAGAGCGTCGATTCCGAATGCACGCACAGGTGTTTCGCGACGTCCACATGACGCAGAAGCCGGACATCGTCGGGTAAAGATGCGCGCGCCTATTCCTTCGTCCAATATTGTCTTGCGTCGCCGTTGAAGTCGGGATCGCCAGCCAAATAGAAAGCATCCCATTTCGGACCGTTAGACAGCTCCCAATGCTCGACGGCGATGCCGTCTTCAAAGCGCCATGCGCCCATTCCGATGCGCTCCCAGACATGGTCGCCGCGCGTCGTGCGGGAGCGGAAGTGGAGGATACCATAGGTGTCATCTGCCAGGATCTGGTGGACCTCTATGATCGACACGTCGCCACCATCGCTTAGCGAGGCGCGACGGCGACTGTAGGCCTTCATGAATGCCATGTCGCCTGTCACGGCCAGCCGTACGCCCCCTGTATGAATGATGAGATCCGGCGACATCCGCGCCATATGCTTGGCGATATGTGCAGCGTGACGATGGTCGCGTTCCTCAGCAGTCAGACTTGCATCCGCGGCATCGCCTCCCGGGCTCACATTGTAGATTTCGGCTAGCCAGAGCGCATTGGGGTGATCAGCTGTCAGCATAACAATCCTTGATTTCAATATGTTGCGAATGCTCGCCCCTGCTGTGCGGGCATGGTCGGTGGTCCGCTCAGGCGGTAAATTGTCGGCAAAAAACCCGGGGGTCGCCTCTCCGTCCACGCCGAAAGGCAACAGCTTGGTGAGATCGCGATGAGCCTGGCGCGGCAAAGCATTCCTACCCATTGCCCAGGCAATGTCGGGCAAGACATAAGAACTTCCAATCACGACCTAACGCCCCATCAGTGCACCTCGATCAGCAAGTCTCCAGGGCGGTCCAGCGAGGAGGAGCCCGGCCTCCCTCACCGCCTTTGGCGGGCATTCAAGCCAGACTTGCTCTTCGCTACCGGAGCGCTATTCTTAGCGATAAGAGATGTTAATGCATCTTATTTTTTTCGTCAACTAGGATGCAAGATGAGTCTTGAAGGGACGACGAAGCAGGGCGAGGAGCAGGGACGGGGCGTCAAAACACGACGGCGCGGTGCCGAGCTCGAAGATGCGCTGCTGGATGCGGCGTGGACGGAACTGCTTCGAGGAGGCTATTCTGCCTTCACGATCGAAGGCGTGGCGCTGCAGGCGCAGACCAGCCGACCGGTCATCGCGCGGCGCTGGCCCAACCGTGGCGATCTCGCACTGGCGGCGTTCAAGCATCATATCGAGCGCAAGCCGCTTACTGTCCCGGACGAAAGCGACATCCGCACCGAACTCATTCAGTATATCGTCGAACTTTACGAGCGTGATTTCCCCGTCGTGATGATGATGTGGACCCAGATGGACGAATATTATCGCGAGGAATCGTCCTCGCCTGCGCGTTTTCGCGAGACCTTGCTCGCAGGGCGCGTGTCGGCTGTCAGGTTCTTGTTAGAGCGGGCGGCCCGACGCGGTGAGATCGATACGGGCAAGCTCACGCAGATGGTCATCTCAATTCCCGCCGCATTTCTCGCCTTCATTGCGGCAACGCAAGCGAACATCGATATCCGCGGAGCTGTGGAAGAAATGATCGACACGGTTTTCCTTCCGCTGATCGCATCGAAAAAATACCTCCGCGCCCGACAAATCTAACTGTCTGCGAAGCGCTTGGCCGCGCTAACCACCATCGCGGACGTCGATTTATCAGGTTGGCGCGGATGACGCGCTGATCGGTCGCGGCTCGCCCGTAAACGATTCTCGATGCGATCGTCCGAATTTAAATACCCGCACGCCGAGGCTTGACGATAAGATCGTTAAAAGTATCTTATATCGATATTGTCTTGAGCTGGGTGAGAAAGAGAATGCCACCACTTCGACTGGATCATGTCACGCTCTCGAGCGGGTGCATCGATGATACGATCGCTTTTTACGGCGACATTCTCGCTTTGCGGCCCGGCCACCGCCCTCCGCTCGAGGCAAATGGGGTTCCTGTTCCCGGCGCATGGCTTTATGCCGAGGGTGGCGACTATCCGATCCTGCATATAATCGATCGCGAGCCCGTCGAGGGCCCCACCGGGGCCTTCCATCATTTTGCCTTTCGAGGCACGGGGTTGCTCGCTTTCCTCGATCATCTCCGCAGCCATGCGGTTGAATTCAAGGCGGCGCCTGTCGCCGACACCGCCGATACGCAGGTTCATTTCTTCGACCCAAACGGCGTCAAGATCGAGATGATCTTCGCCGAGCGCGCCGATCCGTCGGCGCTGAACTGACCCCGATGGTCAATTCCCCGAACCTCCCGCTCGACTTTGCTCAGCCATATCCGTCCCGACGCGTGCCGGCGATGGGCCGCGCCGCCATTGCCACCTCGCATCACCTCGCCTCGATCGCCGGCATGGATATGCTGGCCAAGGGCGGAAATGCTGTAGACGCTATCGTCGCCGCAGCGATGACGCTGACCGTCGTCGAACCCACCGGATGCGGTATCGGCGGCGACGGCTTCGCTATTTTGTGGGATGGCAAGGAACTGCACGGTCTCAACGGATCTGGCCGGTCGCCTGCCGCATGGACCCCCGAATATTTCGCCGGGCTTGCCGCTTTGCCGGAACGCGGCTGGGGCTCGGTCACTGTGCCCGGCGTGGTATCGAGTTGGATCGCACTATGGGAGCGGTTTGGCTCGCTGCCGCTCGAGACGATCGGCGAGCCCGCCATTCGATATGCGCGGGACGGCTTCCAAGTCACCCCGACCATCGCCGGCCTCTGGGCGAATGGCGGCAAAACGCTGAAAAACCAACCTGGTTTCGCGCAATGCTTCCTACCCGCCGGCCGCGCGCCGCGCGCGGGAGAGCTGTTTCGCTCCTCGGCCCACGCTGCGACGCTGGAAGCGATTGTGGCGACACGGGGCGAAGCCTTTTATCGCGGGGACTTGGCCGAGCGCATCGTCGCCCACGGTCAGGCGCATGGCGCGGCGCTCAGCTTGGCCGATCTCGCTGAACATCGCGCGGAATGGGTGGGTACGATCTCACAACGCTTCGCCAACGGCGTCGTGCACGAACTGCCGCCAGCAAATCAGGGCTTAGCGACGTTGATCGGTCTCGGCATATTGGAGGCGGCAGGCTGGCAGCCGTCGACTCCCGACGATCCGCATCAGCTGCACTTCGCTATCGAAGCGACCAAACTCGCCCTGGCGGACATCTATCGCCACCTGGCGGATGTCGACTCCATGCCATTCGCGCCCGAGGCATTGCTCGAACCCGCCTATTTGCGGGAGCGGGCAAAGCTGATCGATCCCGATCGCGCGGGCGATCCAGCATTTGGTGAACCGCGACCCGGTGGCACTGTCTGCTTGGCTGCTGCAGATGATCGTGGGATGATGGTGTCGTTCATCCAATCCAACTACAAGGGTTTCGGATCGGGCGTGGTTGTACCCGACACCGGCATCGCGCTCCACAATCGCGGCATCGGCTTTACGCTCGAACCGGGCCATGCGAATCAGGTTGCGCCGCGTAAACTGCCTTTCCACACGATCATCCCGGGCTTCGCAATGGACCTGAACGGTGAACCGCTAATGGCGTTCGGCGTCATGGGCGGGCCGATCCAGGCACAGGCTCATTTACAGATCGCGTTGCGCATCCTCGGCTATGGCCAGAATCCGCAAGCCGCCGCAGATGCGCCGCGCTGGCGGATCGATACGGGGCGCAGGATCGGCATCGAGCCTGGGACCGATCCGGCACTGATCGCTTATCTTCAAGCGCGCGGGCACGAGGTCGTCTCTGAAGAACTGGATTCGACTTTTTCATTTGGCGGCGCGCAGATCATTCTCAGGACCCCTGACGGTTATGTGGCCGGCTCGGACCCTCGCAAGGATGGGCTGGCCCTCGCACGCTGAACTGCTTCTCTTGGCAGATCGTGACGACCGGTCGCGGCGCGACCGCTCACGCCTTCAGGCGGTACCCCGTCCGGAAGATCAGCCATACCAGCAGCAGGCACAGGCCGAGGAACAGGACCGTCATCGCCAGGCTGATCCGCATGTCGACATCGGCGGTGCCGAAGAAGGTCCAGCGGCAGCCGTTGACCAGATAGACGATCGGATTGAACAGCGTCAGGGTCCGCCACGGCTGCGGCAGCATGTCGATCGAGTAGAAGACCCCGCCCAGGAAGGTGAGCGGCGTCACCACGAGCATGGGGATGACCTGGAGCTGCTCGAATCCCTTGGCCCAGATGCCGACGATGAAGCCGAACAGGCAGAAGGTCGTCGCCACCAGCATGAGATAGCCGAGCATCAGAAAGGGGTGGGCGATCTGCACGTCGATGAACAGATTGGCGGTCGCGAGGATCACCAGCGCCACCGTCATCGCCTTCGTTGCGGCCGCGCCGACATAGCCGAGCACAGTCTCGAAGGCGGATAGCGGCGCCGAGAGCAGCTCATAGATCGTGCCGGTGAAGCGCGGCATGTGGATGCCGAACGACGCGTTGAAGATGCTTTCGGTGAACAGCGACAGCATCATCAGGCCGGGCACGATGAAGGCGCCGTAATCGACCCCGCCGATCGCACCCATCCGCGATCCGATCGCCGATCCGAAGACGATGAAATAGAGCGACGTGGTGATCGCCGGCACGGCGAGCCCGGTCCACAGCGTTCGCTTGAAGCGATGCATCTCGAACCGGTAGATCGCCCAGACGCCGCGGGCGTTGAAACGTTTCACGCTCATGCTGCGTCCCGCTCGCTGACCAGGCTGACGAAGATATCCTCGAGCGAGCTCTGGCTGGTGTTGAGATCGGTGAAGCCGATGCCGAGGTCGCGCATGCGCGCCAGCAGCGACGGTATGCCGGTCCGTTCCGCCCTGGCGTCGAACCGGTAGCGCAGCTGGCGTCCGCCGTCCTCGATTTCGAGCTGCCAGTCGGACAGTTCGGCGGGCAGCGCCGTCAGCGGTTCGACAAGGTTCAAGGTCAGTTCCTTCCTGCCAAGCTTCTTCATCAGTTCGTTCTTGCTCTCGACGAGGATCAGCTTGCCCCGGCTGATCACGCCGACCCGATCGGCCATTTCCTCGGCTTCCTCGATATAATGGGTGGTGAGGATGATGGTGACGCCGCTGTCGCGCAGCCGGCCGACCAGTTCCCACATATCGCGCCGCAGCTCGACATCGACACCCGCGGTCGGCTCGTCGAGGAACAATATCTGGGGCTCGTGCGACAGCGCCTTGGCGATCATCACACGGCGTTTCATGCCGCCCGACAATTCCTTGATCTTGGTGTCGCGCTTGTCCCACAACGACAGGTCGCGCAGCAGCTTCTCGACAAAGGCCGGGTTGGGCGGCCGGCCGAACAGTCCTCGGCTGAAGGCAACCGTCGCGCGGACCGATTCGAAGGCGTCGGTATGCAGCTCCTGCGGCACCAGCCCGATCATCGACCGCGCGGCGCGATAGTCGCGCACGATATCATGCCCATCGACGCTCACCGTGCCGCCACTGGCGTTGACGATGCCGCAGACGATGCTGATCAGCGTCGTCTTGCCCGCGCCGTTCGGCCCGAGCAGCGCGAATATCTCGCCGCGTTCGATATCGAGGCTGACCGTGTCGAGCGCCCGGAAGCCGGAGGCATAGCTTTTCTCCAGTCCTGAAATGGAGATGATCGGCGTCATGCTGTCCCTCGTCGTGAAGCGGCTTGGGACCGATGTAGTCGAGACGGGTGGCCGAGCGGAAGGGCTATCGGCCGCGCCGCATGTGGACGGAGCGCCGCCCGCATGCCAATAGCCGGACTATGGCCGAACCGACGCCCAAGGCACCGATCGATACACCCTTCCCGAGCAAGGCCGATCGCCAGCGCGAGCGGGAGGCGAAACGCCAGGCGGTGTTGCTGGCGGCGGTGCGGATGTTCAACGAACGTGGCTTTCGCGAAACCTCGCTCGACGATGTGGCGGCGAGCCTCGGCGTCACCAAGCCCGTCCTATACCATTATTACGGCAACAAGGATCAAATCCTGTTCGCTTGCGTCGACGCGGGACTCGCCCAGCTCCGGCCGGCCGCGGCGCGCGCGCGGGCGTTGCCCGGCACCGGGCTCGACCGGCTCAAGGCCTTTCTGATCGACTATGCCGCGATCAACATGACCGATTTCGGGCGCATATTCGTGCTCACCCGGCCCGAGGCGCTCAGCGCCGAAAGCGGCGCGCGGTTACGCGACTTCAAGCGTGAGATCGACGGAAATCTGCGCGAGCTGATCGCCGGCGCGGCGGCCGACGGGTCGGCGGTGGTCGGCGACGTCAAGCTCACCGCCTTTGCGCTGGCCGGCGCGCTGAACTGGCCCGCGCGGTGGTTTCAGGAGAATGGCGAGCACAGCGCGCCCGATGTCGCGCGCGCGCTTGTCGGGACGCTCTGCGCCGGCCTGGAGCCCCGCCCCGGCGGAGCCTGAGCGTCCCGATCGTTACGCCCGTGACCGGATCGTTCCGATAGGCTATGATGCCTCCGGGCGCATCATCCGAAGGGGAGCGTTGCGATGATCTTGGGTCTTTCGATACCGGCCTTCACCCAGCTTCACGTCATCATCAGCCTGATCGCGATTGCATCGGGGCTGGTCTGGCTTGTCGCGCTGACGCGGGGCCGCTGGCTGCCGCGCACCAACCTGGTCTTTCTGGTGACGACCATCCTCACCAGCATCACCGGCTTCATGTTTCCATTGGCGGCTGTCACCCCCGCGGTAATCACCGGCGTCGTCTCGCTGGCCGTGCTTGCGGTTTCGGTGGCGGCGATCGGGCCGTTCAAGCGGCACGGCGTCTGGAACGGCATCTACGCCCTCACCGCCGCCATCGCGCTGTGGCTGAACTGCTTCGTGCTGGTGGTGCAGTCCTTCCTCAAGATCGGCCCGCTCAACGCGCTCGCGCCGACCCAGACCGAACCGGCCTTCGCCGCCGCGCAGGGGCTGGTGCTCGTCGCGTTGGTGCTGCTCGGTTTCCTGGGCGTGAGACGATCGCGGACGGCGGTCGCGTCAGCCTGAGTTACCGCACCAGCTTGCCGCCCTTCATGACGTGATCGACGGATTCGAGCGCGGTGATGTCAGCCAGCGGATCGGTCTTTACCGCAATCATGTCGGCATAGCGGCCGGGCGCGACGGCGCCGACGTCGGCGGACCAGCCGAGCAGGTCGGCGGCCGTGACCGTAGCCGACCGGATCGCCTGCATCGGCGTCATCCCGTAGCGGATCATATATTTGAACTGGCGCGCATTGATGCCGTGCGGATAGACTCCGGCGTCGGTGCCGAAGGTCAGCTTGACGCCGGCCTTCACCGCCTTGCGGAATCCTTCGCGCTGGGCGTCGGTGGTCTCGCGGTTCTTGCGGATATAGCCCTCGGGCCAGCCCTCCTTGACACCGATCTCCTCGATATAGTCGCCGTTGAAGATATCCATGTCGAGGAACACGCCCTTCGCCTTCGCCAGCGCGATGCCCTCGTCGTCGATCAGCGAGGCATGTTCGATCGATCGCGCCCCGGCGCGGATCGCGGCCTTGATCCCCTCCGCGCCATGGGCGTGCGCCGTCACCCAGCTGCGATTTGCCTTCGCGGTTTCGACCGCCGCGCGCATCTCCTCGTCGCCCAGTTCGCGGGTGCCGGGCTCGGTTCCCTCGGCCAGCACCGCGCCCGTTGCGATCAGCTTGATCGAGTCGACCCCGCGCTGGAACAGATAATTGACCTTGAGCCGCGCCTCGCCGGCATCGCGGACCACGCCGACGCGCATGTCGGCGGGCACCGTCACGTCGGGAGCAAAGCCGGTCACTTCGCCGCCGCCGCCCGGCACGGTGATATAGGCCCCGACCACACTCATCCGCGGTCCCTCGACATCGCCCCGGTTGATCGCATCGCGCAATTCAACATCGCTGAACGCACGATAGCAGCCGACATCATGGACGGTGGTGAAGCCGGCATGCAGGGTGACGCGGGCGTGACGCGCGCCGATATAGGCTATCTCCTGCTGGCTGTGCAGCAGCGGCTCGGCGACATTGCCGGTCATGCTCATGTCGGCGAGATGGGTGTGCATGTCGATCAGCCCCGGCAGCACGGTGAAGCCCGACCAGTCGAGCAGCGGCGATCCGGCGGGGGGCGT
The DNA here is from genome assembly GCF_000971055.1 of Sphingomonas sp. SRS2. Taxonomy (GTDB): domain Bacteria; phylum Pseudomonadota; class Alphaproteobacteria; order Sphingomonadales; family Sphingomonadaceae; genus Rhizorhabdus. The sequence continues at coordinate 61,443 of NZ_LARW01000077.1, forward strand.
GGCGAAGGGCGTTATCGCGGTGACACGGCCGTCGTCGATCCGGATCAGCCGGTCGGCCAGCACCGTCCCCGCCTCGACATCGATCAGCTTTCCGGCGCGGACATAGCTGGTCTCGGCTGCCGCTGGAGACAGCGCGGACAGGAGCCCCGCCGCCAGCAGCGCGATCGATCGGCTCGCCATGTTCGTACCTCCAGCTTTCAGTCGGTGCTTTTCATTCCCGAATATTTCCCGCTAGGAAAGGCCGTGCCGAAAATCGCTTCACATCTCGCCGCGCTCGCGCTGGTCCTCGCCGGTCCGGCACTGGCCGCACCTGCCGGCGGCAACGACAGCGTACCTGCCAACCAGACGGCGGCGGCGAACGAGTCCGCGCCCGCGGAATCCGGCGGGCTCAAGTCGGTGGGGCAGAGCGCCGGGCGGATTGCGTCGCAGCCGGCCAAGGATGTCGGTGTCGCGCGGACCACCATTCCGCCCGCGTTGATCGCGGCAGCCGAGAACCCCTATAGCCTGAAGGGCATCAAGACCTGCCGCGACATATCGGTCGCCTTCCGCGCGATGACCGACGTGATCGGGCCTGATTTCAAGGTGGGCGACGCCAGGAAGGAAAACCGGGCAGGCAAGCTGGCCGAGGCGGGCGGACAGACGGTGGTGAACTCGTTGATTCCGTTTCGCGGCCTGGTCCGCGAGGTCACAGGCGCCGCCCCCGCGCAGCGACGCCTCAACCGCGCCATCGACGCCGGTTACGCGCGGCGCGGTTTCCTGCGCGGCATCCACCAGACACGGAAGTGCAAGACGAAGCTCTTTTAGCTAGCGGCGGCCCGCTAACACGCTAAGCTCCCTGTCCAAGCATAGGGAGAGGAAATCCATGCTCGTCATGTTCGTCGGCAGCGATCGGGTCGAAACCGCGATCAACGCGTCTCAAGTGACCTTCATCTCGTCAGTGACCGACGGCACCCGCATCCGCTTTGGCGAGGGCCGCAGCATCACCGTCACCGAGCCGATGGCGGAGGTGGTCGAGAAGCTCAACCAGGGGCTACGCCCCCACGAATAGCAGCTTCGGCTTTCCCCGCATTTGCTGATCCCATCCGGTTTTCACCGGGGCCTGATGCCGGGCGGTCATTCTTTGTTAGGAAAGCTGTGATAGAGATCACAATAGCGGAAAGTGGGTTTGCGCGCCGTTAACCGCGCTCCTCAACATCGCATATACCCGCTGGCGGGATAATCGTCCCGGGCCCGACATGATCGGGCCTGAGACGAGGATATCGCCATGAAGCGGCTTTCGATGTTGGTCTGTTTGTTGTCGATGCCGGCCAGCGGCTGGGCTCAGGGACTTCCGTTCGACTTCGATCCCGAACCCGTCGCGATCGAGGCGGTCCAGTCTTCCCCAATCGCCTCCACGCGGCGTGACGAGGCGAACGGTACCCGGCCGGTCCGCTATGCCGCGCGCAACGTGCGCATGGTCAACGGCACTTCGCCGATGGCGGCGGAGCTGGACATGAGCCGATTGCCGGACGCGGAGCGCTAGTCTTCCCGTCACCCGGCGCACGCCGGGCCGACGGTCGGGGACGTGGTTGCCCCAAGCCTCTGAACTCCCTATTTATTACCCTCCACGCACGGGAGGCCGACATGAACCAGGACCGGAGCAGCATCACCAGCCTCCCCCTCATGGTCCGGATCAATCATGTCCTCGCTTCTCACTTTCGACAGAATCTCGCTCGCTGCGCCTGACGGCCGGCGGCTTTTCTCAGAGCTGACCCTCGCCGTCGGCCGCGAGCGCGTCGGCGTGGTCGGCCGCAACGGCGCCGGAAAATCTACCTTGCTGCGTGCGATCATGGGCGAGATACGGCCTGTCGCCGGCAGCATGTCCTTGTCCGGCACGGTCGGCACGCTGCGTCAGGCGAGCGGCATCGCCGATGGCTCTGCCGCCGATCTGCTCGGCGTCGCTCCGGCGCTCGCGCTGCTCGACCGCATCGATCGCGGCGAGGGGACGGCGGACGATTTCGACGCCGCCGACTGGCTGCTGCCCGCGCGGATCGAGGCGGCGCTGGCCGAGGTCGAACTGGACGCGCCCGATCTCCAGCGGTCGCTCGCCAGCTATAGCGGCGGCGAGCGGATGCGGCTGGCGCTGGCCCGGCTGTCGCTCGACGCGCCCGACCTCATCCTGCTCGACGAGCCGACCAACGACCTCGATCGCGCCGGGCGGGCGATGGTGGCGAAGCTCGTCGCCGGCTGGCGCGGCGGGGTGCTGATTGCCAGCCATGACCGCGATCTCCTCGAACAGGTCGGTCATATCGTCGAACTGTCGTCCGTCAGGGTGATGCATCATGGCGGCGGCTGGTCGACCTTCGCCGAGGCGCGCGCGGCCGAACGGGCGCGGGCGGCGCAGGCGCTCGACGATGCGAAGGCCGACGCCCGCGCCACAAGGCGCGAGGCCCAGGTCGCGCGTGAGCGGCAGGCGCGCCGCGATTCCGCCGGGCGCGCCTTCGCCGCCTCGGGCAGCGCGCCGAAGATCCTGCTCGGCGGGATGAAGCGCCGGGCCGAGGCGACCGCGGGCAAGGCCGAGCGCATGGCGGCCGACATGATCGACGCCACCGGCGAGGCGCTGGCCGATGCGGCGCGCAACATCGAACGGGTGACGCCGCTCTCGATCGAACTGCCGCCTACCGGCCTGCCCGTCGGGCGCATCGCCCTTATGCTGGAGCATGTCGTCCTCGATCTGGGCGGACGGACGATGTTCGGGCCGATCGACCTGGCCGTGCAGGGCCCCGAGCGTATCCGCGTCACTGGTCCCAACGGCGCGGGCAAGAGCAGCCTGCTCAAGCTGATCAGCGGAACGATCGAGCCGACGACAGGCATGATCCCCGGAACGTGGCGATCGCCTATCTCGATCAGCATGTCGGCCTGCTCGACGATCGGTGCTCGCTGCTCGACAATCTGCGCCGCCATCAACCGGTGCTGACCGACAACGAAGCCTATGCCGCGCTGGCGCGCTTCGCCTTTCGCAATGCCGATGCGTTGCGCATCGCGGGTGGACTGTCGGGCGGCGAACGGCTGCGTGCGGGTCTGGCCTGCGTCATGTCCGCCGCCGCGCCGCCGCAACTGCTGCTGCTCGACGAGCTGACCAACCATCTCGACATCGCCAGCATCGAGATATTGGAGGGCGCGCTCGCCGGTTATGACGGCGCGCTGGTCGTCGTCAGCCATGACGAGGCGTTCGTCGCGGCGCTGGGGATCGAACGGACGATCGCGATCGACAGCATCGCGCGCGCCTCCGCAGGATGAGTGGTTTAAGTCTGAGCCCGTCTGGACTAAATGGCTGGCCACCATGACCGACATGCCGATCTGCGTCGCCGCGCTCTACCAATTCACCCGCTTCGCCGACTGCGAGGCCGTCCGCGGTCCGCTGGCAAAGCTGTGCTGCGGGCAGGGCGTGAAGGGCACGCTGCTGATCGCACGCGAGGGGGTCAACGGCACGATCGCCGGCAGCGATGCGGCGATCGATGCGGTGCTCGCCCATCTCCGCACCCTGCCGGGCTGCGCCGATCTCGAGGTCAAGCTGTCGCGCGCCGCGGCGATGCCCTTCCACCGCATGAAGGTTCGCATCAAGCGCGAGATCGTCACGATGGGCGAACCCGACATCGATCCGCTGACCGGTGTCGGCCATTATGTCGCGCCAGAGGACTGGAACGCGCTGATCGCCGAACCGGGGACGATCCTGATCGACACGCGCAACGATTATGAGGTTGCGGTGGGCAGCTTCGCGGGTGCGATCGACCCGCGAACCAGGAGCTTCCGCGACTTTCCGGCATGGTTTCGCGAACATCGCGACGAACTGCTGGGGCAGGGCGCACCGCCCAAGATCGCAATGTTCTGTACTGGCGGGATACGGTGCGAGAAATCCACCGCCTTCCTCAAGGCCGAAGGGCTCGACCAGGTCTATCATCTCAAGGGCGGCATCCTGAAATATCTGGAAACCGTACCGGTCGAGCAAAGCCGCTGGGACGGTGAATGTTTCGTGTTCGATCAGCGGGTCAGCGTCGGCCATGGTCTGACGCCCGGCACGTACGAACTCTGCCATGCCTGCCGCATGCCGGTAAACGCGGCGGATCGCACGTCGCCGCTCTATGTCGAGGGGGTGAGTTGCCCGGCCTGTCACGCCGATCGCAGCGACGCGCAGCGCGAGGGCTATGCCGAACGCCACCGGCAGGAACGGCTCGCCGCCGAACGCGGCGCGACGCATGTCGGCGCAACCCTGGCGCGCCATCGCGATGAGCGCTGAAGACCTGCGCCCGATCCTCTACAGCTTCCGTCGCTGTCCCTATGCGATGCGGGCGCGGCTCGCGCTGCTGGCGAGCGGCACGGTCTGCGAGATCCGCGAGGTCAAGCTGTCGGCCAAGCCCGCCGAACTGGCCGCGGCGTCACCCAAGGCCACCGTGCCGGTGCTGGTGCTGGCGGACGGCCGGGTGATCGACCAGAGTCTCGACATCATGCGCTGGGCGCTAAGCCGCAACGATCCGGAGGGCTGGCTCACGCGTGCCGACGAGGCGCTGATCGCGACCAATGACGGTCCGTTCAAACACCATCTCGACCGCTACAAATATCCCCACCGCCACCAGAGCGATCCCGCCGAGCATCGCGCCGCCGGTCTGGCGATGCTCGAAACGCTCGAAAGCCGGCTTGAAGCGAGCTCCTGCCTGAGTGGCGCGGCGCGCGGCATCACCGACGCCGCGATATTCCCTTTCATCCGCCAGTTTGCTGAACCCGACCGCCTATGGTTCGACGCTCAAAAGCTCCCGCGCCTCCACGCCTGGCTGGTGGCTCATCTCGCCTGGCCGCTGTTCGAAACTGCGATGGTGCGGCTGGACCCATGGCGGACGGACGACGCGCCAAGGCTGTTTCCGGGCTGAGCTACTTCGCCGGATCGGGCGGGTTGTGCTTCTCGACGAAGCCGACCGCGGCCTTGAGCATCGTCAGGCGCGTTCCGCTGCGTGACAGCCAATGGTCCTCGCCTGCCAGCTTGACCAGTTCGACCGGCTTGCCCGCGCGCTGGAGCGCGGCGGCCATTTCGGCGCTCTGCCGATAGGGGACGATGATGTCGTCAACGCCATGGATCAGCATGACCGGCGCGTCGGCGCGATCGACGAAACGGATCGGCGACACCAGCGCAAGGTCGCGACCCTTGCCGAGTTCTTTCCTCAAGACGCGGACCAGAGCGGGATTGTTGCCGCTTTCGGCGATGTCGGTGCTGATCAGCTTACGTACGTCTCCTATCCCCGCGACCGACACCGCGCAGCGATAGAGGCCCTGCTGCAGCGTGACTCCCGCCAGCGCCGCATAACCGCCATAGCTGGTGCCGACGATGCAGGCCCGCTTCGGATCGGCAATCCCCTGGCGGGCCAGTTCGGCGAGACCGTCCGAAATATCGGTCTGCATCTTCCCGCCCCATTCGCCCCAGCCAGCGCGTACGAAGGCGCTGCCCGATCCCGAAGAGCCCCGGAAATTCGGCTGGAACACGGCATAGCCGCGCGACGCGAACGCCTGCGCCATCCAGTCGAACTCGGGATAGTCGCGCGCCTGAGGTCCGCCATGCGGCATGACCACAACGGCAAGATTCTTAGGCTGACGGCCTGGCGGCAGGGTCAGGACGCCCGCCATGTCGACGCCATCCGCAGCCTTGTACCGGATCATCCGCATCGGGCCGACATCCTCGGCCCTGATCGGGTAGCTTACGCCAAGATTGTCGGCGGAACGCTTTTTCGTATCGACAAGCCACCAGTTCCCCGGATCGCCGGGACCGGACGTCCTGACGATGAGCCGGTCGAAGGCTTCGTTCTGGTCGATCAGTTTTACCGAAAGCCCCGGAAACGCCCTGCGGGTAGCGGCCATGATCTTTGCCGCGGCCGCGTCGAACATCATGTCCTCGGGTATGTCGCCGTCGCGGACATAGCCGATCATCTGGCCAGTGCTCCCGCCCCGGTGATAGCCGATAAATCCCTGATCCCGCAGTATCTCTGTTGCCGGCCCTCCCTTTAGCGGCTGTTCCCAAAGGCGTGCGCCGCTTTCTTCGTCGCCCAGCCGATAGATGATGGTGTCAGCCGAACGGCCCAGACTCAGAAGATCGGGTCGCCCCGTCGGAGATTGCCCGGATGCGATTGTCTCACGCCGCGCATTGCGGATACGCCATTCGCCCCTTGCGCTCGAATATTCGAGGGTTGCGGCGACCGTGCCGTCAGGACTGACGATCCAGTCACGCCAGTCCTCCTGCCGGTCGGGTCGGTGCGCGATCAGGCGGGTCTTCTGTGTCCGCAGATCGACTTCGTACAGATCGGGATCGAAGCTCGTGACATAGGCGCCGCCATTGCCGCGAGTCAGCGTCAGTCCGCCAAAATAGCCGTAGCTGACGCCGTTGCGCTCGTAGACGCCATAAAAGCCGTGAATGCTGCCGCCGATCGTCTGCGACTTGCCGAAGATAGACCAGATCGGCTTGTCGCCGATCTGGACGATGAACATGCGGCTCACTTCGGTGCGGGCAGCCGAAAAACCAACGCCCAGCGGAACGGTCTCACTGATCCGTAGCATCACGAGGTCTTCGCCCGCCCAGTCCAGACTGCGGACCTTGTGATCACCGACATCGCTGTTGATCAGGGTCTTGCCGTCTTCGATGACGATCAGGCGGCGCTCATCGCCAACGACGCCCATCAGCGCGACCTTTTTGCCCGACGGGGAAATCGCCGCCATTTCGAAGCCCGGTAACTTGCCATAGGTTTCGAGCGGTGGGGCAGCCGGTGCTGTTGCGATCCAGCACATCGCGACGATCATCGCGCACAATCTGCTCAACCGCTTCATCGTTTTCCCCCGGAAGTCCGGCCCGATCCCTATCGCATCGCCACGCGGCGGGAAGTCGATTCTTGCACCATATCGGAGCTTTCGCGCTACTCCGCCGCCTCGGGCAGGGCGGCCGCGGTCGTCCAGCCGAGGCGGGGAATGGTGATCGATCGCTTGCCCGACAGATCGGTGCGCAGCACGAAGATGCCTTGTTCTTCCATATAGGCGATCAGGCGGCGGACCCGGCCCTGCGAGTGGGTGCCATAGACCTGCGCGAGCATCGCGTCGCCGGGCGCTTCGCTGCCATCGCGCGCCGCGCGGGCGACGAGCAGGAAGGGCGCGAGCATGTCCTCGGGCAGCGACGCGCCGAGCGCCATCGCATCGAGCCAGCCGGCGTCGAGCTCACCGTAAAGGCCGGCCCGCGCCATCGCGAGGCGGCGTCGGAAGGCGGTGAGGTCGAGGCCGTGGCCGCCCAGCCGGTGCATCCGGCACCGCACGCCAAAATCCTGGAACAGGATGGCGGGCGCGCGATAGGTCGCTTCGGGATCGTCAACGATCTCGCGAAGCACCGTGTCGATCACCGCGTCGCGCTCTTCATCGGCCATCGCGGGATGGGCGCTGGGAGCGGCGGTCGGGGTCAGCTCGGGCCCGCCCCGGCTGATCGTGCGGAGCAGATCGTCGCTGGTCGGCGCGGGTGCGCGGACGGGCGGCGGCGGGGGCGGCGCGTCGTTGCCCGGCGCGAACAGCAGGCCCTGCAGGTCTTCGGGTGCGGTGGCGGTGGGGAGCGGGACCAGCTTGGGGCTGCCGCTGCGCGCCGATGTCTCGACCGCGCCCACCGTCACCGCGATCGGCCGGCGCGACACGGCCGGGCCGAGGGCCAGGAAATGGCCGCGCGGCAGGTCGCGTATCTGTTCGGCCTGACGGCGCTCCATGCCGAGCAGGTCGGCGGCGCGCGCCATGTCGATGTCGAGGAAGGTGCGCCCCATCATGAAGTTCGATGCCTCGGCGGCGACATTCTTGGCGAGCTTGGCGAGCCGCTGGGTGGCGATCACCCCGGCCAGACCGCGCTTGCGCCCCCGGCACATCAAATTGGTCATCGCGCCAAGCGAGGCGCGCCGCGCCTCGTCGGAGACCTCGCCAGCGACGGCGGGGGCGAAGAGCTGCGCCTCGTCGACCACCACCAGCGCCGGATACCAATGATCGCGCGGTGCATCGAACAGCGCCGACAGGAAAGTTGCGGCGCAGCGCATCTGCGCTTCGATCTCCAGCTCGTCGAGCGCGAGGACGACCGAGACGCGATGCTCGCGGATGCGCGCGGCAAGCCGGGCTATCTCGGTTTCGCTATGGTCGGCTGCCTGGATCGCGACATGACCGAAGCGATCGCCCAGCGTGACGAAGTCGCCCTCCGGATCGATCACCACCTGCTGGACGACATTCGCGGATTCCTCGAGTAGCCGGCGCAGCAGATGCGACTTTCCCGAGCCCGAATTGCCCTGAACGAGCAGACGGGTGGCGAGAAGCTCCTCGACGTCGAAGAAAACCGATTGTCCCGGGCCGCTGGTGCCGATGTCGATTCGTGCGGTCACGCCGCCGTCTTGGCGGATCGGGGTGGTCGGGTTCAAGCGGTACGGCGAGAAAACTGTGGATGATTCGCCCTATTCATCGTCATTCCAGCGAAAGCGGAAATCTCTCTGGTTCTTCGTTGCGCAAAGGCAATGAGATCCCAGCTTTCGCTGGGATGACGGCGAACTTATATGGGAGGCATGACCGACAGTGCAGAGTTGACCACCGTTGCCAGCGTCTCGCTGGCGACCTCCGACAAGGATCCCGAGAAGTTCGCGCAGGCGATCGGCCGTTCGTTCGAGCGTTTCGGCTTCGCCGTTGTCGCCGATCATGGCATTCCCGCGGATCTGATCGCGCGGGCCGAAGAGACCGCGAAGGCCTTTTTCGCGCTGCCCGAGGATGTGAAACGCGCCTATTTCGTCGAGGGCGGCGCGGGGCAGCGCGGCTATACTCCCTTCCGGGTCGAGACCGCCAAGGATGCGAGTGAGGCGGACCTCAAGGAGTTCTGGCATATCGGGCGCGAGTTGCCCGCCGGGCATCGCTATGCCGGGGAGATGCCCGCTAATATCTGGCCGGCCGAAATCGCCGATTTCCGCGAGACCTATCTGGCGCTGTTCGCGGCGTTCGACCGGGCGGGCCTGCGCATATTGTCGGCGATCGCGCGCTATCTGGGGCTCGATCCGCATTTCTTCGACGACACGGTGGCGGACGGCAATTCGATCCTGCGCCTGCTCCATTATCCGCCGATCGGCCCCGACGCCCCCGGCATTCGCGCCGGCGCGCATGAGGACATCAACGCCATCACGCTGTTGCTTGGCGCGGAAGAGGGCGGGCTTCAGCTGCTCGACAAGGATGGGCGCTGGCTGTCGGTGGGCATCGCGCCCGGCGAGCTGGTGGTGAACATCGGCGACATGCTCCAGCGGCTGACCAACAAGCGGTTGCCGTCGACGAGCCATCGCGTGATGAACCCGCCCCCCGAACGCCGCGGCTTCGCGCGCTATTCGATGCCGTTCTTCCTGCACTTCCGGCCTGATTATCTGATCGAGACCTTGCCGCAGACGATCACGCCCGAGCGGCCCGACCAGTTCCCCGAGCCGATCACCGCGAATGATTTCCTGTTGCAGCGGCTGCGCGAGATCAAGCTGATCTAGGGCGACGATCTTACTTTCACTGATGTCATCTGTTGCGCTAGCCTGAGCCCAATCAAAGGGATCATCACATGCGCTTCTCTATCGCTCTGGCCGCCGTCGCGCTGGCCGCTCTACCCGTTTCCGCCTACGCCGCCGATGACAAGAAGAGCGACGACGCCCCGATCGCCGCCCCGATCGTCTCGGTGACGAAGCACAAGGGCAGCTTCGGCGGCCAGTCGATCGCCTATACCGCGACCACTGGCGAGACCTACCTCACCGACAAGGACGACAAGCCCGTCGCCGCGATCTTCGCGACCTCCTATGTCAAGGATGGCGGCGATCCTAAGACCCGGCCGATTACCTTCCTGTTCAACGGCGGTCCGGGTTCGGGATCGCTCTGGCTACACATGGGCGCCTTCGGGCCGAAGCGGATCGCCATCCCCAATGCCAGGGACGACGGCGCGCCGCCCTATCCGCTGGTCGACAATCCCGACAGCCTGCTCGACGTCACCGATATCGTCTTCATCGATCCGGTGGGCACCGGTTTCGCCCGTGCGCTCGGCAAGAAGGAGGCGAAGGATTATTGGGGCGTCTCGGCCGATGCCAAATCAATCGCCGAGTTCATCCGCATCTGGCTCAACCGCAACGGCCGCTGGAACTCGCCCAAATATCTTGGTGGCGAAAGCTATGGCACGACGCGGTCGGTGGCGGTGCTCAAGGAGCTGGAAGGCAGCTATAACGATGTCTCGCTCAACGGCATCATCCTGATCTCGACGATCCTCGATTTCGGCGCACCGGCTGAAATTCAGGGTAATGAGATGCCGTACATCCTCAACCTGCCGTCAATGGCGACGACGGCCTGGTATCATAAGAAGATCGCCAACCCGCCGGCCAGCGCCGCCGATATCGCAGCCGAGGCGCGGGCCTTCGCGATCGGGCCTTATGCGGCGGCGCTGTTGAAGGGCAATCAGCTGGGCGGGGAGGAGCGCGCCTCGGTCCGCGCGACGCTGGCGCGGCTGACCGGCCTGTCCGAAGCCTTTGTCGACAAGGCCAATCTGCGCGTCCTGCCGGGCCGTTTCTACAAGGAGCTGCTGCGTGACCGGGGGGTAAGCATCGGCCGGCTCGACACGCGCTATACCGGCGTTGACTATGATCTGGCGGGGGAGGAGCCGGACAATGATCCGAGCTTCTACGCGATCGACGGCGCCTATAGCGCGGGCGTGAACGCCTATTTGCGCAATGATCTGAAGCTGAAGATGGACGACCGCCATTATGTGACGATCGGCGGCGTCAGCAACTGGGACTGGAAGCTCGCCGATCAGCGCGGCCGCGATGGCGAAGTCTATGTCAATGTCGCGCCCTATCTGGGCAAGGCGCTGCGCGAGAATAGCGGCCTGCGCGTGTTCGTCGGCCAGGGCTGGTATGATTTCGCGACGCCTTTTTTCGGCGCGGAATATTCGCTGAATCGTCCCGGCTTCGACCCCGCCCGCATCCAGTTCCATTATTATGACGCGGGCCACATGATGTACGTGCGGCCCGAGGACCTCCACAAGCTGAGCGCCGATGTGCGAGCGTTCATCCAGGGACGCTAGATCGCCCACCATATCGCAAGGCCTGCGAGCGCGCAGGCGGCGAGCGTCGTCAACACCCCGGCGCGAAAGCGCAGCATCGCCAGCATCGCCGCTGCCGATAGCGTCACCGCGGCGATGTCGATCGTCGCAAGGTCGGGTATCGCCAGATGGACCGGGCCGATCGTCCGGTCGTCGACGCGCGCGAACCAGTAATGCAGCGCGAACCAGCAGGCGAGGTTGAGGATCACCCCGACGACCGCCGCGCTTATCGCGCTTAGCGCGGAGGCAAGCGCGCGGTTGCCGCGCAGCCGTTCGACGAAGGGCGCGCCGAGGAATATCCACAGGAAGCAGGGCAGGAAGGTCACCCAGGTCGTGAGCAGCCCGCCGAGTGTGCCCGCCAGCAGCGGATCAAGTCCGCCAGGATTGCGGTAGGCCGCCAGGAAGCCGACATATTGGGTGACGATAATCAGCGGGCCGGGCGTACTTTCGGCGAGTCCGAGCCCGTCGAGCATCTCGCCTGGGGTCAGCCAGTGATATTGCTCGACCGCGGCCTGGCCGACCCAGGCGAGAACAGCATAAGCGCCGCCGAAGGTGAGCATCGCCATTTCCGAGAAGAAGGTCGCGATCGGGGCGAAGGCGCTGTCCGCCGGGGCCAGCTGCACGATCAGCGCCACCGGGATCAGCCAAAGCGCGAGCAGAAGCGATGCGATTGCCATCAGCCGCCCGGGACTCTGGTGAGCATGATCGGGCATGTCCGCGCCAAGCGCGCTGTCGGCATCGAGCAAGGGAGCGGAAGCGCCCGAACCGTGAGCGTGGTCGGCGGAGAAGGCGGTCAGGCCCGCGCGCCCGGCCAGCCAGCCGCCGAAACCGGCGGCAAGAATGACGAGCGGGAACGGCAGTTGAAAGAGGAACAGCGCGAGGAACGCCGCGCCGGCCACGGTCAGCCGGAAACGATTCCCGAGCGACCGGCGGCCGATCCGCATCACTGCCTGGAAGACGATCGCGACCACCGCCGCCTTGATCCCGAACAGCAAGGCCGCGACCGGCGGCGCGCCGATCGCCAGCACATAGAGCCAGGACAGCGCCATGATCGCCGCCATCCCGGGCAGGATGAAGAGGATGCCCGCCGCGAGCCCGCCTTTGATCCGATGAAGCAGCCAGCCGATATAGATGGCGAGCTGCTGCGCTTCGGGTCCGGGCAGCATCATGCAGAAGTTTAGCGCGTGGAGGAAGCGCGCCTCGCCGATCCATTTCTTCTCGTCGACGAGGATGCGATGCATCAGCGCGATCTGTCCCGCCGGGCCACCAAAGCTGAGCAGGGCGATCCGCGTCCAGACGCGCAGCGCTTCGCCGAAGCCGATGCCGTGATGCGTCTGGCCGGTCACTTTATCCCCGGCCGCGATAGCCGGCGACGCCCTGATCAGGCACCCATAGCCCCTCGGGCGGCGTGCCCGATTGCCAGAAGACGTCGATCGGGATGCCGCCACGGGGATACCAGTAGCCGCCGATGCGCAGCCATTTCGGCGCCATCTCGTCGAACAGCCGCTGGCCTATGCCGACGGTGCAGTCCTCGTGAAAGGCGGCATGGTTGCGGAAGGATCCAAGGAACAGCTTCAGCGATTTGGATTCGACGATCGTCGCGCCGGGCGCATAGTCGATTACCAGATGCGCAAAGTCGGGCTGGCCCGTCACCGGGCACAGCGAGGTGAATTCAGGCGCCGCGAAACGAATGAGATAGAGCGCGCCGTCGCGCGGGTTGGGAACATAGTCGAGCACTGCCTGTTCGGGAGAGGCGGGCAGGCTGCTGGTCTTGCCGAGATGGATGGTGCTCATGGTTCGCCTCCTTAGCCGAGGCCGACGGCCTATGCCAACCTGTACCAAAATTACTCTATCGATCGTATTTTCGTAACATACTTGCAATCACGGCAATGTATTGATAATTAAACCTCACCTCCCCGGATAATTGATTCGCCATGGCACCGTCGCGATGGTGGAGTGTGTCCGTTGCAGGAGGTAAAGATGGAATTGCTGGTTTCGACCGAATGGCTCGCGAGCGAACTCGGGGCCAATGATCTCCGTGTCGTTGATGCGACCTATTTCGCGCTGGATCCCGCGCGCGATGCGCAGGCCGAATATGAGGCCGGTCATATTCCCGGTGCGGTGCATCTCGATCTTGCGAATCTGAAAGACGAGGCAAGCGACCTTCCCGGCATGCTGCCGCCCGCCGAGAAGTTCGCCAGCCGTATGCAGTCGCTCGGTCTCGGCGATGGCAGCCGCATCGTTCTGTACGACAACAGCCCGCACCGCACGTCGGCGCGCGCCTGGTATATGTTCCGCATGTTCGGGGTGAACGAGGTCGCGATCCTCGACGGCGGCCTGCACAAATGGGTCGCCGAGGGCCGGCCGATCGAACAGGGCAAGGTGGCGCTGCGTCACCGCCACTTCACGGTCTGGCGCGATCCCGCCGCGGTGCGCGACATCGACCAGATGAGGGTGAATGTGGCGAGCGGCGCCGAAGAGGTGGTCGACGCCCGCTCGGCGAAGCGCTTCACCGGCGAGGAAGCCGATCCGCGCGGGCTGGCCTCTGGCCACATCCCCAATTCCAAGAACCTGCCCTTCGACCTGCTGCTCAATCCCGACGGCACCTTCAGGAGCAAGGATGAAATCCGCGCCGCGTTCGACGATGCCGGGGTGGATCCGGGCAAGCCGCTGGTCACAACCTGCGGCTCGGGCGTCACCGCGTCGGTGCTGCTGTTCGCGGCGGCGTTGCTCGGACGCGAGGATATCGCGCTGTACGACGGTTCCTGGAGCGAGTGGGGGTTGCGCGCCGACACCGAAAAGGCAATCGGTGAGGCATGCATGACGACGACAGCGACCGCCTGAAACCCGGTACCAGGCTGGTAACAGCCGGACGCAAGAAGATCGCCGGCCGGGGGATCGTCAATCCCCCGGTGTGGCGCGCCTCGACGATATTGTTCGACAGCGTGGCCGAGCTACGCGCGGCAGTGCGGAAGCCAGATGACGGCCTCTATTATGGCCGCCGCGGCACCCCGACCCAATGGGCGCTTGCCGATGCGCTTACCGAATTGGAGCCCGGCGCCGAAGGGACGATGCTCTACCCGTCGGGCGTGGCGGCGATCAGTGCGGTGCTGCTGGCGCTGCTGTCGCCGGGCGACGAACTGCTGCTGGTCGACAGCGCGTACGAGCCGACCCGCGCGATCTGCAACGGGCTGCTCCGACGGATGGGCGTGACCACGCGCTATTTCGATCCGATGATCGGCGCGGGTATCGCGGACCTGATCACCGATCGCACCCGGGCGATATTTCTCGAAAGCCCCGGCAGCCTGACCTTCGAGGTCCAGGACATCCCCGCGATCACCGCCGTGGCCAAGGCGCGCGATATTACCACGATCCTCGATAACACCTGGGCGACGCCGCTGCTCTTTCCGGCGATCGCGCATGGCGTCGACATTTCGATCCTTGCCTGCACCAAATATATCGTCGGCCACTCGGACGTGATGATGGGATCGGCCACCGCCGCGCCCGGCCATTTCGACAGGCTGCGCAAGGCCAGCCTGTCGCTCGGCCAGTGCATCAGCGCCGACGATGCCTATCTGGCGCTGCGGGGCCTGCGGACACTCGGCGTCCGGCTGCGCCAGCATGAGGAAGGCGGGCTCGCCGTCGCGCGCTGGCTGGCCGAACAGCCACAAGTCGCGCGGGTGATGCACCCGGCACTCGAAAGCTGCCCCGGCCATGATCTGTGGCGGCGCGATTTCGCGGGAGCGTCGGGATTGTTCAGCTTCGTGCTCAACGGCGGCGACGATGCCGCGCGCGCGGCGCTGATCGACGGGCTCCGCCTGTTCGGCATCGGTTTTTCATGGGGCGGTTTCGAAAGCCTGGCCCTGCCGGTCGATCCGGCAGGGCTCAGAACCGCTACTGCCTGGGCAGCCGAGGGCCCGGTGGTGCGCCTTCATATCGGCATCGAGGACCCCGAGGATCTGATCGCCGATCTGGCCGCCGGGCTGGTTCGATTCGATGCTGCTCGCGGCTGAAGCTGTGATGAACGGCTAAGACGCCGCCAATTTTTTCCTGGACAGGCATGAACGGCGCATCCGGCCAAGGAGTTCAGATCGGGCGCGGCTTGAGCAGATTTTCGAGCCGCTGCATCGTCGCCGCCACGCTTTTGCCTAAAAAACGGGCGGCGGCGATCGTGCCCGGATCGCTTCGGCCATGGCGGCCTGCGATCAATCCGAAGCCCATCCGCGCAACCGTGTCGGCCTCGCCCAGCAGCGCATCGAAGCGGCGGCGGGTGATCGGGTTCGCGGCTGCGTAGCGCGTGCCCAACGACTGTGGCGCGGGGGCGGAAATATGTTGTTGCAAAGCAACATCGGGCCGTCCCGCAATTGCGAAATCCTGAAGAGCCGATAGCAGCGACCGGACGGCATCCAGCTGCTCTTCGAGCCCGACGGCGGTGGCGTCGCTGGTAGTGATACGGCGCTCAAACATTCTCGGCCACCTTGTGCAAGCCTAAATAATCAGCAAATTATTGCGCAAAATGCTTAATATTCGGTCAATGGGCCTCAGGCTGTGCAACCCTGAAAATCGCAGGAATCCAGCTCATTTCAACTGTTGCTGCTCAGCAACAGTCTGCTTCAAGAAATGTTGATTTGTCACAATCGTCATTGTGCGCCGCAAGGCGGTCCTGCACAAACGCCGGGTCTCGCACAGCAGCCGGCTCATCCCAGTTACGGGGATAAAGAAGTCTGGCGCGGGCGATGCAGGGGAACGGATCGAGCTTTTTATATAAGGGGACTAACCTATGCGCGCTTCCATGATCGGTCTTTCGGCCCTCGCTCTGGTCGCTTCCGCCACGCCTGCTCTGGCGCAGGAGGAAACTTCGGAATTCACGCTGACCGGCACCGCTGCCCTCGTCAGCGACTACCGCTTCCGCGGCATCTCGCAGTCGGGCAAGCACATCGCGGCCCAGGCCGGCGCCACGCTCGCGCACAGCTCGGGCTTCTACGGCAGCTTCTGGGCCAGCTCGATCGACGATTATGTCGCAGCGGGCGCCGATGCCGAGCTCGACCTGATCGGTGGTTACTCGACCACGATCGGCAACGTCACGCTTGACGGCGGTGCGCTCTATTACATGTACACCTCGGCCACCAAGAACGCGCCGACCGACTTCCTCGAGCTTTATGCTTCGGCGAAGGCCGCTGTCGGCCCCGCGACCGTCAAGGTCGGCGTCGCCTATGCGCCGAAGTCGAACGCGCTCAGCGTCGGCTTCGGCAAAGAAGACAATCTGTATATGTACAGCGACGTTTCGTTCGCGGTTCCCGAGACGCCGTTCGGCCTGTCGGCTCACGTCGGCTATTCGCCCGACACGACCTTCATCACCGGCGACAAGTATCTCGATTGGAGCCTCGGCGCGACCTACACCTGGAAGGCCGCGACGTTCGGCGTCTCCTATGTCGACACCGACCACAGCAAGGGCTTCCTGACCGATCCGTCGTCGGGCAAGGACATTGCCAAGGCTGGTGTCGTGATCTCGGCAACCTACGCCTTCTAAGCATCGCTTCCACGATGTTCGAGAGGGGCCGCGGAGCGATCCGCGGCCCCTTTTCCGTTTAACGGCTGGCGTCGACCAGGCTGCGCGTGATGGCGTGCGACGGTGCGGCGATCAGGCGGTCGGTAGGGCCCTGCTCGACGATCCGTCCGGCATCCATGACGATGATCCGGTGGCACAACCGTCGCGCGACGGCGAGATCATGAGTGATCATCAGGATGGCCAGGCCCCGCTGGCGCTGGAGCTCGCCGAGCAGATCGAGGATTGTGCCGGCGACCAGCACGTCGAGCGCCGAAGTCGCCTCGTCGAGCAGCAGCAGCGCCGGATCGGGCCCGAGCGCGCGGGCGATCGCGACGCGCTGCGCCTGCCCGCCGGACAGGCTTGCGGGCCTGCGGCCGGCGAGCGCCACATCGAGGCCGACCTCGGTGAGCGCGGCGTCGATCCGCGCGGCAACCGCGACATCGTCGAGATCGGGGCGAAGCCGGCGTAGCGGCTCGGCGACGATATCGCGCACCTTCCACAACGGGTCGAGGCTCGCGACCGGATCCTGGAAAACCGGCTGAAGCCCCGCGCGATGGCGCGGGCGCATCGCCTTGCGCGGGGGAAGGGGCTCGCCCCGCCAGTCGACGGCGCCGTTGTCGACCGGGCCGAGCCGGGCGATGGCGCGGGCGAGGGTCGACTTGCCCGAACCCGATCCGCCGACGATCGCCACCGCCTCACCCTCGGCAACCGAAAGGCCGGCATCCGCGACCGCCTGCAGCCGGCCGCGCCGCCAGCCGGGCCGCGCGAAGCTGACCGATATGTCCCGGGCGTCGATAAGCGGCGCACCGATGGGCCCGAGGGGTGGTGCGGGACGGTCGAGCCGGGGGCTCGCCGCGATCAGTGCGCGGGCATAGTCGCTCCGCGGGCTGCGCAGCAGCATCGCCGCGGGGCCGGTTTCGACGATATGACCGTCGTGCAGCACCGCCACATCGTCGGCATGATCGGCCACCGAGGCCAGGTCATGGCTGACGAGCAGCAGCGCCATGCCCCGCTCATCGCACAGCCGGCCAAGCAGCCGCATGATCTCGGTTCGCAGTATCGCGTCGAGCGCGGTGGTTGGCTCGTCGGCGACGAGCAGCTTCGGCTTGTGCGCGATCGCCATCGCGATCAGCGCGCGTTGACGCTGCCCGCCCGACAGCCGGTGCGGATATTGGTCGAGCCGCTCGGTCGCATGGTCGAGCCCGACCCGCTCTAACGCAGCCGCCATTTCCGTGCGGGAAGGGCGTGGCGCGCCGGCCTGCGTCCACGCCTCCTGGAGTTGCGCGCCGATCGTCAGATGCGGGGTGAGCGCGGTCAGCGGCTGCTGGAAGACGAAGCCGACGTCGCGGCCCCGGATCGCGCGAAGCCGGTCTTCGCGCGCGCCGACCAGTTCTTCGCCCGCGAGACGGAAGCTGCCCTCCACCTGTGCTGGAGACAGGCCGAAGGGGGCGAGGCAGGTCTGGCTCTTGCCCGATCCTGACGCCCCGACCAGCGCGAGCGAGCGGCCCGCCGCGATCGTGAAACCAATATCATGGACGATCCGCCGCCCGCCGATGGTGAGGCGCAGGCCCTCGACTGCAAGCAACGTCACAGCGTGAACCGGTCGCGCAGCTTCTCGCCGGCGCGGGTGAGGCAGAGCAGGATCGCCACCAGCACCAGTCCCGGCAGCAGCAGCGCATGCGGGGCGATGTCCATGTCGTCCGCGCCGTCCTTGAGCAGGATGCCGAGCGAGGTCATCGGCTCCTGCACGCCGAGACCGAGGAAGGACAGGAAGCTCTCGATCATCACCACCTGCGGGATGGTCAGCAGCAGATAGGCGATCGCCACCCCGGCGAGATTAGGGAGCATGTGGCGGATCACGATCATCGTCGGGCGGGTGCCGGCGGCCTCGGCGGCGGTGACGAAGGGGCGGTCGCGCAGCGCGAGCATCTGGCCGCGCACCACCCGCGCCATCGTCAGCCATTCGACCGCGCCGATGCCGAGGAAGACGAGCAGGATCGAGCGGCCGAACACCACCATCAGCAATATGACGACGAACATGAAGGGCAGCGCGTAGAGCGCGTCGACGATCCGCATCATCGCCTCGTCGACCTTGCCGCCGCGCCACCCCGCGATCGCACCCCAGGCGACGCCGACCACCAGCGAGACGAGCGCGGAGGCCGCGGCGACGCCCAGCGTCACCCGCGTGCCGACCAGCGTGCGGGCGAGCATGTCGCGGCCGACGCTGTCGGTGCCCATGATATGGTCGGCGGAGAACGGCGCGCCGCGCACCGTGTTCCAGTCGATCGCGTCATAACGCCATTCGACCGCCAGCGGGCCGAGCAGCGCCGCGACGACGATCAGGCCGAGGATGATGAGCGGGGTTCTCATCGCCGTGCTACCGCCGCGCCCTCGGATCGAGCCAGCCATAAGCCAGGTCGGCGAGCAGATTGAACAGGATGATCAGCGCCGCGTAGAGCGTGACCACGCCGAGGACGAGCGGATAGTCGCGGTTGAGCGCGCCCTGCACGAAATAGCGGCCCAGGCCGGGCAGCGCGAACACCGTCTCGATCACCACCGCGCCGGTCAGCATGCCGGCGGCGGCGGGGCCGAGATAAGATGCGACCGGCACCAATGCGGGGCGCAGCGCATGGCGGATCAGGATACGCGGCCGGCTGAGGCCCCGTGCGTGCGCCATGCGGATATGGTCCTGCTCCAGCACCTCGGCGAGGCCCGCACGGGCGAGCTTGGCGATCGCTCCGGCAGCGGGGAGCGCGAGCGCGACTACCGGCAGCAGGATATGCGCCGGATCGCCATCGCCCCAGCCCGATACCGGCAGCCAGCCTGTCCACAGGCCGAAGACCAGGGCGAGCAGCGGCCCGACCACGAAGCTGGGCAACGAGGTTAGCAGCGTCGCGCTGAGCATCAGCGCATGATCGGTGCGCCCGCCGGCCCGCGCGGCGGCGGTGAGGCCCGCGCTAAGCCCGAGGACCAGCGCGAGCAACAGCGCCAGCGCGCCCAACGTCAGCGATACCGGAAGGCCGCGCGCGATCAGGTCGGTGACGGTGAAGTCGCGATAGACCAGCGATGGCCCGAAATCGCCCTGCGCCAGCCGTCCGACATAGCGGATGATCTGTTCGGGCAGCGGTTTGTCGAGTCCGTAAGCGGACATCAGCGCGGCGCGGGTCTGCGGATCGAGCGGGCGTTCGCCGTCGAACGGACCGCCAGGCGCGACGCGCATCAATATGAAGGAGAGGATCACCACCGCCGCGAGGGTGGGCAATGCGGTGAACAGCCGGCGGCGGATCAGGTCAAGCATTTAGCCCCTCCCTTTTAGGGGAGGGGTTGGGGTGGGGGCCATCCGCTGGGCGCGACTCGCGGAGAGCTCCCACCCCCGGCCCCTCCCCTGAAGGGCAGGGGTGAGATGATTTGTCCCGCCTCTCAGTTGCCGAGCGTGACGCTGGCGTCCGCGCTGTTCGTCGCGGCGGCGGCGAGGATCGTGCGGGTGGTCGGGCCCTTGTCGACCATCACCTGACGAACTTCGGCGACCGAGGAGCGGATGCCGGGCTCGGGCACCGTCTTCGTCTGGCTGATGATGTCCTTTTCGGTCTGGCTCTTCGCCGGCTGGGTGTTGCCGAACATCGCCGACAGCGCCTGCTGGCCCGAATCGGCTTCCTGCGGGCGCGGTGCGCCGGGCTTTGGCGGGACCAGGACGAAATCGGGCGGAATGGTAAGCGGCGCGCGCTTCGACACCGCGAAGGCGTCGAGGCTCGAACGGCCAGCCATCACGCCGGGCCGGTCGCCCCGGCTGCTGCAGCCGGCGAGGAGGGCCGTGGCGACCAGCGCCGAACCGAGAAGCAACTTAGTCCGCATCGATATTCTCCGCAGGGGCTTGCGGCTCACGCGCCAGGAGGGCGCGCGCCACAAGAAGTACAACGCCAATGGTAATCGCGGCGTCCGCGACATTGAAGACCAAAAAAGGATGCCAGTCGCCGATATGCAGATCGAGGAAGTCGGCGACATAGCCGAGCCGCGCCCGATCGGTGATGTTGCCGATCGCGCCGCCCAGCACCAGACCGAGCGCCAGGACGTCGAAACGCGCCTTCTCCCGCCATATCCAGACGCTGACGCCCGCCGCGATGGCCGCCGTCACCGCGACGAGGATCCAGCGTTCCTTGTTCGACGATGCGACGAGGAACCCCATCGACACGCCATAATTTTCCACCCAGCGCAGGTCGAAAAAGCTGGTGATCGTGATCAGCCCGCGCTCGCGCAGCGCCAGCGGCCCCATGATCGCCCATTTGCTGAGCTGATCGAGGATGAAGATGATGGCGGCGATGCCATAGCCGAGCGGGCGATGACCGCCGCGAATCGGATCAGCCATGCACCACCGTCTCGCAGCGGTCGCACAGCGCGCCATCGCTCTTCACTTCGGGCAGGTGCCGCCAGCAGCGGCCGCATTTCTCATATTCGGTCTTCGTCACCTCGAACGCGATCGGATCGCTGCCATTCGCCATCCCCGCCACGGCAGGATCGCCATCGCAGACGGTGACCTTCGCGACGATGCCGATCTCGGCCATGTCGGCGGCGCGCAGCAGCGCGGCCTCTCCCGCCGAATAGCTCAGCGCGGTGACGTCGACTTCGAGGCTGGAGCCGATCACCTTCTCGCGGCGCAGCGGCTCGATTTCGCCGGTCAGCCTGGTGCGATATCGGCGCAGCAGCTCCCAGCGCATCCGCAGGTCGTCATTCGCCCAGCCGGCGTCGACTTCGGGCCAGGTGAGCAGGTGGACCGACCCGGCGTCGGGGAAGCGCGTGCCCCATACTTCCTCGGCGGTGAAGCACAGAACAGGCGCGGCGTAGCGGACCAGTGCGTGAAACAGGGTGTCGAGCACGGTGCGATAGGCGCGGCGCTTCAGGTCCGAAGGGGCGTCGCAATAGAGCGAGTCCTTGCGGATATCGAAGAAGAAGGCCGACAGGTCGTTGTTCGCGAAATCGACCAGCGCGCGGGCATAGCGGTTGAGCTCGAAGGCGGCGGTCGCGTCCTTGAGCTCGGCGTCGAGGGTCGCCAGCAGGTGGAGGACGTAACGCTCCAGCTCGGGCATTTCGGCGGGCGCGACCTTCTCGGCATCGGTGAAGCCGTCGAGCGCGCCGAGCAGATAGCGGAAGCTGTTGCGGAGCTTGCGATAGGCGTCCGATGTGGTGGCGAGCACCTCCTTGCCAATGCGGACATCCTCGAAATAGTCGGTCGAGGCGACCCACAGGCGCAATATGTCCGCGCCGCTCTCGTTGATGATCTTGAGCGGATCGACGACATTGCCCTGGCTCTTCGACATCTTGCGGCCCTGGCCGTCGAGCGCGAAGCCGTGGGTCAGCACGGCGTCATAGGGCGCGCGGCCACGCGTGCCGCAGCTTTCGAGGAGCGACGACTGGAACCAGCCGCGATGCTGGTCCGACCCTTCGAGATAGAGGTCGGCGCGGGTGCCCACGCCATAGCGCGCCTCGACAGTGAAGGCGTGGGTGCAGCCCGAATCGAACCAGACGTCGAGGATGTCGTTGACCGGCTCATAGTCGGCGGCGCTGTAGTCCGCGCCGAGGAAGTCCTGATGATCGGCGGTGAACCAGGCGTCCGCGCCGCCGGCCTCGAACGCCGCGACGATGCGCGCGTTCACGGCCGGATCGCGCAGATAGTCCCCGGTCTTGCTGTGGACATAGACCGCGATCGGCACGCCCCAGGCGCGCTGGCGGCTGATCACCCAGTCGGGGCGGCCCGCGACCATCGCGGTGATGCGGTTCTCGCCCTTCTCGGGCACCCAGCGGGTCTGCTTGATCGCGTCGAGCGCGAGATCGCGCAGCGTCGCGCCATTGCCCTGGCGCGCGCGGATCGATTCCTCCTCGGCGCAGCGCGCGGCGAGACCGTCTTCGATCGGCCGGTCCATCGGGATGAACCATTGCGGGGTGCAGCGGAAAATCACCTTGGCCTTCGAGCGCCAGCTATGCGGATAGCTGTGCCTGAAGTCGGCGCTCGCCGCGAGCAGCGCACCGGTCTCGGTCAGGTCGGCGCAGATCGGGCCGTCGGGGGCGTTGAACTTGGGATTGATCACCGATCCCTGGCCGCCGAGCCATTCCCAGTCGGCGCGATACTTGCCGTCGCCCTCGACCGCGAACACCGGATCGATGCCGTTCGCCTTGCACAGGAAAAAGTCGTCCTCGCCATGATCGGGCGCCATATGGACGAGCCCGGTGCCCGCGTCGGTAGTGACGAAGTCGTCACCCGCCAGAAATGGACGTAGTTTGGCGAAGAAGCCACCAAGCTGGTGCATCGGGTGGAGGGCTTTTGCACCCTCTAATGCCTTTCCAAGATACTGGAGAATATCCTGCGGGCCATCGGAGGTCGGATCGAAACCCCAACGCTTCATCGTGGCGGCTTGGCAGTCTCGCGCGATCAGATATCGAGCGCCATTGAAGGGAACGACATCATAAGCGATGGCCGAGCCATAGGCTAAAGCCTGATTGACCGGAATTGTCCAAGGTGTTGTCGTCCAGATGACGGCATACACCTTTTCACCCGCGTTGATGAAAGCTTGGATACCCGGCGCGTTCGGCGCTTCGACGATCTCGAAGGCCACATCGATCTGGGTCGATGTGATGTCCTCATATTCGACCTCGGCCTCGGCGAGCGCGGTCTTTTCGACCGGGGACCACATCACCGGTTTAGCGCCGCGATAGAGTTGGCCGCTCTCGGCGAACTTCAGCAGTTCGGCGACGATCGCGGCTTCCGACGCGTAATTCATCGTCAGATAGGGGTCATCCCAGTCGCCCTGGATGCCGAGCCGCTTGAACTGCTCGCGCTGCACACCGACCCATTTCTCGGCATAGGCGCGGCATTCGGCCCGGAACAGGACGGGATCGACCTCGTCCTTGTTCAGCTTCTTGGCGCGATAGGCTTCCTCGACCTTCCATTCGATCGGCAGGCCATGGCAGTCCCAGCCGGGCACATAGGGCGCATCCTTGCCGGTCAGCGACTGGCTGCGGACGATGATGTCCTTCAGCACCTTGTTCATCGCATGGCCCATATGGATGTCGCCATTGGCGTAGGGCGGGCCGTCGTGCAGGATGAAGCGCGGCTTGCCGGCGCGGTCCTGGCGCAGCTTACCATAGAGATCGTCCGCCGCCCATTTCGCGAGGATCGCCGGTTCCTTCTGGGCAAGGCCGGCCTTCATCGGGAAATCGGTCTTCGGCAGGAAGACGGTCGAGCGGAAATCTGGGGCGTCGGTCATCGTAGAAGCTTCAATCCATCAATCCATACGTATGTTTTATGCATACGGAATCGAGGGAGGCTCTAGGGCTTGGCCTCATAACCGGCAAGTATGCGCTTCGCCTCGATGCAATCCTTGTCCATCTGCGCGGTCAGCGCGTCGAGGCCGTCAAACTTCGCCTCGGGACGAATATAGGCGATCAGCTCGATCTCGACGCACTGGTCATACAGGCTCTCGGCGAAATCGAAGAAGTGGGTTTCGAGCAATTCCTTGGGCGGATCGAAGGTCGGCCGGATGCCGATATTCGCCGCGCCGTGCAGTACCCGTCCGTCCGCCAACAGCCCGCGCACCGCGTAAATCCCGTATTTCGGGCGCAGATAGCGGTCCATGTCGATATTGGCGGTGGGGTAGCCGATCGTCCGGCCGAGCTTGTCGCCATGCTGGACGACGCCCTGGATGCGATAGGGGCGGGTGAGCAGCCGCGCGGCTTCGGCGGGATCGCCCGCGATCAGCGCGTCGCGGATGCGGCTCGACGATATCGGGCCATGTTCGTCGCTGACCGGTCCGATCGCCTGCGCGGTAAGTCCCTGCGCCGCACCCAGCTCGGCCAGCACCGCGACATTGCCGCTGCGGCCCTTGCCGAAGGTGAAATCCTCGCCTGTCACGATATGCGCCGCGCCGGCCCGGCCGATCAGCCAGTCGGCGACGAAATCGCCCGCCGATACGTTCGCGAGGGTCTGGTTGAAATTGAAGACCAGCATCGCGTCCGCCCCTGCCGCGGCGAACAGATCGCCGCGCTGGTCGAGCGAGGTCAGGCGGAAGGGCGGAACGTCGGGCCTGAAATAGCGCACCGGATGTGGATCGAAGCTGGCGACGAGCACGGGCCGTCCAGCCGCGCGGCCATGCGCGATCGCCGCGCCCACGACCGCCTGATGCCCCCGGTGGAAGCCGTCGAAATTCCCCAATGCCACCACGCCCCCGCGCAAAGCCTCGGGAACGGGGTGGTCGCATGTCAGGCGATCCATGCCGCGCCTATAGGAAGTCGCGGGGGATGGCGCAATCAGCGCCGGCGCAGGGTGACGAAGGCAAAGCCCGGCTTTCCATCCGCCGCCACATGCTCCTCGCGCGCATCCTCGCGCCAGACTGCGGGATCGAAGGACGGCACGACCGTGTCGCCTTCGGGCGCGTCGTCGACCTCGGTCAGTTCGATCCGGTCGGCATGCGGCAGGAGGAGCGCGTAAATCTCCGCGCCCCCCACCACCGACAGCCGCCCGGCGGCCGCCGCGGCGATCGCGGCTTCGACGCTGTGAACCACCTCGGCCCCCTCGGCGCTCCAGCCCGCATCGCGGGTCAGCACGATATGCCGGCGGCCCGGCAGCAGGCCGGGCAGGCTCTCGAAGGTCTTGCGGCCCATCAGCATCGGCGCGCCCTGGGTAAGCGCCTTGAAATGCTTCAGGTCGGCGGAAAGGCGCCAGGGCAGGTCGCCGTCACGTCCGATCACGCCATTGCGGGCGCGGGCAAGGACGAAGACGATCTCGACGCTGCCGGTCATCACACCGCCACATCCGCTTTGATGTGCGGGTGGGGATCGTAGCCCTCGATCACGAAGTCATCGAGGGCATAGGCGAACATGCTCGACGGCTTGCGTGCGAAGCTGAGCCGGGGGAAATCGCGGGGCTGGCGCGACAGCTGTTCCTCGACCAGATGGCCGTGGTTCGAATAGACATGGGTGTCCGCGCCCATCCATACCAGCTCGCCCGGCTCAAGGTCGGTCTGTTGCGCGAGCATGCGGATCAGCACCGCCGCTTCGAAGATGTTGAACGGGAAGCCGAGCCCGAGGTCGCACGACCGCTGGTATAGGATGCCCGACAGCCGGCCGTTGGCGACATGATATTGATAGGTCATGTGACAGGGCGGCAACGCCATGCCGGGGAGTTCGGGGACGTTCCAGCCGGTGAAGATCAGCCGCCGCGATCCGGGATTGGCGCGGATCATATCGACGAGCTCGGCGATCTGGTTGATGCCCTTCTCCTCGCGCTTGTAGAGCCCCTCCTCGCCGGTGGGCGTGTAGCGCGGCCAGTCCACCCACTGCTTGCCATAGACCGGGCCGAGATCGCCCCATTGCCCGGCGAATGTCTGGTCCTCGACAATGCGCCGTTCGAAGGCGTCGCGGTCGATATCCTCGCCGGTCGCCTTGCGATATGCGTCGAGAGGCCAGTCGGTCCAGATATGGACGTTCTGCGCGACCAGCGGACGGATGTTGGTCTCGCCCGACAGGAACCAGATCAGCTCCTTGATCGCAGATTTCCAGAAGATCTTCTTGGTGGTGATCAGCGGGACGGTGCCGTCCGACAGATCGAAGCGCATCTGTACGCCGAACAGCGCGCGCGTACCCACCCCCGTGCGGTCGATCCGCTCGTCGCCGCCATACCAGGCCTTCGCCATGGCATCGAGATATTGCTGTTCGGGGTGCTGGCTCATGAGGGTTGAGGTAGCGGGCGGTGCGATGGCGTTCAACGCCTATCCGTCGTGCCGGCGAGGCTGACGTCTCTGGCGGAAAGGGCGGTGCATCTCCTTACGAGATACCGGCCTTCGCCGGCATGACGATATTGGGAGGTACTGGCGGAGTCGAAATCCGCTCGCTACATCGCCGAACCATGGCAAAGCTCAAGATCGCATCGTGGAACATCAATTCGGTGCGTGCCCGCATCGATATCGTGAAGCAGTTCTTGATCGAGCAGGAAATCGACATCCTCTGTCTGCAGGAAACCAAGGTGCGCGACGATACCTTCCCCTTCGGGATGTTCCGCGACATCGGGTACAGCCATTTCGAGATCAACGGCCAGCCGATGCACCATGGCGTCGCGATCATCTCCAAATTGCCGCTTCACGACAACGGCAAGCATGACTGGCAGGACAATGGCGAGGCGCGGCACATCGGCGTGCGGCTTGATTGCGGCATCCGGCTGGAGAATGTCTATGTGCCTGCGGGCGGCGACATTCCCGATCGCGCGCTCAACCCCAAATTCGGCCAGAAGCTCGATTTTCTCGAGCGGATGATCCGCTGGTCGGAGGAGCTCAAGGAGCCGACATTGCTGGTCGGCGACTTCAACATCGCCCCGCTCGAATGCGACGTGTGGAGCCACAAGCAACTGCTCAACGTGGTCAGCCACACCCCGATCGAGGTCGAGACGCTGAACCGGCTTCAGGCGAGCCACGACTGGGTCGATCTTGGCCGCCATTTCGTCCCCGCGCCGGAGCGGCTCTACACCTGGTGGAGCTACCGCGCGCAGGATTGGTCCGAGTCCGATCGCGGCCGGCGGCTCGACCATATGTGGGCGAGCCCTGAACTCGCGAAAAAAGCGACAAACCATTATGTCTGCGAGCCGTGCCGCTCGTGGATCAAGCCGTCGGACCACATCCCGCTGATCACCGAGCTCGACGTGTGAACGGCGCGCGCGATGCCGCCCGCGCGATCGATGCGCTCAAGCGCGGCTGGCCGGTCGCGGTGTCGGCTGGCGGCGGACGGCTGGTGGTGCTCGCGATCGAGACCGCCAATGATGTGAGCCTCGCCGATTTCGACGGCGCGCAGCCCGCCGACGTGCTGCTGTCGGCGGCGCGCGCGGCGACCCTCAATCTCGCGAACCAGCTTGAGGCGGCGAGCCCTTCCATCCCTGCGCTGGTCGCGCGGGTGCCATGGCTCGATTTGCCGACCGCGACCGCGCTCGCCGATCCGGTCCGCGATCTCGCCACCCCGCTGAAGGGCCCGTTCCGCGCCAAGCCGGTCGAAGCGCCCGAGGCAGCGACGGCGGCGTTACGCCTCGCGCGGCTCGCCGGTCTGCTGCCCGCCCTGTTCGTGCGCGGCGACGGCGCGGTGGAGGCCGAACTGGAGGCGTCGGCGCTCGACGATTATGAAGACCCCGTCCATCTCGTCATCGCATCGCAGGCGCGGCTGCCCGTCGAGGTGAGCGAGAAGGCCGAGATCGTCGCCTTCCGCCACACCGCCGATGCCGCCGAGCATGTCGCGCTGATTATCGGCACACCCGACGGCACCCCGCCGCTGGTTCGCCTGCACAGCGAATGCCTGACCGGTGACGTGCTGGGCTCGCTCAAATGCGATTGCGGGCCGCAGCTTGCGGGCGCGCTCCGCGCGATGACCCAGGGCAGCTGGGGCATTCTCCTCTATCTGCGGCAGGAAGGGCGCGGCATAGGCCTGATCAACAAGCTGCGCGCCTATGCGTTGCAGGATCAGGGCTTTGATACCGTCGACGCCAATCTGCGCCTTGGCTTTGGCGTCGACGAGCGCGACTTCCGGGTCGCGGCGCGGATGCTGACCTTGTTGGGGCAGCGCAAGGTGCGGCTGATGACCAATAATCCGAAAAAGGTCGAAGGACTCGAGGCAGCCGGTGTTGCGGTGGTCGAGCGGGTGCCGCACAAGATGGGTGAGAATCCCCACAACAGCGCCTATCTCGCGACCAAGCGCGACCGGACCGGCCACCAGCTGTGACCGAGGCCGTCCGCGTCGACAGCGCGGCGCTGACGCTGACCGGGCCCGACGGCACGACCGTTCGCTGTGCTATCGGACGATCGGGCGCGGGCCCCGCCACCGCCAAGCGTGAGGGCGACGGAATGACCCCGCTGGGCCGCTGGCCGATCCGCACCGTGCTGTTCCGCCCCGGTCATGCCGCCCCACCCGCCGGGATGAAATTGCCCTGGCGCTGGGTGCGCGATGACGACGGCTGGTCTGACGGTGCGGGCGATCCCGACTATAACCGCCCGGTGCGACACCCGCACGGCTTCTCCGCCGAACGGCTGGTTCGCGACGACGGGGCTTATGACGTGATCGTCGTGCTCGGCCACAATGATGCGCCGCCGGTCGATGGTCTCGGCAGCGCCATTTTCCTCCATTGCAGCGAAGGCCGCCCGACCGCCGGATGCGTCGCGGTGGAGAAGGACGCGCTGCTGGCGTTGCTGGCGCAACTCGCGCCCGGGGATGCGGTGGAGATCGTGTGAGCCGCCCCTCCTCCCGCATGCGGGAAGGGGGCGGGTTGGCGAGAACCGGTAAACCTATTTCTTTGCTGGCTTCACGGCGGTCACTTCGAGTTCGACGACATGCATCAGGTCGGCCACCCCTATGCGCAATTATTTTCCTGAAGAGAAATCGACCTCTGCGACGACGGGTCGCGGACGTGCTGGCGTCAGCCTGCCGCGGCGATCCGGTCGTGGCACTGCCGCGCGATGTCCTGAAGCTCGTGGAGCGTCTGGTCGACCGCCTCGCGTTGCGCGACCAGCGCACTCATGCGCTCGGAGACGCGTTCGAGCAGCCGCCGGGTCTGCGATAGATGCAGGCTGTCGGCATCGTAGAGGTCGAGGAATTCCTTGATCTGCCGCAGGCTGAAGCCGAGCCGCTTACCGCGCAGGATCAGCTGGAGTCGGCCGATCTCGCGGCGCGAATAGACCCGCATCGTGCCGACGCGCTGCGGCTCGAGCAGGCCCTTGTCCTCATAGAAGCGGATCGTGCGCGTGGTGACGCCCAGCTCGGTCGCGACGTCCTGGATGCCGCGCAAGGGTTGGCGATCGTCGTCGCCAGACAGGGCGCGCTTCGCCACGCTCAGTTTGCCGCTGCCGCTTTGGCCTTGGCGGCCTCTTCGGCAACAAGTTCCTTCTTGGACAGCTTGCCGATCAGCGTCTTCGGCAGGCTCTCGCGAATTTCCACCTCGCGCGGCATCTCGATCTTGGAGATGCGGGTCGTCAGGAATTCACAGAGCAGCTCGGGCGTCGCGCTCTGGCCGGGACGGAGCACCACGAAGGCCTTGGGGGCCTGGCCGCGATAATCGTCAGGCACCCCGATCACCACCGCTTCGAGGATGGCGGGGTGCTCGTACAGCGCTTCCTCGATCATCCGCGGATAGACGTTATAGCCACCGCAGATGATCACGTCCTTGATCCGGTCGACCAGGAACAGATAACCGTCGGCGTCGAGATAGCCGACGTCGCCGGTACGGATCGCGCCGTCGACGAAGACCTTCGCGGTCTCGTCGGGCTTGTTCCAATAGCCCTGCATCACCTGCGGCCCGCGCGCGCAGACCTCGCCGCGCTCGCCAACGGGCATCAGCTGGTGCGGATCGTCGAGGCCGCGAATCTCGATCGTCGTGCCGGGAAAGGCGATGCCGGCGCTGTTGTCCTTGATGATCCCGCCCTCGCACGGGTTGCAGGTCAGGATCGGCGAGGTTTCCGACAGGCCATAGCCCTCGACCACCTTCGCGCCGGTCAGCCGCTCGAACTCGGCGCGCACGTCGAACGGGAGCGGCGCGCCGCCGGAGACGCAATAGTCGAGATCCTCGAAATGGATTTCGCGCGTGATCGCGGCCTTGTTGATCGCGGTCAGCATCGTCGGCACCGCGAGCAGCTTGGTCGGCCGTGTCCGCTTCACCGTCTTCAGGAACTGATCGAGTTCGAAGCGCGGCAGCAGGATCATCAGCGCGGCGGTATCGACCGAGAAGTTGAGCACGGTGGTCAGCGCGAAGACATGGAACATCGGCAGCACGCCCATGATCCGGTCATTCTGCTCGGCGCCATGGCCGACATGCAAGGTCATCTGGCGGCAATTGGCGGTCAGGTTGGCGTGGCTCAGCATCGCCGCCTTGGGGACGCCGGTGGTGCCGCCGGTATATTGGAGCACCGCGACGTCATCGGGCGACAGCGGCACCGGACGGAATGGAGCCCGGCTCTCGGCCAGCGAACGGAAGGTGACGTGGCGGGCGTCATGCGGCCAGCGCGCGATATCCTTGCGCTTGAACAGGCGGTAGGCGATCGACAGCAGCGGCGGCAAGATGTCCGCCATCGGGCAGACGATGATCTTCTCCAGCCCGCATTCCCCGGCAATCGCCGCGACCTTCGCGTGGATGTTCGCGACGTCGACGACCGCCATCACCGTCGTCCCCGAATCGCGGATCTGATGGCGCAGCTCATGTTCGACATAGAGCGGGTTGAAATTGACGATCGTCGCCCCGCAGCGCAGCGCCGCGAAATAGAGGACCACGAAATAGGGGGTGTTGGGCAGGCACAGGCCGAGCCGCACGCCCGGGCCGACGCCCATCGCCTGTAGTCCGGCGGCGACATGATCGACCTGCGCGCCGATCTGGGCATAGCTCCAGCGCCGCTTCAGGAAATCGACCGCGGGCCGCGCGCCATGATCGCGCACCGCGGCATCGAGCATGTCGGTCAGCAGTCGCTTCGGTATCGGCGGGGGCGCTGGCACGCCCCCGCCGTCCGGGGTTGCGGCACCGCGACCAGGGGGGATGGGGTCAGTCACGGTGCCGTCTGGAGACATGTTCTTCCCTTCAGCCTCAGAAGCTCATCCGGCCGCCAAAGGCGAGGATGATAACGCTGGCGTTGTTGAGCCGTCCGTCCGGCAGAATGACCGTCTGCGCGGCGGTTCCGGGATAGAAGCCGCCGGGACGATCGATCGTAGCGTTCTTGAGGTCGATATAGCTGGCGGCCGCGTCGAGCGTGATCGATTCGGTGACCGCGAAAGAACTGCCGAGCGCGAAATTGATGCGCGAGGCGTCGGGCACGCGCGCATCGCGGAAGCCGTCCTGCGTCGGGGTCTTGTCGATCTGAACGCCGCCGCGCACCGTCACGGTCGGGGCGATGTCGTAATCGACGCCGATCGCATAGCTCCAGCTGTTCTTGTAGTTCTGGTCCAGTGCGGCGTTGACTGGCGCGCCGAGGCGGATCGCGTCGAACTTCTCCCAGCCCGCGCGGACAATCTGCGCGTTGAGGGTCAGTGCGTCGGTGGCGTGGAAACGTGCGCTCGCCATCGCCTGCCACGGTGTGCGGAAGCTGGCGGTGACGCCGTCGATCTTGCCGTTAGAGGCGGCTAGCGGGCCGAGCAGGCCAGCGGTGGTGATGCTGCCCTTCAGCTTGTGCTTGATCGACGACTTATAGCTGAAGCCCAGGTCGAGCATCTCGCTCGGGTGGAGCTGGATACCTACGCTATAGCCGAAGTCCCAGCCCTTGCCGCGCAGCGTCTGGTGTCCATCGGGCAGCAGCGGCGAGAGGTTGGGCAGCGAGTTGGAGAGCGACGCCTTGCTGTGCTCGGCATTGAGCGCGATGCCGATGCCGATGATCGGCGACGGCGCGAAGGCCAGCGTCGGCTGAAGGTCGAAGGTGGTCAGCTTGGTCTTGTCGGCGGTATAGCGCGCCCAGCTGGCGCCCTTGTAGTTGGTGGCGAAGCTGTACGGCGCAGTGACCGACAGGCCGACCGCCCATTGGTCGTTGAGCTTCCAGCCCACCGCGCCCGACGGCAGATAGCCCTTGTTGAGCGGGTCCTTCGACACCTGCTCGCCGCCGACCGGCGCCGGGGCCTGGCCTGGGCGGATGATGCGGGTGTTGACGTTGACGACGTCGCCCTTGGGCAGGATCGCGCTGACGCCGCCATAGACCGTGCTCGTCTCGTTGCCGGCGATCGCCGCCGGGTTCCACCACAGCGACGATGCGCCCTGGTCGGCGGCTTCGCCGGAAAAGGCGCGGCCGGCGGCGCGGACCGACTGTTCCTGCAGGTAGAAGGCCGAGGCCTGCGCCGCGCCCGCGCTGACCAGCGCGACGGTCGATGCCGCGCCCGCCAGGGCGACGCGCCGGAAATTGAAATTGGTCATCGGGATCGTTCCTCTCTTGTAATCGGTGCGTCTCAGCGCACGCGGGTCCAGGTCTGGTTCTTGCACAGCGGCACGAAGACGCAGCCCCTGAGCTTCAATGTGTTCGCATCGACGGGGGTGATGCGCGCGTCATAGGTCTTGCCATCCTCGGCGTTATAGATGGTGCCGCCGTCCCAGACGCCATTCTTGAGCGTGAAACCGCCCAGCAGCTGCACGCCCTTGAGGGCGCGGCCGCGCAGCTTCTCGTCCTTGTTCTTGACGTCCTTCAGCGCCGGATTGGCTGTGATGCCATCCGAGCTCAGTAGTTTTCCGCATAGCGATTGGCCGCAGTGCGTGATCTCTACGATGCCGTTGCGGGTTTCCGTTTTCCACCGGCCGACAACGGTATCGGGGCTTGCGGCCGCCGCCATTGCCAGGGCCATCAGCGTGATGCTCATCGCCTTCCATCCTCCTGCAAGCCGCCCGATGCTGCGCTCGGGTCGTGCTCTTCGATGCAGCATGGATTGCACAATTTTTGATTGACGTATAGGGTAATCATCCTACCTTTAAGATAATTCATTCGCGACTGTTGCATAAAGGTCGCGCCGGAGGAGACGGAGGTCCCATGTCGAATGCCGTTATCGCGGGCTATGCGCGCTCGCCCTTCCACCTCGCGGGCAAGGGCGATCTGGCCCGCGTTCGCGCCGATGATCTCGCCGCACAGGTGATTCGCGGACTGATCGACAAGAGCGGCGTCAAGGTCGAGGATATCGAAGACATCATACTCGGCTGTGCCTTCCCGGAGGGCGAACAGGGCCTAAACGTCGCAAGGCTGATTGGGTTGCTTGCCGATCTCCCGCTCAAGGTTGGCGGGATGACGGTGA
This sequence comes from Sphingomonas sp. SRS2, assembly GCF_000971055.1. Classification (GTDB taxonomy): domain Bacteria; phylum Pseudomonadota; class Alphaproteobacteria; order Sphingomonadales; family Sphingomonadaceae; genus Rhizorhabdus. The sequence goes on from NZ_LARW01000077.1 coordinate 94,874, forward strand.
ACCGTTTTTGCGGATCGTCGATGAGCTCGGTTCATATCGCCGCCGGGCAGATCGCGATCGGCGCGGGCGACGTGTTCATCTGCGCCGGCGTGGAGAGCATGAGCCGGGTGCCGATGATGGGCTACAACCCGCTGCCCAGCCCCGAACTCGCGAAGAAGCGGCCCGGCGCTTATATCGGCATGGGCGATACGGCGGAGAATGTCGCGACCCAGTTCCAGGTGTCGCGCGCCGCGCAGGAGGCCTTCGCGGTCGAGAGCCAGAAGAAGGCCGCCGCTGCCCGTGACGGCGGCAAGCTCAAGGACGAGATCGTCGCGATCAAGACCAGGAAGGGCGTCGTCGACACCGATGGCGTGCTGCGCCCCGACACGACCGCCGAAGGTCTCGCCGCGCTCAAGCCCGCCTTCGACGCCAATGGCTCGGTCACAGCGGGGACATCCTCTCCGTTGACCGACGGCGCGGCGGCGGTGCTCGTAACCAGTGAGGAATATGCCAAGGCCAATGGATTAACCATATTGGCGCGGATCAAGAGCGTCGCAGTGTCGGGTTGCGAGCCCGAGATCATGGGCGTCGGCCCGGTATCGGCATCGCGCAAGGCGCTCCAGCGCGCCGGGCTTGCGGTCGGAGATCTCAATGTCGTCGAGCTGAACGAAGCCTTTGCCAGCCAGGCGCTGGCATGCACCAACGAACTCGGCCTCAAACCGGAGACGATCAACCTCGATGGCGGCGCGATCGCGATCGGTCACCCGCTCGGCGCGACCGGCGCGCGGATCGTCGGCAAGGCGGCGTCGCTGCTCAAGCGGGAAGGCGGCAAATATGCGCTCGCCACCCAGTGCATCGGCGGCGGGCAGGGCATAGCCACCATCCTCGAGGCGGTGTGACGATGAGCGGCGCGATAAAGAAGGTCTGTGTCATCGGCGCGGGCACAATGGGCGCAGGGATTGCCGCGCAGGCGGCGAATGCCGGCGTGCCGGTGCTGCTGCTCGACATCGTCCCCAAGGAGGGGGCGAACCGCAATGCGATCGCCGAGGGGGCGGTCGCGAAGATGCTCAAGGCCGATCCCGCCCCCTTCATGTCGAAGGCCGCGGCAAAGCTGATCGAAACCGGCAATGTCGAGGACGACCTCGCCAGGGTTGCCGACTGCGACTGGATCGTCGAGGCGGTGATCGAGCGGCTCGACATCAAGCAGAGCCTCTATGCGAAGCTGGAGGAGGTGCGGAAGACGGGGACCGCCATCTCGTCGAACACTTCGACGATTCCGCTCGGCAAGCTGATCGAAGGCCGGTCCGACGCGTTCGCCGCCGATTTCCTGATCACCCATTTCTTCAATCCGCCGCGCTATATGCGGCTGCTGGAGATCGTCACCGGTCCGAAGACCAGCAAGGAAACCGCCGCCAAGGTCGCCGATTTCGCTGACCGCGCGATGGGCAAGACGATCGTCCGCACGAACGATACGCCCGGCTTTATCGCGAATCGGATCGGTACATATTGGTTGCAGGTCGCGGTTAACGCCGCGATCGACCTCGGGCTGACGATCGAGGAGGCCGACGCGATCGGCGGCAAGCCGATGGGCGTGCCGAAGACCGGCGTGTTCGGGCTGATCGATCTGGTCGGTATCGACCTGATGCCGCTGCTCCAGAAGAGCCTGACCGCGACGCTGTCCGAAGGCGACGCCTATTTCGCCACCGTACGCCCGATGCCGCTGATCGATAAGATGATCGCCGAGGGCTATACCGGCCGCAAGGGCAAAGGCGGTTTCTACCGGATCAACCGCGAGGCGGGGAAGCGCAAGGAGACGCTCGACCTCGTCACCGGCGAATATCGCCTGCCAATCAAGGCGCAGGCTCCGCGCGCGGAGCTCGCCGAACTGATCGCAATGCCGGGGAAGACCGGCGATTTCGCCTGGGCGGTGCTGGGCCAGCTGCTCAGCTATGCCGCGAGCCTGGTCGGCACCATCGCCGACGACATCGTCGCGATCGATGATGCGATGAAGCTCGGCTATAACTGGAAATATGGTCCGTTCGAGCTGATCGATCAGATCGGCGCGGCGGCCTTCGCCAAGCGGCTGGCGGATGAGGGCCGGCCGGTTCCCGCGATCCTGCAAACCGCTGGCGACCGGAGCTTCTACCGCGTCGAGGGCGGCAAGCGTCAATATCTCGGCCTCAACGGGGACTATCACGATCTTGTGCGTGCCGAGGGCGTGCTGCTGCTCGAGGACGTCAAGCGTGCGGGCAAGCCGATCCTGAAGAATGGATCGGCGTCGCTCTGGGACATCGGCGATGGCGTCGCCTGCTTCGAATTCACCTCGAAGATGAACGCGCTCGATGGCGATACGCTCAAGCTGCTCGGCCAGGCGGTCGAGCATGTCGCCACGTCGATGAAGGCGCTGGTCGTATATAATGAGGGCAGCAACTTCTCGGCGGGCGCAAATCTCGGCCTCGCGCTCTTTGCGGTGAACATCGCCGCATGGGGCGAGATCGACAAGCTCGTGACCGGCGGCCAGCAGGCCTATAAAGCGCTCAAATATGCTCCCTTCCCGGTCGTGGCCGCGCCCGCTGGCCTCGCGCTCGGCGGCGGTTGTGAGATCGTCCTTCATGCCGATGCGGTCCAGGCGCATGCCGAAACCTATATCGGCCTCGTCGAATGCGGTGTCGGGCTCGTCCCCGGCTGGGGCGGCTGCGGCGAATATATCGATCGCTGGGTGAAGTCGGGCTTGTTGCCCAAGGGCCCGATGCCCGCCGTCGGCAAGGCGTTCGAGACAATCTCGACCGCGACCGTCGCCAAGTCGGCGGCTGAGGCGAAGGAGCTGCTGTTCCTGCTTAAGGACGACGGCATCACGATGAACCGCGACCGGCTGCTTGCCGACGCCAAGGCGCGCGCTCTTGCGATGGTCGATGGCTATGCGCCGCCGAAACCTCCCGAGTTCCGTCTGCCCGGCGAGAGTGGCCGGGTCGGCCTGAACATGGCGGCGCAGGGCTTCCGCAAGCGGGGCCTCGCCACCGATTACGACATGGTCGTGTCCGATGCGCTGGCGAAGGTGCTGACCGGCGGCGACGCCGATCTCGTCGACGTCGTCACCGAGGAAGCGATGCTGGGCCTCGAACGCGAGGCCTTCATGTCCCGCGTGCGTGATCCGCGTACTCAAGCCCGGGTCGAGACGATGCTCGAAACCGGCAAGCCGCTAAGAAACTGAGCTTCAGGAGCAGGATAAGATGCAAGTCTATGAGGCCCCGCTGCGCGATATGCGCTTCCTCGTCCACGAACTGTTCAAGGATGACGGCTTCGGCGATCTCCCTGCCCATGCCGAGTTCACCCCGGACCTGATCGATGCGGTGATCGAGGAGGCGGCGAAGCTGGCGCAGGACGTGCTGCTCCCGCTCAACGCCAGTGGTGATGTCGAGGGCTGCGTCTGGGAAAATGGCGTCGTCCGCACGCCGAAGGGTTTCAAGGAAGCCTATGCCCAGTTCCGCGACGGCGGCTGGTGCTCGCTCGCGAACGATCCCAAATGGGGCGGGCAGGGCCTGCCCGAGACGGTCAACAAGCTGGTCGAGGAGATGATCAGCTCGTCGAATCTCAGCTTCGGCCTCTATCCCGGGCTGACCCATGGCGGCACCACCGCGCTCAAGGCGCATGCGACCCCGGATCTTCAGGAGCGTTTCCTGCCGAAAATGGTGTCGGGCGAATGGTCGGGCACGATGTGCCTGACTGAGCCGCATTGCGGCACCGACCTCGGCCTGCTGCGCACCAAGGCCGTGCCGCAGGATGACGGCAGCTACAGGATCACCGGCAACAAGATCTTCATCTCGGCAGGCGAGCATGACCTGACCGAGAACATCATCCATCTCGTCCTCGCCCGGATGCCCGACGCGCCGAGGGGCGTGAAGGGGATCAGCCTGTTCGTCGTCCCCAAATATCTGCCCAAGGCGGATGGATCGGTCGGTCCGTCGAACGGCGTGCTGTGCACCGGCATCGAACACAAGATGGGGCTGAAGGCGTCGGCGACCTGCCAGATGAGCTTCGACGATTCGACCGGCTGGCTGGTCGGCGAGCCGCATCAGGGCCTCAACGCGATGTTCACGATGATGAATACCGAGCGCGTCTCGGTCGGCGTCCAGGGGCTGGGCGTCGCCACCGCCGCCTATCAGAGCGCGGTCGCCTATGCGAAGGATCGTATCCAGGGCCGCGCCCTGTCCGGCCCCAAGCGGCCCGATCTCGCCGCCGATCCGATCATCGTCCACCCCGATGTCCGCCGCATGCTGATGACGATGCGCGCCTATAGCGAGGGGTGCCGCGCGCTCAGCCTGTGGGTCGCCCGTGCGCTCGATGCCGAGCGCCATTCGGAAGACCCCGAGATCCGCCAGCGGGCTGAAGACATGACCGCGCTGATGACCCCGGTGGTCAAGGCGCTGCTCACCGATCTCGGCCATGAATCCGCTCAGCTCGGCATCCAGGTCTATGGCGGCCATGGCTACATCCGCGAGCATGGCGTCGAGCAATATGCCCGCGATGCCCGCATCGCGATGATCTATGAAGGCACCAATGGCGTGCAGGCGCTCGACCTCGTCGGCCGCAAGCTGCCCGCGCATGGCGGCCGCTATCTGCGGTCCTTCTTCCATCCTGTGTCGGAGTTCATCGAGCAGCACAAAGCGGTGCCGGGCATGGAGAAAATGGTCGAGGCTCTGGAAAAGGCGTTCGGCGCGCTCCAGCTCTCGACCGCGACGATCGCCCAGAAGGGCATGGCTGATCCGGAGGAAGCGGGCGCCGCCTCGTCCGACTATCTCCGCCTGCTCGGGCTGGTTGCAATCGCCTATCTCTTTGCGAAATCGGCGAAGATCGCGGGCATGAAGAAGATGTTCGGGCAGGATCCCGACGGCTTCTACGCCGCCAAGCTGATCACGGTGCGCTTCTTCTACGAACGCCTGCTGCCGCAAGTCGCAACGCTGTTCACTGCGATTAAGGCCGGCAAGGCGTCGATGATGGACATGCCCGAAGACGCGTTCTGATCGGTTAGACAGCAGTGGTTGAGCCGGGACGCTTTAGCGTCCCGCAAGGCCGAACGGCCGCCTGAGCTTATGCGAGGAAGCCAAGGCCAGCGGATGCTGGCCGCCCGGCGTTTGAGGGCGCCCGCGCTCGCGCGGGCCAAAAGATTACGCCGCCTTCAGCCGATCGATGAAGGTCTTCGTGACCTTCTCCAGCGTGACCGCATGGCCCAGCAGGTCGCCGGCCGCGCCACGGACCTGGCTGGACAGCTTGCCCGCATCGTTGGCGACCGAGGCGACCTGGACGATGCGTTCGGCCATGTCGTCGGCGCCTTCGGCGGTGTGCCGGGCATTGTCCTCCAGCCGCTGTGCGGTGCTGCGTTGTTCGGCGAGCATGTTGCGGATGCCGTTTGCCGCGTCCGCGAGCTGATCGACGACGCGCGAGACATCGCTGAGCGACCCCTCCGCTACCTGCGCGCCCGCATGGACGCCTTCAATCAGAGCGGTGATCTCGGCAGTGGCCCGGGCGGCTTGTCCGGCGAGGCTCTTCACCTCGGTCGCGACCACGGCAAAGCCCTGCCCGGCGGTGCCGGCGCGGGCGGCTTCGATCGTCGCGTTGAGCGCGAGCAGATTGGTGTTCGACGCGATCGACTGGATGCGTCCGGTGAACTCGCCGATGTCGGTCGCCCGCTCGGCGAGCGAACGGACCGCCTTGTCCCCGGTTTCGGAATTGGAGCGCGCACGCGCGCTGAGTTCGGCCTGCTGATCGATCCGTGCGGCGATCCCCGCGATCGATCTGGACAATTCGACGACGCTGCCGGCGACCTCGCGCGCGGCGCGACTGGCGCCGTTGGCGCGTTCGGCCACGGCGGCGCTTTGCCGGCCGCTGTCATTGGCGAGGTCGTTCAGTGCGCTCGACGCCGCCTCGAGCTGGGTGGCGGCGGCGCCGACCGAACTCACCACGACATGGACCGAGCCCTCGAACTGCTCGGCAAGCGCCAGCAATTCCTTCGAGCGGGCGGCTGCGGCGGTGCGCTCGCTATCCTCGCGCCGGGTTCGTTCGACCGCGACTCGTTTGTCGGCATCGGCGGCGGCGGTCAGGGCGCGTTCGGCGGCGGCCTGTGCGGCGCGTGCTTCGACCATCGCAGCCTCGGCCTCGGCGGCCAGCGTCTCGCTGGCGGCGCGCGCGTGGCCCTGGCCGACGAGAACGGCCTTCAGACGGCGAGTCATCAGCGCGAGCGCGATGAATTCGAGGATCACGGCAACGGCATGGACCATCACCCGGCCGATATTGCCGGTTCCGGTGAAGACCCATTCGGGCGCTAGATAGTCGAGCAACAGATGGTGCAGCGCGATCAGCAGGGTCGCAAGCAGCATCGGCCGCCAGTCGCACAACAGCGACAGCGCCGCGAGCGCGACAAAGAAGTACATATGCATGTCCATCTGCCAGCTATGCCCGCGAAAGGCATAAACCAGCATCGCCGGAAGCGCGGCGGCAAGCACGCCCATGACGAGCCGGGCGACGAAGTCGTGCCGCGAGTGAAGCGCCATGTGCACCGGCACGATATTGATCAGGACGGCCATCGTGACGAGTGGCCAGCCGCCCCGGATCAATCCGAAGGCGACGCCGATCGCGAACTGGAGCGCGATGAAGCAGCTGACGATGACGAGCAGCCGGATTCCCCCGACGCGCAGCTGATCCAGTTCGGAGATCCTCATGCTTCTTGTCCCTGTGGGGCTGTGGAGCCGCAAATTATCTCTGGCGCGGCGATCAGCACGATGCCCCGGCGCAGCAAGGCGGTACCCAGCCGCGCACGTTCGCCGCGCACCAGCAACGATCCCGCGACGGGCCCTTGCCCCAACAGCAAAGCGCCCCGCCGGACGGCGAGCCCGGGCAAGTCGGCCCGGGCGCGCGTGGTCAGTGGCACGAGGAGCATCGCGCCCCGTACTGGCGGCGCGAAGGCGAACATGCCGAAGGCGGCGAGCAGCATGAGGAGCTGCACGGCGATTGGCGTCAGGCGAGAGAGAATCAGGGGCCTTTGCGGAATCATGATCCGGCTGTCGGGCAGCTAAGGTTAGCAAATCGCTAAAAAGGCGCGAAAAATTGTTCTGAATGCCGGAAAAGTCGACCATAGCCTTAGTGTCGGCACGATGCGCTTCGCATATTGCCCTGCGCAGCGGCTTCGCCTATATCGCGGCTACTTCTCGACATTGGAAACTTTGCCGGGCTCGGGGGCGGAAGCCTCCGGGACATGAACTGCTGTCTTTTGATACGGAGCCTGAATGGCGGATATCGCCGCACTGACGAAGCTGATCGAGCCCGAGGCCGAGGCCCTGGGGCTCTCGCTCGTGCGCGTTGCCTTCTTCGGCGGCAAGAGCGATCCGACGCTGCAGGTGATGGCGGAGCGCCCGGATACGCGCCAGTTGGTGATCGCCGATTGCGAGGCGCTGTCGCGGCGGATTTCCGAGAAGTTCGACGAACTTGACCCGATCGAGGAAGCCTATCGGCTTGAGGTCAGCTCGCCTGGCATAGATCGCCCGCTGACCCGCGTCACCGACTGGACCGACTGGGCCGGCTTCGACGTGCGGGTGAAGCTCGCCAGCCCGCTCGACGGCCGCAAGCAGTTCGACGGGCGGATCGTTGCCAGCGATGGCGACTCGGTCACGCTCGGTGTAAACAAAATTGGTGAGGTGGTGGTCCCGCTGGCCCAAATCGCCGGCGCGAAGCTGATCCTGACCGACGCTCTCATCAAGGCCACCGCGCCACTCTCCACAGAGGGTGCGGACACGATCATCGAAGATGCGCCGCTCGACGACGCCGACACGACTAAACTGGAAGGATAGACTCGTCATGGCCACCGCCATCACTGCCAACCGCGCCGAACTGCTCGCAATCGCCGATGCCGTCGCCCGCGAGAAGCTGATCGATCGCGAAATCGTGATCGAGGCGATGGAGGACGCGATCCAGCGCGCCGCCCGCGCGCGCTATGGCGCCGAGAACGACATTCGCGCCAAGATCGACGGCAAGACCGGCGATATGCGGCTGTGGCGCGTCGTCGAGGTGGTCGAGCTCGTCGACGACTATTTCAAGCAGGTCTCGGTCGACGAGGCGCAGAAGCTGCAGAAGGGCGCCGTCGTCGGCGACTATATCGTCGATCCGCTGCCCCCGATCGAGTTCGGCCGCATTGCCGCGCAGGCCGCCAAGCAGGTGATCTTCCAGAAGGTCCGCGATGCCGAGCGCGAGCGCCAGTATGACGAGTTCAAGGACCGCGCGAGCGAGATCATCACCGGCGTCGTCAAGCGCGTCGAGTTCGGCCATGTCGTCGTCGACCTGGGCCGCGCCGAGGGCGTCATCCGCCGCGATCAGCAGATCCCGCGCGAAGTCGTCCGCGTCGGCGATCGCGTCCGTTCGCTGATCCTCAGCGTGCGCCGCGAAAATCGCGGGCCGCAGATTTTCCTGAGCCGCGCGCATCCCGACTTCATGAAGAAGCTGTTCGCGCAGGAAGTCCCCGAAATCTACGATGGCATCATCGAGATCAAGGCCGCGGCCCGCGATCCCGGCAGCCGCGCCAAGATCGGCGTCATCTCGCATGACGGTTCGATCGATCCGGTCGGCGCTTGCGTCGGCATGAAGGGCAGCCGCGTCCAGGCCGTCGTGCAGGAGATGCAGGGCGAGAAGATCGACATCATCCCCTGGTCGCCGGATATCGCGACCTTCGTGGTCAACGCGCTTCAGCCCGCCCAGGTCGCCCGCGTCGTGATCGACGAGGAGGAAGAGCGCATCGAGGTGGTCGTCCCCGACGATCAGCTCAGCCTCGCCATCGGCCGCCGTGGCCAGAATGTCCGCCTTGCCAGCCAACTGACCGGCAAGGCGATCGACATCCTGACCGAAGCCGACGCCAGCGAGAAGCGCCAGAAGGAGTTCATGCAGAATTCCGAGATGTTCCAGACCGAGCTCGACGTCGACGAAACGCTGGCCCAGCTGCTGGTAGCCGAAGGCTTCGGCGCGCTCGAAGAGGTCGCCTATGTCGATCTCGACGAGATCGCGTCGATCGAAGGCTTCGACGAGGAGCTTGGCGCGGAGCTGCAGAATCGTGCGCAGGAAGCGCTGGAGCGCCGCGAAGCCGCCGCCCGCGAGGAACGTCGCGGCCTCGGCGTCGAGGACGCGCTGGCCGAGTTGCCTTATCTGACCGAGGCGATGCTGGTCACGCTCGGCAAGGCGGGCATCAAGACGCTCGACGACCTCGCCGATCTGGCCACCGACGAGCTGATCCAGAAGAAGCGCGCCGAGCAGCGCCGCCGTCCGAACAGCGATCGTCCGGAGCGCCCCGAGCGCGCCGAGCGTGAAGAGAACAAGGCTGGCGTGCTGGGCGAATATGGCCTGAGCGAGGACCAGGGCAATGAGATCATCATGGCCGCCCGCGCCCATTGGTTCACCGACGAGGCCTGACGCTCATGCCGTTCGTCGACATCCGCCTCGCGGGCACCGCCACGCGCGAACAGAAGGCCGCCATCGTCGCTGACGTGACGCGGTCGCTGGGCGCGCATCTCGGCAAGTCGGCGAGTGCGGTCCAGGTGAACATCCTCGAACTTTCCCCGGAAAATTACGGGGCGGGCGGTCTGCTCATCGCGGACCATCCCGCCACCGTCGCCACGCAGGAGGTCGCTCCCGCGAATGGCACACGATGATCATCGGGACGTTCCGCTAGCATCGGATGACGGCGGGGAGGTTAGGCCTCCCCGGCCGGAAAAGCATGTACCCGAGCGCAAGTGCGTGCTGTCGGCGGAGCATGGCGCGCGTGGCGACCTGATTCGCCTCGCGCTGTCGCCCGATGGGACTGTGCTGCCCGATTTGCGTGCCAAGGCGGGCGGGCGTGGGGCCTGGATCGGGGTCGATCGCGCGATGCTGGAAACCGCGATAGCGAAGGGTAAGCTGAAGGGCGCACTCGCCCGCGCCTTCAAGACTGGCGAGTTCAGCATCCCGGCCGATCTGCCCGACCGGATCGAGGACGGTCTGCGCCGCGCGGCGCTCGACCGGCTCGGCCTCGAGGCGCGCGCGGGGGCGCTGCTTACCGGATCGGACAAGATCGGCGAGGCCGCCCGGCGCGGGCAGCTCCATTTGCTGCTCCACGCCGCCGACGCTTCGGAAGACGGCAACCGCAAGCTCGATCAGGCGCTCCGCGTCGGCAGCGATGCCGAGGGCAGCGGCCTGCGCGGGGTGGTAATCCCGGCTGAGCGCACCATATTGTCGATGGCGCTTGGGCGGGACAATGTGGTACATATAGGTCTGACCGTGCCGGCTTCCGCCGTGCGCGTCGCTGACGCTTTGGGCCGCTGGTGCGGCTTTATAGGACGTTCGGAAAGCGCTTCAGCCTTGCGGAGTCGATCCGCAGGGTCCATCGGCGCTACAAATTTGTGAAGTGAAGGGTTCGGTTACCAGATGAGTGACAACGACAAGCCGAAACTGGGAATGCGCGCGCCGCTGGGCCTGAAGCGTACGGTCGAGACGGGCCAGGTGAAGCAGAGCTTCAGCCATGGCCGCTCGAACACCGTCGTCGTCGAGGTCAAGCGCCGCCGCGTGCTCGGTGGACGCCCCGGCGAAGCCGAGCCGCAGGTAGTCGAAGAACCGACGCCGGCACCGGCTGCCGCTCCGGCGCCCGCGCCCGCGCCCGCGCCTGTTCAGGCCGCGCCGACGCCGGCTCCCGCCGCGCCGAAGCCTGCGCCTCCCGCGCCGCCCGTCAATACACGCCCGATGACCCCGCTCGAGCGGCGCGAGCAGCAGGCGCGCCTGCTGCGCGAGGCCGACGAAGCCCGCATGACCGCACTTGAGGAGGCACGCCGCCGCGAGGAACGGATGAAGGCCGAGGCGAGTGAGGAAGAGAAGCGCCGCGCCGAGGATAACCGCCGCTCCGAGGAGCAGGCCGAGCGCGCCGCCTCCGAGCCTGCCGTCGAGACCGCCGCAGCGCCGGCGCCGGCCGCAGATGCCGCGCCCGCTGCCGCGCCCGCAGCCGAAGTCCGCAGCGACGGTGTCCCGCCGCCGCGCCGCTTCACGCCAGTTGCCAGCCCCAAGCGTCCCGAGCCCAGCCGTCCGCAGCAGCGCGACCGCAAGGGCGACGATCGCCGTCAGTCCGGCAAGCTCACCGTTACCAAGGCGCTCGACGACGACAGCGGCGCGCGCGCGCGTTCGCTCGCCGCGCTCAAGCGGTCGCGTGAGAAGGATCGCCGCGCGCATCAGTCGGGAGCGGTCCAGCAGAAGCAGGTCCGCGATGTCGCAGTGCCGGAAACAATCACCGTCGCCGAACTCGCCAATCGTATGGCGGAGCGGGGCGCCGATCTGGTCAAGGCGCTGTTCAAGATGGGTATGCCCGTCACGGTGAACCAGTCGATCGACCAGGACACCGCCGAGCTGCTCGTCACCGAGTTCGGCCATAACATCAAGCGCGTTTCCGATAGCGACGTCGACCTGGTGTCGACGCATGATGTCGATGCCGACGAAACGATGGTGTCGCGTGCTCCGGTCGTCACGATCATGGGCCATGTCGACCATGGCAAGACCAGCCTGCTCGATGCGTTGCGCGGTACCGACGTCGCCAGCGGCGAAGCCGGCGGGATCACCCAGCATATCGGCGCCTATCAGGTGCAGGTGGAATCGGGCACGAAGATCACCTTCCTCGATACCCCGGGCCATGAAGCGTTCAGCGACATGCGCGCGCGCGGCGCCAACATCACCGACATCGTCGTGATCGTCGTCGCCGGCGATGACGGGCTGCGTCCGCAGACGATCGAGGCGATCAGCCACACCCGCGCCGCGGGCGTGCCGATGATCATCGCGATCAACAAGATGGATAAGCCCGGCTCGAACGCCCAGAAGGTGCGCGAGGCGCTGCTCCAGCACGACGTGCAGGTGGAAAGCATGGGCGGTGACGTTCAGGAGGTTCAGGTCTCCGCGCTCAAGAAGACAGGTCTCGATGAGCTGATCGGCAAGATCGAACTTCAGGCCGAACTGCTCGAGCTCAAGGCGAATCCCGATCGCGCCGCCGAAGGCACTGTCGTCGAAGCCACGCTCGACAAGGGCCGTGGCGCGGTCGCGACCGTGCTGGTCAACCGTGGCACGCTCCGGGTCGGCGACATCTTCGTCGTCGGTGCGGAGAGCGGCAAGGTTCGCGCGCTGATCGACGACAAGGGCCGCAACGTCAAGGAAGCGGGCCCGTCGCTGCCCGTCGAGGTTCTCGGCCTGTCGGGTGTGCCGAGTGCGGGCGATCAGCTCTCGGTCGTCGAGAACGAGGCGCGCGCCCGCGAGGTCGCGGCCTATCGCGCCAGCGTCATCCAGGCGAAGCGGACCACCTCGGCGCCCGCCAGCCTCGAGTCGATGTTCTCGGCGCTGCGCGAGCAGCAGGCCCAGCAATATCCGGTGGTCGTGAAGGCCGATGCCCAGGGCTCGGTCGAGGCGATCGTCGGTTCGCTCAACAAGATCTCGACCGACCTGATCCAGGTTCGCATCCTGCATTCGGGCGTCGGTGGGATCACCGAGAGCGACGTCAGCCTGGCTGCCGCGTCGAAGGCGCCGATCATCGGCTTCAACGTCCGTGCCAACGCCAAGGCACGCGAGATCGCCACGCGGGACGGGGTCGCGCTTAAATATTATGACGTGATCTACGATCTGCTCGACGAAATCCGCGCCGCGATGGCCGGCCAGCTTGGTCCGGAATATCTGGAGCATGTCGTCGGACGCGCCGAAATCCGCGAGGTCTTCTCGGCGGGTAAGCATGGCAAGGCCGCCGGCCTGCTCGTGGTCGAGGGCTATATCCGCCAGAAGCTGCGCGCGCGCATCCTGCGTGATGACGTCATCATCTATAATGGTGCGATCTCGTCGCTGCGCCGTTTCAAGGACGACGTTCCGGAGGTTCGCGCGGGCCTCGAATGCGGCATTACCCTCGACTCGACGACCGACATCAAGCCCGGCGATATCGTCGAGACGTTCGAGGTCGAGGAACGCGAACGGACGCTGTAGGAACAGAGCGTCATCCCAGCGCAGGCCGGGATCTCAGGAGATATGCGCAGGTCCTCCCTGCCGCCTGAGACCCCAGCCTGCGCTGGGGTGACGCGTCCTTTGGAAAGGCCGCGTCATGCGCCGTAACGAAACTGCCGAAGGCAAGTCGGTCCGCCTGCTCCGCGTCGGCGAGCAGGTGCGCCATGCCCTGTCGGACATATTGATGCGCGGCGACGTGCACGACGATACGCTCGCCAGTCACATGGTGTCCGTGACCGAAGTCCGCATGTCGTCGGATCTCAAGCACGCCACCGCCTTCGTGAAGCCGCTGCTCGGCGCGAATGAGGAAGCGGTGATCAAGGCGTTGCGCACCAACACCGCCTATCTGCAGAGCGAGGTCGCGCGGCGGGTGAACACCAAATATGCCGCGAAGCTCAAATTCCTGGCCGACGAAAGCTTCGACGAGGGCAGTCATATCGACAAGCTGCTTCGCCAGCCCAAGGTCGCGCGGGACCTGACCCGCGACGAGGGCGAGGCCTGAAGTCGTTTCGGCATGGCTGAAGCGCGGAGCTGGTTGGCGCCGCGGTCAGATATGTCGAACAAATCTAGGTCTTTTCGGTCCACCGTCGCGCTACGGCATTATGCTCCGCGGCGTGGAGCAGCTCCTCGAGATCGGCGAGGCCGACGTCGAGCACGTCCGGATAGTCCGCGATCGCCTTGATCAGGTCTTCCCGCGAGAAATCGGCTGAGCTCGCCGGCTCGGCCAGCGCCTTGGCGACATGCGGGTAGCTGTGGCCCGAAAAGCGATGGAAGCTCCAGGCCATGGCGAGCAGCAGCACCGTTCCCACGCCGACCGGGGCCAGGACGAAGCTATAGCCCATATCGTGGATCCCGGGCCCGCCGAGCACCGCGGTCAGCGCGACCGCGCCGCCGGGAGGATGAAGCGATCGCGTTAGCGCCATCGCCGCGATCGCGCCGCCCACCGCTAGCCCGGCCGCAACCATCGGGTCGGCCCCGAGGCGCGCCGCGGACACGCCGACGATCGCCGAGACGATATTGCCGCCGAACACCGCCCAGGGTTGCGCCATCGGACTGGCGGGCACCGCGAACAACAGCACCGCCGCCGCACCGATCGGTGCGATCAGCAGCGGCATGTGTGCACCCGCGCCCGCGAGGCTGCGCACCAGCAGGCCGGTCGCGATGATGCCGATCAGCGCGCCAAGGCCCGAGATCAGCCTGTCGCGCACCGCCTTGTCGGCGGGCACAGCGATCATCATTGCGTGATAGCGCGACCAGCGGAAGCGGACGCGGGGCGTATCCTCGGGAGGCATCTTCATCATGCGCGGCTATCGTCGATGAGGGCGGGCTCCGCCAGAAAGATGTGATTGTCCGCCGCCAATATTGTAGCGTCCGATTCGTTGCATGTTGGGGGCATGGATTGCTTATATCGCGAACATTGTCGGCGCCGCGCCGCGCGCTAGGATAGCGCGATGGCGAAGCTCTATTTCTATTATGCGGCCATGAACGCGGGCAAATCGGCCACGCTGCTTCAGGCCGATTTCAACTATCGCGAGCGCGGCATGCGGACGCTGCTGTTTACCGCTGCCTTCGACGACCGCTTCGAGCCGGGCAAGATCAGCTCGCGAATCGGTCTCGCGTCGCATGCCAATGCGATCGATCCCGAAAGCGATCTGTTCGAGGAGGTCGCCATCGAACTGGCCGAAGCGCCCGTCCATTGCGTGCTGGTTGACGAAGCGCAGTGGCTGACCCGCGCACAGGTGTTCCAGCTCGCGGCGGTGTGCGACGAACTCGACATTCCAGTACTGGCCTATGGACTGCGCACCGATTTCCGCGCGCAGCTTTTTCCCGGCAGCGAAGTGCTGCTCGCGATCGCCGACAATCTTATCGAGCTGAAGGCGGTGTGCGCCTGCGGCCGCAAGGCGACGATGAACCTGCGCGTCGATGCGGAGGGCTTCGCGGTCAAGGAGGGCGCGCAGATCGAGGTGGGCGGCAATGAGCGCTATGTCGCGCTGTGCCGCCGCCATTATGCCGAACAGATGGGCTGGCGGCGCGGCGCGCATCTGTGAATGCCCATGCTCAGGCCCGGTTCAGGCACGCCGGGCTATCCTTGCGGGAATGAAACAGCTGATCATCTTCGCCTGGTCGGCCGTGCTGCTGTCGAGCGCGGCTGTGGCGGCGGATACTGCCCCCGCGAAGGAGCCGCGGCAGGCGCGCATTCCCTTCGCCAATAGTGGCTCGATCGACAATTGGCAGGCGGACGGCCGCCAGGCGCTCTATATCCAGGGGCCGGGCCGGCAATGGTATCATGCCAGGCTCGCCGGCTACTGCCCTGATCTCGATTTCGCCACTGCGATCGGCTTCGAAACGCGCGGCATCGGCGATTTCGACAGCTTCTCGACGATCATCGTGCGTGGCCATCGCTGTCCGCTCACGAGCCTCGTCAAGAGCGGCCCGCCGCCCAGCAAGATAAAGAAGCCGAAGAAGGATTAGTGCGCGGGCAGCCTTAGCCGCGCGACGGTCCGCGTCCCACCGCTCAGGATGAAGCTGCCGCGCAGTTGCCGCGCAAGCATCTGGGCGAGGCGGAGGCCCAGACTGTCGGTGGTGGCGAGGTCAAAGCCAGACGGGAGCCCTGCGCCATCGTCGCTGACATCAATGTCGAGTGAGCCGTCTTTGCGCTGCCACACCTCGATCAGCACCTCCCCCTTTTCCCGACCAGCCAGGCCATGTTCGATGGCGTTCGTTACCGCCTCGGCGACGATCAGCGCCATCGGCACCGCCGCTTCGGGGGCGAGGTCGATATCCTCCGGCGCTTCTACCCGGAAATCGACCCCTGCCTTTCCGCTCGCTTCGACGAGGTCCGCTCCCAATTCGGTGAGAAAGGCCGCAAGATGGAGCTGATCGCCATGCGGATTATAGAGTTGCCGGTGGATGCGGCCGATCAGCGCCAGTCGCCGTGCGGCGTCGTCGAGCGCGAGCCTGGCTGTCTCGTCCGAAATGCCGCGCATCTGCAGCGACAGCAGCCCGCTGACGACCTGGAGATTGTTCGATACGCGATGCTGAAGCTCGCGGAACAGAAGCTCGCCGCGTTCGGCGAGCCGTTCGCTGCGTTCGCGCTCATCGGCAAGCCGGCGGTTGGCGCGCTGCATCCAGTCGATCAGCAGGATATCGATCACCACCACGACCGAATAAAAGCCCAGCGCGAAGACAATGCCACCCGTTATCTTTACCGCGAAATAGGGCGGTATGAAGCAGTACCAGGCGATGAGGCCGCATAGGATACCCGCCAGGATGCCCGGCCGTACGCCGAACAGGAATGTCGACAGGATCACCGCCGGGAAGAAGCTGACATAAGGAAAGCCCGCCGGCAGCAGCGGTTCGGCGAGCATGCGCACGGAGAACGAGACGGCGCAGATCGCGAGCGTGCAGCCATAGGCCAGCATCGGCCGATCACGACCGAGCGGAAGCCGCTCCAGCAACTGGGCCCATGGACTCGCCAAATTTCCCCCCAAACCGGTTCCGGCCATCTAGCCAGTCCCGTGGGGAGGCCGCAATATTCGTAAAACTACAACTACTAATCGAGGTTAACGGCCTTGTAACAATCGACGGCCCCGCAAGTAGATTTCGATGCGATAGGCGGTAAGCACGCCGGCCGCGAAAGCGATGAAGATGCCGCTGACCAGCATTGCGCCGAGATGCCAGCGCGCGTCGCTCAGTTCGACGATATAGTGCAGGATCCAGCGGACCCCGATCAGCATGCCAATGAAGATCAGCGCCGCGGGGGAACTGCGCTGGTTGAGGCGTCCACTTTGCGGATCGAGCCCGATCTCGACCAGCCGTCCGCGTTGCCAGCCGATTGCGCTGCCTGCCGCCAGTCCCAGCCCGATCCATAGCCAGCCGGAAGCGGAGGGCGGAGATGTGACGAAGACCGCCGCGGCGAACAGCATGAAGACGGTGGGAATGATCCACAATGTGCCGAGCCGGAGCCGCTGGGTCTTGCCGATCCTGCGGACGCGGATGACGATCGCCAGCGCGAAGCAGGCGCCGACAAAAATATAATAAGGCCAGTCATGCTGCTCCATGGCATCAGCCTAACATGCTGGCCCGGAACAAAAAAAGGGGAGCATCGCTGCTCCCCTTTTCTTCTTGTTCGGAACTGAGGATCAGTCGTCGTCGCGCTTCAGGAAAGCGGGCGCGAACTCGGGCGCCGGTCCGTCGTCATTGCCGCCTTCGCGACGCGGGCCGCGATCGCCACGGCCTTCGCCGCGGGGACCACGATCGCCGCCGTCGCGACGGGGACCACGATCGCCGCCGTCACGGCGCGGACCACGGTCGCCATCGCGGCGCGGGCCACGATCGCTGCGGGGAGCGCGATCACCACGGTCGCCGCCTTCACGCGGCGGGCGGGTGTCGGGCAGTTCCTCACCGGTTTCCTGATCGACGACGCGCATCGACAGGCGAACCTTGCCGCGCTGATCGATCTCGAGGACCTTGACCTTGACTTCCTGGCCTTCGCTCAGGGCGTCCGAGACCTTCTCGACCCGCTCGTTCTTGATCTCCGAGACGTGGACGAGACCGTCCTTGCCGCCCATGAAGTTCACGAACGCACCGAAATCAACCAGGTTGACGACCTTGCCGTCGTAGATCTTGCCGACTTCGGCCTCGGCGACGATGCCGATGATCCAGTTCTTTGCGGCTTCGATCTGCGCGGGATCGGACGACGAGATCTTGACGGTGCCGTCATCGTCGATGTCGACCTTCGCGCCGGTGGTGGCAACGATCTCACGGATGATCTTGCCGCCGGTGCCGATGATGTCGCGGATCTTGTCCTTGGGAACCGACATCGATTCGATCCGCGGCGCGTGCGCCGACAGCTCGGTCCGGGTCGAGTCGAGCGCCTTGGCCATTTCGCCCAGGATGTGGGCGCGGCCTTCGCTCGCCTGGAGCAGCGCGGCCTTGAAGATCTCCTCGGTGATGCCGGCGATCTTGATGTCCATCTGCATCGTGGTGATGCCTTCGGACGTGCCCGCAACCTTGAAGTCCATGTCGCCGAGATGATCCTCGTCGCCGAGGATGTCGCTGATCACCGCGAAGTCCTTGCCTTCGAGGATCAGGCCCATTGCGATGCCCGAGACCGGACGCTTGATCGGCACGCCGGCGTCCATCATCGCCAGCGAACCGCCGCACACCGTCGCCATCGACGACGAGCCGTTCGACTCGGTGATGTCCGAGGTCAGGCGGATCGTGTAAGGGAACTCCTCCTTGGTCGGCAGCACCGCGTGCAGCGCACGCCATGCCAGCTTGCCATGGCCGACTTCGCGACGGCCCGGCGCGCCGAAGCGACCGACTTCACCGACCGAATAGGGCGGGAAGTTGTAGTGGAGCATGAAGTGCTCGTAACGCAGGCCGGTCAGGCCATCGATCATCTGCTCGCTTTCCTTGGTGCCCAAGGTGCAGGTCGAGATGCTCTGCGTCTCGCCACGGGTGAACAGCGCCGAACCATGCGCGCGAGGCAGGAAATGCGCCTCGGCGACGATCGGACGAACCGTCTTGGTGTCGCGGCCATCGATGCGGCGGCCATGCTTGAGGATTGCGGTGCGGACGATTTCGGCCTCGAGCTTCTTGACGAGCTTGCCGGCGGCCATCTGGTCCTGTGGCGCGGCGTCGGCGAAAGCAGCCTTCGCCTTGGCGCGGACCTCGTTGAGCGCGCTCGAGCGAGCCGACTTGTCGGTCAGCTTGTAGGCAGCCTCGATATCCTTGCCGACCAGCTTCTTGAGCTTGGTCTTGGCGGCGGACAGATCGGCCTGGGGCGCCATTTCCCACGGATCCTTGGCAGCCTTCTCGGCGAGCTTGATGATCGCCTTGATGACTTCGCCGCTCGCCCGGTGAGCGAACATGACGGCGCCGAGCATGACTTCTTCCGAAAGCTCCTTGGCTTCGGATTCGACCATCATCACCGCGTCATGCGTGCCGGCGACGACGAGATCGAGCTCGCCCGCCGCGACCTGCGCGTCGGTCGGGTTGAGGATATATTCGCCGTCGACATAGCCGACGCGGGCAGCGCCGATCGGGCCCATGAAGGGAACGCCGGAGATGGTGAGCGCGGCCGAGGCGGCGATCATCGCCAGGATGTCGGGTTCGTTCTCGCCGTCATAGCTCAGCACCTGGGCGATGACGTTGACCTCGTTGTAGAAGCCTTCCGGGAAAAGCGGGCGGAGCGGGCGGTCGATCAGGCGGGAGACCAGCGTCTCCTTTTCGGTCGCGCCGCGCTCACGCTTGAAGAAGCCGCCGGGGATGCGGCCGCTGGAGAAATACTTCTCCTGATAATGGACGGTCAGCGGGAAGAAGTCCTGCCCTTCCTTGACGCTGCGCGCCGCCGTAACGGCGCAGAGGACGACGGTTTCGCCCAGGGTCGCGAGCACCGCGCCGTCGGCCTGGCGCGCGACGCGGCCCGTTTCCAGCGTGAGGGTCTGGCCGCCCCACTGGACTTCTACTTTCTTCGTATCGAACATCTGATTTCCTTGTCTCCGGACGCCCTATGCGGCCGGGGCCTATGCGGATGGCGGCGCACATCGCGCCTTCGACCATCGCGTGGGGCAGGCCGCTTTCGGCCTGCCGTGACGGGAGCTTATGCCCGCCGTCCCGCCCGGTACCGAATTGCACCAGGCCGGAAATGACGAACGGCCCCGTTTCCGGGGCCGTCCTGAAGGGGTTACTTGCGCAGGCCGAGCTTTGCGATCAGCGCTGCGTAGCGGGAAGCGTCTTCCTTCTTGAGATAATCGAGAAGGCTGCGGCGCTTGTTGACCAGCATCAGCAGACCGCGGCGCGAGTGATTATCCTTCGCGTGGGTCTTGAAGTGCTCGGTCAGGTTGACGATGCGCTCGGTCAGGATCGCGACCTGGACTTCGGGGCTGCCGGTGTCACCCTCGGTACGGGCGTTGTCAGCAATGATCGCGGTCTTGCGCTCGGCGGTAACGGTCATATGTCTTCCTTCGACATCAGGTTAAAGCCCCGCACCACCCAGACCTCATGGTCATCGGCCTCGACCAGCGCGACGGGCGTTTCGCCCTCGATCGCAAGGTTGAGGCCGGTGGGTGCGGCGATCCCGGTCAGCCGGCGTCCCTGGCGGAACGCATGTGCCTGATCGGGGGTGACGGAAAGAGCCGGGATGTCGTCCAGCCCTGCCGTCAACGGCAATAGTGCCGTTTCAAGCCGCCGGGCCTTAGCGAGTTCGTCCAGTTTGTCCAGCGAAATCGCGGGTTCGAGCGTGAACGGCCCGGCCTTGGTGCGGCGGAGCATGGTGACATGCCCCACGGTGCCGAGCGCGAGCGCGATGTCCCGCGCGAGGCTTCGGATATAGGTGCCCTTGGAGACGGTCGCGGAGAGGGTGATCTCGGGCAGTTCGTCGCCTTCTCCGCTATCGGCGGGCGCCTGGACGACGAGCCGGTGGATCGTCACCGGCCGCGTCTTGATGTCGAACGTCTCGCCGGCCCGCGCGCGATCATAGGCGCGCTCGCCGTCTATCTTTAGCGCGGAATAGGCGGGCGGCACCTGCTCGATCGGCCCGGTGAATCCCACCAGCGCCGCCTCAATCGCGGCGCGGGTCGGGCGGACGTCGGATGTCGCAACCGCTTTCCCCTCGGCATCCAGCGTGTCGGTCTGGATCCCGAAACCGATGGTGAAGTCATAGGCCTTGTCGGCGTCGAGCATTCGCCCCGACAGCTTGGTCGCCTCGCCGAGCGCGACCGGCAGCACGCCCGTCGCCAGCGGATCGAGCGTTCCGCCATGACCGACCTTGTATTTGCCATAGCTGCCGGCCTTCAGGGCGCGTTTCACCGCCGAGACGATATCGGTCGAGCCCGGGCCGAGAGGTTTGTCGATGATGAGCCAGCCATGCATGGCGCGCGGCTGTAGACATGTTGCGTCCGTCATGCCAGCGCCGACCCGCCACCGGCCTTTGCGCATTGTCATGTTGCGGATCGGCGCGCGGCGGGCCAGACTGCGGACAACGCTTCCAGGGGTTAAGAGATGAAAGATATCAACTGGGATGCCCCGGCGCAGCTTCATGAGCGCAGCGACGGCGGGTCCGATATGTTCTACGATTTCAAGACGCTGAAAAGCGGTCCGCTGGCCGAGCTGGTCGCGCATGTGATGGCGCTGCCGACGGCGGAGCGGGAGCGTGTCGTGATAGACGCGGCGGGGATCGGTTCGATCAATGTGCAGGACATCGCCGGGCTGGCCGAGCGGTCGGATTTTCCGGCTAGCTGAGCCGCCTCAGATCTCCAGCTCAAGGCTGTCATACGAGCAGACGATTTCGAGCGGCGTCCGGTCCTTGCGGTTGAGCGCCTCGTAGCGGACCGTCTCGTCGAACAGATTGTCGATGTCGGCGTCGCTGCTGGTCGGTTCGTGATGGAACAGCGCCAGCTTCTTCACCCCCGCGCCGTGGCAGAGGTTGACCGCCATCACGTTGCTCGAATGGCCCCAGTCGGCCTTCAGCGTGATGCTCTCCGCCAGTGAATACATCGTGTCGCAGATGACCAGATCGGCCTTGTCGAAGAAGGTCTCGAACGCCTCCTTGTCCTCGATGTCCTCCATCCGGTGCTCGGCGTCGGTCGAGAACACCAGCGTCTTGCCGTCCTTGCGGAACTTCCAGGCGTAGGAGACATGGCTGTGGTCCTGCGGCATCAGCTCCACCTCGACACCGTCGACGACATGGGTTTCGCCCGGCGTCAGCACCTTGAACTCGATCTTGGCGCGCAGCCAGTCGAACGCGACCGGGAAGCTGATCTCCTCCTGCTGACGGCGCAACGCAGCCTCGCAGTCGGCATGGCCCGAATGGATGATGATATGCGCGCCCGGATCAAAGGCCGGCCCGAAGAAGGGAAAGCCCATGATATGGTCCCAATGCAGGTGAGACATGAAGAAGTTGTACGTCCGCGATCGTCCTTGCTGGGCGATCCGGCGGAAGGCGTCGTTGCCCAGCTCGCGCAGGCCCGATCCCATGTCGAGAATGAAGAAGCTGTCGTCGGCGCCTTCGAGTTCCAGGCAGGTGGTCGCGCCGCCATAGGTGTGGCCCTCGCCGAAGCTCAGTTCGTCATTGATGAAGGCTCGGGCTGCGGCCTCGTCGGCGAAGCTGCGGCCCGACGCGCGCATCAGCGCATTGGTCAGCTTGTCCTCGATGACGCGCGCGCGGGGAGCAACCGGCAAGGATCCTCTCGTTCCCCAAAAGCGCACCAGCATCTAAAGCTCCTCAGCCGCCATCGGCGTCGAGATCGTCGACGATGTCGAAGATCAGTTGATAACGGCTTATCTCCAGCACTTCGCGGATCGCCGGATTGGGCCGCGCCAGTACGATCTTTACATCGCTGGTGATCGCTTCCTTGCGGGCGATCGTCAACGCCATCAACGCCGTGGCCGAGATATGTTCGACGGCCGAAAGGTCGACGACGAATTCGCCGTCGCCTGCCGCGGCCGCCGCGACGCCCTCGCGCAGATGGACAAGAAAGGCTTCACGCGCGTCATCGCCGATGTCGCCCGCTGGTCGCCCTACCGGTCCTCGCGCCGATGACGACGCCGCCCATATCATCGAAGCCCTCCCCCTGCTCCGTCCCGTAACGAAGCTTAGGGACTCTAAGTGCTCACTGCAACGGGACTGATTACCGGCTTGTCAGCAGCTTTCCCACCTGCGGGGTGATGCCTTTGACGATTACGGAAACGCCCCGTGCATTGGGGTGGATCGCATCGCCGATGTGCAGCGACCGGTCTCCGACTATGCCAGCGAGGAAGAAGGGGTAGAGCGGCACGCGATATTTTGCGGCCAGCCGGGCATAGATCGGATTGAAGCGCTTCGCATAATCTGGCCCCAGATTGGGCGCCGCGACCATGCCGGCAAGGAGGATCTTGATCCTGCGCTTGGACAGTTCGGCGAGGATCGCGTCGAGATTGGCCTCCGCCCGCGCCGGATCGAGCCCGCGCAGCATGTCGTTCGCGCCGAGCTCGACGATCACCACGTCGGGCCTGGCCTTGAGCGAGGCAAGCACCCAGTTCAGCCGCGCGCGTCCCTGTGCGGTGGTGTCGCCCGACACCCCGGCATTATGCACCCGCGCCGCGATCCCCTGCTTACGAAGCGCGGCCTCCAGCTGGGGCGCGAATCCCTGGCCCGGCGGCAGCCGGTACCCCGCCATCAGGCTATCGCCAAAGGCGAGCACCAGCTTGTCTGCGGCCTGGGCGGCGGCGGACATCGACAGCAGGGCGAGGAAGGCGAAGGCGGTGCGGAAAAAGGTCATGGGGCCGATATTGGCACGGGGGCGGGGAATGTCACCCCTCGGCCGGCGTTATCGCCGCGTGAGCAGCGGATAAGGATTGATCGCCTTGCCCTGCCACCAGCCTTCGCCGGGCGCCATCGCGTTGATGGCATAATGGAGATGGGGGGCTTCAGGGCTGGCGTCGCCGGTCGATCCTACGGTGCCGATCATATGGCCCTGGGGTACCTTTTGTCCTTCGGTCAGGCCGGGAGCATAGGCGTCGAGATGGGCGTAATAGTCGATCCATTGCCCGCCGTCGCGGCGAATATAGACGGTGGTGCCGCCCAACTTGCTCTCGAACAACTTCTCGACCGTGCCGGCCGCCGCGGCGATCACCGGGGTGCCGCGCGGCGCCATGATGTCGATCGCATCGTGGATGCGGCCCTCGCCGCGCGCATCGTCGAAAGTGTCGGTGA
This sequence comes from Sphingomonas sp. SRS2, assembly GCF_000971055.1. GTDB lineage: Bacteria > Pseudomonadota > Alphaproteobacteria > Sphingomonadales > Sphingomonadaceae > Rhizorhabdus. The sequence goes on from NZ_LARW01000077.1 coordinate 118,578, forward strand.
GCTGGTTCGCGACGATCCCGGCGACCGGGATGACCAGTGGGCCGGATCGAACCACCTCGATGGTCTTGCCCGTGCCGGCCCCCATCCTGGCCACTGGGGCGGGCGATGTGGCCATTGTACGGGGCGCGTCATTCCCCGGCAGGTTGAGGATGATCACCCAGATCACATAGCCTACCACCGCCACCAATAGCAGCATTGCGATCTTGCGGATCATCCCTCTCTCCTCCTGCCGGGCCAGACTTATTCTTGGAAGGTCGCCGGGGTGCCCGGCTTGATCATCATCGCCAGCCGCGCGGCATCCCAATTGGTCAGGCGGATGCAGCCATGGCTTTCCGTCCGGCCGATCTTTTCGGGGTTCGGCGTCCCGTGGATGCCATAATGCTTCTTGTCGAGATCGAGCCAGACCACGCCGACAGGTCCGTTCGGACCCGGCGGCAGCAGCGCCTTCTCGTCCTTGTTCTCGGCATCCCAGAACAGTTCGGCATTATAATGGAAGGGCGGGTTATACGCCGCGCCCTGAATCTTCCAGTTGCCGATGGGCAGTGGATCATGGCCGCTGCCCATCGTCGCGGGGAATTGCGCGACGAGCTTGCCTGCGCCGTCGAAGACGCGCAGCACGCTGTCAGACTTGTCGACGACGACCTTCGCACCTTCGGGCTGATCCGACCCGACATTGAGCGTCCACAGCGTCTTGCGCCAGGCCGGGTTGAGGCTTTCAGCGAACTCTTGCTTCGGTGGAATCACGTTCGGCACCTTGATCACCGCGCCCACGGCCAGTTTCGCGCCCGGCTTGTTCAGCGCGATCAGCGTCGCCTTCGTGGTGTGATAGCGCTCGGCGAGCTTTTCCGCCGCGTCCGAATAGCCGAGTGACTTCATCTTGGCCTTGTCGATCTCCTTTGCGGGCAGCGGACCGACGAACGGTCCTTCGAGAATTTGCTCGTTGAGTTTGATTTCGATGACGGTCGGCATCGCCCGGTGCGGCTCGAAGCTCTCCAGCGTCGCCGCATCGAGCTGGCCGGTCTCAGGCAAGCCCTTCGCTTCCTGATAGCCCTTGAGCGCTCCGGTAAAGCTCGCGCCCTTCGCGCCGTCGATTACGCCCGGACCGAAACCGAGCCGGTCGAGCAGCACCTGTGCGCCCAATATGCGCGGGTCGGGGGCTGCCGCCATCGCCATGGCGGGCAGGACGGCAGTAGTCAGGATCAGGGTTTTCAGCAGGCGCACGCAACACTCCTCTTGTCGTAACGAGGGGAGAACGTTCGCCTTGGCTTTTCTTTCCGTCCTATCTGAAACGCGCTGCGATCAGGGCGCGGCGACCGCCAGCTTGAGCTCCTGCAGCGTGGGTGTCGCTGTCGGGCCCAGCAGGAAGCTGCCGGTGATCCGGCCTGTTTCGCAGGTCCATGTGAACTTGCCCGCCATTGCGGTGGTCGCGGTGACGGATTCGGTCGTCGCGCAGCCGCCGACCTCGCGTTTCAACCGGGCGAGGTCGGTGTTCCAGTGCGCCGCGTCGCGATCCATCAGGAAGTTCATCGCCAGCCGGCCGGGCGCCGCCATCACGTCGCCCGCCGCCCAGATCGCGCGTGCCGCGGCATAGCCCGCGATCACGCCGGGGCTCGCCGCCGTTTCGCGATCGTCGGGCAGCGCCTTTGCCGCCTTGAGGGCCAGCGCGGCGCGGAACGCGGGCATCGAAGGGCCGCCATAGGTGCGGTTGGTGAAGGCGAAGATGCCCACGCCCTTGTCGGGCAGAAGCGTCACTACCGATCCATATCCCGGATATCCGCCGCCATGCGTCAACACCCGCCCAAGATCGCAATCGTCGACGATCCGCCATGCCATGCCATAGGCGACAGCCTGCCGGCAGGGGGTTCCGCCGATCGCCGTGGCCCGCATCTCGGCGGAGATGAAATTCGATCCCTCGACGATCGCCCGCACCGTCGCGCGCGCCACCGGTCCCTTGTCGGCCCCGTCGCGCGCAGGCCACGCCGAAAGCAGGAAGCCGACCCAGCGGGCATAGTCCCTCGCGCTCGTCTCCATTCCGCCCATCGCCCCGAAGGCGCCGTCCGCCATGTCGGGCTCGCGCAGCCAGCCATTGTCCTGCCAGCGATAGCCGAGCGCGCGCCGCGCGGGCGGGGAGGCGGCAACGTCATAGCCGGTGGAGTTCATCCCCAGCGGGCGCAGCAGCGTATCCCGGATATAGTCCTGATAGCGCTTGCCTGCGACGTTGGTGATAATCCGGCCGAGCGTCGCATAGCCGAAGTTCGAATATTCCATGGCGATACCGGCGGGGCGCGAGAAGGGCACCCCGGCCTTGAGCATCGCGGTGAATTCGGGCTCGGTCAGCGGCTGTTGCCGGTCGCCCCAGGGATTGTCGTCGACGAAGCCGGCGATATGATTGAGCAGGTCGCGCACGGTGATGCGCGGCGCATCGCTGGTCGGATATTTCCAGCCGCGCATCTCGGGAACGTAGCGTTCGGCGGGAGCGTCGAGCGAGAGCCTGCCCTCGTCGCGCAGCTTGAGGATGGCAAGCGCGGTGAACGCCTTGCTCATCGATGCGATGCGGAACAGGCTATCGTCGTCGACCGGCCTGCGGCCGTCGAGGTTCTGCACGCCCAGCCCCTTCACATGGACGAGCCTGCCGTCGGCGACGATGCCGTAGACGAGCCCCGGCACATGCGCGTCGACCTTCCACTGCGCGAAGATGCGGTCGACCTCGGCGATCGATGCTGCATCGATGTCGGCGGCGCGCAGCGGCGCGGCGGCCAGCAGCAGGAGTGAAGAGATCAGAATCCGGAACAGCATCGGCGCACACTCCCGTCGCCCCAGCGAAAACCGGGACCTGTTGCTTCAGGTTGAGCATGAAGGAACGAGAGATTCCAGCTTTCGCTGGAATGAGGATCAGGAAGAAGGTTCAACCGTTCGCACGGTCCAGCGGCGCAGCCCAACGCCGACCAGCGCCACCGCCGCGGCCCCCAGCATCAGCAGGGGCACCGCGAGGTGCGGCGGTACAGGGTGAAGCGTGAAGACAAGACCGGTGGCCGCCGCTGGAGGATGTACCGCGCGAAACAGCATCATCAGCAGCAGCCCGATCGTCGCGGCGATGATCGCGACCAGCACCGACGCCCCGAAGAGCCAGCCCGCCATTGATCCGACAAGCGCTGTCGCCGCATGTCCAGCGAGGATCGGCCACGGCCGGGCCGACGAGGCCTTTGGCGTGGTTGCGATCAGCGCGACCGAATTGACCAGCGGCATCCACATCGCGACGATCCCGAAATGATGCGCCAGCCCGCCGAACAGCGCCAGCGTGACGAGGAACATCGACGCCGCCAGCAGCATTGCCCGCCACGACATTACATCGGTCGTCGTCCAGGGCATGCGATCAGCGCCGGTCCTTGGTCGCCGAGAAGCGCAATTTCGGGAACTTGCCCTGGATATAGTTCAGTTCCCACTGATCCTTCGCCATGAAAACCGGCGCGCCATCGCGGTCCTCGGCCATGGCCGAGCGATGAAGCCCCTTGAACTCCTCCAGCGTCTTGTCGTCGTCGGCGGCGATCCAGCGCGCAGTGTCCCATGGCGAGGGCTCGAATCCCGCCTCGACCTTATATTCGGCCTGGAGCCGCGAAATCATCACTTCGAGCTGGAGCTGCCCCACCACGCCGACGATCCACTGCGATCCGATCGACGGATGGAAGACCTGCATGATGCCTTCCTCGGCCATGTCGTTGAGCGCGTTGCGCAGCTGCTTGGTCTTGGTTGGATCGGCGAGCTTCACGCGGCGCAGGATTTCGGGCGCGAAATTGGGCAGGCCGGTGAAGCGGATCATCTCGCCCTCGGTCAGCGTATCGCCGACGCGCAGCGTGCCATGATTGGGGATGCCGATGATGTCGCCCGGATATGCCTCCTCGGCGAGCTCGCGATTCTGCGCGAAGAACAGGATCGGGCTGTGCACCGCGATCGTCTTGCCGGTGCCGATCTGGCTGAGCTTCATGCCCCTTTTGAACTTGCCCGAGCATAGCCGCATGAAGGCGACCCGGTCGCGATGCTGCGGATTCATGTTGGCCTGCACCTTGAAGATGAAGCCGGCCACATTGGGCTCGCCCGGATCGACGTCGCGCGGTTCACCCGGCTGGGGGCGTGGGCTGGGCGCGAAATCGGCGAGCGCGTCTATCAGTTGCTCGACGCCGAAATCCTTGAGCGCCGATCCGAAATAGACCGGGGTCAGGTCGCCGTTGCGATAGGCGACCTCGTCGAACGGCGCATAGCCGATCTGCGCGAGTTCGGCTTCCTCGCGAAGCTGCGCCAGAGTGTCGGCGGGCAGAATGTCGTCGAGCTGCGAATCGCCAAGCCCGGCGACGGCGATCGCATCGCCCTCATAGGCGCCGGTCGCGTCGGCGGCGGGGCGGTAGAGCCGGTCGCGGGCGAGATCGTAAATGCCCTCGAACATGCCGCCCATGCCGGCGGGCCAGCTCATCGGCGAAACGTCGAGCGCCAGCGCATCGGCAATCTCGTCGAGCAGTTCGAAGGGCGGGCGGCCTTCGCGGTCGACCTTGTTGATGAAGGTGATGATCGGCACCGAGCGCAGGCGGCAGACTTCGAAGAGCTTGCGGGTCTGCGGCTCGATGCCCTTGGCGGCGTCGATCACCATAACCGCCGAATCGACCGCGGTCAGCGTGCGATAGGTATCTTCGGAGAAATCTTCGTGGCCCGGCGTGTCGAGCAGGTTGAAGGTGATCCCGCCGCGCTCGAAGGTCATTACCGACGAGGTGACCGAGATGCCGCGCTGCTGCTCGATCTTCATCCAGTCGGATCGCGCCCGCCGCGTCTGCCCGCGGGCCTTCACCTCGCCGGCGAGATGGATCGCACCGCCGAAATAGAGCAGCTTCTCGGTCAGCGTGGTCTTGCCGGCATCCGGGTGCGAGATGATCGCGAAGGTGCGGCGGTCGGGGCGGTTCTGCTTGTCCATGATGGCCGCGGCGGATAGCAGCGATGATCCATGCCGTCACCATCTCCCTATGACGTGATCATCCTCGGCGCCGGCGCGGCCGGCCTGATGTGCGCGCTCACCGCCGGGCAGCGGGGGAGGCGAGTATTGTTGCTCGACCATCTCGACCGGGCGGGGGCGAAGATCCTGATCTCGGGCGGCGGGCGCTGCAACTTCACCAATGTGAACGGCGGCATGGCCGAACGCTATCTGTGCGCCAACCCGCATTTCCCTAAATCGGCGCTGGGGCGGTACACGCCCGCCGATTTCATCGCACTGGTCGATTCCCATGGCATCGCCTGGCACGAAAAGACGCTGGGCCAGCTGTTCTGCGATGGCTCGGCGAAGCAGATCGTCGCCATGCTCGAGGAAGAGTGCGCCAGGGGTGGAGTCGAAACGCGGCTGCTGAGCCGCGTGACCGCGGTGTCGAAAGCCGATGATCTTTTCCAGGTCGAAACCCCGGCGGAGACCTATGCTGCCGCATCACTGATAGTCGCCACCGGCGGACCTTCGATCCCGAAGATGGGCGCGACCGGCTTTGCTTATGACGTCGCCCGCCAGTTTGGGCTGAAGGTGGTCGAGCCGCGCCCGGCGCTGGTACCGCTGACCCTGGGCGCCGACGACCGGCTGTTCGAGAGCCTGTCGGGGGTCTCGCTCGATGTCGTCGCGAGCATCGGCAAGGCGCGCTTCCGCGAGGCGGCGCTGTTCACCCATCGCGGCCTGTCCGGCCCGGCGATCCTCCAGATCAGCAGCTATTGGCGGCATGGCGACTCATTGTCGCTCGATCTGCTGCCTGACGCAGATGCGCGCGCGCTGCTCACCGAGGCCAAGCGCGCGCGGCCCAATGCCGAGCCGCGCACGATCCTGCGCGAGCGATTCCCCGACCGGCTCGCCGATGTCCTTGCCGATCGGCTGGGGCTGTCGGGGCCGCTGGTAACGCACAAAGATCCGGCGCTGGCGGCGGCGGGGGCGCGGCTCAACGGCTGGGCCTTCACCCCCAATGGCTCGGAAGGATTCGCCAAGGCCGAGGTGACGATCGGCGGCGTCGCCACCGACGGGCTCGATCAGCGCACGCTGATGGCGAAGCGCGCGGCCGGGCTGCATTTCATCGGTGAGGCGGTCGACGTGACCGGCTGGCTCGGCGGCTATAATTTCCAATGGGCCTGGGCGAGCGGCCGCGCGGCGGGCGAGGCGGCCTGATCCCTGCCCAGCCGTCCGCCGCTGAGCAGCTCGGCGGCCTTCGGCGAGATTGCCTCGACAAGCTTCGCCAGTAAGATCGCGAAGCCGAGCGCCAGCAACGGCTGGAGCAGGAAGAAAGCGGGCCATAGCGGACTGCCCATCGTGCCCGTCACCAGCCCGATCTTCGGCGCGATCAGCCACATGAACAGCAGGTGCGAGCAGAACAGGAAAAAAGCATAGCGCTCCAGCGCCAGCAGCGGGCCGGCGACGGATCGCGCCGCCAGCGCATTCGCCGCCCGCCAGACGAGCAGCGCCGCGGCGGCCCGCGTCAGCAGATCGACGGCCGCCGTCGCATGGAGATGGAAATCGGCCGCGCCGCCATTCTCGACCGACAGCCATGTCTTAACTGGCACGACCAGCAGAAAGGGCAGCGCCGCCTGCCAGGGCGGCAGCAGCGCGGCGCGCTGGGCGAGGCCATGACGGCGCGCGAGGATGCCGCCGATGAAGAAGGCTAGGATAGAGGGCCGGAGCAGCAGCGGGAATTGCCACAGACTCACCCACCACAGCATTGCCAGCGCGGCTATCGCGACGAGCCAGCCGGTGCGCAGCCGCACCAGTAGCGGTGCGGCGAGCATGCACAGGAACAGGTCGCGCAGGAAGGCGGTCTGGACGTTGATATCGCCCGCGCGGGTCAAGTTGGCGACATTGTCGGCTATCCAGCGCGCATCGCCTATCAGCGGCGCGCGGACCCAGCCCATGCTCCCGGCGCCAACGACCAGCAGCATCGCGATCACATTCCACAGCAGCATAGGCAGCAACACGGTGCGCGCCTTGCTGCTCACGAAGCTGCGCGCGCCACGCTTGGCCAGCGATCCCGCGACGAGCCAGCCCGACACCAGGCTGAGCAGCGGCACCGCGCCGCGCCCGAACAGTTCGACCACGGTCCAGCGCAGCAGGTCTTGCGCCGATCCCATCTGCGCCGCCATCTCGTCACCGCCCAGCCCGGTCCAGCCGTGGACATAGACGATGCCGAGGATGCAGATCAGCCGAGCGAGCCCGATCGCCTTCGATATCGGCGGCGCGGGCGGCTCTGCCATACGCCGCACCGGCGCATCGGGGGGAAGCATGCGACTCATCTCTTCACTAGCTGGCATTGCGTGAAGCTTTACGCACCCACCCGGGCGTTATTCCGCCCCGAAGTGGCCACGGCCCATCCCGGACTGGCAATTTCCGGCGGCGATGCCTATAGGAGCCGCCAACATTGCCGCGCGCAGAGAGGCGCCGGCCCCCTTTGCTATCGGATATCAGATGCCCTTTTCTTCCCTGCCGCGGCCGGTCGCCGAGGCAATCGCCGAGCGTGGATACGAGACCCCGACTCCGGTCCAGGCCCAGGTGATCGCCGCCGAGGCGCATGATCGCGACCTGCTCGTCTCCGCCCAGACCGGCTCCGGCAAGACCGTTGCTTATGGTCTCGCCATCGCGAACACCCTGCTTCAGGGCGCCGAGACGCTGCCCCGTCCGGGCGAGCCGCTCGCGCTGATCATCGCCCCGACCCGCGAGCTTGCGCTTCAGGTCGAGCGTGAGCTGCAATGGCTCTACGCCAAGCTCGGCGCACGCGTGACGAGCTGCGTCGGTGGTATGAACGTTCGCGTCGAACAGCGCGCCTTGTCCCACGGCTGCCACATCGTCGTTGGCACCCCCGGCCGCCTCAAGGACCATCTCGAACGCGGCACGCTCCAGCCCGGCTCGCTGCGTGCGGTGATCCTCGACGAGGCCGACGAGATGCTCGATCTCGGCTTCCGCGAAGATCTGGAAGAGATTCTCGATCTTACGCCGCCCGAGCGCCGCACCCTGCTGTTCTCCGCGACGATGCCCAAGCCGATCGCAATGCTCGCCAAGCGCTATCAGCGCGATGCGTTGCGCATCGAGACGACCAGCGCGCGCGAGGCGCATGCCGATATCGATTATCGCGCGATGGCGGTCGCCCCGGCGGATATCCAGCACGCCGTCGTCAACGTCCTGCGCTTCCATGAAGCCAAGGGCGCGATGGTGTTCTGCGCGACTCGCGAAAATGTCCGCCGCCTGTCGGCGACGCTCACCGAACGCGGCTTCGCGGCGGTGACGCTATCGGGCGAGCTCAGCCAGAACGAGCGCAACCATGCGCTCCAGGCGCTGCGCGACCGCCGCGCCCGTGTCTGCGTTGCGACCGACGTCGCCGCGCGTGGCATCGATCTTCCCGGCCTCGAACTGGTGATCCATGCCGAGCTGCCGATCGGTCCCGACGTGCTTCAGCACCGTTCAGGCCGCACTGGCCGCGCGGGCAAGAAGGGCACCTGCGTCATCATCACCCCCTATCAGCGCCGCCGCCATGCGGAGCGGCTGCTGCGCGCTGCGAACGTCAACGCGACCTGGGAGAATGTACCGACTCCCGACGAGATTTACGCGAAGGATCAGGACCGGCTGGTTGAAAGCCTGTCGATCGGTGAGGTGTCCGAGGAGGATCTGGAGGTCGCCCGCAAGCTGCTCGAAACGCGCAGCGCCGAAGAGATCGCCGCCGCCTTCGTGCGCACCCAGCGCCAGCGCCTGCCCGCCCCCGAGGATCTGATCGACGCGTCGCCGATGGCGCGTGGCGAACGCGAACAGACCACCCGTGATGAGGGGCCGCGCCCGGGCTTCGAGGACACTGTTTGGTTCCGGATGAATGTCGGCCGCGCCGCCAATGCCGATGCGCGCTGGCTGATGCCGCTGCTGTGCCGCCGTGGTCACATCACCAAGCGCGAGATCGGTGCGATCCGCATTTTCCAGACCGAGACCCGATTCGAAGTGCCGCGCGCCGTCGCCGACAAATTCATCGACGCGCTCAAACGCACCGAGGGTGAGGCGGACGGCGTTATCATCGAACCCGCCGGCGACGCTCCCACGCCTCCGCCCGCCCAGCTTCGCGATCGTCGTGGTCCGCCACCGCGCGCGCAGCTTTCCGCCCGTGGCCCCGGACGGCCCGATGGCCCGCCGCGCGGCCCGCGGGGACCGGGTGGCCCCGGGCGCGGTCCGGGCGGCCCAGGCGGTCCCAAGCGCTTCGGCGCGAAGCCGTATAAGAGCGGCGGACGCAAGCCTTCGTAGATCGGTGGCGTAAGGCTAAGAGCAAATGTCGGGGTGCCTAGCACCCCGCAGGGCCGAACGGCCGCCCGAGCTTATCGCGAGGAAGCCCCGCACGGCGGATGCCGTGCGCCCGGCATTTGATGGCCAGACAAAAACCAGCTTAGGGCGAAAGCCCTAAGCCGCCAGGCGCATCTCCATCCGGCTCCATATCTCGACGAGCGCCTGGGTTAGCTCACGCATCATCGCCTCGTCATGGGCGGGGCCGGGGGTGAAGCGCAGGCGCTCGGTGCCGCGCGGCACGGTCGGATAGTTGATCGGCTGGACGTAGACGCCATATTCGGCGAGCAGGATGTCCGAGACTCTCTTGGCCTTGACCGGATCGCCGACCATCAGCGGTACGATATGCGTCACCGTTTCCATCACCGGCAGGCCGGCGTCGGCGAACATCTTCTTGAGGGTGGCGGCGGCGGCCTGCTGGCCCTCGCGCTCCTCGGACGATGCCTTGAGATGCTTCACGCTGGCGAGCGCGCCGGCGACCAGCACCGGCGACAGCGAAGTGGTGAAGATGAAGCCGGGCGCATAGCTGCGGATCACGTCGATGATCATCTGGTCGGCCGCGATATAGCCGCCCATCACGCCGAACGCCTTGCCCAGCGTGCCCTCAATCACCGTCAGCCGGCTGGCCGCGCCGTCGCGGTCGGAAATGCCGCCGCCGCGCGGGCCGTACATGCCGACGGCGTGAACCTCGTCCAGATAGGTCAGCGCGTTATACTTGTCGGCGAGGTCGCAGATCTCGTGGATCGGGGCGACGTCGCCATCCATCGAATAAACGCTCTCGAACGCGATCAGCTTGGGCGCTTCCGGATCGGCAGCGGCGAGGAGCTCTTCGAGATGTTCGAGATCATTGTGGCGGAAGACCTGCTTCTCACAGCCTGAATTGCGGATACCCGCGATCATCGAGGCGTGGTTGAGTTCGTCCGAGAAGATCACGCAGCCGGGCAGGACCTTGGCGAGCGTCGACAGCGTCGCCTCGTTCGAGACATAGCCCGAGGTGAACAGCAGAGCGCCTTCCTTGCCGTGCAGGTCGGCAAGCTCGAACTCCAGATCGACATGATAATGGGTGTTGCCGCCGATATTGCGGGTGCCGCCCGAACCGGCGCCGACATCATGGAGGGCTTCCTCCATCGCCGCGATCACCTTGGGATGCTGGCCCATCGCGAGATAGTCGTTCGAACACCAGACGGTGACGGGCTTCGGTCCGTTATGGCCGGCAAAGCAGCGCGCATTGGGGAACATGCCCTTGTTGCGCAGGATATCGATGAAAACCCGATAACGGCCTTCGGCGTGAAGACGGTCGATCGCCTGGGTGAAAACGCGATTATAGTCCAAGAGCCCTGCTCCCAACGCCCCGCTCTGCCAAGGGGCTGAATCGAGCGCCTTTTAGGAGGTCATTACTGCAAAAGCCAGTGAGAACGATTCGCTTCTGAGACAAGGGAGCGATGCCTAGAGGACCGAGACGGCGTCGAGCCCACGCGCCGCAAGTTCGGCGCGCAATGGCTCGCCGATATCGAGCGGCGCCGTGAAAACCGCCTCGCCCGTCGCGATCGCGGGCCATAGCTGCCCGTCGGTGAGGAATGCCACCCGGCGCGCAATGCCCGGACCACCGTCGACGAACGACAGCGGGCGCGGCGCGGCGGCGGCCAATTCGTCGGCCACGAGCGGGAAGTGGGTGCAGGCGAGCACCACCGTGTCGATTCGCTCGCCGCCCGGCTGGTCGAGCAGGCCTGCGAGCGCAGCCTCGTAATCGGCAGGTTCGGCGGGTTCGCCGCGCAGCTTGGCCTCGGCCAGTTCGACCAGCCGCGCCGATCCATGACGCAGTACCGTGCAGTCGGCGGCGAATCGCGCCGACAGATCGTCGACATAGGGCTGACGCACCGTCGCGTCGGTGCCGAGCACGCCGATCGCGCGGCTCTTCGATGCTTCGGCGGCGGGCTTTATCGCGGGCACGGTGCCGACCACCGGCAGGTCGAGCGCGGCGCGGACTGCGCCGAGCGCGATCGTCGACGCGGTGTTGCAGGCGATCACGACAAGGCGCGGACGGTAGCGCTCTACCAGCCGCCCGAGCAGTGCGGGCACCCGCGCCGCAATCTCGGCCTCGCTGCGAACGCCATAGGGAAAGCCGCCATTGTCGGCGACATAGACATAGGACGACTGGGGCAGCAGCACGCGCGTCGGCGCGAGGACGGACAGCCCGCCCACCCCGGAATCGAACATCAGGATCGGGCGATCGTCGGCCATTGCGATTCACTTAGGGCGCGGCCCGCCGGATCGCAACCGCCCAAACTCCGGGGATTTCGCGGTGATCATGTCGTACCCGAAACTTTCTGTGCCGTTGTGCGTGTTGCCAAGCGCTTGTCAGGGCTTATGCTGCGCGCGCCGGCTGGGGAGCATGCTTTCGTCCATGGTTATGTCGACCACATTCGTCACGCTGATCGGCGCCTATCTGCTCGGTTCGATTCCATTCGGGGTCGTGCTGACGCGGCTCGGTGGGGCGGGCGACCTGCGCCAGATCGGCTCGGGCAATATCGGCGCCACCAATGTGCTGCGGACGGGGCGCAAGGGGCTTGCGGCGGCGACGCTGCTCCTCGACGGCGGCAAGGGCGCCGTGGCGGTGCTGCTCGCGCAGTGGCTCCAGCCCGACCTCGCTTTGTGGGCGGGGGCCGCGGCCTTTGTCGGCCATCTTTATCCGGTCTGGCTGAAATTCCGCGGCGGCAAGGGCGTGGCGACGATGCTCGGCGTCTCGCTCGCCGCCTGGTGGCCGGCGGGCCTCGCTTTCGCTGTGGTGTGGCTGGCGATGCTCGCACTGACCCGGCGATCCTCGGTGGGCGGCCTGGCGGGCGCGGTCGCCGCGCCGATCGCGGCGGCGATGGGGGGGCAATCGGCGGCGGTGCTGGTGATGCTGATGATGACACTGCTCGTCGTCTGGAAGCATCGCGACAATATCGCGCGGCTGATCGACGGCACCGAACCCAAGGTCGGCGGGCGATAAGCTCCGCTTCCGACCCAGGCCCGGTGGAGCGCCTCGCCCGGCTGCGGCTGATCCGCACGCCCCGCATCGGGCCGGTCGCCTATATCCATCTCGTCCGCCGGTTCGGCAGCGCCGCCCGCGCGATCGAAGCCCTGCCCGATCTCGCCTTTCGCGGCGGTGGTCCCGCGCCCGCGGTTTTCCCTGTCGCCGCCGCCGAGGCCGAGTTCGCCCGGGTCGAGGCGATCGGCGCGCGCTTCCTGTTCCGTGGGCTCGAAGGATATCCGCTGCTGCTCGATCAGATCGAGGCCGCGCCCCCGGTGCTGACGGTCAGGGGCGATCTGTCGCTGCTCGACCGGCAGGCGGTGTCGATCGTCGGTGCACGCAACGCCAGCGGCGCGGCGGTCCGCTTCGCGCGGATGCTCGCCCATGATCTGGCGGAGCACGGCATGCTCGTCGTGTCGGGGCTGGCGCGCGGCATCGATACCGCTGCTCATGTTGGATCGATCGATGCGGGGACGGCGGCGGTGATCGCCGGCGGGATCGACATCGCCTACCCGCCCGAGAACGCCGCGCTCCAGCAGGACATTGCCGAACGCGGCCTGCTGATCGCCGAACAGCCGCCGGGCGTCGAGCCCCGCGCGCGCCACTTCCCCTATCGCAATCGGATCATCGCCGGTCTCGCGATGGGCACGGTGGTGGTCGAAGCCGCGCCCAAATCGGGTTCGCTGATCACCGCGCGGCTCGCCACCGAGTTCGGTCGCGAGGTGATGGCAGTGCCCGGCTCCCCACTCGATCCGCGCGCGCAAGGCTGCAACCTGCTGATCCGCGAGGGCGCGACGCTGGTCCAGTCGGCCGCCGACGTTGTCGAGGCCCTGTCGCCGATCGGCGCGGTCTCGGCCGCGCCTCAGGCCTATCGGCCCGGCCCGCCCGCCGATGCCGACGCTGGCGCGCGGCAGGCGATCATTGACCTGCTCGGGCCGGTGCCGCTGCCGGTCGACGAACTGATCCGCCAGGCCGGGGTCGCGGCGGCGATCGTGCAGATGGTGCTGCTCGAACTCGAACTCGCCGGACGGATCGAGCGCCATGCCGGCGGGCGAGTCAGCCTTGCCGCCTGACTGATTGGACGAAGCCCTAACGGGCCAATTGAAAGGTGACGTCTTTCCGTTCAAAGTCCGCCTGATGCTCGACGAAGGTTTCGGCATCCACGATCTGCAGATCGGCTCGGCCAGTCATGAAGCCGGGCTTGATCGTGCAGCGAACATAGCGGGTTTCGCCCGGGTCGACGATCACTTCGACGCTGCTCGTCTTGTTGGTCAGGATGAACCGGCCTGTTGGCACGGGAAACTCCGCAAACTTGCCGCGGCCAAGCTCGACGATCTCTTTTTCCTTGTAACGGATCGGGCACCCCACGCCGGCGCCCATGATGCTCGATGGCCGGTACAGCACGATCTTGCCCCCTGCGGCCACCGGAGGGTCGACAGCCGCCACCGCCTCGGTGACCGTCAGCTGCATGAGCAGCGCAAGCGCCAAAGATGTCATGATGTTCCCCAGTCGCGATCCAGCATTCGCCTGAATGCTCAGGCGCGCATATCGCGCGGGCTTTTGCGTCGGGCAATCGGTTTATCATCCGAAACGACCTGCATCGGCCGTTGCGATAGTTCGCACCGTCAGTTCAGGGACACTTGACGACCCTCCTCCCGGCTCTCCACCCTCGTACGTGTATATGCACGCGCGTAAGAGGATTGCCGGAAGCCCATGAAGCTCGTTGTTGTAGAATCTCCCGCCAAGGCGAAGACCATCGAAAAATATCTGGGGCCGGGCCATCGCGTCCTCGCCTCCTATGGTCATGTCCGCGATCTGCCCGCGAAGGACGGTTCGGTCGATCCCGACAATGGCTTCGAAATGGAATGGGAGGCCTATGCGGACAAGGCCAAGCAGCTGAAGGCGATCACCGATGAGGCGAAGGCCGCCGACACGCTGATCCTCGCCACCGATCCCGATCGCGAGGGCGAGGCGATCAGCTGGCATGTCCAGGAAGTGCTGCGCAAGCGCAAGGCGTTGCCCAAGGATGTGCAGCGCGTCACCTTCAACGCGATCACCAAGCCTGCCGTGCTGGAGGCGATGGCCAATCCGCGCGAGCTCGACGAGGATCTGATCGACGCCTATCGCGCCCGCCGCGCGCTCGACTATCTGGTCGGCTTCACCCTGTCGCCGGTGCTGTGGCGCAAGCTGCCCGGCGCCAAATCGGCGGGCCGCGTCCAGTCGGTGGCGTTGCGCCTCGTCGTCGACCGCGAGCGCGAGATCGAGATCTTCAAGGCCCAGGAATATTGGTCGGTCGCGGCCGACATGGAGCATGACGGCATTCCCTTCATCGCGCGCCTCGTGCGCTGGAAGGGGCAGAAGATCGAGCGGCTGACGATCGGCAACGGCAAGGATGGCGAGGCCGCCAAGGCCGATGTCGAGGCGGGCCGCTTCTCGGTCGCCAGCGTCGAGACCAAGCCGCTCACCCGCAATCCTTCACCGCCCTTCACCACGTCGACCCTGCAGCAGGAAGCGGCGCGCAAGCTCGGCTTCTCGGCGAGCCACACGATGCGGGTCGCGCAGGGCCTCTACGAAGACGGCGCGATCACCTATATGCGGACCGACGGCGTTCAGATGGACGGCGGCGCGATCAACGAGGCGCGCGGCGCGATCGCCAACCGGTATGACGCCTCCTACGTCCCGGACAAGCCGCGCCACTATGTCGCCAAGGCCAAGAATGCGCAGGAAGCGCATGAGGCGATCCGCCCGACCGATTTCTCCAAGGATCGCTACGGCGGCGGCGACCACGCCCGGCTTTACGACCTGATCTTCAAGCGTGCTCTGGCGAGCCAGATGGCGTCGGCGCGGCTGGAGCGGACCACGGTCGAGCTGACCGACGGCACCGGCCAGCATGGGCTGCGCGCGACCGGACAGGTCGTGCTCTTCCCCGGCTATCTCGCCATCTACGAGGAAGGGCGCGACGACGAGGGCGACGAGGAATCGCGCCGCTTGCCGCGGATGCGCGAGGGCGATGCGCCCGCCAGGAAGGCGGTCACCGCCGAGCAGCATTTCACCCAGCCGCCGCCGCGCTATTCGGAAGCGAGCCTCGTCAAGAAGATGGAAGAACTGGGGATCGGCCGTCCGTCGACCTATGCCTCGGTGCTGCAGACGCTCAAGGACCGCGACTATGTAACGGTCGAGAAGAATCGCTTCACCCCGAATGAGAGCGGGCGGCTGGTGACGAGCTTCCTCGAACGCTTCTTCGAGCGTTACGTCAGCTATGATTACACCGCCGGGCTCGAGGAAAGCCTCGACGATGTGTCCGGCGGCCGCGCCGGCTGGCAGGCGGTGCTCGAAGCCTTCTGGAAGGACTTCAAGCCGAAGACGATCGAGGTGATGGAGCAGAAGCCGTCCGACGTCACCAAGGCGCTCGACGAGTTCCTCGCCCCCTATCTTTTCCCCGAGAAGGAGGACGGCACCGATCCCCGGCTATGTCCGGTCTGCACCGAGGGCAGCCTGTCACTGCGCGGCGGCAAGTTCGGCGCGTTCATCGCCTGCTCCAACTACCCCGAGTGCAAATATACCCGCCGCTTCGCGCAGGCGGGCGGCGCAAATGAAGGCGCGGACAGCGGCCCGGTCGTGCTGGGCACCGATCCGGAAACGGGCCTCGAAGTGTCGAAGCGCTCCGGACGGTTCGGACCCTATATCCAGCTCGGCGACGGCAAGGATGCCAAGCGGGGCTCGATTCCCAAGGACGTTCCGGCCGACGAGCTCGATCTGGCGATGGCGCTGCGGCTGGTGTCGCTACCGCGCACCGTCGGCGCACATCCCGAGACGGGCAACCCGATCACCGCGTCGATTGGCCGCTATGGGCCCTATCTGCTCCACGACGGCAAATATGGCCGGCTGACCTCGACCGCCGAAGTGTTCGAGATCGGCATGAACGCGGCGGTGGTGAAGCTGGCGGAGGCCGCCGAAGCCAAGGGCGGGCGCGGCGCGGGGCGCGAACCGCTCAAGCAGTTCGGCACCAGTCCGGAGACGGGCAAGGAGGTCAAGCTGATGGAGGGCCGTTTCGGCGCTTATGTCACCGATGGCGTCACCAACGCGACCTTGCCGAAGAGCGCCAACCCCGACGACATGACGCTGGAAAGCGCGCTGGCAATGCTCGCCGAGCGCGCCGCCAAGGGGCCGGCCAAGGGCAAGAAGGGTGGTCGCAAGCCGGCTGCTAAAACCCCCGCCGCCAAGAAGACGGCTGCCAAGAAGAGTCCCGCGAAAAAGCCGGTGGTGAAGCCGGTGGTGAAGAAAGCCAGCTGATACCGTCGCCCCGGCGGAAGCCGGGGCCGCCACGCCGTTTGCGGACAGGTTGAGGCACGAGCCCGTGCCGGCCCCGGCCTTTGCCGGGGCGGCGAGGGCTACAGCCCCATCGCCTTGTACGCCGCCGCCATGGTCGGCGCGGCGAGTGCGCGGGCCTTTTCAGCACCCTTAGCGAGGATCGCGTCGAGCTCGTCGGGATTGGCCTTGAGCGCCTTCAGCCGATCGGCGATCGGGCCGAGCTTCGCCGTCAGCAGTTCGCCCAGCGCAGGCTTGAACGTGCCGAAGCCCTGACCACCGAACTGCGCCAGCACATCGGCCGGCGTCGCGTCGGTCATCGCGGCATAGATGCCGATCAGGTTGCGCGCCTCGGGACGGCCTTCGAGCCCCTCAATGGAGTCCGGCAGCGGCTCGGGATCGGTCTTCGCCTTGCGGACTTTCGACATGATCGTCT
This sequence comes from Sphingomonas sp. SRS2, assembly GCF_000971055.1. Lineage (GTDB taxonomy): Bacteria > Pseudomonadota > Alphaproteobacteria > Sphingomonadales > Sphingomonadaceae > Rhizorhabdus. The sequence goes on from NZ_LARW01000077.1 coordinate 135,645, forward strand.
CGGCGTCGTCGGTCAGGTTGATCCGGCTCATGTCCGACGGATCGGATTTGGACATCTTGGCGGTGCCATCACGCAGGCTCATGACGCGCGCAGCGGGTCCGCCGATCACCGGCTCGGGCAGGGTGAACAGCTCGACACCGAAATCGGTGTTGAACTTGGTGGCGATATCGCGCGCCAGTTCGAGATGCTGCTTCTGGTCCTCACCTACGGGCACATGGGTGGTCTGGTAGAGCAGCACATCGGCGGCCTGGAGCACGGGATAGCCGTAAAGGCCGATCGACGCGCCCTCGCGGTTCTTGCCCGACTTCTCCTTGAACTGGGTCATCCGGTTCAGCCAGCCGATCCGCGCGGTGCCGTTGAGCAGCCAGCACAGCTCGGCATGGGCGGAGACGTCGCGCTGGCGGAACAGGGTGGCCTTGTCAGGATCGATCCCGCAGGCGACGAGCGCCGCCGCCATTTCGCGAATGTTCGCCGACAGCATTGCCGGGTCGTTGTGCACCGTGATCGCGTGGAGATCGGCGAGGAAGAACAGGCACTCGCCTTCGTCCTGCATCGCCACCCAGCGCCGGATCGCGCCGAGATAATTGCCGAGATGCAGGTTACCGGTGGGCTGGATGCCCGAGACTGTGCGCTTATGGGTCATAGGGCGGGCTTTTGCGGTGCGGTGCAGGGGAGGTCAAGGTCTGCTTCAGAGCCCACTCATATTGAACGAAAACAGCCATAATCGCGGCAGCTCCGGACAATATGGCCGATTCACATCATACCGCCAAAATCGCCACCCCCAGAAGGCCATATCCTTCACGTGATCTTAACCATGTTCGCCAATGTAGGAGAGAACGGCGTTCGAGGTGAATCATGAAAGTGCAGCGAGCGTCGGTGTCAAATCACGCTACAGACGACGTTCTTGAGATTGCTGCGGATTTTTTAAGTGAAGGCGATCTCGCGTCATTGCCTCAGCTATTTTCGTTCGTCGGCTTGGACCAGGATTTTTGTGAAGCCCAAAAGGGCCAACTCATCCTGGTGGATATGCTCAATCTGCTCCTCGACGGACTTAACCTTGGCCGCGCCGATTCCGTTCTCGCTGCGATGGCGAACTGCCCACCGGCCTTTGCGCGATTTGCCCACGATCTATTGCTCGGTGCGCTATGTCCGGACCCGGCCGATGCCGATCTGACGGAACTCGACGATGCGGCGATTTTATGTCTCGCGCTTTTGCAGGGAATCGCGGGCGACGGAGAACTTGTCTCCCGCTTCCTGCGAAATGCGGAAGCGGGACGGACCAGTCTCTATTTCTTCAATGTCGCCGCGACGATCCTGGATTCCTTTGGATCGGCGGAAGAAGATGGGTCGTCCGATATAAAGCTCGTCATCTGGGATCTTGACGATACCCTGTGGCAGGGAACCCTGGCCGAAGGCGACGAGCCAGTCCTCAACCAACGCCGCGCCGACTATGTGCGCACCTTGAATAGCCGTGGAATCGTATCGGCCATCTGCTCCAAAAACGATTTGGCCGTTGCTCGCGCGAAGCTTGAAATGTTCGGACTTTGGGAGGAGTTTGTTTTCCCGCGCATCGCCTTCGTTCCCAAGGGGCCGGCGGTGAAGCAGATGATTGCCGATATGCAATTGCGCCCGGCTAACGTGCTTTTCATCGACGACAACCCCCACAATCTCCATGAAGTGGCGGGAGCGGCGTCGGGTATCCGCGTTATGGACGCGACTTCATCCGAATGCGACGCGCTGCTCCAGGCCATTGCGGAAAGTCATGCGAACGTCCGGAAGAGCCGTGTAGCCGACTATCGAATTCTCGAGGCCAAGCTGGCGGCGCGCGAGGAGATTGATCTTACCGACGAGGATTTTCTCGCACAAAGCGACATCAGAGCTTCCATAGTTTTTAGAATGGATAATTTCGATTTCGCGAACCGAATTGAAGAATTAATCAACCGAAGCAACCAGCTTAACTACACTAATAGTTGCGTATCACCTGGGGAAATCAATCGATATATACTCGACATTGATCATTATCATGTTGTCTCAGTGTTCGCATGGGACCGATACGGATATTACGGCTTGGTTGGCGCAGGGATTTATAATCATTACAATAATGTGATCGAACATTTGGCGTTCTCATGCCGAATCATGCACATGGGAATCGAAGCCTTCATGGTCGATGCTTTCCGTGAGTATCGTGTTGAAATCGATCCGGCCCAGCTATGCAAACCCCTGCCGTCTCAGCCGGCCACGATGATTGCAACTGCCTCGTTCGCTGACGCCGATATCCGCGCAAAGATACTTGCCAGGGAGTCACCTCGCGATTGGGCGGCTATCCGGTTGCGGGTTATGGCGGATTGCCAGTCGGGCGCGCTCTATCACTACAGCCGTTTTCGGGACATGATCGATCATGACAACCGGCCGCGGCTTTTTACCCTTCCCATGATGCACACGGGCGAATTCACGGCCCAAAAATTTCCGCCATATCTCGTCTATGCCGCTGCTACGGATTACGCCGTCTGGCGATGGGGAGAACGCATCCCTGGGGCATTGGATATCGATCTCGTTCGCCTCTGTATGGCCCGCTTTGGCGAGATGGTTGCAGCCGGAGGGCACAAGTGCCTTCTGATCCTGCCCCCGCAGTCGGGATATGCCACTTTGTACAATGTCCATCGGGACTGCGATGCCGTTCGCTCACAGCAACTTCATGTCATCTTCAACGAAGCCTGGCGGGCGGTCGCGCAGCGATATCCTGACCATTTTTCCGTCATAGAGCTCGAGGATGAATTATCCCTCGGTGATCTCCACGCTCATGCGCATCACTACATCCCGTCGGCATTGAAGCGGATCGCGGGCATGATGGATGACTGGTACGAACTTACCCAGCGGCAGATTCTTCCGAACCGCCAGCCTTCGCTAGGGTAACAGTTCGAAGGTTACCGCTTCCGCCGAAACTGTGCCTTCAGGCCGCTCACCGAATAGGCGCCCAGCCCGAACACCAGGCCGAAATAGATGACCACCGCGACGCCGATCATCGCCGACAGCGCGGCGACGCGTTCGAAGAGGGTGCGGCCGGTCCATGGATCGACCCACGGATTGAGCAGGAACAGCACCGCCGCCATCGCCAGCGTCGCCGCGATCAGGCGGACTGCGGTCCGCCGCAGCCGGTCGTCGATCGCGAAATGGTCGCGGCGGCGCAGCGTCCAGTAGAGCAGGCCGGCATTGACCCAGGCCGCGATCGCGGTCGACAGCGCCAGGCCGATATGCGCGAGGTGCCAGATGAGCGCGAGGTTGAGGCCGAGGTTGACCAGCATGGCGAGCATCGCGATCCGCACCGGGGTCTTCGTGTCGGAGCGCGCGTAGAAGCCCGGGGTCAGGACCTTGATCAGCACATAGGCCGGCAATCCCAGCGAAAAGGCCGCGAGCGCGCGGGCGGTGGCGATCGTGTCGATCGCGGTGAACATGCCGTGCTGGAGCAGGCCGCGGATCAGCGGGGTGGCGGACACCATCAGAGCGGCGGTGGCTGGCAGGGTGAGCAGCAGCACCAGTTCAATCGCGCGGTTCTGCGTATCCATTGCCGCCTTGGCATCGCCGCCGCTCAGCTGGCGCGACAGGCTGGGCAGCATCGCGGTGCCCACGCCGATGCCGATCAGGCCGAGCGGCAGCTGGTTCAGCCGGTCGGCATAATAAAGATGGGAAACCGACCCTTCGGGCAGGAAGCGCGCGGCGAGCGTCGTGGAGATGAGCAGGTTGAACTGCACCGCGCCCGCGCCGATCGCGGCCGGACCGATCAGCGCGAGCAGCCGCTTCACCTCGGGGCTGAGGCGGGGCAGGCGGACGCGCAGCCGCACACCGGCCTGCCAGCAGGCGAGGATCAGCCAGGCGAGTTGAAGCACGCCCGCGACGGTTACTGCGATCGCCTGGGTCCGCGCGGTCTCGACATCGCTATGGCCCCGGAAGAACAGCAAGCCGCCGATCAGGCAGAGGTTGAGCAGGATCGGCGCGGCGGCGTTCACCCAGAAGCGGTTGAGGGAGTTGAGGATGCCGCCGAGCAATGACACGATCGAGATCAGCATCAGATAGGGAAAAGTGATCCGCGTGTATTCGGTGGCGAGCGCGAATTTTTCAGGGCCGCCATCGGGGAAGCCGCCGGTCATCGTCCACACGATCGGCCCTGCCGCCAGGATCATGATGATGGTGAAGAGGATCAGGAAGGGCAGCAGTACCGCAAGCACGTCTTCCGCGAAGCGCAGTGCGATTGCCAGGCCGTTACCGGGTTCACGCGCTTCGCCCTCGGCGACGGTGCGGTTGAACATCGGCACGAAGGCGGCGGAGAAGGCGCCTTCCGCGAACAGCGCGCGGAACAGGTTGGGCAGCCGCCAGGCGATCAGGAAGGCGTCCGACGCGAAGCCCGCGCCGACGAAGCGCGCCATCAGCATGTCGCGCAGGAAGCCGAGGATGCGGCTGATCAGCGTCAGTCCGCCGATCGTCGCGCTGGCGCGGAGCAGGCTCATCTCAGAGCCCTATATCGTCACCCCAGCGAAGCCGGGGTCCATGTTCGCCGTCGCCCGCCAAGGCAGCTGGCGCCGGGAGAGACATGGATCCCGGACTTCGCCGGGATGACGGGAGACTCAAGTGCATCAGCCCTCAGGCTTCGCCCGCCGGCTGCGTTTCGGCCAGTGCGGCCTGTTCCTGCGCCTGCTGCATGTAGAGCGCGCCGAAGTCGATCGGCTCGAGCACCAGCGAGGGGAAGTTGCCGTCGCGAATCGCATCGGCCACCACGCGGCGCGCATAGGGGAAGAGCAGACGGGGCGCTTCGGCGAGCAGGAAGGGCGGAAGATGCTCTTCGGGCACGTTGCGGATGCCGAACAGGCCGGCATAGACGAGCTCGACGGCATAGGCGGTCATCTCACCCTGGGTTGCCTTGACGTCGATCTTGAGCGCGACTTCGTAGACGTCGTCTCCCGCCACCTGCGAGCCGATGTTGAACTGCACATCGATCTTCGGCTGCTCGGGGGCCTGATAGATGCCTGGCGCGTTGGGATTTTCGAAGGACAGATCCTTCACATATTGGGCGATCATCGCCACCTGCGGCAGATGATCCTCGCCGTTGGTCAAGGTCTCGGCGGGGCCCGTCTCTTCGCTCATCTATCTCGTTCCACTATCCCGTTGGGGCCGGATCGATCGGGTCTTTCGCCCGCTCCGGCAATGGGCCACGCGCCTAGCAGGCGGGGCGGGGCGGGGGGCAGGGGGGGGGC
>NZ_LARW01000078.1 GCF_000971055.1 Sphingomonas sp. SRS2
ATCTCAAACTGCGCGCGATCACCTCGGAATGCTGCGCGCACAATTCGCGGAACACTGCGCGCCATTAAATCGGAAGCCCGCGCGCCATCAAATCGGAATGGTGCGCGCGATCACCTCGGAATCCGCACGCTACCTCGAAGGCGGGCCGGAGGCGCTGGAGGATCGGCCATCGGCGCCGAGCCGGGTGTGGAATCGCATCGGCAACGATATCCAGCAGCAGATCGTCGAGATGGCGCTGGACCAGTCCGAGCTATCGCCCCGCGAGTTGGCTGTGCGCTTTACCGACGAGAAGCGCTACTTCGTGTCGGAATCGACGGTTTACCGGCTTCTGAAAGCCCATGACCTGATCACCAGCCCGGCCTTCATCGTGATCAAGGCGGCCGATGCGTTCCACACCAAGACGACGCGGCCGAACGAGATGTGGCAGACCGACTTCACCTACTTCAAAATCATCGGTTGGGGCTGGGTGTATCTGTCGACCGTGCTCGACGACTTCTCCCGCTATGTCATCGCCTGGAAGCTTTGCACCACCATGCGCGCCGGGGACGTCACCGACACGCTGGAACTGGCGCTTAAAGCCTCGGGCTGTTCGTCAGCCAGGGTCGTGCAAAAGCCCAGGCTGCTCAGCGATAATGGTCCGAGCTACATCGCCGAGGAGCTGGCCCAATGGATCGGTGCCAACGGTATGAGCAATGTCCGCGGCGCCCCGATGCATCCCCAGACCCAAGGCAAGATCGAGCGCTGGCACCAGACCCTCAAGAACCGGATCCTGCTGGAAAATTACTTCCTGCCCGGCGATCTGGAGACCCGGATCGAGGCCTTCATCGACCACTATAATCACCGCCGATATCACGAAAGCCTCGGCAATGTGACGCCCGCCGACACCTACTTCGGCAGGGCTGACGCCATCATCCAACAGCGCGAAAGGATCAAACGGAAGACCATCGAACACCGACGCTTGCAGCACCGCAAGCTCGCCGCTTAATATCAACCCCAGGACGAGGCCCGCGCTCCGCTAATCTACGCCGCGATCTGCGCCAAATGTTCTGACGACAGACACCTCTATCGCGGTCGGGACCGGCAGTCGTGCTGGTGGATGGAAGCTTAGCTCAGCGTTCGATGCACATGGCGACACCCATGCCGCCGCCGATGCAGAGGGTGGCGAGGCCCTTCTTCGCGTCCCGCTTCTGCATTTCATAGAGCAGGGTGGTCAACACGCGGGCACCCGATGCGCCGATCGGATGCCCGATTGCGATCGCGCCGCCGTTCACATTCACCTTCTCCGGGTCCCAGCCAAGTTCCTGCCCAACCGCAAGCGCCTGAGCGGCGAAAGCTTCATTGGCTTCGATCAGGTCGAGGTCGGCGAGCGACCAGCCTGCCTTTGCCAGAGCGTTGCGCGATGCGGGGGCGGGGCCGATACCCATGATCGCAGGATCGACGCCGCAGGTCGCAAAGCCAGCGATGCGCCCAAGCACCGGCGCGTTGCGCTGCGCAGCATCTGTCGCCGTCATGAGGACCAGCGCGGCGGCGCCGTCATTGATGCCGCTGGCGTTGCCTGCAGTTACTGTTCCGTCCTTCTTGAATGCCGGGCGTAGGCCCTGCATCGCCTCCAGCGTCGCGCCTGCGCGGATATATTCGTCCGCATCGACGACCGTGTCGCCCTTGCGCCCCTTGATCGTGACGGGGACGATCTCATCCTTGAAGCGGCCCCAGACGAGGCCCGCACTCCGCTAATTTACGCCGAGATCTGCGCCAAATGTTCTGACGACGGACACGTGTCCGCCGTCAGCACCAATGGCACAGATTTGAGGTTGTGATTTAAGGAGGGTTGGGGCTTCGTCGTAGTGACGAAGGAACGAAGATGAAGGCTCAACCCTCCTTGAAAAAATCGCCGACAAAGGCCCCTGCTGAGCGAGTTGTGAAGGATATTCGGCGCCAGACCCGTCGCCACTTCTCGGCTGAAGACAAGATCCGCATCGTGCTCGACGGGCTGCGTGGCGAGGACAGCATTGCCGAGCTGTGCCGCAAAGAAGGCATCGCGCAGAGCCTGTATTACACCTGGTCGAAAGAGTTCATGGAAGCGGGCAAGCGCCGCCTGGCTGGTGATACCGCCCGTGCCGCGACCACTGGCGAGGTGCAGGACCTGCGCCGCGAAGCCCGCGCCCTGAAGGAATGCGTGGCCGACCTGACGCTGGAAAACCGGCTGCTCAAAAAAAGCATGATTGCGGATGGGGGCGACGAAGAATGAGGTATCCTGCATCCGAGAAACTCGAGATCATCAGGATCGTCGAGCAGTCGCACCTGCCCGCCAAGCGCACCCTGGACCAGCTAGGCATCCCCCGCCGGACGTTCTACCGCTGGTATGATCGATACCTCGAGGGCGGGCCTGAGGCGCTGGAAGATCGGCCATCGGCGCCGAGCCGTGTGTGGAACCGCATCGGCGACGACATCCAGGACCAGATCGTCGAGATGGCGTTGGATTACAGCGAGCTGTCACCGCGCGAACTGGCGGTGCGCTTCACCGACGAGAAGCGCTACTTCGTGTCCGAAGCCACGGTTTACCGCCTTTTGAAGGCCCACGACCTGATCACCAGCCCGGCTTATGTCGTGATCAAGGCCGCCGATCAGTTCCACACCAAAACCACCCGGCCGAACGAGATGTGGCAGACTGATTTTACCTACTTCAAGATCATCGGCTGGGGCTGGATGTATCTGTCGACCGTGCTCGACGACTTCTCGCGCTATATCATCGCCTGGAAACTGTGCACCAATATGCGCGCCGAGGACGTCACCGACACGCTCGACCTCGCGCTCAAGGCCTCGGGCTGCGACAGCGCCACCGTGCTGCACAAGCCCAGGCTGCTCAGCGATAATGGCCCCAGCTACATCGCGAGCGAACTGGCTGAATATATCGAGGCCCAGAACATGAGCCATGTGCGCGGTGCTCCGCTGCACCCACAAACGCAGGGCAAGATCGAGCGCTGGCACCAGACCCTGAAAAACCGCATCCTGCTGGAGAACTACTTCCTGCCAGGTGATCTCGAGGCTCAGATCGAGGCCTTTGTCGAGCACTATAATCACCAGCGCTACCACGAGAGCCTGAACAACGTGACGCCCGCCGACGCCTACTTCGGCAGGGCCGCAGCCATCATCAAACAGCGTGAAAGGATCAAGCGGCAGACCATCGAGCATCGGCGCTTGCAACACCGCAAGCTCGCCGCGTAACATCAACCCCCAGACGAGGCCCGCACTCCGCTAATTTACGCCGCAATCCGTGCCGAATGTTCTGACGACGGACAGAATGCATCGCAGGTACAGCGGGCGCCTGGCATTTTAAGGTTCACGATCAGAAAATCACCCATCGCCCGAAGGGACGTTTCGGGTGCAATAGCGGGCATGCGGTCATGGAGGCCTGCGTTTCAGGTCTCGGTGACTGTCAGCTTCCCGATTTCTACGTCATGCCTTTTCTACAGCACGGTATGGTAGAGCTGTTGCTGGAATATGCTCAGCCCGATGACGAACCGATCTGGGCTGTTTATCCACAGCGCCGACATCTTTTGCCGAAGGTTCAGCAGGTAGTCGATTGCCTTGTTCAGGAACTCGGTCCTGCGATGAATAGCCGAAAGTGACAGCAAGATGCTTGGGGATGGGCGCCTTGCTAACTGCGATTAATCACTGCCGCATGTAACCTGTGATCAACTTAACGAACTCAGTGTCACATGCCCAGCTTTACTTTGAACTAAGCATAGGGGAGTTAATGAAGTGCCGGATTGCACCCCAATGTTCCTGCCGGTTAGAATATACACTTTCTGTCCCCGATAGAAATGACATCCTTTTGAGGACAGCAGGGTTGCGTGGAACCTTCGGGATAGCGCAATGCAGACCCTGCTGATGGCGTGACGTTTGAGTTGGCGCCGTCGAGCCGGCGTCCATTGATCTTCGCGGGAGCATCCGGCATCGGATAGCCTGGGGCGCGCGGGCTGATCCTGGCGGGCAGGGGCATAGGTGTTCCGCTGCCGGTGATGCGGCGCATTCGCCTGGATCTGCTTTGCCGCCCACCTACAATGAATCGATGCCGACGACAGTTTCAGCCCGCAGAAAGTCCGACACCTGCGTACCGAATTCGGCGGGGCGCTCCACATTGGCGAGATGCGCTGTGTTCAGCATGGCGAGCCGGCAGCGGGGGATCGTGGCGGCCAATGCTTCGCTATGCGGTGGCGGCGTGGCTGGATCTTGGCTACCACCAATGATGAGGGTTTCATTCCGGATCAGCGCGATAGTGGAACGCATGTCCATGTCCCGTATGGCGGCGCAACAGCCAGCATAGCCCTGGCTATCGGTCGATTGGAGCATCGCGACTATCGGCGCGATGGCGTCGGGTGAGCTTGCCACGAAGTCGGCGGTGAACCATCGCTCAAGCGACGCCGAGGTGAGGGGCGCCATGCCGCTTTCGCGCACCAGGGCGATCCGGGCGTCCCATGCCGAAGGCGGCCCCATGAAACTTGAGGTGTTGGCCAGAACCAGCCGGCGGACCCGATGTCCTTCGCGGATGCCCAGCCATTGGCCGGTCATGCCGCCAAGCGAAAGGCCGCAAAAATCAATCGTTTCTATCTCCAGCTGGTCGAGAAGTTCGATGACGTCTCGACCCAGCCGATCGAGCGAATAGCCGCCGACGGGCGCATCCGACGCGCCGTGGCCGCGCTGATCATAGCGCAGCATTCTGAAATGGGCGCTCCAGGCGGCAAGCTGCGGTTCCCACATCTGCATGTCAGTGCCCAGGGAGTTGGACAGCAGCAGGATCGGGGCACCTTCTTTACCATCGAACCGATAGGCGATGCGGCAGCCGTCTCCCGTAATAATGAACTGCTTTTCCATCGCCTTCGCCCTATCAATTCCGTTCGTGCTTAACCGCCCCTCCCCACAGATGGGGAAGGGCGGCTTTTGTTAAGGTCGCTTGTCAGACGGCCAAGCGGCTGCGAGCGGAGAAGCTTTCATCCGTTGCCTCAGCAGACTTCTGCAACTGGAAGTCGAACGCGATATGGACGGTGTCGCCCTGACGGTTCGGGACTGGCAGCAGACCTTCGCGGGTGCCGAACGCAAAGTCGTCGGCTGCGAACGGATCGTCACCGAAATTGATCTGCGTCGTCAGCGTGCGATAGCCCGGCGCTTCTACGAAGAAATGCACGTGGGCAGGACGGTTGCCGTGACGGCCGACGGCTTTCATCAGCTGATCGGTCGCGCCGCCGGGGGGCACGCTGTAGCCATTGGGCATCTTCGAATGGAAGGAATAGCGCCCGTCCTTGCCGAGCTTGATCCGGCGGCGGTTATTGAACGGCGTCTGCTCGCGCGTGGGGTCGAAATGCGAATACCAACCCATCGAATTGGCGTGCCAGACATGCAGAATGGCATCGGTGACGGGCTCACCATTCGGGCCGGTGACGGTGCCGGACATGTACAGCGTGCCGGTATCGTCCGCGTCGTCGGAAAGGTTGACGTCACCTTCGACCAGCGGCGCGCCCGCGACATAGAGCGGCCCTTCAATGGTGCGCGGCGTGCCGCCCGACAGCCCGGCTTCCGCGTCCTTGGCATCCATGTAGAGGTCAAGGAAATGTTCCAGGCCAACGCCCGGCACGATCAGGCCGAATTCACCGGCGCCCTTCTGGAAAAAGTCTATCGCTTTCCAGAATTCGCTTTCGTTGATGTCATGCTTGACGATGACCGTCATCACCGCTTCGACGAGGTCGCGGGTAATGGCCTTGAGCCGACGGTCGCCGCCCTCCACATCGACGCCGCTGGCGCGGTCGAGAAGAGTTTGGACGGGTTGAGTCTTCACAAAATCAGTATTCATCTGATCTCTCCTGGGAATATGATTCTTAGCGATCGTCTTCATGAATCGACGAAGGATGTCGGCACAGCGGCGCCACGCGGATATCCATGAACGGAAACAGAGGCAAAGTCATCAGCAGATCGTGAAGTTCTGCATTGCTTTCGACATCGAAGATACTGACATTGGCATATTGCCCGGCAACGCGCCAGATGTGCCGCCACTTACCGGCACGCTGAAGCTCCTGAGAAAGCGCCTTTTCAGCCGCCTTCAGTTCGTCAAGCCGCGCCGGATCGTAATCCAGCGGAATATTGACATCCATTTCAACCTTGAAAAGCATTTCAACCAGCCTTTGCTGTAGGAATCGATATGGTGGCGCGGGACGCGTCGCGCCGCAGGAACGACAAGCGATCATCGTCCAGCTCCACGCCAAGGCCCGGCCCCTTGGGCACGGCCAGCGAGAAGTCCGAATAATCCAACGGCTCTTGCAGAATTTCCTCCGTCAGCAGCAAGGGGCCGAAAAGCTCCGTGCCAAAGGACAGTTGCGGGAAGGTTGCGAAGACATGGGCAGACGCGATCGTGCCGATGCCCGCTTCCAGCATGGTGCCGCCATAGAGCGCGATCCCGGCCGCGTCGGCGATCGCCTGCACCTGCTTTGCGGCGAAAAGACCGCCCGACTGCTCGATCTTCACGGCAAAGACATCGGCGGCTGCCTGGTTGGCATGATCATAAGCGGTCGTAGGGCCTTGCAGCCCTTCATCGGCCATGATCGGAATCGCCGACCGCGCGGCCAGGCGTGCCATGCCGGCGAGATTATGCCGGATAAGCGGCTGTTCAACCAGGTCGCAGCCGACTTCCGCCAGCATCGCAACGCCGGTGCGTGCCGTGGTTTCATCCCACGCCATGTTGACATCCACGCGAACGCTGGCGCGGTCGCCAAGCGCTTTCTTGATGGCGCCGACATGGGCGACATCGTCCGCCACGGGCCGCTTGCCGATCTTCAGCTTGAAGGCATTGTGCCGTCCGCTGGCGATCATCTGCTCGGCTTCTTCGATATCCTTGCCGGTGTCGCCGCTGGCGAGGGTCCAGAGGACGGGCAGGCGATCGCGGACGCGGCCGCCGAGCAGTTCGCTGACCGGCAGGCCCGCACGCTTGCCCTGCGCGTCGAGCAGCGCGGTTTCGACGGCGCATTTGGCGAAATTATTGCCGACGACATGCTTGGCGATTTGCGCCATCGCGATGGCCGGCCGGGTGGGATCGCAGGCCTGCAATATCGGGGCGATATAGGCGTCGATGTTCGTCTTTATGCTTTCGGGGCTTTCAGGGCCGTAAGCCAAGCCGCCGATCGTCGTTGCCTCGCCCGTGCCGACGATGCCGTCGGAACAGTGGACGCGCACGATGCAAAGCGTCTGCCTGTGCATCGTCGCCATTGCCAGCACGTGCGGCCGGATAGTGGGTACGTCGACGATGAACGTGTCGACGCGATCAATTGTCACCATTGTCGGGTACCTTTCCATGAATGAAATAGCGGGTTGAACGGGATTCCAGAAAGACTTAGTCCGCATCCTATGATACCGGAGTAGTATAGTATGGAACTGCGCCACCTTCGATCGTTCATGGCCGTCGCGGCCGAGCAGAATTTCACCCGAGCCGCAGACCGCCTTGGTATCGCGCAGCCGCCGCTGAGCCGGCATATCAAGGAACTGGAGCAGGACCTGGGCGTGGCGCTGTTCGACCGGGGTAGCCGGCCGGTGCGCCTGACCGAGGCGGGCCGCATCCTGCATCAACAGGCAGCGCAGATATTGGCGAGCATCGACCAGATCCCCAAGACCATGCAGCAATATGCGTCCGCGCAGCAGCCGCGCTTCGTCATGGGCGTGGTGGGATCCATCATGCACGGCGCGCTGGCCGAGATGGTGCGGCGGTTCCGCGCCCATGCGGCGGACACGGACGTCGAGCTGGTGGAGATGACGACGATCCAGCAGGTCGCGGCGCTGAAGGCGGGCCGGATCGACGCCGGCCTTGGCCGCGTGCGCGTGGACGACCCGGCGATCCGCCGCGAGATATTGTTCCAGGAACCGCTGGTGGCGGCGCTTTCGCCCACCGACTTGCCGGCGCAGCCGGACACCGAGGTCAGCCTGGAGGCGCTGGCCGCCGGCACGCTGATCATCTACCCCAGCCAGCCGCGCCCCAGCTATGCCGACCAGCTGCTGACGATCATGCGCGACCATGGATGCAACCCCCGCCGGATCATCGAAGTGCGCGAAGTGCAGACCGCGCTGGGCCTGGTCGCCGCCCAGTCGGGCCGCGCCATCGTCCCGGCGTCGATGCAGAACATCCAGCGCGCGGACATATGCTATGTGCCGATAGCCGAGCGGCCAACATCGCCGATCATATTGAGCCAGCGCCACGCCGATACGACCGACCGCGCGGTGCTGATCCGGGATATCGGCCATGCGATCTTCAGGGAGATCGAGGCCGAGACGGCGCGATCCTGAGGATCAGGCCGGGCGCAGCAGCCCGGCGGTACGTCGCAGCGCCGGCAGCAGGCGCGCCTGCACATCGTCCATCGACACGCGCGCCGCCGACATGCCGACGTTCAGCGCCGCCATCACCCTGCCCCGGTCGATCACCGGAACCGCGATGGAGCGTAGCCCCAGTTCCAGTTCCTGATCGACCAGCGCGTAACCGTCCGCCGCCGCCCGCCTGATCGTCACCAGCAACCGGGGAATGTCGACGATGGTATGCGGCGTCAGCGCGCGCACCTGCGTCCGGGCGAAATAGGCGTCCTGCTCTTCATGCGATCGCCCGGCCAACAGCACCCGGCCCATGGAGGTGGGATAGAGTGGCAGGGTACTGCCGACCTTCAGCCCCACCGCCATGATGCGGGACGCTTCGGACCGCGCCACATAGCAGAGGGCGTCATCCTCCATCACGCCCAACGAACAGGATTCCCCCAGTTCATCGCGCAGCGAATCGAGCAGCGGCTGGGCGCGCACGGCAAAGGCGGTCAGCGAGAGGTAGGGATGGCCGAGCGCCGTCGTCTTGCGCCGCACCGAATAGCCGCGCAGATCATGGCCGACATAGCCAAGCTGATGCAGGGTATAGAGGCACCGCCGCACCGCCGCGCGGCTGAACCCCAGCGCCCGGCTGGCTTCGGCGATGGACACCGGCCGTTCACGTTGCGCCACATATTGCAGCACGGCGAGGCCACGGGCGAGTGAGGCCATATATTCGGGATCACCCGGCCTTTCGATGTCGCGCGGCGCTTCCACGGCAGCTCCAAAAATAACCGATTATCGGACAGGACGCCGATTATCGGTTGACTCAGGCGCGCGCAACCTCTGTTTCGCGCGGGAGCATCCGCACGGAGTTGAAGAGCGTGATTGACAAGAGCATGAGTTCCGCCGCGGCGGCCGTGGCCGACATTCGGGACGGCGCATCGGTAATGATCGGCGGCTTTGGCACGGCAGGCATGCCCGACGAACTGATCGACGCGCTGATCGCGCGCGGCGTCGGCAACCTGACCATCATCAACAACAATGCCGGCAATGGCGAAACCGGCGTCGCCGCGCTGATCAAGGCCGGGCGCGTGCGCAAGATCATCTGTTCCTTCCCGCGCCAGTCGGATTCGCACCATTTCGACGCGCGCTACCGCGCTGGCGAAATCGAGCTGGAACTGGTGCCGCAGGGCAATCTGGCCGCGCGCATCCAGGCCGCCGGCGCCGGGCTGGGCGCGATCTTCACGCCGACCGGATACGGCACGTTGCTGGCAGAGGGCAAGGAAACCCGCGAGATCGACGGCAAGCAATATGTGCTGGAACATCCCATCCAGGCCGATTTCGCGCTGATCAAGGCGCATCGCGGCGACCGCTGGGGCAACCTGACCTACCGCAAGACCGCCCGCAATTTCGGCCCGATCATGGCGATGGCGGCGAAGTGCACGATCGCGCAGGTGGCGCAGATCGTACCGCTG
This sequence comes from Sphingomonas sp. SRS2, assembly GCF_000971055.1. GTDB lineage: Bacteria > Pseudomonadota > Alphaproteobacteria > Sphingomonadales > Sphingomonadaceae > Rhizorhabdus. The sequence continues at coordinate 9,801 of NZ_LARW01000078.1, forward strand.
GGCGGCATCGACCCGGAAATCGTCGTGACACCGGGCATCTTCGTCCAGCGCGTGGTCGAAATCGCGCCCGCCAACGCCACAGCTTCGGCCTGATCAGGAGCCTGCACCCCATGCAACGTCTGAACCGTGAACAAATGGCCGCCCGCGTGGCGAAGGACATTCCTGAAGGCGCCTATGTCAATCTGGGCATCGGCCTGCCCACGATGGTCGCCAATTACCTGCCCACCGACAAGGACATCTTCCTTCAGAGCGAAAATGGCCTGCTGGGCATGGGCCCCGCCCCGGCGAAGGGCGAAGAGGATTGGGAACTGATCAACGCGGGCAAGCAGGCGGTGACGCTGCTGACCGGCGGCTGCTTTTTCCACCATGCCGACAGTTTCGCGATGATGCGCGGCGGCCATCTGGACATCTGCGTGCTGGGTGCCTTCCAGGTGTCGGTGAATGGCGACCTGGCGAACTGGCACACGGGTGAACCGGGCGCGATCCCGGCCGTGGGCGGCGCGATGGACCTGGCGATCGGCGCCAAGCAGACCTTCGTCATGATGGAATTGCTGACCAAGCAGGGCCAGAGCAAGCTGGTCGAAAGCTGCACTTACCCGCTGACGGGCCTCGCCTGTGTGTCGCGCGTCTATACCGACCTCGCCGTGTTCGAAGTCGGCGCGGCGGGCGCGAGCGTGGTGGAAATGGTGGACGGCCTGTCGCTGGATGAATTGCAGGGGCTGGCCGGCGTGCCGCTGCGCGCGGCTGAGGGAGCGCGTAACTGATGGCCGAAGCCTTTATCTGCGACGCCGTCCGCACGCCGATCGGCCGTTATGGCGGCATATTGGCCGGCATCCGGGCGGATGATCTGGGCGCGCTGCCGATGAAGGCGCTGATCGAGCGCAATCCGGGGCTGGACCCGGCGGTGATCGACGAGGTCTTCTACGGCTGCGCCAACCAGTCGGGCGAGGATAATCGCAACGTCGCGCGGATGAGCCTGTTGCTGGCGGGCCTGCCGCATGGGGTGGCGGGCGTGACGCTGAACCGGCTGTGCGCGTCCGGGCTGGAATCGGTGGGCGCCGCCGCGCGCGCGATCCGCACGGGCGAGATGGGCGTCGCTATCGCCGGCGGCGTGGAAAACATGACCCGCGCGCCCTTCGTGGTGGGCAAGGCGGGCAGCGCCTATGGCCGCGCCCAGCAGATGGAAGACACGACCATGGGCTGGCGCTTCGTCAACCCGGCGCTCGACGCGCTCTATGGCACCGAAACGATGCCGCGCACGGCGGAAAATGTGGCGCACGACCATGGCATCAGCCGCAAGGATCAGGACGCTTTCGCGCTGCGCAGCCAGCAGCGCGCCGTCGCCGCGCAACAGAACGGCTTTTTCGACGAAGAGATCATCACCGTCGTCACGCCCGGTCGCAAGCGGGGCGAGACGGTGGAGGTCCGCACCGACGAGCATCCCCGCGCCGACACGACGATCGAGGGGCTGGGCAAGTTGAAGCCGCTGTTCGGGCCCGAGGGCACCGTCACCGCCGGCAACGCGTCGGGCATCAATGATGGCGCGGCGGCGATGATCATCGCCAGCGAGGCGGCGGCCAAGGCCCATGGCCTGACGCCCCGCGCGCGCATCCTGGGCATGGCGTCGGCCGGCGTCGAACCCCGCGTGATGGGTATCGGCCCCATCCCCGCCACGCAAAAGCTGATGGCGCATCTGGGCCTGACGATCGGCGATTTCGACGCAGTCGAACTGAACGAAGCCTTTGCCAGCCAGTCGCTGGCGGTCGTGCGGCAGCTGGGCCTGGCCGACGATGCGGACCATGTGAACCCCAATGGCGGCGCCATCGCGCTGGGCCATCCGCTGGGCATGTCAGGCGCACGGTTGGCGATGACGCTGGTGCATCAGCTGGAAAAGAGCGGCGGCAGGCGCGGACTGGCGACGCTGTGCATCGGCGTCGGCATGGGGCTGGCGTTGGCGGTCGAGCGGGTCTGACGTGCGCCCCGCCCCTCGCTTGTCCCATCGAAAGGCATAGGCTATTGTCCACAGTGAGGACTTATCCTTATGACCCAGCGAGGGCCGAGGCGTCAGGCATGTCTGAACTTCAAATGATGGCCGGTTCACCAGGCAAGAGCTGGCGCCTGTTTGAGTCTTCGGACGTCGATGAAACGCGCGAGAAGATTTCGCGCGTGCTGCAACCGCATCGGCTGGCGCCCCTCAATCGGGGCAAGCATCAGGGGTCGATGAACTATGTCTCGCTCGGCAGCATCGGGATCGGGACGATTCGCTTCGGCGAAATGGCGATCGATCTGGACGAGGTCGAAGGCTATCATCTGTTCATCTTCTGCCTGTCCGGCAAGGCGGAACTCAACATCCATCGCGAAACCATGGACGCAAGCGGCACGCAGGGCGTCTATGTCGCGCCGGGCACCCCCCTGCGCGGGCGGTTCAGCCATGATTGCGAACAGCTGGTCCTGCGCGTCGACAAGCGGGCGCTGACCGCGGCCAATGAAGGCAACCTGCCGCATTTCCGCACCCGCATCGACATGAAGGCGCCCCTGTCCTCGCCTTGGGCCAGTATCCTCAATTCCCTGATCGGCGACGACAGCGCCATCGGCATGGTGCAGGGCGACGAACGCATCGCCCGCAATTATGAGCGGTTGCTGCTGAGCCTGCTGCTGGCGGGCGAGCAGGACGGCGCGCCGGCCCGCGCCAGCATCGCGCCGGCGGCGGTGCGCAAGGCCGAAGCCTTTATGCGGGAACATTTCGCATTGCCCATCACCCTGGGAGATATCGCCACGGCGGCCGGCGTGCCGGCGCGAACGCTGCTGGACAATTTCCGCAAGTTTCGCGACGAAAGCCCAATGAAGGCGCTGCGGCGATATCGGATGGACCATGCGCGGATGTTGCTGGAAACGGGCGAATGCAGCAGCGTCACCGATGCGGCGCTGGCGTCCGGGGTGTCGCATCTGGGCCGGTTCTCGCGCGATTTCCGGGAGCAATTCGGCCGGTTGCCGTCCGAGATCCAGATGAGCGACGCCTTCGCCTGGGCTCTGTTGCAAAAATCGTGAAGCTTGAGCATGCTTGGCGGAGATTGGACGGACGGAACGATGACGGATTTCAAGTGGCGCCATTTCCAGGGTGATGTGATCCTGTGGGCGGTGCGCTGGTATTGTCGCTATCCGATCAGCTATCGCGACCTTGAGGAAATGCTGGCGGAACGCGGCATTTCGGTCGACCATACGACGATCTATCGCTGGGTCCAGTGCTACGCCCCGGAGATGGAGAAGCGGCTGCGCTGGTTCTGGCGGCGTGGCTTTGATCCGAGCTGGCGCCTGGATGAAACCTACGTCAAGGT
>NZ_LARW01000079.1 GCF_000971055.1 Sphingomonas sp. SRS2
TCTGCAAACTCAAAGAGTTCAAGCGCATCGCCATGCGCGCCTGCAAAACCGATCTAAGCTTCTCCGCAATGATCTACCTCGCCGCAGCCGTCATCAACTCGCGATGAATCCCCACAACCCCTAGAGTCGAGCACGATCAAGATTGCACATATCCGGCATGGCGGAGATAGTTTGAGCATTCGTCGGGTTTGAATTTTTCGAGGATGATCTGCAGGGCGTCGCAAATGGCGTCGAAGGACCGCGGGGCC
>NZ_LARW01000008.1 GCF_000971055.1 Sphingomonas sp. SRS2
TTCTCTCTGGAATGAGGTCACCGATGTAGCGAAGAATGCATAACCTGGGACATTTGTTATCCGAGCCGCGGCCATTTCGCTCCGGATTCCGAAACTCGTCTCGTCGGCTCAGCAACTTGACAATGCCGTCGGCTGCATATCGCGACGCCGCGCTTGTCTCGTTCTGAACCGACTCGTTTTCAAGGCAAGATCATCAAAGGGTAAGTTGTATGGCCATCAACGGTATTGAATCTCTGATATACGGAGTGCCGGAC
>NZ_LARW01000080.1 GCF_000971055.1 Sphingomonas sp. SRS2
CTCCACAACCAACATCCCGATCTCGCCAACTGACAATCCAGTCGGCCGTTTAAACCATCGAAATGAGGGGTCCCTTTTAGACGCCGATCACCCCGCTAAGGGGGTCCTTTTTGCACGCCGATCTACATCCTGTACAAGATCGACCGGCTCACCCGCAGTCTCGCCGACTTCGCCAAGATCGTGGAGATTCTCGACGCAGCGAGCGCCAGCTTTGTCTCGGTGACCCAGGCGCTCAATACCACGACCAGCATGGGGCGCCTCATGCTCAACGTGCTGCTGTCCTTCGCACAGTTCGAGCGAGAGATGACCGGCGAGCGGATCCGCGACAAGATCGCCGCTTCGAAGAAGAAGGGCCTGTGGATGGGTGGGCCCGTCCCTCTCGGCTACATCGTGCATAACCGAAAGCTGATAGTCGAGGAACAGGAAGCTGAAACGGTTCGCCACATCATGCGGCGCTATCTGGCGCTGTCATCGGTCAACGAGCTGGTCGCTGAGCTGGAGCGGGACGGATTTCGGACCAAGGTCCAAAGGCAGGCCAGCGGCCCGCATCGTGGTGGGTGTGTCTTCAGGAGGGGCACGCTGTATCATCTGCTCCGCAACCGCATTTATCTCGGCGAGATCGTCCACAAGGATGCCGCCTACCCCGGCGAGCACGAGCCCATCGTGCCGATGGAACTCTGGCACGAGGTTCAAGACAAGATGGTCGCACAGGCAAGCGGCGGAGCGAGGCGCGGCCGCGTTCGGAACCCGAGCCTGTTGATCGGCTTGATCGTCGACGGGCTGGGGCGCGCCATGACGCCCACCCACGCAAAGAAGGGTTCGCGAAACTATCGCTATTATGTGACCCGCCCCGAGCACATAGACGATGAGCCTGCGTGGCGTGTGTCAGCGTATGATGTCGAAGGCCTTGTCTGCTCCCAGCTCGCGGACTTGCTCCGGGACGAAGCGAAACTGATCGACCTGACGAAAGCGCAGGCGCTTGCGGCGGACCAGACTCAGAAGGTCCTGTGGGCAGCCGAACGTGCTGCCTCGACGTTTAAAGCTGGATTCCCACCCGACAAAGAGATGCTGCTTCACAAGATGATCGAGCGGGTCAGTTTGCACGATCAGCAGATATCGATCGAGCTGAGGTCAGACGGGCTCTTCCAGCTGCTGGGACTGGACCCTGCCGAAATAGCACCGATCATTATATCGACCGCAGCGGTACGGGTCCGGCGCGGTCATCAAATCCGGCTGATCATTCCAGGGCCGGCCACCGCGAAGACTGTGGAGCGCAACCGTGATCCAAAGCTCGTGGCGGTGATCGCTGACGCCGTTACGGCCAGAGATCTCGTTGTGTCATCGAGCGGCAAGTCGCTGCAGCAGATTGCTTTTGAAAATGGTCGGTGCCGGAAACGGCTGGCGAAGCTGCTGGCGGTGAGTTTCCTGGCCCCCGATATCGTGACCGCCATCGTTGAAGGCGTCAACCATCCACCTTGACGCCTACGGCGCTACTCGCGGTCGATCTCCCGATGGCGTGGCACGAACAACGAAGCCTGCTCGGCGTCGCCTGAATCCGACTGGGGTCAGAAAGCGGGCCGCCTGAGACGCGGCCCATTTTTTTCGAGCATGAGGTGCCGAACGGCCCGTCTCATGACCGCAGTCCACGGCGCGTCGCTCAAAAATCGCGCGGAACTGCGGGAGAATCAAGGGCACCGCCGAAGCGGTGACTCTTTCATCCGGCTCTTATGGACTATTTGGTGCGGTCGAGAACTTTTCTTGGCCTTAGGATTTCAGCCAAGTATCTGAAATCCATATATTTGTTCTTACCAATCCTTACTCAGGATTACTTGTTCTGACCTGCCCTTGTGCCATTTGTGCCACCGTGGCTAGGCCGTTCGTGCATCCTAAATTCAGCACGAAAGATACCACCGATGGCTACCATTCAGAAGCGCAAAAACTCGTGGCGGGTCCAGGTCCGGCGGCGAGGAAGGGCGGTTTCGGCGACATTCGATACAAAGACGGAAGCGGAGATCTGGGCGATCAAGGCAGAGGGCAAAATCCTCGAAGGCGTGTCGCCGGCCACGATCCTCAATATCCGCGTCCCGCAGGTCGGAAAGACCGCGGCCGATATCTTCAAACGCTATGCCGACGAGGTCTCTCCAAATAAGCGCGGTGGCCGCTGGGAACAGATCAGGCTCAAGGGCATGGCCAATCGCTTTCCTGTTTTCGACCAACCGATCGTAGCGATCACCGGGCCGGACATCGCCGAATGGAGAGACACCAGGTTGCTTTCGGTCTCGGCCTCATCGGTGAATCGCGAGCTTTCCCTCATCTCCACCGTGTTTACCCACGCGATGAAAGAGTGGCGCCTTGGTTTGACGTCCAACCCGTGCACACTCGTCGCCAAGCCGCGAAAGGCCCGGCCGCGCAGGCAGCGCATTTCCATTGCTGAACGCGAGCAGATCATTGATCAGCTCGAATGGGACGGGAAGAGCGAGCCAAAAAAGTCAGGGCAATGGGTGGCATTCGCATTCTACCTCGCGCTCGAAACCGCGATGCGAAAGGGCGAGATCCTCTCGCTGCGATGGTCGGACATCGATTTCATCGCCCGGCATGCCCATCTGGATATGACGAAGAATGGCGACGAGAGGTTCGTGCCTCTGTCGAAGGCTGCGATGAAACTGCTGAAGATCGTGAAGCACCGATCCGCTTCCGCGCCCGTGGTGCCGGTCCAGACGGGGAATTTTGACAAGCTCTTCCGGGCGGCCCGCCGCGATGCCGGCCTGTTGCACATCCATTTTCACGACAGCCGGCGGGAGGCGGCGTCGACCATGGCGCCGAAGCTCTCCAACGTGCTGGAACTGGCAGCGATCACCGGCCACAAATCGCTCGCGATGCTGCAGATTTACTACAAGCCAAGGGCCGCTGACCTCGCGGCTCGTCTCGACGCTTGAAGTGCTGCGACCTCAAAGGTGGCACCCGGCTCTGCGGGCTCGGGGCGAGTCAAAATTTACCAATCAGATCAGCTGGTGGCCTCTCAGGCGCTGTCAGACGGCGAGCCGATTTTCCCGTTGGATTTCCTGCGAGAACGAAGCCAACAAGGACCAATTCAGAGGCGGGAAGACGATAATTAGCTTTGTCTCCAGCGGCGCTGTACTCGGGCATGCTGCGGCATTTCTTGACGGCGGCGTGGTGGATCGAGCCAGTCGGCGACGAGTCGTCCAGCGTGTGGGCGTTCATTGTGGGCGTCTTTCCGTCTACACGAGTCGGGCCCGCACCGATCGAGAGACACCGACGGTAATGATGAAGGCGTTCAAGCTGATCGAGGTGTTCCGCCAGATGGACGACGGCCCCCTTCGCCCCTGATTACCAGCCCCCCCAATCAGCACATCTGATCTGTGGCGTGCGAGCGGCTCTATGCTGGTCGATGCGTGGCGGGCGGATCGTACGCCATTGTCAATGCATAGCACATATCTGTAGACGCGATAGCTGATTGGCGGCACGTCAGATATACCACGGCAATAACTTTGGGCTGACGCCGCGCCGTGGAGGGGTCATGAAAAAATACAAGCTGATCGTCCTGAGTAATGCCGCCGACGAAATGCATGATGAATTCAAGCGTTGGTACAAGGATCAGCACCTCGGAGACGTGCTCCGTGTTCCCGGTTTTGTCGGCGCGCAGCGCTTCGATGCCGTCCTCGACGTAGAGCCTCAGACGCCCTACCGTTATCTGGCGGTCTACGACATCGAAACCGATGATCTGGCGGCTACGATCCAGGGTCTCAAGGATCGCTCGGATACCGCCGAGATGCCGATCTCTCCCGCACTGGATCTCGATAACATCTTTGTCGTGCCCTTTGAGGCCAGCACCGAACACAGGACCGCGGGACAGGCATAGTCGATCTGGCTCGCGGCTGTCCCGGCCAACATGTTTGCCATGCCGCGTTGATATAGTTTGACCGACAATGTTCGATTATCACCGGAAGACTGGAACAAAAAACACCCGAGATCAGATGATATCGGAGAGGCGAGGAAAGATGCGCTGCGCGTGAAGGCACAAAACGTCGATAAATTACGGCGTATTCATGTGTCTCCGACATCAAGCCACAGTTCTTTATATATATATATGCTTCTCTTCGGGAAGTCAGATTTCATGTTACCCGATAATGCTTCGACTATTGGAAGAACAGATTGAATGGCTCTTGATATTGTCTTCCGCTCTCTTGCCATCGGCCCTGTAATTGTTCCCAATCGGGTGGTTCGGACGGGGCATAATACGGGTTATGCGTGCCCCGATATCACCGATACATTCATCAACTATCATCTGGAACGTGCCAAAGGGGGATGCGGCTTGTCCATCCTGGAGGCCGCCTGCGTGCACCCGTCCTCGCGGCTGAACATGGCGAACATCTCCGACATCGTCATCGACGGCTATTGCAAATTGATGACCGCCGTCCGGCCTCATGGCATGAAGGTCTTCCAGCAGCTCTGGCACGGCGGCAATCTCTATTTCGGCTATGATGGCCCGCCCTGGGCGGTCTCGACGATCCCCGGCTATTTCGGCGTGGTCGGCAAGCCGATGTCGGGAACCGAAGTCGACGAACTCGTCGCCGCTTTCGCCGCCGCGGCTCGCCGTTGCCGCGATGGCGGGCTCGATGGAATCGAGCTCCACGCTGGTCACGGCTATCTCTTCCACCAATTTCTTTCGCCGCACTATAATAACCGCAGCGACAAATGGGGCGGGAGCATTGAAAACCGCAGGCGCTTCCTTATCGAGACTTTGCGCGCCGTACGCGCCGCGATCGGTCCCGACCTGGCGATCGGCATCCGGCTGAGCGCGAGCGAAGCCACCGACGGCATCACCGACGACGATAACCGGGCGCTTCTCGAATTCGTCCAGTCGCAGGGGCTGGTCGATTATGTGAACATGTCGAAGGGCGATTACCACCGCATCGATACGATGATCGGCGCGATGCACAATCCTACCGGCTACGAGCTGTCATCGGCGGCCAGAACGTTGCAGGCGGCGAGGGTGCCGCGCCTTGTCGCGGGCCGCTTCCGTACGCTCGAAGAGGTGGAGCAGCTGCTTCGCGACGGCGACGCCGATCTCGTCTCGATGGTGCGCGCGCAAATCGCCGACCCCCATCTCGTGCGGAAGACCCGCGAAGGTAAGATGGAGGAGGTTCGGCCCTGCATCGCCTGCAACCAGGGTTGCCTCGGCGGATCGGTGCGTGAGAATTTCATGGCGTGCCTCGTCAACCCCGCCACGGGCCGGGAGGCCGAACTCTCCGAGGACCTGCTCCAGAACTGCGACAGGCCTCGCAAAGTCCTGATCATCGGCGGTGGCCCCGCCGGGATGGAGGCTGCGCGCGTTGCAGCGCTTCAGGGGCACCGCGTGACGTTGGTCGAAGCGCGCAAGGGACTGGGTGGAACTGCCGCACTCGGCAGCCAGGTTCCTTATGCGCATACCATGGGCGACTTCCTGAACTGGCAAGAGCGTGAGCTATATCGCCTGGGCGTCGAAATTCGCCTGAACACCTATTTCGAAGCGGCGGAGATTCGCGCCGAGGCGGCCGACATTGTGATCATCGCCACCGGCGCTATGCCGCGCTCCGACGGCTTCCAGCTCAACGATCCGGGCCGGGTGTTGCGCGGGCACGATCTGCCGCATGTCGTATCATCAGTGGATCTGCTGTCGGAAATCACCCGGCCGCTCGGCAAGACGGCGCTGGTTTCTGACGCGGTCGGCCACTTTGAGGCGGTCGCCGCTGCCGAACATCTTCTGGCGCAGGGCGTGGCGGTCACCTTCCTGACGCATTTGCCGCAGTTCGCGCCCTATGTAGCCACCACCTTCCGGGATCAGCCGACGCTGGAGCGGTTTTATGCGACTGGCGCTTTCACGCTGCTCAGCCGGCATCAACTCATCGCGATCGAGCCGGGCCAGTGCATCGTGCGGCCTTCGGAAAGCGGCGGCAATCAGGGCTATGCGGTTCTGGCCGACACCGTCGTGCTCGTGCAGCCGAATGAGCCGCTTCGGTATCTCTACGACGAATTGCGCGACGAGAGCGCTGACATCCGCCTGATCGGCGATGCGCTCTCGCCACGCGATATCCAGATTGCGGTGAGAGAGGGGCACCTTGCCACCCGCGATCTGCACCTCATGCCAAACTGACCGCCAAGCGGCGGCGATCTAAAGGGGGAGTTCAATATGACACCATATACTATGCGAAAGAAGGCGCGTCTTTTCACTTTCACGGCGGCGGACGCGATCGCGATGAGCCTCGCCGGCGCGGCGCTGGTCCTGCCCGGCGCAGCGCTGGCGCAAGATGCCGCCGCATCGATCCAGGCGGCCGGCGCTGATGCAGGCGGGATCGAGGAAATCGTCGTTACGGCGCAGAAGCGTGTCGAGCGACTGCGGGACGTGCCGATTTCGATAACCGCGCAATCGGGCGCCGAACTCGAGCGTCGCGGCGTCTCCGATACGCGCGATCTCGTCAGCGTTGTGCCCGGCCTGACCATGCAGTCGGTCGGCGCCACCGTTCAGCCATCGATCCGCGGCGTGACCACCCAGCTCGCCGAGCCGGGCTCGGAGGTGAATATCGCGACCTATGTAGATGGGGTCTATCGTCCTGATCCCTCGGTCGGCGCTTACGACCTGCCCGACATCAGCCGTATCGAAGTATCGAAAGGGCCGCAGGGCACCTTGTTCGGCCGGAACGCGACCGGCGGCGCCATACAGATTTTCACCAAGGATCCCGAATTTACGCCCACGGGCAACATCACCCTCGGCTATGGCAATCTCGACGACAGGACGGCGAAGGGCTTCCTGACCGGCCCGGTGGTCGCCGACGTCGTCGCCGTCAGCCTTTCAGGCTCTTATCAGAAGCATGACGGCTATATTCGCGACCTGTTCTTGGGTGGCAAGGCGGGCCGGCTGGAGAGCAAGTCGGTACGCGGCAAGGTGCTGATCAAGCCTACCGATACCGTCAAACTGCTTCTTTCGGGCTATTATAGCGATCGTTTCGACGAGAATGGCGAAACCTTCCAGCCGCTCAACGGGAACACGCTCGCTCGCGTCCTTGATCCCACCTCGATCATCCCGACCCGCAAGCGCGAGACGGCAAGCAACCAGCGCGGTGAGGTTTCTGTGAAAAGCAAGGGCGTTAGCCTTAGGGCCACCGTCGACCTGCCATTTGCGACGCTGACCTCGATCACCGCATATGACAAGCTGCGCAGCCGCATCATCCTCGACGGCGATGCGACATCGACCAACGTCGCGAACTACAATGTCAGCGGCCGCAATCGGGACTTCACCCAGGAATTCAACCTGGCGTCGAACAGCGACGGGCCCGTTTCGTGGATCGCCGGCGCGAATTATTATTTCGACAAGAATTTCTTCGATCCCAACGTCATCAATCCGGGCGCGGTGTTCATCGTCGCTGGTGTGACAACGCGCTCCTACGCCGCGTTCGGCGAGCTTTCCTATAAGCTGACCGATCGCCTGTCGCTGACCGGCGGCGTGCGCTACACGCATGAACATCGTGTCGCTGACGCCGTCTTCAGTTTCGGCGCGCCTCCCGCCAGCGTTCCCCGGCTGGGGGTGAAGAACTACAACTCGGTCACCCCGCGCGGTACGGTCAAATATCAGGTCGACGACGACTCGAACGTCTACTTCACCTACACGCAGGGCTTCAAATCGGGTGTGTTCAACCTGTTCTCGCTGAACCCCAACGCGCTCAAGCCGGAGAAGATCACCGCCTATGAGCTGGGCTACAAGACCCAGGTCGGACGGCGATATTCACTGAGCGCCGCGACTTTCTACTATCGCTACACCGACCAGCAGGTGAATGCGCTCACCAACGTCAACGGCATTCCATTGACGTCGGTGCAGAACGCCGCATCCGCGAACATCTACGGCGGCGAAATCGACGGCTCGTTCGCGGTGACGAAGGAATTTTCGTTTCGCGCGGGCGTTTCCTATCTGCACGCGCGCTACGACAAGTTCGTCAACGCGTCGGTGCAGGTGCCCACCGGCCTTGGCGGCAACCGGACAATCGTTATCGACGCCAGCGGATTCGAAGAAATCCGCAGCCCGGAACTGACCGTGACCCTCACGGCCAATTTCGAGAAGGAATTCGACGCCGGCAAGTTCGACAGCTCGGTGACGCTCTATCATTCCGATCACTACTTTCTGGACACCGGCAATCGGGTGCGTCAGCCCGGCTATGAGACACTCGCCGCCCAGGCCAGCTTCTCCTTCGCGCAAACCGGTCTCCGCGTAGGCGTCTGGGGCAAGAATCTCACCAATGCCGACGTATTTGTGTCGAACCTGATCAGCGACCTCGGCGATCCGGTGCAATATGGTACGAAGCGCACCTATGGCGTCACGGTCGGATATTCCTTCTAATATCCCATCAGTTATCTAGGGGCCGGCCCTTCGGGGCCGGCCTTTTTTTGTGGCGCGGATATCCGGAACTGAGATGTGTGCGAACCGGGTGAGGCGCTGTCGGGATGCGCCGAGGGCAGGCCCGGCGCGCGGCCGCGCCGCGCTGACCAGCCTAATGGAGGCGTCGTGGTTCCGCCGCCCACTCCATGGCGAGAACCGCTCGTCGATGTCCGCCTTCAGTTGAAGGGCTTATGCCCCCAGCGGCTGTCGGTGTCGTAGGTCGAGGTTTCCCAGCATTGGCCTTCCTCGATCTGGACCGGGCCATAGGCGACCTCCAGCTGAAAAGCTGACGGCGCGACGACGTAGAAGGAGATAGCCCCGTCATTCTCATGCAGGCCTACATCGCGGGGAATGCGATAGCCCAGCCGCTTGCAGCGGATTGACGCGGCTCCGACATCCTCCAGCGTCGCTACTTCGACCATCAGATGCGCGATCGTCTTCATGCCTTCGGGTCGCGGACCGCTGGTCTCGGCGATTGCGAAGGAATGATGGCGCTGGTTCGAGTGCAGAAAGGCGATCGAAGTCACCACGCCATTGCGGTTGATCTCGACCCAATCGGTGGGATTGGCACCGATCATTGTCTTAATCTGTTCGCTTGCGTCGGCCATATTCTCGACCAGCACGGCGATATGGCCGATACCCGATGATCCGGCTGCGAAGGCGGAGAGCCCGTTGAGCTTCAGCGGTTGGTCGCTGATCACCGGATCGCAATAGATTTCGAACGGCAGACCCATCGGACCACTAAAGGCGATGGCCTGGCCGACGCCTCGCAGGGCGGCGTCGCTTGCGCTCAATGGCCGGACATCGATCGACAGGCTCCGCAGATGGCGCTCGACGGCGGAGAGTTCCTCCGCACCATCGACTTCCCAGCCGAACCAGGCGACATCGTCGCGCGGGCCTTCCCACAGGATGATGCGCCGGCTGCGCTCATCAAGGCGGAATATCAGCTTCTCGTCGCAATATTCGACGTGAAAGCCGATGCCGTCGCGGCCGAATTTTTCCCAAGCTGGGAGATCCGAGACTTCGACGCCCACGTAACCCAGGCGAATAGCCGGCAGGCGGGGACCATCCCTCGTCACGTCCTCTGACGTCATATTCTCGTCCGCCAAGATATTCCTTTCGAAAGCTCAGAACAGTTCACATCGCACTTTCGACATGCTGCGCTGCGAGGCGAACGAGACCCGCCCGGCGTGTCTCCGATTATCGTGGATAGGGGGACCAAGCCATCGCCCAGCGATATACCGCCCATGAGCATGCGCGATGACTTGGCGACCTCAGCTGTGCAATTGCATCGTCGCAACGGCGCTTCACGCCGCGATAATCCGGGAGAACGGCCTTGCCTGATATCTACATCGGCGGCGTTGGCGTGACGCCGCTCGGCAAGCATTTAAACCGCTCGATCCGCGATCTGACCGCCGAAGCAGTAGCCGCAGCGCTCGCCGACGCCGGCATCGAACGAGAGCAGATCGAAGCGGCCTGGTTCTGCAACACGCGGCTTGGCGCGCTCGAAGGACAGCATGGCATTCGCGGACAGGTCGTGCTGCGGTCATGCGGTTTCGAGCGAATTCCGATCTTCAACACCGACAATGCCTGCGCAAGCGCGAGTTCGGGGCTGTTTCAGGCTTATGCCGCCGTGCGAGCCGGCTTGTTCGAGGCGGCGCTGGTGGTCGGGGCCGAAAAGATGAATTACCCCGATAAGCGAACCGAGATGTTCGAAGCGTTCAAGGGAAGCTGGGACAGGGAGCTTTCCGAGAAGCATATGGGCATGTTGCGAGCCGCGACCGCCGATTGGGAGCTGCCCCCGGAGGCGCGAGCGGGTCCCGCCGAGCGGTCGGTGTTCATGGAAATGTACGCGCTCCAGGCGCATCTTCACATGAAGACGTTCGGCACCACGGCGCGGCAGATCGCCGAGGTCGCGTCGAAGAACCATTGGAACTCGCAGTTCAACCCGATCGCCCAATATCGCTTCCCGGTCACGGTTGAGGAGGCGCTGGCCGACAGGATGGTGGCCTGGCCGCTGACCCGCGCCATGTGCGCGCCGATGAGCGACGGCGCGGCGGCGATCGTGGTGATGTCCGAAGCGGTGGCGCGGCGCAGCGCCGCTGCTCGCGCCGTGCGCATCCGCGGCATCGGCGTCAGCAGCGGCAGCGTACGCACCGCTGAGGCGGCCGAACAGCATCTGACACGGACTGCGGCGGGCCGCGCCTATGCCATGGCCGGGGTTGCGCCGGGCGACGTCTCGCTGGCCGAAGTTCATGACGCGTCGGCGATCGCCGAGATCATCCAGAGCGAGCATCTCGGTTTTTGCGCCTTGGGCGAAGGCGGGCCGCTGGTCGAAAGCGGCGCGACCCGCCTGGGGGGACGCCTGCCGATCAACAGCTCGGGCGGGCTGTTGTCCAAGGGGCATCCGATCGGCGCCACCGGCGCGATCCAGCTCGTCGAACTTGTCGAGCAACTGCGCGGCGAGGCCGGCGAAAGACAGGTGGAAGGCGCCCGGATCGGCCTGGCTGAAAATGGCGGCGGATTTCACGGCGTCGAGGAAGCCGCCTGTGTCGTCACGATACTGGAGCGGCCGAACCTTTGAGCGGCTGGCCAATCAGCTTGCGCCGGGCCTCACCACGCCTGGGATGTCGCCGATCGCTGCACCCTTCAGGAAGGCGATGCTGGCCCGATTGAAAGCGTCGGCCTGTTCGAACTGCGCCCAATGGTCGCACCCGTGCATTTCGATCACCTGCCCCTGCGGCGTCAGTTCGGCGATGCGATAGGCGCTCTTGAGAAATTTGTTGTCCACATCGACGGCGGCGACGGTCAGATAGGGGATCGTCAAACTCCGCCAGTCGGCTTCCTCCAGTACGAATTCGCCGTTGGTCATATGCAGCAGATGCGGCATCGCGCGGCGCATTTCGGGGCGGCGATACAGCGCCAGCCTGACCGCGACGAGATCAGGAATGACATCCTTTTCATCAAGCATCAGATCCCGAATGACGCCATGGATGCTATCCCAGCTCGGTTCATCGACGGCGCCCGAGCGTCGCGCCTTCAAAGCCGCGACGAAGGCGTCATGCGCCTGCCGGTCTAGGATGATGCCAGCCGGCGATATCGCCACGATCCGCTCGACCTTTTCCGGCTCGTCAAGAGCGAGGCGCGACGCGATCCACGACCCCAGCGACACGCCGACGAAGCCGGCGCTCCTGATACCCAGCCTGTCCATGAACGCGCTCAGATGCGCTTCGTAGATCTTCGCGGTATAGGGATAATCGGGCTTGTCGGTCAGGCCGCAGCCGATCATGTCCAGCGCGAAGACGTGGAAATGCAGGGCGTAAGGGCCTATATTCGCACAGAAATTCTCGAAGCTTCCGGCCGTTCCGTGCAGCAGGATGAGTTTGGGAGCGTCAGGCGAGCCCGCTTCCAGATAGCGGGTCGACACGCCATCGACATCGATCCACGCGAGGCGATGGGGCACGTCGAAAAGATAGTTCCAGATGCTGCGATATTCGCTCATGTATCGTCTCCGGCTGCGCGCGTGCGTGCAGCGCATATGGGTCGGGCAAGGCGACTCTAGCGCCCGGCGTCCTGCAATTCATTGCTGGACTGTGGGGCGCCCCGCGCCTGCCGGGGCGGCCCCCTGCCGAGCGCGCGGGTCAGAGCGTCGCCCAGTTCGCGCGCGGCGTCGATGCTGGCGGACGGCGCGCGGAAGGCGACATGGCCATCGGGACGCACCAGGATCGCGCCGCCGTCATCATGCCCACGCAGCCGTGCCCAAGCGCCATCGCGATCGGACAGGCCGTCCGCGTTGATCGCCAGTGCGGTGATCGGGGCGTCATTGTCCGTCGCGGCGGCTTTTGCGGCGGCCAGCCACGCTTCGCCTTTCTGCCCCGCGATCAGCAGGAACTGCCCCGGCTTAAGCAGGCCGTGCGTCGTTACCGGACGCCCGTCACGTTCAAGCCAGGCATGGGGCAGGCGATGGCCCGGCCGCGCCGACGCGATATAGGCGTTGCCGATCGGATCGCGCGGGGGCGGCGGCGTGTCGTCACCGGTGACGACAGGGCTGTGCGAATATTCGAAGCCCAGCTCGACATCGAGACCCTGAAATTCGCGGCGCAACGTTCCGTAGAATTCCTCGAGCCGCCGCCGCCGAACCCGGCCGTCATGCGTGTCGGAGAAAAGCGCCCGAAGCGCGGCTTCATTATGCTCGGGCGGCGCGGTCGGGATAACGCCAAAACCGGCGGTCGCCGCGAGGTGGTTGTAGAAATTGAAGGTCGACCAGTCGACATTATGCTGTGCGACCGGCCGGCGTTCGATCTCATAGCTGTCGAGCAGCGCGGGCGCCGCCCCGTTGAGCACGGCAGCCAGTTTCCACGCGATATTATGGGCATCCTGGATCGCGCTGTTCAGGCCGAGCCCGCCCATCGGCGGATGGCGATGCGCCGCATCGCCGGCGAGCAGGACACGCCCCCAGCCATAGCGATCCGCCACCACGCCTTCGACCATCCAGTGGCTGATCCGCAAAATGTCCATTTCGAGTTCAGGCAGATTGAGAATGCGGCGGACGTCGCGGTGCGCCTGATCCTCGCTGTAATCCTCCACGCCCTCCTCATGAACCGGCAGGATCACCCCGATGCGCCATTCGGGGGCGTGTCGGTCCCAACGATCGGGTCCCTGGCAGACAAGCCCGCCGCGGTTCCAGCTGCCGTCCGGCGACGGCCGCGTGATCATGCGGATCACGCTGTCGTCATCCTGCAGATAGGGCGACAGGTCTGCGCGGAAATGGATGCTGGTCATGTCGATGAACGGCGGTCGGCCGATCATCTTCGCGCCGACCAATGGCCCGAGCGTGCGTCCGCCGTCGGCCCCGATGACGTAGCGCGCCCGCACCTGCCATGTGCGCCCGGTATCGCGCTCCAGCACCGTCGCGGTCACCCCGGTCTCGTCCTGGTCGATCCCCGACAATTCCTGTCCGAACAGGATGCGGCCCGGATTGCGGGCGTCGGCGTGGCGCTTGAGCAGCGGCTCGAGGTGCAATTGCGGCATGTTTCCGCAGGTTTCGGCGGTAGCCGCCGCATATTGCTCCTGCAGTGCGCCGCCGCCCCAGGAATCGATGCGGTGAAACATCTTACGGTCCCACGGGGCGTCGCCGCCAAGGCCGGTATACCAGGATGTCGTGCGCAGATTGGCCGAAGGCGTGCCCTTCGCCAGGATCTCGTCGGCGACTCCGGCCTGGCGGAATATTTCCATCGTACGGGGGTTGAGGATGTGCGCCTTGGGCAAAGGCGAGGTCATCGGATGCCGTTCGATAAGCATCGCATCGACGCCGAGATCCGCGAGCAGCAGCGCCGCGGTCAGCCCGCAGCCGCCACCGCCAACGACCAGCACATCGACATCGGTTGGTTTATCCTGTGTCATCTTCACCGCTTCAGTCTTGCAGGGGTCAGGCGAAGCTGTAGCCGCCGCCGACATTGATCGTCTGGCCGGTGACGAAGCCGGCTTCGGGGCTCGCGAGATAGGCGACGCAATGCGCGATATCCTGCGGCTGCCCGCGGCGCTTGACGCATTGCCGTGTCAAATGCTGATCGAAGAAAGCGGCCGTGGCGGCGGGACTGTCGAGCATGCTGTTGACATGATCGGTCTCGATCAACCCGGGCATGACCACATTGGCGGTGATCCCGTCCATCCCCGCTTCATGCGCGAGAACGCGGGTGAAGCCGATCACTCCCGCCTTGCTGGCGGTATAGGTCGCTAGCCCCGGCGCGCCGACCGTATCCACCGAGATCGACGAGGTGTTGACGATCCGCCCGTAGCCGCGACGCCGCATATGGGGCAGCACGGCCCTTGCCAGCAGGAAAGTCGCATCGAGATTGACCTCCTGGACTCGCCGCCAGTCGCTCAGGCTGAGATCGTCCAGCGAGTAAGGGAAAAAGGGATAGATCGCCGCCAGGTGAGCGAGGATGTCGATCCGCTCGTAGCGCATCGCCGTTTCATCGGCGAGCGCGGCCACGGCCGCCTCGTCCGCGATGTCGATCGCGTGAGCATGTGATGAGAAGCCCTGCTCGTTGAACGCCGCAGCGACGCTCTCGGCGCGCTTCGCATCGATGTCGGCCACGACGACCGTGGCGCCCTGTTCGGCCAGCACCTTGGCGGTGGCGAAGCCGATGCCTTGCGCCGCCCCGGTGACGATCGCCACCTGTCCCGAAAAACGGTCTCGGAGCGGCGAGCCCGATGGAGTGTCTGTCATCTTCAAATGATTCCGGAAACTGAGGGCTGCGGCGCGTCACGCCGCTGGAAATGCGCCGACTTGGCGCAGCATGGCGATCTGGTCGAATACGCCGTTGACGCTGCTGACCTTGCCGTCGCGGACCGTAAGCATCGAGATGCCCACCGCCTCGACAGGATTCCCGCTCGCCGGAATCCCGGCGAACTCGCCGAGATGGGTTCCCCGCAGCGTGAACCGGACAACGACAGTACGGTCATTGGCGACGACATCGTCGATAACATGGACGTAGTCCGGGAAGGCTGAATAGAAGCCGGCAGCCAAAGCTGCGTGATCGGCAAAGGTCAGCGGCGGATTGCCGGAGATATGCGCGACATAGTCTTCATTGCACAGCTCTGGCGGCGGCCCATGAAGCCGATCTTCCTCCGTAAAATAGAGCCTGCCGAGCGCTTCATTGGCCGCTGACATCTGAACCTTCTCCTCGATTTTTTAGTGGCTGGCGCCCTGATCGCCCGCATGTTCCAACGCACGCGCGTCGCCCGATCCCTTTGTCGCGAAGAGCTGCGCGCGCAGGCTCTCGACGATGGCTGGAAGATCGTCGAGATTCCAGACTGCGCCAAAAATGTAGAAGTCCGGCCGCGAGATTACGGCGCGCATCGACTCGCGATCGGTGAAAAACGCCTCATAGGCGCGATCGATTTCCAGCGCCCCCTCGACGTCCGGGTCATGTCCGACGGTGATCGCAGTGCAGCCGATGCTCTCGAGAAAAGCGCGCTGTTCGGCGTTCAACGTCGCCAGCGGATCGCATTCCCAACCGATCAGGTGGAAGCCCCAGCCAACGACATCGTCGAACCGGCCAATCTCGCCGCGATATTTGACGATGCCCTGCTCCATCAATTCGCCGGCATATCGCCCGAGTTCACCATTCTCATCGCGGTAGAGCACGCCGCCGACGAGGGTCGGATCGGGCGGCGGGGGCGGCATCTCGCCGGCGCGGTACATACGGTCACGCTCGGCGGCCTTGACCGGATCGGTCTCGCAGGCCAAGCGGCCGAGCGCGATCGATCCCTCGATATGCACGCGAACATGTGGCTTGCGCTCTTCCTGATAGGTGTCGAGCAGCGCTTCGTCCGAGACGCCGCCGAGCACCAGATGCATCTTCCAGGCGAGATTGATCGAATCGCGCAACGCCGCGCACCCGCCTTGGCCGAGGAACGGCGGCATCAGATGGGCGGCATCTCCGACCAGGAACACCCGGCCTTTGCGCCAGCTTGGCGCAAGCTTGCCCTCGAACTTGTAGATGACCTGGCGATAGATGTTGACGTCTTCTCGCGTCAGACCCCAGGCCTGCGCAAGGAAGTCATAGCCCACTTCCGGCACCAAAAGCTCGTTGTGGTCGTCGTCAGGATTGATGACGAATTCGAACCGCATCCGCTTCCGGCCGATCGGGATATAGGTGATGTTGCGGCCCGGATCGCAGATCGAAAAAGGCTGGTCGAGCTGCGGGAGCGGTTTCAGGCGGTCGCAGTCGACGCTCAGGAAGGCGGACTGGAAGCCGAAATCCTCGCGTTCGAAGCCGAAGGTCTCGCGAATGAAGCTGCGCGCCCCGTCCGCCCCGACCAGATAGCGCGCACGGATCGATCGGCTCGGGGTATCGCCGCCGCCATAGCCGACGTTGCGCTTGCGCGCGACAACCGTAACGCCCGACGCATTCTGATCGGCCGATATGACTTCCCAGCCCTGGTTGACGTCGGCCCCGCGCGCGCGCGCCGCCTCGTCCATCTCCTGTTCGGCATCGGGCTGGTAGAAGCAGATCCGGCCAGCGAAGCCGCACATATGCAGCCCACGCCAATCGACGCGGGTGATCAATTCGCGGTCGGCGTCGAGCAGCGAATAGTGGCGCGGAACCGCGGAAACCCGCAGGCTGCGATCGATATCGCCGGCCGCCTGCAGGATGCGCGCGCCTTCGCCATCGACGCTGATCAGCCGAGGCGCGCCGTATAGCGACGGGAATTTCTCGAGGACGCAAACGCGATGGCCGAGCCTCGACAGAACAGACGCCAGCGAAAGACCGGCCAGGCCATAGCCGCAAATCACGACATCGAAATCAAAATCAGCCAAGCTGAGAACCTCCGCAATATTTGTCGATTATCGCTCGACATGGCAGCTACAGTTTTGGCGCCCCCGCCCGCGTCCACGATAAAGCCGTTGTACCTTCGTACGGACAAGGGGAAAGCCAAGCTATAACGCCTCGCTATGGCTAACATGCTTAGCAGCGGCCATTCGATTGCCCATTCTCGCGGTATTATCCGACTCCAGGATGAGTTTGCTGATCAGTTCGGCGACGATCCGAACGGCGCGCGACATCGGCTTGGCCTTGCGTGAGGCGAGCATCAGCCGGCTCGCCGCCTTGGGCTGCAGCGGGATGGCGGCCACTACCCCCGCCGCCAGCTCCGCGGCGACCGCGATGCGCGGCAGAATCGTGAACATCGGCGGCGTGCTCCGCACCAGATCCTTCAGTACGGTGAGGCTGTCCACCTCGACCAGCGGCTTGAATTCGATGCCTTTCCGCTTGGCGATCCGATCGAACACGCGCCGCGATCCGAACGGCGCGCTCGGCAGGACGAGCGGCAGTTCGACGAGCTGCTTCACCGGAAAGGACTTCTGCGCCATGATCGGGTGGTCGGGGCTGCCGATGAGGTAGAGCTCCTCGGCGAGCAATTCCTCCTGCAGAAGCGTCTTGTTCGGACTGGGCCCGACGAGAACGCCGATGTCGACGTCGCCATTGATGAGCAGGCTGTGGACGTGGCCGGTATGTCCTTCGCTGACCTGCAGCCGGATTTTAGGGTGGCGGGTTCGCAACAGCATGATGAGTTTGGTGGCGATCGTCGCGGCGACGCTTGGAATCACACCGAGGCGGACGTCGCCGGTCGGGTCTTCACGCGTGACATTAACCGTGGTGCGCACATCATCCATCAGGCTGAAAATGTGCGCGGTCTTTTCGAAGACGGCTTGGCCGACGTCGGTGAGCTTGACGCCGCGACCGTAGCGATCGAGCAGAATGGCGCCCAGTTCGGTCTCGAGCGCCTGGACCTGCCGGCTCAGGGCCGGTTGGGCGATGTCGAGGAAGTCTTCCGCACGGCTGAAGCTGCCGAGCCGGGCGACTTCGTAGAAATAGAGCAGCCGCCGCGAGTCCAGCACGGTGAAGCGGCCCTCGAGCTCGTCGCTATCATAGGCCATCGCTCATCGCTCCCCAGCCGCGACGCGCGCATTCGGCGACGCATGGTCGAAAACGGCCAATAGGCGGCTGGCGTTCAATGGCGTTTCAAGAATTCGACGAGGATCGCGGCCAGCTTCTGCGGCTGCTCCGCTGCGAGGATATGCCCCGCGCCCTCCATCACCTGATATACGCAATCGACGGATGCATCCCGGATCAGTTCGGCCGACTCCGCCGGTGGAGCGACCATGTCGCGCGCGCCAGCGACGATCAGCGTCGGCGCTGATATTCGCCCGAGCAACGCGGGCATATGCGTGTCGAACAACAATCGCACCCCGGCGCGGTACCCCTCGATCGTCACGAAGTCGCCCAGCGTCATGACGTGGTCGCGCGCTGCCTGCGGGGAATCGGGAGAGCACAGCATGCCGGCGAGTTCGGCCGGGGGGCGCAGCAGAAACGCACCCGGATCAAGCCAGCCTGCCAGCATCGGCACTCGGCTCTCCTCGGCAAGGGCGCCGAAGCCGAGGGGCGGCGCGAGCAAGGTGAGGCTGCGCACATATTCGGGGTGCTGATCCGCGAAGTGGCTGGCCACCACCGTTCCGAGCGAACTGCCGACGATGTGCGCGCGGTCTATGCCCAATGCGCCGAGAAGCTGCTTCAGCGCGGCCGCGAAGCCGATCTCGTCGCGCAGCCCGGCGCTGCCTCCAAATCCCGGCGCATCCCATGCGACTATGCGAAAATATTCGCCGAGCAGCGGGAAGAGCGACCGAAATTCCAGCGCATTCGATCCTAGGCTGTGAAGGTAGACAAGCGCGGGCAGATCATTCGCCTCGCTCTCCCGGAACGCGATCGATCCGCCTTCGAAGCGGATTGAGCGCAGCATCGGCGCAGCTTGCATCGGGGAAGGCTCCTGGTGGTCGGGCATCGAAACTCCTGCAGGCGATATATCCAGCTTCCGACCGCTCTGCTCCGAGAGCGGCCGACCTGCGCTTGTCATCCCTGTCGCGACAGGGTCTACAGGTGTCGCGATCCTCTTCTCATGTTCCATGCGCATGTCACCCATAACGCCATGCTATAGGTCAGACGACGCTTTGCTGTCTAATCGGGCTCATGAACGACAATCCTGGCAGCACTACATCCGCGGCTGGTTCACGGACGGCGCCCTCCGGCGAAGGGCCCCTCAACGGCATTCGCGTCATCGAGATCGGGTCGATGGTCGCGGGCCCCGTGGCTTGCACCTTGCTGGGGGACTTCGGGGCCGAAGTCATCAAGGTCGAGCCGCCGGGCAAGGGCGATCCGATCCGCGCGATCGGCCCCTTCGTCGGCGATGAAAGTCTCTGGTTCCAGGTGGAGGGACGCAACAAGCGATCTATGACGATCGATCTGCGCCGCCCCGCGGGCCAGGCGCTGTTTCGCAAGCTGGTCGAAACCGCCGACATCGTGATCGAGAATTTCCGCCCCGGCACCTTGGCCAAATGGCAGATCGACTATGCCGCGCTGAGCAAAATCAATCCTGCCCTGATCATGGTCAGTCTTTCGGGTTTCGGGCAGACCGGCCCCTATGCCAGCCGGGCGTCCTACGACAGGATCGCGCTCGCCTTCAGCGGCCTGCTGGGAGCGACCGGTTATCCCGATCGCCCGCCGGTGCGCCCCGCGACCGCGATCGCCGATTATCAGACCGCGCTGTTTGGGGCCTTTGGCGCGATGCTCGCGCTCTATCACCGCGATGCGCGCGGCCGCGAAGGACAATATGTCGATCTCGCGCTGTTTGAAGCGGTCTTCCGCTTTACGGATGTGATGATTACCGCATTCGACAAGCTCGGCATGCCGCGCGAGCGACGCGGCAACCGGCATTTTGCGGCCGCGCCGGGCGATCATTTCGAGACCCGCGAGGGCGGCTTCCTCGTGCTGACATGTTCGGGCGACAGCGTGTTCGAGCGACTGGCCACGGCGATGGACCGCCCCGACCTGCCGCTCAACCCGGATTTTTGTACGCATGACCAGCGGTGGCGGAATATCGACGCCATCAACGCGATTGTAGGCGAGTGGATCAAGTCAAAGCCGACCGCGCAGATCCGGGCGGCGCTGGACACGCATCAGCTGGCGTATTCGCCGGTCTATGGCCCGCAGGATATCCTGCAGGACGCTCACTACGCGGCTCGCGAAGCTATAGCGGAGATCGACGTGCCGGGCATCGGCGCGATCAAGATGCCGGGCGTCTTCCCGAAACTCTCGGCCTCGCCGGCGCCGCCGCTGAAGCCCGCGCCGCTGCTCGGCGCGGACACCCAGGCTATATTGGACGAGCTTGCGGTTCCAGCCGATCAGGCCGCGCAATTCCGGGCGGACCGGATCATCTGAGTTCAGCCTGACGGGCTGCCTACTTCAATATTCGGGGGATATCCGTGAAGCTCGTAACGTTCTCGACCGGGGAAAAGCCGAAAATCGGCATCGTGCGGAATGACGTGATCCACCCCATCGAGCAGCTTGCGCCCGATGCCCCCGCCGAGATGATCGACCTTATCGCCGAGTGGGACCGGCTGTCGGCGCGGCTGTCGAGCGCCGAGGCCGAAGCGCCGATTGCGCTGGCTGACGCCCGGCTGCTGCCGCCGATCCTCAAGCCAGGCAAGATTCTGGCGATCGGATTGAACTATCGCGATCATATCGAAGAGGTTGGCATGGACGTGCCGACCGAGCAGCTATGGTTCTGCAAGCAACCCACGGCGGCGAACGGCCCCTTCGCACCGGTCGAACTACCGCGGGTAGCGGAGTCGCTGGACTATGAAGTCGAGCTGGTCGTCGTCATCGGCAAGCGCGGCCGCCATATAGCGCGGGACGACGCCCGCAATCATGTCTTCGGATATGCCGTCGGGAATGATTTCACCGCGCGCGACTGGCAGTTCAAGACATCGCAATGGGTGCTGGGCAAGTCCTTCGACACCCACGCCCCGTTCGGACCCTGGATATTATCGGCCGACGAAATCGAAGATCCCCACACGCTGGATATCCGCTGTACCGTGAACGGCGAGCTGCGGCAATCATCCAATACCCGCCATCTGCTGTTCGATATCTGGACGCAGATCGAGCATCTGTCGGAGGTGATGACGCTTGAGCCTGGCGACCTGATCTTTTCCGGCACGCCGGGAGGCGTGGGGATGGGATACGCCCCCCCGAAGTTTCTATCGGTCGGCGATCAGGTGCGTTGCGAGATCGAGCAGATCGGCGCGATCGAGAATTTGATCGTCGCGGAGGCAACGTAGCGGTCGCCTAGCCGACTGAAAAGGCATGCGACAAGGCCTTGGCCGGGCGGGGGGTGAGGTTCGCCCAACCGCCGGGTCCGCTGGTTGAGTCGGCCGGCTCGCCAATTGCGAAGATCATCGTCAGTTGTACTTCGAGCAGCGTGCTGTGCCGATCCGGCCGCTGACGATGACGCCGATTTGGGGGGCGCTCGGGGGGTAGTGGTTCATAGCCGGTAGGCGGCCGCCGGGGCGGGCATTGCGCTAACGCGGCGTTGTGCGGCGAGGATGATTTCGACGTTTAAGCATCCAGAGGAAATCGCCCGCAACCGATGCGTGTCAATAAGGGCGCCAGATGTTAGTGCCTCCATGTCCCTGTCTGAATTTCCGGAAAAGCACTCTGGAACGGCCTGGGCGGGATGGATGGGAACTGTCGTGGCCCAGCAGTGGTTTGCCCTATGCTCACCCCATGTCGATGGCCTTTGCAACATCGCGATCGCGGTCAAAAGGCAAGTTTGGTGCGATTAGCGGCGCACCAAACTTCGAATTGTGCCAAAATCCCTAAAAAACTTAACAAAATCAATGCCCTTGGTGCGGTCGAGAAGACTCGAACTTCCACGGCCTTTCGGCCACAACGACCTCAACGTTGCGCGTCTACCAGTTCCGCCACGACCGCACATCGATTAAGATCCCGGCGGGCCGGGATGCTGGTAGGCGCGTGCCCCTAGCAAAGCCCCACCGGGGGCGCAATGGGGATTCTTTGTTATTCGCTGGTTCCGTGCCGCGGCGCCGCGAAGGTGCAAACATATCAATACAGAAACATCGGCATGCCTTCGACATGGGTGAGCTTCGGCCGGTAGAGATTCGGATCGTACAGCGCCGCGACATCGACCGTCTTGGTTCCGCCGAGCAGCGTATCGATCGGCACGCTGCAATAATTGCCGTCGCGCAGCGCGAGCATGCAGCCGGTCTCGCCCGCCTCGATCTTGCGGATCGCCAGCCCGCCAAAAGCGAAACCCACCATCCGGTCGAGCGCGTCGGGATCGCCCGAGCGCATCAGATAAGCGAGCTGCTGCACGATCGTACCCTGCTTCGCCTGCTCCTCGATCAGCAGCGCCAGCCGCCGGCTGATCGCCTGTTCGCTGCGCTGGGTCGCCGAAAGCTTGCGCTCCGCCTCGGTCGACGCATCGCCGGCCAGGGTCGCCCCTTCGGAGATCACGCACATCGCATAGCCGCCCGGGCGGCTGCGCCGGTCGGCGACGAGGAGCGGGAGCAATATCTCGGGATCGGCCGGCACTTCGGCGATCACGGTGCGGTCGACCTGCGCCAGGAAGCCCGCGAGCAGCGCGGTTTCCCCCGAACGGCGGCCGAACAGCTCGACGATCGCGATCCGCTCATGGCTTTCGGCGGTGGTGCGCAGCGCGTTGATCGCGTCGACCGATCGGGTAATCGCGGTCGAGAAGCCGATGCAATAGTCGGTGCCGAACACGTCATTGTCCATCGTCTTGGGGACCGAGACGACCGGGAAGCCCTGTGCCGACAGATGCGCCGAGAAGCGCAGCGTTCCGTCCCCGCCCAAGGTGATCAGCGCGTCGACGCCGAGCGTGTCGAGGACGTGGAGGACGTGCGCGGTCCGATCGCCCTCCTTCACCGTGCGTGGGTCCGTCCGCGAAGTGTGGAGCATCGTGCCCCCGACCCGATCGATCCCGCGCACCGCCTCCCGGTCGAGGATGATGCTGTGCGCCGAGACGCTGTCCGGATCGGCGGGGTCGATCTCGAGAAATCCCTGCCAGCCGCGCCTGAACCCGATCACTTCCCAGCCGCGGTCAAGCGCCGACAGCGCGATCGACCGGATGCAGGGGTTGAGCCCGGGCACGTCTCCGCCGCCGGTCAGGACTCCGATGCGCATTGTCGATCCACCTTCCTGACGTCATTCCAGCGAAAGCTGGAATCCCAGCACCTTATCTTGCTCTCGAAAAAACCAGGAGAGTTCCAGCGCTGGAATGACGGGAAAGGACGATCAGTTCCCTGTCGCGCCGATGAAGCTCAGATGAAGGTTCTTCGCTCCGCGCGGGATATCGACCGCGGCGCTGTCGAACTCGGCCGATGCGCCGGGGGCAAGCTGTGGCACCGGGCGGGTGATCGTCCAGCTGTAGACCGTCCGGCCGCTGGTATCGCGCAGCTCGGCGCGGATGTCGCGCACCGTCTGCGGCCTGTCGGTCGGGTTGACGATACGGCCGGTCACGGCAAGCAGCTCGTTGCCGCTCGCGGTCTCGCGCCGGTCGGGCTTGTTGGTCATCTCGATCACCAGCGGCACCGGCGCGGGAACGATGCCCAGCCGCTCGGCCAGCTTGTCGGTGCCGACCGCGACCACCGCGCCGATCGCCGCGAGCAGCACCAGCGCGACGATTACCGAAGCGATCGTCAATAGCTTGGCGGTGTTACGGCGCGGGCGCGCGACGACGATGTCATGGATCGGCGCGACTTCGTCGGGGCCGTCATAGCGCGCCTGCACCTCGTTTTCGGGTACGTCCTTACCTGGCGCGGCGGGCGGCGGCGCCAGATCAACACGATCCGGCGCGGCCTGAACCGGAGCAGGGGCAGAAGCCACAGGCGCAGCGGCGGGCGGAACATCGGGCGCTCCGAACGAGCCGGCGGCGCCTTCAGCAAGATCGAGCGCGGGCGGATCCTGGAACCAGCTGTGCCGGCAGCTCGCGCAGCGCACTTGCCGGCCCGAAGACCCTACCGCGGCGTCGGGGACAAGATAGCGGGTGTTGCAGGCGGGGCAGGATAAAATCATTTGCACCATCACTAACCACGACAGGACTCGTGCTGCAAGTATTTGCGGCCGGTCGCTTCACGCGGATTTTCCTGTCGCCGTCATGCCAGCGCAGACCCGCATCCCAGCTGCCGCGTGCCATGAGCTCGTCACGTCGCGATACCCCATTTGCGGCGGCGCACCGGCTGTGCCATGGCGGAGCGATGTTCAGGATAGGGTTCCGATGAGGCCGGGGGCCGCCAACATCGTCCAGTTCGAGAATGTCGGGCTGCGCTATGGCGGCGGGACCGAGACGCTGAGCGACATCAGCTTTGGGCTGGAGGCGGGGGCCTTCTATTTCCTGACCGGGGCGTCCGGCGCGGGCAAGAGCTCGCTGCTGCGGCTGATCTATCTCGCCCAGCGGCCGAGCCGCGGGCTGATTCGCATGTTCGGTGAGGATGTCGTCACCCTGCCACGCGCGCGGATGCCGGGCTTCCGCCGCCGGATCGGCACGGTGTTTCAGGATTTTCGCCTGATCCCGCATCTCTCGGCCTATGAGAATATCGCCCTCCCCCTGCGGGTGAACGGCGTCGCCGAGGCCGATATCGATACGCCGGTGCGCGAAATGCTCGACTGGGTCGGGCTGTCGGCGCGCGCCCATGCCCGGCCCGCCACGCTATCGGGCGGCGAGCAGCAGCGCGTCGCGATCGCCCGCGCGGTGATCGGCCGCCCGGAGATCCTGGTCGCCGACGAACCGACCGGCAATGTCGATCCTGAAATGGCCGAACGGCTGCTCTACCTGTTCGTCGCGCTCAACAAGCTGGGCACGACGATCCTGGTAGCGACCCATGATCTCCATCTCGTGCCGCGCGTGCCCAATGCCCAGATCATCCGCCTCGACAATGGCCGGCTGTCGAACCCGACGCCGCAGGCCGAACCGCTGAGGATCGGCTGATGGCGCTGTTCGGGCGAGGATCGGGCACCTGGCTGACCAGCGCCGCGGGCCGCCGGCTGCTGCCCGAAGGCTGGCTGTCGGGGCCGATGCCCTGGGTGATCGCGATCATGATGTTCCTGATGGTGCTCGCTGCCGCCGCCGGCCTTGCGCTTGGCTTCGCCGTGCGCGGGCTCGACGCCCATATGTCGGGACAGATCACCATCCAGGTCGTCGATGCCGATCAGGCCCGCCGTGATGCCGCCGCGCGACGAATCGAAGCCGCGATGCGGAAGCTGCCGGGGGTCGAGAGCGTCCGCCGGATCGGCGATGAGGAGATCACCCAGCTGCTCCAGCCCTGGCTCGGCGCGGGGTTGGCGGACAACGACCTGCCGGTGCCGGCGATGATCGATGTCGGCTTCGCGCCCGGCGCTCGCGACGGGATCGGGCGGGCGGAGGCGGCGGTGCGTATGATCACCCCCCGCGCCCGGATCGACGCGCATGCGCAATGGCTGGGGCCGCTCGCCGGCCTGATCGGCTCGCTGCGCTGGCTGGCCGGAGTGCTGGTCCTGCTGATGGCGGCGGCGGCGGCGTTCACCGTCGTACTCGCCGCGCGCGCGGCGCTCAACACGCATCAGGCGACGATCGACGTGATGCACCATCTGGGATCGAGCGACGGGCAGATCGCCCGGCTGTTCCAGCGCCGCATCGCCACCGACGCACTGTTCGGCGGGCTGGTCGGCCTTCTCCTCGCCAGCCTCGTCATCTTCGCGGTCGGCGACCGGATCGCCGAAGTGGGATCGGACCTGCTCGGGTCGGTCGAGCTGCCTCCGGTCGCCTGGGGCATCCTCGCGCTGCTGCCGCTCGCGGGCACGTTGCTGGCGATGCTCGCCGCGCGGCTGACGATCATCCTCGCCCTGAGGCGCCGACTATGACGGGGCAGAGCCTATGATCGTCCGCACCCTCGCCGGCGCGCTGCTGCTCTGGATCATGGGCTTCATGGCGTTCGCGATGTTCCTGCCGCAGCCCGCCGCCGATGGCATAGCCACCGATGGCATCGTCGTGATGACCGGCGGACGCGGGCGGGTCGAACGCGGCCTCGCGTTGCTCGCCGACAAGCGCGCCAGACGGCTGCTGATCTCGGGCGTGGACCGGCGCGTTAAACCGCATGAGCTCGCCCTGCAGTTCAAGGCCGATCCGAAGCTGATCGACTGCTGTGTCGACCTCGGCCATGAATCGGTCGACACCCGCTCGAACGCAGCGGAGGCGGCGGGCTGGATCGCGCGCAACCGCTACAAAACGATCCGGCTGGTGACATCCGACTGGCACATGGTGCGTGGCCGCTATGATCTGGAAAGCATGACCGATGACAGCCTCGATATCATCGCCGATGCGGTGCCGACCGAGCCGGGGCTGGTCGACCTGGTCCGCGAATATAACAAATATCTGCTGCGCCGGCTCGCGGGGCTGATCGGGATATGATCGCATTTCTCCGGTCGGCGCTGTTCGCGCTGGTCTTCTACAGCGGCACCGTGGTTGCGGTGCTCAGCGCCTTTCCGCTGGCAATCGCCGGCTCGCGCGCGCTGCGCCGCCACGCCAAGATCTGGGGCTGGTTCCACCGGCTGTGCTGCCGCTACATCCTCGGTATCCGAACGCGGATCGAAGGCGACGTGCCATCGGGGCCCTATCTGTTCGCGGCCAAGCACCAGTCGATGTACGAGACGCTCGATGTGCTGGTGATCATCGACGACCCGGCGGTGGTGCTGAAGCGCGAGCTCGCCGATCTGCCGCTATGGGGCCAGGTGGCGAAGCGCGCCGGGGTGATCCCGGTCGACCGCTCGGGATCGGCCATCGCGCTGCGCCGGATGATGCGCGCCGCGATCGCCGCGCGCGAAGCCGGCCGCTCGATCCTGATCTTTCCCGAGGGCACCCGCGTCATCCCCGGCGATCAGCCGTCGCTTCAGGCGGGCTTCGCCGGGCTCTACAAGCAGCTGAAGATACCCGTCGTACCCGTCGCGCTGAACAGCGGGCTGGTGTGGCCGCGCCGCAGCTTCGTCAAGCGTCCGGGCGTCGTCACGATGCGCTTCGGCGAACCGATCCCGCCGGGGCTGCCCCGCGCCGAGATCGAGGCGCGGGTGCATGCGGCGATCAACGCCCTGGAACGCGACCCCGCCTAGCGTTTGTCCACTTACGTGGAAGCGGTACCGGCCGTTTCAGCTTCGCTGAAACAAACTCTAGCCTGCGCGCCGCTGGTCCCTCACCGGACCGTCCGGTTCGTCCGGAGCATCGTCGCCGCGCTCATTGTCCTCGGGCTTCAGCGGACGCATCAGCCACAGCGTCGCCATGGTGAAGACCGCCAGCGCCACCGCGACGTCGAAGCTGCCCAGCCCTGCCGCGACGCCGATCGCGCCCGTCACCCACAGGCTCGCGGCGGTGGCGGTGCCCCTGACCGAGCCGCGCTGCTGGAGGATTGCGCCGCCGCCGAGGAAGCCGACCCCCGCGATCACCCCCTCGAGAACGCGCGCCATCGCCGCCGGATCGTCGGCGGTCAGCCCCTCGACCGCCTGAACGAAGCCGCAGCTCGCGACTGCGACGAGCGGAAAGGTGCGGATACCGGCGCTGCGCTCCTCGCGCTCGCGGTTCCAGCCGATCGGCACGGCCAGCGCATAAGCGATGGCCAGCGCGATCAGATGGGGAATGATGTCGAACGAACCGGCCATGTCTGTCCTTTGAACATGCCCGTCGCGGCGGGCGCACCGGTCAACGCGTAGTGGGCAACATCGCTCCGGCGCGCTGCGTCCTCCGCCGCGCTGGTGCGTTCGGGCGGTGAGGAGAGCATATATGGCCAGCCGACCCGAAACGATACCGAGCGACCCCGCCGACACCGAACCGGCCGAAACCGACCCCGCCCCCGATGGCGCCGCCACGCGCGATCCGATCGTCGAGTCGATCGAGGAGACCGGCGAGCCGTCGGGCGGCAACCTTGCCTGAAGGCTCCCCCTGATCGGCCATTGACCCGACGCGCGGCGCGCGACACTTCTGTGGGATGGGCCAGGACGATCCATTCGAGGTGACAGCGCGCATCTGGCTGTGGAAGCCGGCGCTCAAGCCGCAAGCGTCGGGCTGGCACTTCCTGATCATCGACGGACAGACCGCCGTCGAAATCCGCTTCGCCGCGCTTGGCCGAACCGGCGGCTTCGGATCGATCAAGGTCGCGGCGCAAATCGGTGATACGCGCTGGACGACCTCGATCTTCCCGCAGCGCGAGAGCGGCGGCTTCATCCTCCCGATCAAGGCCGAAGTGCGCAAGCGCGAGGGGATCGGCGAAGGCGACGACGTGACCGTCGAGCTACGGGTTTAGAGCGCAACCATGCTCGTCCTTTCCGGTATCGCCATCATCGTCGCGGGCTTCCTGCTCCGCTTCAACCCGCTGCTGGTCGTGCTGGTCTCGGCGCTCGCCACCGGGCTCGCGGCCGGAATAGACCCGCCCGCCCTGCTCGCGGCGTTCGGCAAGGCATTCAACGATAATCGCTATGTCACCGTCATCTACATGGTGCTGCCGGTCATCGGCCTGCTCGAACGCCATGGCCTTCAGGAACGCGCCCGCGCGCTGATCGCCGAACTGCGCGGGGCGACCGCCGGACGCCTGCTGCTCGGCTATCTCTTCTTCCGTCAGATCAGCGCCGCGCTCGGCCTCGTCTCGGTCGCGGGCCATCCTCAGACGGTGCGGCCGCTCGTTGCGCCGATGGCCGAAGCCGCCGCGGCACAGCAGAGCAGCGATGAGGAGCGTGACGAGGATGTCGCGGCAATGGCGGCGGCGACCGATAATATCGGGCTTTTCTTTGGCGAGGACATCTTCATCGCGATCGGATCGATCCTGCTGATGAAGGGTGTGCTCGAAGGCTATGGGATATTCCTGGAGCCGCTCCATCTGTCGGTCTGGGCGATCCCCACCGCGATTGCCGCTTTCCTGATCCACGGGCTCCGGCTGCTGCTGCTCGACCGCAAGCTGAAGGCCAAAAGGCCATGATCGGCCTCAATGCGGTCTACCCGTTCGCCGGGTTCATCTTTCTCGCCTTTGCAACCTCGGCGCTGCGCGACCGGACCAATCCGAAACGCATCGGCAATGCGGTCTTCTACGCGCTGATCGCGCTCAGCCTCATCGCGGGCGACCGGCTCGGCGATCTCGGCAACGGCCTGCTCGTACTGGGGCTGGTCGCGATCGCCGGACTCGGCCGGATCGGGCGCGGCGCCGGCGCGACGACGTCGCCGTCGCCGTCGGAGCGTGCCGCCGAGGCGGCAAGCCGGCGCAACCGGCTGTTCCTGCCCGCGCTCCTGATCCCCGCCACCGCGCTGGGCGGCACGCTGCTATTCAAGCAGATGCCGGCGATCGTCGATCCGAAACAGGCGACGCTCGTTGCGCTAAGCTGCGGCGTGCTGCTCGCGCTCGGCCTCGCCTATATCTGGCTCAACCCCCGCCTCGCCACGCCGTTCGACGAGGGACGGCGGCTGATGGATGGGGTCGGCTGGGCCGCGCTGCTGCCGCAGATGCTCGCCAGCCTCGGCGCGGTGTTCGCCCTCGCCGGCGTAGGCGACGTTGTCGGCGGGCTCGTCACCCATCTCATCCCCGAGGGTAGCCTGATCGGCGCGGTGCTCGCTTATGCGATCGGCATGGCGCTGTTCACTATGGTCATGGGCAACGCCTTCGCCGCCTTCCCGGTGATGGCGGCGGCGATCGGCATTCCGATCCTGATCCGTCAGGCCGGCGGCGACCCTGCGGTGATCGCCGCGATCGGCATGCTCGCGGGCTTTTGCGGCACGCTGATGACGCCGATGGCGGCCAACTTCAACCTCGTCCCCGCCGCCCTGCTCGATCTCAGGGACCGCTATGGCGTGATCCGCGCGCAGATCCCTACCGCGTTGCCGCTGCTGGGGGTGAATATCCTGCTGATCTATTGGCTGGCCTTCCGGTGACCAGCCTCACCCCCGCCATCGCGGCGCAGTTTGCGGCGCTGACCCTCGGCCATCTTGGCCGGCAATGGCCCTACAAGCTCGACCATGTCATGACCGGCCCCGAAGATGTGCAGTCGCCCATTGCGCTCCATCCCATCTTTCATGGCAGCTTCGACTGGCACAGCTGCGTCCATGGCTGGTGGCAGGTGATGCGGCTGCTCCGCCGCTTCCCGGATCTGCCCCAGGCCGCCGAGATACGCGGCCGTGCCGATGCGATGTTGAGCCCCGGCAAGGTGGCGGGCGAACTCAGCTATCTCGGGCGGCCCGGCTCGGCGGGGTTCGAGCGGCCCTATGGCTGGGGCTGGCTGCTTGCGCTGCATCTTGAGCTCAGTCTGCACGAAGATCCGCGCTGGGCCGACGCGCTGGATCCGCTCGCCCGCGCGTTCGCCGCGCGCTTTCACGACTTCCTCCCCCGGCTGACCTATCCGATCCGGGTCGGCGCCCATCCCAATAGTAGCTTCGCGATGCTACTCGCCCGGCGCTGGGCGGAGCGGCACGATCCTGCGCTGGCCGCGCTGATCGCCGCGCGCGCGACAGCCTGGTTCGGTGCGGATCGCGGGTGCCAGGCCTGGGAACCGGGCGGCGACGAGTTCCTCTCGCCCGCGCTGACCGAAGCGCATCTGATACGGCACATCCTGTCCCCGGCTGCCTTCGTCGCCTGGTTCGACGCTTTCCTGCCCCACATCCCGGAGACGCTGCTTACCCCGGCGTTCGTCTCCGACCGCACCGACGGCAAGATCGCGCATCTCGACGGCCTCAACCTGAGCCGCGCATGGTGCTGGCGCGGAATAGCCGATGGCCTGCCTGCGGGCCACCCGGTCGCACCGCTGGCGGAGGCGGCGTTCGACCGGCACCTGTCGTCGGCGCTGCCGCATCTTGCTGATCACTATATGGGCGAGCATTGGCTGGCGAGCTTCGCGCTGCTCGCGCTCGACGGAATCTAATCCGCGAGAAACCCCCGCACCGTTGCGATGAAGTCTTCGGGCCGGTCGTGATGGACCCAATGGCCGGCATCCTCGAACAGCTCGACCCGTGCATGGCGGAAATGGGCGGCGCGGCCATCGGTCGCCGGATTGGAGGCCCAGCTCTGCGCGCCATAGCCGAGCAGCACCGGGCAGGCGATCGCCCCCCATAGCCGCTGCTTGGCGTGCTGGCTGATGTCGAAGGCCGATACGTCATAGGCCGCCGGATCATGTTTGATGACGAAGCCATCGCCATCGGCACGCGCGGCATGGCGGGCGAGATGCTCGGCCTGTTCATCGCTCAGCCGAACGTCGCTGGCCCGCATCCGTGCGGTCAGGGCTGCAAAGTCTGGAAAACGGCGTGGGGTGCGCCCCGCGAATTTCGCGCGGGTCTCGATGATATCGCGGAACCGCTCGATCTCGTCGCGCTTCTCACGTTCGGCGACGACCTCGGGCGACCAGCCCAGCCCCTCGATATTGACGAGCCGCGTCACCCGGTCGGGAAAGAGGCCGGCGAAGCGCGTGACGATATTACCACCCAGCGAATGGCCGATAATCGCGCAAGGCGGCAGATCGAGCGCATCGGCGATGCCGACGAAATCCTGTACGAAATCGAAGAAATCATAGCTGCCGTCGCTCGCCCAGTCGCTGTCGCCATGGCCTCGCAGATCGGGCGCTATGATGTAATGGTCCGCCGCGAAGGCCGCCGCGACCGCGTCCCAGCTGCGCGCATGATCGCGCCCGCCATGCTGGAGGATCAGCGGCGGCGCGGACGGATCGCCCCATTCGACGATGTTCAGCTTCATGCGACCAGACATGACGGTGCGGGTACGCGGCGACATGGGAGGTGCTTAAAGAAGCGCTCCCGCCGTGCCAAGGGCAGCGACGGTAAAGGACCCATCAGCCGGGGGGATGACTGATGGGTCCCCCGTTGCAAGCCGACCACGGGGGGGTGTTTGCCGGCTTCCCGACGAAACCGCTTTCTGTGCCGCCGGTTCCGCACAGTCTGACGTCTTATCGATGCCAAAGCACGGCCCGTCGGTAAAAACCGGCAGGAACGCGTTTTTGGCGGCCTTCAGGCCTGCATCATGTGTTGCAGCTGGCCTATAGTGAACGGCTTCTGCAGAAATCCTATATCGCCTTCCAATTCCTCTGGGACGGGAAGGCCCGAAGCGATCACCACCCGCAGCGCCCGATTCATCAGCATCGCCTCACGCGCCAGCGAAAGACCCGAACTGCCATGGTCGAGGTTGAGATCGGTGAGCATGAAATCAAAGCCGCCGCGGCGGATCGCCTCGCGCGCCTCGGCGCTCGTCACCACGCCCGCCACCGAAAAACCCAGCGTCTGCACCATCTCCTGAAGGAGATGGTTGAGCAGGACATTGTCCTCTACAATCAGTGCGCGACCCAAGGCTTGGCCCATAGCGAGCTCCAGTGGCATTCGGATCGACAATCGGCGGCGCGGCCGATCGTTCCCGCCGTTACGACGGCGAATCGATGCTTAAGCCGAAAAACGCCAGCGTTGGTCGTCGCCGTCACGAAAAGGTCACCGACCGGTCATGATGATTTCATCACTATTGAACCCTTACTCCGGCGGGATATACCGCCCATTGCGTGACGCCGATCGCCTGTTAGGATTGGTGCAGAGAGGATGTCCACATGACGGGGGAG
Source organism: Sphingomonas sp. SRS2 (assembly GCF_000971055.1). GTDB lineage: Bacteria > Pseudomonadota > Alphaproteobacteria > Sphingomonadales > Sphingomonadaceae > Rhizorhabdus. The sequence goes on from NZ_LARW01000080.1 coordinate 32,422, forward strand.
CCGCCATTGCCTCTTCTTGGGAACGCCTCGACACGAGTGTCACGCTGGCTGCGCGCCGCGCGGACGCGCGGACCGGTACCTTCCGGCCATGACCTATTCTCGCCCGCCCGTTCGTCGCGCGCTTCATCTGGCTGGCGGGGGGCCGGGCATTGTGCTGGATAGCGTCATGACCGTTCTCGCCGCCTTCGTCGCCGGCCTTCCCAAGGCCGAACTCCACCTGCATATCGAGGGTAGCCTGGAGCCCGAGCAGATGTTCGCGTTCGCGGCCCGCAACCGCATCGCCATTCCCTTCGCCAGCGTCGAGGAACTGCGCAGCGCCTACAGCTTCTCGCGGCTGCAGGATTTTCTCGACATCTATTATCAGGGCGCCGACGTCCTGCGCAGCGAAGCGGACTTCCGCGACCTCGCCACCGCCTATTTCGATCGCGCCGCCGCCGACAATGTCCGCCATGCCGAGATCTTCTTCGATCCCCAGACCCACACCGATCGCGGCATCCCCTTTCGAGTCGTCGCGGACGGTCTGCTCGCGGGGATGGCCGACGCACAGGCGAAGCACGGCCTGACCTCGAAGCTGATCCTCTGTTTCCTGCGCCATCTCGATGAGGACGCCGCCTTCGCGACCCTCGCCGCCGCCGAACCCTGGCTCGACCGGATCGCCGGGGTAGGCCTCGATTCCTCCGAACTCGGCCACCCCCCATCGAAATTTGCCGGCGTCTTCGCCCGCGCCGGGGAGATGGGGCTGCGCCGCGTCGCCCATGCCGGCGAGGAGGGGCCGCCTGCCTATATCCATGAGGCGCTCGACCTGCTCGGCATCGATCGGCTCGACCATGGCAATCGCTCGCTCGAAGATCCGGCGCTGACGACGCGGCTGGCGCGGTCGGGGATGACGCTCACCGTCTGCCCGCTGTCCAACCTCAAGCTTTGCGTCGTCGACGATATCGACGCGCATCCGATCGAACGCATGCTGCGCCTTGGCCTGCGCGCGACGGTCAATTCGGACGATCCCGCCTATTTCGGCGGCTATGTGAACGACAATTATCGCGCGCTCATCCCGGCGGGCCGGCTCGACGCCGCCGACTTCGCCACGCTCGCGCGCAACAGCTTCCTCGGCTCCTTCCTCGACGATGAAGAAGTCGCCCGCCACCTCGCCGCGCTCGACGCCTATGTCGATGCGCGTCTGCCATAAGGAACCCGCCGATGCCGACCCTGACCCCTGTCGATCAGCCCGAGTTCCTCACCGCGGTCCATTATTTCGCCGCACGCATCAGGGAGAGTGACTGGGCCCCCGACTTCATCATCGGCCTGGGGCGCGGCGGGCTGACCCCGGCGGTCTATCTGAGCCATGCGACGGGCGTGCCGATGTTGTCGGTCGATCATAGTTCGCACCTGCCCGACTTCGCGGCCGAGTTGCTGGTCAAGCTGGCGATCCGCAGCATGACCGACCGGCTCTTGTTCGTCGACGACATCAACGACAGCGGCGGCACGATCACCCATGTGAAGGCTGCGTTGGCCGAGGCGGGTGGAAACCCGGACAATGTCCGCTTCGCCACGCTGATCGACAATGTCGTCTCCGCCGAGCGCGTCGATTACCGTTTCCGCACGATCGATCGCGGCGTCAACAAGGACTGGTTCGTGTTCCCCTGGGAGCAGGTCTCGCCGGTCGACAAGGTGATCGAGGATTCGGGCGTGGTGCCCGCGCGGATCGCCTGACCGCTCGGTTGCGGAGCGCCGCTTGGGCGCGTTCTGCTCCTTGCCGCGGCGGGCGGGATGTCCAGCGGCGAATCAGGGCGCGGGGTTGCTGCTCGCCGCCTGTTGTCCGGACATAGGCGCGGGCCGTTTCCCGAACCAGCGGTTGAGCTGCGCCATCCACCGTTCGTCGAGGCGCGACAGTGGCCATGCGAGCAGGAAGATGGCAGCCGTCGACAGCAGCAGCGCACCCACCACGCCGATCGGATGATAGCCGAAGGTCAGGATGATCGCTCCGGCCACCGCCGACTGCACCGGGATATGAATCACATAGACGGCGAAGGAGAGCCGGCCGAGCTGATGCCCGATCCAGCCATCAGCGTCGCGGACACGGGCGATGCCGCGCATGCCGACCAGCAGCGCGGTCGCCCCCGCGCCATGGACCAGCCAGTCGATCCGCATGACCTGAGTCCGCGTCCATTCGTCCCAGGCCAGTTCCTCTGGCAGCGCCTTGAAGGTCGATCCGAGGATCAGGCCGACGCCGATCAGGCCCAGCGCGAGAGGGAGCTTCAGATCGGCGGGCCGCACCAGCACATATTTGGCGACATAGACGGTAGCGACGCAAATAGCGCAGAGCGGGTGGATGCGCAGCGCCAGGAACGCGAGCAGGGTCAGCAGCAGCGCGTCGGCGATGGGCCGCTGCTTCGATCCGATCAGCGTCGCGCCCAGCAGCGCGAAGATGCTGCCGAACAGTTCATATTTCATCGTCCACAGCGCCGAATTGAACTGGCTCACGCCGTGCACGAACAGCAGCAGCCCGTCGCGCGCCGCCCCCGGCAATGACACCGCGGGCCAAGGCTCCCAATATTTGATCCCGCCGCTGCGATCGAGCCAGCCCGAATGGGTGATCGCCGCCACCTCGCGGGTAGGCAGCCAGCCGAGCAGATACAGCACGGCGGCCATCAGCACCCCGATCAGCGTCAGCGGCAACAGGCGTGGGAAGCGCTTGGCGATCGCGATCACGCCCCGGGTCCGATCGGATCCAGCGGCGACCAGCCCGCGCGTCAGCACGAAGCTCGACAGCACGAAGAAGACCGTCACCATGAAGTGGCCGTTGAGCGGCGCGATCAGGAAGGGCCGCTGCGCGACGAGCCCCAGCGCGGTCATCGCCTTGGGCGCGGAGGCCGCCGGAACATAGGCGAGCAGGAAGTGATAAAGCGCGACGGCAAGCGCCGCATAGCCGCGAAGCTGGTCGACATCGCGCAATTTGGACGGGGTTCTCGACGCCATGCTTACTCCGGCCGTCAACGTTCCCTGTCAGCGGAGCCCAATGTTTTGCACCGCACCCCGATCCCCACGAGCGGACGAGCCGGGCATAAAAAGCCGCGAACGCCGTTTTGGCGTAGTTTCCTTCAGCGCGCGGGCGGCCTAACTTGCTGCATTGCGGCGGGGGCCGGAGTCTTGTCCAACGATGCGCCTCGCCGATCCCGCGTCCCTTGCCGAAGACCATTTCGATCATGTCGTCGTCGGCTCGGGCTTCGGCGCGGCCTTCTTCACCCGCAAGCTGCTCGAGACGCGCCCCGGCAAGGTGCTGATCGTCGAATGGGGCCAGCATCATCCGCATGACTGGCAGATCGCCAATAGCAGGAATTCGGCGATCACCGCCGCCAGCACTTATCGCTCGGCAAATCCGAAGCCGTGGAATTATACGATCGCGCTGGGCGGCGGCACCAATTGCTGGTTCGCGCAGGCACCGCGCTTCCACCCGTCCGACTTCCGGCTGAACAGCCTCTATGGCGTCGGCGACGACTGGCCAATCGATTATGCCGCGCTCGAACCCTATTATGCGGAAGCCGAGGCGATCATGGCAGTCTCCGGCGATCCCGACATGGCGGCGATCATGCCGCGATCAACCCCCTATCCGCAGCCGCCCCACCGCCTCACCTCGCCCGACCGGCTGATGAAGGCGGCGCAGCCCGAACGGCATTTCGCGATGCCGACCGCGCGGGCGCGGGTGGCGACGGAGCAGCGCGGCGCATGCTGCGCCTCTTTCACCTGCATGCGCTGCCCTGCCGACGCGAAGTTCACCGCGAATAACGGGCTGATGCCGCTGTTCGACGATCCGCGCGTCACCGTCGCGCTCGGCTGCAAGGCGCATCATTATGAAGGCGCGGGCAACAGCATCAGCGCGCTGGTGTTCGAGCATGGCGGCAAGCCGGTGCGCGTGACCGGGGACCTGTTCGTCCTCGGCGCGAACGCGATCCAGAGCCCGGCCATCCTGCAGCGATCGTCGATGGGCGGCGGGCTGACTGGCAAGGGGCTACACGAAAGCCTGGGCAGCCATGTCGAGGTCCTGCTCGACGGCCTCGATTCGCTCGATGGCAGCACGATCACCACCGGCCTCAACTATGGCCTCTACGACGGCGCGTTCCGCAAGGATCATGGCGCGGCGCTGGTCTATTTCGAGAACCGCTGGACCCATGGACTACGCAGCGAAAAGGGCCGCTGGCGGCAGACGCTGCCACTGATGATCGTGACCGAGGATCTTCTGCAGGATGCCAACGCCGTCACCGTCGACGGCGCGGGCCAAGCCGTGGTGAGCTTCTCCGACGCGTCGGACTATGCGCATCGCGGACAGAAAGCCGCCTTTGCCGCCTTGCCGAAGCTGCTTGCGCCGCTGCCGGTCGAGGACATCGTCTTCCGCTCGATGCGCGACACCGAATCGCATCTGCAAGGCACGCTGCGCATGGGGAACGATCCGGCTCGCTCGGTGATCGACGCCGGCATGATTCATCATCGCTGGCGGAACCTCGCGGTGGTCGGCAGCGCCGCCTTCGCCTCCTGCTCCTGCGCCAATCCCAGCCTGACCGTCGCCGCGCTGTCGCTGCGCGCGGCGGCGATGCTCTAGGGAGGCGAGATGGCGATGCATCTTTCCCGGCGATCTCTGCTCGCAGGCGGCGTCGCCGTGACCGTGATCGCCGCGACCGGCGGTGCGCTGCTGGTGTCGGGCTCGGACAAGGCCGCGCTCGTCCGCTCGGTGCTCGCACGGCTCGTGGGGCCGTTCAGCATGGCCGATGCCGAGTTCGGCAAGATGGTCGCGGCGGTCGATGCGCGAAAGCTGTTCCCGCAGGGCTACAAGCTCGCCGCCCTGTCCTCGCTCGAACGTTCGGGCTGGTCGGACGAGGCGATGCGCCATGCGCCCGCCGCAATCCGCGACGATGCCGCCAAGCTCGAGCGCGCGATCCTGACCGAGTTCGTCACCCGGACCACCTATATGGGGGTGGCGGACAAGGCTCGCGACCCGATCCTCTATCTGGGCCCGCAACCCTGTTCGAGCCCCTTCGCCAGATTCGAGATGACATGACGCCATCGACCGCGGCAATGTCAGGTTCACCCCGCAACCCGCACAGGCCGATGTCATGATGATCGCACGTCTTGCCCTTCCCGCCCTGCTCCTGCTGACGGTCATTCCGGCATCGGCGCAGGACGTCCCC
>NZ_LARW01000081.1 GCF_000971055.1 Sphingomonas sp. SRS2
AAGGCACGAGCGGTAGCCCTGCTCGGGATGTGGCCGGTCCATGATGATGCGCTCGACCAGCAGCGACAACATCGGCCCGATCCGGGCAGCCTCTTCTCGGATTTTGGCTGGGGTCCATTCCAGATAGCGCCGATGGCTGGACGGCATATGTTCGGGCACCGTGGTATGCCGTCCATTGCCGCTGCCACGCATGTGAACCGCGATGCGCTCGCCGCCGAGGAAGATCTCGACGGTGCGCGCGGTGAAGCGGG
>NZ_LARW01000082.1 GCF_000971055.1 Sphingomonas sp. SRS2
CCTTCAGGTCGGTCTCATTGCCCGCCGCCTGCGAACAATAGCCGCAATTCTCCGCGCAGCCGCCGGTCTTGATCGACAGCAGCGTCGACAGCTGCACCGCGTTCGGATCGTGCCACGCCCGGTGAACGCCCTGCGCCTGAAACAGCAGGTCGTTGAACGGCAGCTCGAACAGCGCCCCGATCTCGCCACGGGTCCAGTCGGTGCGTATCATCGCCCCACTCATTCCGCCGCTTCCTCCACGCCTTCCGGCGGCTGGTTATGGCCGAGCAGCCGCAGCACTTCGGTTGCCGCGCTGACGAGGTTGGTGCCGGGGCCGAAAATGCCCTGCACGCCTGCATCGCGAAGGAACTGATAGTCCTGCGCGGGGATGACACCGCCGGCGATCACCTTGATATCGCTGCGGCCCGCATCGCGCAGCAGCCCGATCAGTTCGGGGATCAGCGTCTTGTGGCCCGCCGCGAGGCTGGAGGCGCCGACGATATCGACATCGGCCTTGATCGCCAGCTCGGCGGCTTCCTTCGGCGTCTGGAACAGCGGCCCGGCGACCACCTCGAAGCCGAGATCGCCGAACGCCGAGGAGACGAGGTTCGCGCCGCGGTCATGCCCGTCCTGACCCATCTTCGCGACGAGCATCTTCGGCTTGCGGCCCTTGCGCCGCTCGATCGCCGAGACGCCCTCGATCAGGCCGGCCCACGCCCGGTCGTCGCCATAGGCGCCGCCATAAATGCCCTTCACCGGGGTCGGGTTCGTCCCATAGCGGCCGAACACCTCCTCCATCGCCGACGAGATTTCGCCGAGCGTAGCGCGGGCGCGGGCACATTCGACCGCGAGACCCAGCAGGTTCTCCTTGCCGCGCGCACCTTCGGTCAATGCGGCCAGCGCCGCCTGGCACTTCGCCTCGTCACGACCCGCCTTCACCTTCTGGATACGGGCGATCTGCGATTCACGCACCGCGACATTATCGACATCGAGGATGTCGATCGGGTCTTCCTGCGCGAGCTTATACTTGTTGACGCCGACGATGACCTCTTCGACGCGGTCGATCCGCGCCGCCTTGGCCGCCGAAGCCTCCTCGATCATCGCCTTGGGCCAGCCCGCCGCCACGGCCTTCGCCATGCCGCCGTCGGCCTCGACCTTCTCGATGATCGCCCAGGCCTTGTCGACCAGCTCCTGGGTCAGGCTTTCGACATAATAGGAGCCGCCGAGCGGATCGACGACCTTGGTCATCCCGGTCTCTTCCTGGATGACGATCTGGGTGTTGCGGGCGATGCGCGCCGAGAAGTCGGTCGGCAGCGCGATCGCCTCGTCGAGCGCGTTGGTGTGGAGCGACTGGGTGCCGCCCAGCATCGCCGCCATCGCCTCGATCGTGGTGCGCATGACGTTGTTGTACGGGTCCTGCTCGGTCAGCGAGACGCCCGACGTCTGGCAATGGGTGCGCAGCATCTTCGAGCGCTCGTCCTGTGCGCCGAGCCGGGTCATCACCCGGTGCCACAGCACGCGCGCGGCGCGCAGCTTCGCGATCTCCATGAAGAAGTTCATGCCGATCGCGAAAAAGAAACTCAGTCGCCCGGCGAACTTGTCGATATCGAGGCCGGAGGCGACGCCATATTTCACATATTCCATGCCGTCGGCGATGGTGAAGGCGAGCTCCTGAACCTGCGTCGCCCCGGCCTCCTGCATGTGATAGCCCGAAATCGAGATCGAATTGAACTTGGGCATGTTGGTCGAGGTGAAGGCGAAGATGTCCGAGATGATCCGCATGCTCGGCTCGGGCGGGTAGATATAGGTGTTGCGGACCATGAACTCCTTGAGGATGTCGTTCTGGATGGTCCCGTCGAGCTGGGCCTGGGGCACGCCCTGCTCCTCGCCCGCGACGATGAAGAAGGCGAGGATCGGGATCACCGCGCCGTTCATCGTCATGCTGACCGACATCTGATCGAGCGGGATGCCGTCGAACAGGATCTTCATGTCGTCGATCGTGTCGATCGCGACGCCCGCCTTGCCGACGTCGCCGGTGACGCGGGGATGATCGCTGTCATAGCCGCGATGCGTGGCGAGATCGAAGGCGACCGACAGGCCCTTCTGCCCGGCCTTCAGGTTGCGATGGTAGAAGGCGTTCGATGCCTCCGCGGTCGAGAAGCCGGCATATTGGCGGATCGTCCACGGACGCCCGGCATACATCGACGCGCGCACGCCCCGCGTGAACGGCGCATAGCCCGGCAGGCCCGGATCGATGTCGGCGACGTCCTCGGCGGTGTAGAGCGGCTTGACCGCGATCCCCTCGGGCGTGTTCCAGGTCAGGTCCTTGCCCTTGACCTCCTTGGCCGCCGCAGCTTCCCATTTGGCCAGATCGGGCTTGTTCTCGTCACTCATCGCACGTTCCTCGCAGAGTCCTTTGGCTTCAGTGACCCGCCTTGGGGGTTTCCATGATCTCGGTCAGCACCCCGCCCATATCCTTGGGGTGGACGAAGAAGATCGGGGTGCCGTGCGCGCCGATCCGCGGTTCACCGAGGACCTTCGCGCCCGTGCCTTCAAACCAGGCCTTCGCGGCGTGGATATCGGGCACCTCATAGCAAAGATGATGTTGCCCGCCCGCCGGATTCTTCGCGAGGAAGCCGTGGATCGGCGAGGCCTCGCCGAGCGGTTCGATCAGCTCGATCTGGCTGTTCGGCGTGTCGACGAAGCAGACCTTCACCCCCTGCGCGGGCAGATCGAAGGGTTCGCGGATCACCTCCGCACCCATCACGTCGCGATAAAAGGCGATGCTCTTTTCGATCGACGGAGTCGCGACGCCGACATGGTTCAAACGGCCAAGCTTCACGATCAGACCCTTTCGATGATCATGGCGATGCCCTGCCCGCCGCCGATGCACATCGTGATCAGCGCGTAACGGCCGCCGGTGCGCTGCAGCTCATAGGCGGCCTTGACGGTCAGGATCGTGCCGGTCGCGCCGACCGGGTGGCCGAGTGCGATGCCCGACCCGTTCGGGTTGAGCTTCGCGCGGTCGAAGCCGAGCGACTTGGCGACCGACAACGCCTGCGCCGCGAACGCTTCGTTCGCCTCGATAACGTCCATCTGGTCGAGGGTCAGGCCCGCCCGCTTGAGCGCGGCCGGCACCGCCTTGATCGGGCCTTCGCCCATATATTCGGGTTCGACGCCGGCATGGCCCCAGGCAACGATCTTCGCCAGCGGCTTCAGGCCGCGTTTCTCCACCTCGGCACCCGTGGCCAGGACCACCGCGGCCGCGCCATCGTTGATGCCCGACGAATTGGCGGCGGTTACGGTGCCGCCCTCCTTCTTGAAGGCGGGCTTCATCCCCGCCAGCGTCTCGACGCTGGTGTCCGCGCGCGGATGTTCGTCGGTGTCGAACACGGTCACACCCTTGCGGGTCTTGATCTCGATCGGAAGGATCTGCTCCTTGAAGCGTCCCTCGGCGATCGCGCGGGTCGCGCGCTGATGGCCCTCGGCGGCCAGCGCATCCTGCTCATCGCGGCTGATGCCGTGCCGCTCGGCGCAATTTTCGGCAGTGATACCCATATGATAGCCGCCCGAGGCGTCCTGAAGACCCTCGATCAGCGCATCGGTCAGGACATTATTGCCCATCTTCACGCCCCATCGCGTGCCATGATCGTGGAAGGGCACGTTTGACATCGTTTCCGCGCCGCCGGCGACGGTGATCGACGCCTCGCCGAGCTGCATCATCTGCGCCGCCGAGACGATCGACTGGATTCCCGAACCGCACAGCCGGTTTAGCGTCAGCGCGGGCACCTGATAGGGGATGCCGGCGTTGAGCGCGATCGTGCGCGACAGCATGCCATCCTTGGCGCTGGTCGGCATGACCTGCCCAATCACGACATGCTCGACGTCGGTGGGCGAAACGCCGGCGCGGCTGATCGCCTCCGCCACCACCTTGCCGCCCAGATCCGATGGGTAGAAGCCCTTGAGCGAGCCGCCAAAGTCGCCGATCGCGGTGCGCACGCCGCTGACGATATAGATGTCTTCAAACTGAGCCATGAAGGATTCCTGCTGTCGGCCGCCGGTCAGAGCGGGATGTTGTCGTGCTTCTTCCAGGGATTTTCGAGGCTCTTGTTCTTGAGCTTGCGCAATCCCAGCGCGATGCGGCGCCGCGTCGAATGCGGCATGATCACCTCGTCGATGAAGCCCTTCGACGCCGCCACGAACGGGTTGGCGAAGCGGTCCTCATATTCCTTGGTCCGCGCCGCAATCTTCTCCTTGTCGCCGATATCCTTGCGGAAGATGATCTCGACCGCGCCCTTCGCGCCCATCACCGCGATCTCCGCGGTCGGCCAGGCATAGTTGAGGTCGCCGCGCAGATGCTTCGACGCCATCACGTCATAGGCCCCGCCATAGGCCTTGCGGGTGATCACGGTGATCTTCGGCACGGTCGCCTCGCCATAGGCGAAGAGCAGCTTGGCGCCATGCTTGATGATACCATTATGCTCCTGCGCGGTGCCGGGCAAGAAGCCGGGCACATCGACGAAGGTGACGATCGGAATATCGAAGGCGTCGCAGAAGCGGACGAAGCGCGCCGCCTTCTTCGATGAATTGATGTCGAGGCAGCCCGCCAGCACCAGCGGCTGATTGGCGACGATGCCGACCGGTCGGCCCTCAATCCGGCCGAAGCCGATGATGATGTTGCCGGCATGGTTCGGCTGCACCTCGAAGAAATCGCCCTCATCGACGACCTTCGCGATCAGCTCCTTCATGTCATAGGGCCGGGTCGCGCTGTCGGGGATCAGGGTGTCGAGGCTCGGCTCGATCCGGTCCCACGCATCGTCGGTCGGCCGGGTCGGCAGCTCGTGCCGGTTCGACAGCGGCAGGAAGTCGACGAATTCGCGCACCGACAGCAGCGCTTCGATGTCGTTTTCGAAGGCATTGTCGGCGACCGAGGTCTTGGTGGTGTGGGTGACCGCGCCGCCCAGCTCCTCCTGCGTCACCACTTCGTTGGTGACGGTCTTCACCACGTCGGGGCCGGTGACGAACATGAAGGACGAATCCTTCACCATGAAGATGAAGTCGGTCATCGCCGGCGAATAGACCGCACCGCCCGCGCAGGGGCCCATGATCACGCTGATCTGCGGCACCACGCCCGATGCCAGGATGTTGCGCTGGAACACCTCGGCATAGCCGCCGAGCGAGGCGACGCCTTCCTGGATGCGCGCTCCGCCCGAATCGTTGAGGCCGATCACGGGCGCGCCGACCTTCATCGCCATGTCCATGACCTTGCAGATCTTCTGCGCGTGCCGCTCGCTCAGCGCGCCGCCGTAAACGGTGAAGTCCTGGCTGAAGAGGAAGACCAGCCGGCCGTTGATCGTGCCCGATCCGGTGACGACGCCGTCGCCCGGAATATGCTCCTGATCCATGCCGAAGTCGGTGCAATTATGCTCGACATACATGTCGAGCTCCTCGAACGAGCCTTCGTCGAGCAGCACCTCGACCCGCTCGCGCGCGGTGAGCTTGCCCTTCTTGTGCTGCGCCTCGATGCGCTTTTCGCCGCCGCCCAGCCGGGCCGCGGCGCGTTTTTCTTCGAGCTTCTGCAGGATCGCCAGCATCGGGACACTCTGCTCCTTTAGGTGGATTCGTAGGCGACCCCTTTCCAATCTTTGGCGGATAAGGCAAATGTGAATTTGCGGAATTGCGAAGTAGGGGTTTGCGGATTGCTTCCCGTCAGCCGGGCGAACGTCGGCATCTCCCCTGTTCTTCCGGCCGCAGCGCGGAGAAGGCAGAGAGACTCCAGCTTTCGCTGGATGACGTGAAGGGAGCTGGAGATCATGGCGCGTCGCACCGGCACCCGATTGTTCGCAGGCCACGAGCTTCGTGCCCTGCGCAATCGCGTCGGCCTCGGCCAGGCGGCGATGGCGGCGCGGGTCGGCCTGTCGGTTTCCTATTTGTCGCAGCTCGAGAATGACGACCGGCCCGTGACCCCGGCGGTCACGGAGGCATTCGCGCGCGCCTTTCCGATCGACTGGAACGCGGCGCAGGCCGACGATGCCGAGCGGCGGCTGGCGGCGCTGCGCGAGGCTTTCGCCAATCCGCTCTTCACATCGGAGGAGTTCGGTCCCCAGCAGCTCCACCGCGCGGTCGAGCAGCAGCCGCTGTTCGCCGATCAGTTCGTCCGCCTTCACGATGCCTATCGCCGCGCCGAGGAACGCCTGCAGATGGTCGACGACCGGATCGCAAGCGGTGTGCCGGGTGACGACCGGCTGCCGTGGGAGGAGGTCCGCGACTGGTTTCACGAGGCGGGCAATTATGTCGACAGCATCGATCGCGCCGCCGAGGCGCTGGCGCACGAACTCGATGCCGAGCCGCTGTCCGAAACGCTGGTCGCGCATGTGCTGAAAAGCCGCCATGGCGTCGACGTTGTCACCACCAGCGACGATGGCGGGATGCTGCGCCGGTTCGATCGGGCACGCGGGCTGCTCTCGATCGGCGCCGCCCAGCCGGCCGAGACCCGCCGCTTCATGCTGGCGCACCAGCTGGCCCAGCTCGAATTCCGCGACCAGATCGCCGCCGTCGCGGGGCAGGCGCGGCTGCGCGCGCCGGAAGGGCTTCCGCTGCTGTCGGTCGGCCTCGCCAACTATGCGGCGGGCGCGCTGCTCATGCCCTATGGCCGCTTCCGCGAGACCGCGCGGGCGATGCGGCACGACATCGACCGGCTGTGCCAGCGCTTCGGGGTGAGCTTCGAGCAGGCGTGCCACCGGCTGTCGACGCTGCAGCGCCCTGCCGAGCGCGGCGTGCCGCTATTCTTCTGTCGGGTCGACATGGCGGGCAATATCACCAAGCGCCATTCGGCGACCCGGCTGCAATTCGCCCGGTTCGGCGGCGCCTGCCCGCTATGGATCGTCCATGAGGCGGTGGCGATCGCCGACCGCATCCACGTCCAGCTCGCCGAAATGCCCGACGGTGTGCGCTATGTCTCGATGGCGAAGGGGCTGGTGAAACCATCAGGCAGCTTCACCCGCGCGCCGCGCCGCTTCGCGGTCGCGCTCGGCTGCGAAGTCGAACATGCCCGCGACTTCATCTATGCCGATGCCCTCGATATCGGCAATCTGGAGGCCGCGACCCCGATCGGCATCTCCTGCCGCCTTTGCCCGCGGCAGGCATGCGACCAGCGCGCCTTTCCCCCAGCCGGACGCGCGATCGCGGTGGATGCCGACCGGCGCGATGTGGTCCCCTATCGAGTGGCTTGAGCCGGATCGAGCAGGCGGGGCGGCCGGCACGCGGCGCGTCTTCGCCGGCCAATGAGTCGGCTGTTGCCGAGATTCTGCCCTAGAAGGACGGAACCGGCGTTTCGCCCGAATAATCGTAGAAACCCTTGCCGCTCTTGCGGCCGAGCCAGCCGGCTTCGACCATCTTGGAGAGGATCGGAGCGGGGCGATATTTGGGATCACCAAAGTCGGCTTGGAATATCTTCAAAATCTCCAGAATCGTGTCGAGCCCGATCATGTCCGACAGCGCCAGCGGCCCCATCGGGTGGCCGAGGCCGAGCTTCACCCCAGCGTCGATATCGGGGATCGATGCAAGGCGCTCGCCCGCCGCGAACGCCGCTTCGTTGAGCAGCGGCAGCAGGATGCGGTTGACCACGAAGCCCGGGCTGTCGGTGGCAAGGATCGTCGTCTTGCCAGTGCGCCGGCCGAATTCCTCGGCGACCGTCACCGCCGCATCGCCCGTCGCCAGGCCCTTGATCAGTTCGAGCAGCGGCATCAACGGCACGGGATTGAAAAAATGCATGCCGATGAAGCGGGCCGGATCGGGCGCCGCCTGCGCCAGCCGGGTGATCGAGATCGACGAGGTGTTGGTGGCGAGGATAGCATTCGGGGCGAGCACCTTGCCGATATTTTCAAAGATCACCCGCTTGACCGACTCACGCTCGGTCGCGGCTTCGATGATCAGGTCGGCGTCACGCATTGGCTCCAGGTCGGCGACGGGGACGAGCAAGTCGGCCGCCCGGTCGCGCTTCCCGGCTTCGAGCTTGCCGCGCTCGACCGCCTTGTCGAGCATCTTCAGGATCCCGGCCTTGCCCTTGGTGGCGACGTCGATCGACACGTCGGAAAGCAGCACCTTGATGCCCGCCTGCGCCGCGATCTGCGCGATACCCGCGCCCATCTGCCCCGCGCCGACGACTCCGATGATATCCATGATCGAGCTCCCAAACGAGTGTTTGGGGCCTGTTATCGGGCGACGGCGGCCTTCGCAACCGCGACATTCCACTCATTGACGACGGTGACGTCACCCTCGCCCGTCGCCCGACAGGCATGCTCCGCGGCGAAAGCGGACGGATCGAGCCGCGCCAACGCCCAGACAGCCGCGCCGCGCACCACCGCCGCCGGATCGTCGAGCAACGCGCGGACGGGCGGCAGCAGGCCGGCAAGCCCGCTATTGCCCGCCGCGATCAGAGCGTTGCGGATCATCCGGTCGCGGCCGATCCGCTTGATCGGCGACCCCGCGAACACCGCGCGAAAGGCCGCATCATCGAGGGCCAGCAGGTCGCCCAGCTCGGGCGCGGCCAGTTCCGCGCGCGCGGCGAAGGCGCGATTGGCGGCGGCATCCTCGGCGAACTTGTTCCAGGGGCAGACCGCGAGACAATCGTCGCAACCATAGATGCGGTTGCCGATCGGCTCGCGGAATTCCTCCGGAATCGGCCCCTGATGCTCAATCGTTAGATAGGAAATGCAGCGCCGCGCATCGACGACATAGGGACGCGGAAAGGCGTCGGTCGGACAGGCCGCCTGGCAGGCGTTGCAACTGCCGCAGCGGTCGTCATGCGCATCGTCGGGCGGCAGATCGAGCGAGGTCATGATCGCCCCGAGGAACAGCCAACTCCCATGGTCGCGCGAGACGAGATTGCTGTGCTTGCCCTGCCAGCCGAGCCCCGCCGCCGCCGACAGCGGCTTTTCCATCACCGGCGCGGTATCGACGAAGACCTTCAGCTCGCCCCCGGCGCGGTCGATCATCCAGCGCGCCAGCGCCTTGAGCGCCTTCTTGACGATATCGTGATAGTCGGCGCCCTGCGCGTAGACCGAGATCCGCCCGATCCCCGCCTCGCCGGCCAGCCGCAGCGGATCTTCAGGCGGGGCATAGCTCATCCCCAGCATGATCAGGCTGCGCGATTCGGGCCACAGCCCCTGCGGCCGGCCGCGATGGGTTTTGCGCGCCTCCATCCATTCCATCGATCCATGCGCGCCCGATTCGAGCCATTCGTCGAGCCGCGCCGCGCTTTCGGGCGTGGCATCCGCGCGCGCAAAACCGCAGGCGGCAAAGCCCAGCGCCAGCGCCTCAGCCCGGATGGCCTCGCGTAATGCGATCGGATCGTCGGTCACGGACCTCATCTAATGGCTGTTCCACCGTCGTGGAACCCGCACTGGCCTGTTTGGGCAAAGGTCGAAGACGCCAGGGCGTAACCTTCGCCAAGGTTGATGCGTATCTTCTTCGTCCCCAGATAGAGGGAGAGGAGCGCATGGACATGATCGACCGGAGAACATTGCTGGGTGCGGGGATGACCACCGCAGTCGCCGCGATCATCGGCGGCCGGGCCATGTCAGCCGCGTCCCCCAGGGAAAGCTTCGCCATCACGCTCAGCGATGCCGAATGGCGCAGGAAGCTGAGCCCGCTGGCCTATGAGGTGCTGCGCAAAGAGGCGACCGAGCGCGCCTTCACCAGCCCGCTGAACAAGGAGCACCGCGTCGGCACCTTCACCTGCGCGGGCTGCGCGCTGCCGCTTTTCGCGTGGCGCACAAAATTCGAAAGCGGCACCGGCTGGCCGAGCTTCTATCAGCCGCTGCCCCGCGCAGTTCGCACCCGCACCGACCGTACCCTGGGCATGGCGCGCACCGAGGTGCATTGCAGCCGCTGCGGCGGCCATCTCGGCCATGTGTTCGAGGACGGGCCGCAGCCGACCGGGCTGCGCTATTGCATGAACGGGGTGTCGCTGGCGTTCGTGGCGAAGGCCTGATTCGCCTACAGGACGAGCCGACTGGCCCGCCCCGCGGAAACCTACTCCGCCGCTTCGGCTATCTGCGTCAGATAATCGGGATCGATGATCCGGATCTTGCCCTGGGTCAGCTCGATCACGCCGTCGGTCGCCCAGGCGGCGAGCTGGCGGTTGATATTCTCGCGGCTGATGCCAACGAAGCTGCCCAGCTCGGACTGGCTGAGATCGCGGGTCAGCCGGGTGCCGTGGACCTTCTGGTCGGTCAGGCGCTTGAGATAACGGGCAAGGCGCGGCGCGGTGGTGAAGGCGCGGTCGCTCTCGATCGTGCTGTCGGTCTCGCGCAGGCGACGCGCCATTTCGCGCAGCAGGCGGATCGCGACCTTGGGATGGCGTTCGATGAAGCCCTCGAAGCCGGCCCGCGACAGGCGCAGCAACCGGCCCGGCCACATCGCGATCGCCGAGGCGGTACGCGGCTGGCCGTCGAGCACTGCGATCTCGCCGAGTACCGCACCGGCCTCGGCATAGTCGAGGATGATCTCGCGACCGTTGGGCGTCACCATCGAGATTCGCACGACGCCGTCGAGGATGATGACCAGCGACGTGCCCTCGTCGCCCTGCCGCAGCAGCTCGTCATTGGTCCGCGTCGTCTGCAAGGTGCCGACGCCGAGCAGATCGGCGAGCTGAGCCGCGCCACAATCGGCAAAGACGCTGCCCTTGGGCAGCAGCGCGGCAAGCTCATCTGGCGTCATGGGAGCCCCTATATGGGCGATCCCCATCGCCCTGTCGGGAACGGTGCCGATTCGCCCGTGATTCTGCAAGCAATCCGTCGCTGTGAGACCGTATCAGGTCCGTTACGAAGCCGGACCCCAGCCGGGTGGCGCAAGCTCGAACCCGGCGAAATCGAAGCCCGGCGCGACGACGCAGCTGACCAGCGCCCAGCCATCGCGCGCCTCCGCCGCCTGCCACCAGCCTGCTGGCACGAGCGCCTGCGGCCGATCACCCGCCAGCACGTCCGCGCCCACCGTCACCCACTCGACCGGCCCTGCCGCGTCCGGGGCGATGCCGAGGCGCAGCGGCGCGCCCGCGTGGAACAGCCACATCTCGGCCGCGTCGACCGGTGCCAGTGCGATCGCTGGCCGGCTTCGAGCAGGAAATAGATTGCGGTGGCGTGGCCGCGCGGGCCGCTACCCTCGCCTTCACCCGGCGCCCGCCATGTCTCGCGATACCAGCCGCCTTCGGGGTGGGGCTGGAGGCCGAGCCGATCGATCAGCGCGGCGGGCGTCATCAGAACAGGCCGCCACCGATGATCAGCCGGAAGATGCCGACGACCAGCACGAAGATGTTGAGCCGCCGCCCGCTGTCGGCCTTCGACACTATGCCGAAACCCGCTCCCATCAGCGCGAGCGGCACGATCGCCCAGTTCATCCAGCCGAGGAAGGGAAAGAAGGCGAGGATCGCACCGCATAGCGCGAAGCCGCCGATGACGAGGGAAAGGAGGTTGAACATAAGGGCCAGCTTCCATCAAGCTGCACGGGATTGCAACTACTGTAGTGCCAATATAATACACCAATGGAGATTTGTAAGGAGGCAGGTGATGCGCGCGACCCTGATCGGACTGGCGATACCATTGGTGCTGCTTGCGGGCTGCGAGCTCGAGGTCGGGAAGGACAAGGAGGCGCAGGACGCCGCCTCGGTGAAGACCGGCGAGGACGGCAATGTCGCGATCACCGCCGAGGAAAACGGCGACGGCGTCTCGATCTCGGTCCCCGGCTTCGCGGCCAAGATCGACGTTCCCGGCATCGAGCTGGGCGGCGAGCATATGGATATCGACGGGATCAAGCTCTATCCCGGCAGCACTCTGCACGGCATCAACGTCGCCGACCGCAAGGGGCCTGGCAACGACGTGGTCGACATGCGCTTCACCAGCCCCGGCGCGCCCGACAAGGTCGCCGCTTATTATGCCGCAGCCGCGCGCGACAATGATTTCACCGCGATCAACGTCGCCAGTGCGGGCGGCACAGCGACGCTGACCGCGAAGAATCCGGATGGCAATCCGATGACGATCACGATGGCGCCCGACAAGGCCGGCACCAAGGGCCGCATCCTGATCCGAGCCAATAGCGGGGCGTAGCAATGCTTAGCGCTGGCGGAGGCCGGAGCGACGACTAAGGGGTTTCGGCCCGGCACTGGCCCTTTGGCCCTCATGCCGCTAAAGGGCCGCCATGCCCCCGCTTTTCCTCGTCATGCTCGGCGGCGCCATCGGCGCAGGCTTCCGCCACCATATCGGCATGGTCGCGCTGCGCAATCTCGGCCCCGGCTTCCCGTTCGGGACGTGGATCGTCAACCTGCTTGGCGGGTTGCTGATGGGCGTGCTTGCCGGGGTCGTCATCAAGGCGCCGGCCGACAGCGAGCCCCTGCGGCTGTTCCTCGGCGTCGGCGTGCTCGGCGGCTTCACCACCTTTTCGGCCTTCAGTCTCGAAAGTTTCAACATGCTGTCCCGCGGAGAATATATGATGACCGGCGCCTATGCGGTGTCTTCGGTCGCGGGATCGGTCCTGTTCCTGTTCCTCGGCCTCCTGCTCGCACGGGGGATCGCATGAGCGACGACATCCCCACCGGTGGCGCTACCCAGGCCGAGATGCGCCAGTTCGTCGTCGCCGACGATGACGACGGCATAAGACTCGACCGCTGGTTCAAGCGGCACATGCCCGACACGAGCTTCAACATCGTCTCGCGCTGGGCACGCACCGGCCAGCTGCGCGTCAATGGCAAGCGCGCCGCGCCGGGCGATCGGCTGGAAGCGGGGCAGATGATCCGCCTGCCTCCGCCCGAGGTGGCCGCCGCCGCGACCACCGCCGCCAAGCTGCCAAAGCCCCGCGCACCGCGCGATCCGCTTTCGGCCGAGGAGACCGAGCTGATCCGCAACCTGGTGATCCATCAGGACCGACAGGCGATCGTGATCAACAAGCCGCCCGGTCTGGCCACGCAGGGCGGCACCAAGACCGATCACCATGTCGACAGGCTGCTCGACGGTATCCAGTTCGAAGCCGACAACCGGCCCAAGCTGGTCCACCGGCTCGACAAGGACACGTCTGGCGTCCTGCTGCTCGCGCGCACCTCGCGCGCCGCCGCGCATTTCGCCAAGGCGTTTTCCAGCCGCACCGCGCGCAAGGTCTATTGGGCGATCGTCACCGGCGTGCCCGATATCCGCGACGGCCTGATCGAATTGCCGATCGGGAAGCAGCCCGGCAGTGGCGGCGAGAAGATGCATGTCGATGAAAAGGAAGGCAGCCCCGCGCGCACCCGTTATCGGGTGATCGAACGCGCCGGCAACAGCGCCGCCTGGGTCGAGCTGCAACCCTATACCGGCCGCACCCATCAGTTGCGCGTCCATATGGCGGCGATTGGCCATCCGATCGTCGGCGACGGCAAATATGGCGGTATCGCCGCGTTTCTGTCGGGCACGATCAGCCGCAAGATGCACCTCCACGCCCGCCGGTTGAAGGTCGATCACCCCGATGCCGGCGTGGTCGATGTGACCGCCGATCTGCCCGATCATTTCGCCGAGACGATGCGCATCCTGGGCTTCGAGCAGGCGAAGGGTGACGCGCTGCCGGTCGACGAGGTCAAGTTCAGCGAGACCCCGGAGGGCAAGCGCCGCGCCATCGCCCATCAGGCGAAGGACGCGCGCAAGGCGCGTCGCGGCGAACGGCGGGGCCGGAGCAAGCCGTGACCGGCGTCAGTGCCGGGCCAAATCGTCTGGCGATCTTCGACTGCGACGGCACCCTGGTCGACAGCCAGGCGAACATCTGCCGCGCGATGGCCGAGGCCTTCATCGCCGAGAAGCTGCTCCCGCCCGCCGATCCGGCGATTCGCCGCGTCGTCGGCCTCAGCCTGACCGAGGCGATGGGGGCGCTGCTGCCCGACGCCGATCGCGATCTCCACGTCCGGCTCGGCGAAAGCTACAAGGACGCCTTCCGGACATTGCGGGCGCAGGGGCAGGTCGAGGAGCCGCTATTCCCCGGCATCGCCGAGACGCTCGCAATGCTCGAGGCTGAAGGGTGGATGCTCGCGGTGGCGACCGGAAAATCCGATCGCGGCCTCGCCCATTGCCTCGAATTTCATGGACTGGAGAAGATGTTCGTCTCGCTTCAGACCGCCGACCGTCACCCGTCCAAGCCGCATCCGTCGATGATCATCGAGGCGATGGCCGACGCCGGCGCTTTGCCCGAGACGAGCGCGATGATCGGCGACACCAGCTTCGACATCGGCATGGGGGTCAATGCCGGCTGCACCACCATCGGCGTCGCCTGGGGCTATCATCCGCCCGAGGAACTGTTCGACGAGGGGGCGCATTTCGTCGCCGACCGGCCCGATCAGTTGCCTGAGATACTCCGCCTCGCGATCGAGGTCCGGGCATAACGTCACGTCCGTCACGCCGAATTGTCGAGTGACTGGGTGGCCCGAAACAAGTTCGGGGTGACGATCTCTGAATTACTGAGCGAGCAGATCTATGAAGCGTTTCTACAAGACAGTCTCGGTCGAGCAACTGGACGGCGGCCATGCCATCCGGCTCGATGGCCGTGCGATCAGGACGCCCGCGCGCGCCGAACTGGTGCTGCCGACTTCCGCGCTCGGCCTGTCCGTCGCCGCCGAATGGGATGCGCAGGAGGAGAATATCGATCCCCGGTCGATGCCGCTGACCGGCCTCGCCAACGCCGCGATCGACCGGGTCGCGCCCGACCCGGCGGCCTTCGCCGCCACGCTCGCCGCCTATGGCGAGACCGACCTGGTCTGCTACCGCGCCGATCACCCCGCCGAACTGGTCGGCCACCAGGCCGAAGTCTGGGACCCCTTGATCGATTGGGCGCAGCAGCGCTACGATATCGAGTTCGAGATCATCCACGGCGTGATGCACCAGCCCCAGCCGCCCGAGACCATCGCCCGGCTCGCCGCCGCCGTGCACGGCTATGACAGCTTCCAGCTTGCCGCGCTTCAGCCGCTCGTCACCATTTCCGGCTCGCTGGTCATCACGCTCGCGCTGGCCGAGGGCGAGATAGACGGTCGCGCCGCCTTCGACGCCGCGCATCTCGATGAGCTGTGGCAGGTCGAACAATGGGGCGAGGACGAGCTCGCCACCCAGGCGCGGCTATATCGATCGGACGATTTCCGCTCGGCGGCACGGCTCCTGGCGTTGCTCGTCTAGAGTTTGCGCCCTTGCGTGGAAGCGGTACCGGCCCGCTTCCCTGTCAGCTCTGGATGCCGCCCCTGGGCAGGAACCAGCGTGCGACGATCAGTCCCGCCACGCTGAGTCCGATGAAGTCGCTCAGGAAAAGATAGACCCAATAGCCGAAGCCGAAGTGGTTGAAGATCGGCTGGCCGATCTCGATGTAAAAGGTGATCGCCAGCGCGAACAAAATCGCAAGTCGCGCCCGGCTGAAGAAATCCGTGACACGGCTGCCGATCGTGCCCAACGCGAAGGCGATCAGCAGGCCGGTGATCAGCGCGACGACAAAGCCGCTGCCGAGAGCGCCCGAATCCATCGCCGCGAAACCAGAACTGTTGAAGTGGACCGTGGCCACCGGTCCTTTTCCGTACAGCACCGAACCCTGGGCGCTATCCGGCGTGGGAATCAAATAGGTGCCCGTGCCGGTCGGCGTCAGCGTCTGGGCAAGCGCCTGATGCGCGACCGCGGTGGGTGCATCGCCCAGCTTGTTGAAGGCAAGCTGACTGAGCGGTGTTCCCCAGAAGAAGAAGCCCACCAGATATAGCGCGACGCCAGCGATGACGCCGCCGAGCAAGGTCTTGGCCATTCAGGGCCCCTCCGGGTAACAAATGTTACGGACAGGCTAGACCGAAATGGATTGCACGCAAGCAATAGTGCGGTGGGGCGTTGTTGGTTTGGCCTCAAGCGCCAGCGGTCGCATCCGCTCCCTTGGCTATCCTCACAATAAGCTCGGGCGCGCGTTCGCGCTTGCGGAACTCTGGCGCGTTCCGATGCTGAAAGTCAGCGTTGGGGCCGATTAAGGCTCCGCAAGGCCGAACGGCCGCCGCGCCTTATTGGCGCGAAGCCAAGCCGGGCGGATGCCCGGCGCCCGACGTTTGAGGGCTAAAACAAATCAGTGCCCGGGAGTCGTCAGCTTGCGGATGAAGCCGATCAGCCCCGTCTGGCGGCTGCGCTTGAGGCGTTCGGCCTCCAATATGTGGCGGACGTCGATGAAGCAGCGTTCGATATCGTCATTGATCAGGACATAGTCATAACCGTCCCAATGGCTGACCTCGGCGGCAGCGCGCTGCATCCGGCCGGTGATGACCTCCTCGGTGTCGGTGGCGCGCTTGCGCAGCCGATCCTCCAGCTCCTCCATTGAGGGTGGCAGGATGAAGACGCGGACGACGTCGCCGCCGCAGGTCTGGTAGAGCTGCTGCGCGCCCTGCCAGTCGATGTCGAACAATACGTCGAGCCCGCCGTCGAGCATCTGGTCGATCGGCTGCTTGGGGCTGCCATAGCGATGGTTGAAGACATGCGCCCATTCGAGGAAGTCGTGGTTCGAGACCATGACGCGGAAATGCTCGAGATCGACGAAATGATAGTCGACGCCTTCGACTTCGCCCGGTCGGGGGGGGCGGGTGGTGGCGGACACCGACATGCGCAGATTGTCGTCGGAGGCGAGCAGCCGGCGGGCGATGGTGGATTTACCCGCGCCCGAGGGCGAGGACAGCACGAACAGAACGCCGCGGCGCTTGAGCGAAATATGGGCCATGGCGGCACTTGCATCGGACAGGCCTCTCGCGTCAATCTTCGATCGGCATGGAAAAGATCATCGTCCTGTTGCGCGGGATAAATGTCGGCGGCCACCGCAGGCTGCCAATGGCCGAATTGCGCGCCGCCGCCCAGGAGGCGAGGATCGGGGATTTCGAGACCTACATCCAAAGCGGCAACCTGATTTTCTCCGCGGAGAACGCCGCCGCCGCCGAGGATATCGTCGAAGCCCTCGTCGAGAAGCGATTCGGCCTCAAGGTCGAGGCGATCGCGCGAACGGCCAGCCAATGGGCGGTCTATGCCAAGGGCTCGCCTTTTCCCGACGCCGACGAGCGCGGCAACCTGGTCCATCTCGGATTGTCGAAGCAGAAGCCCAACCATGCCATCGCGGACATACTGATGGCGCGCGCCGCGCATGGCGAAACGGTGGTGGTCGCGGGCGACGCGCTCTGGATCGATTTTAAGGATGGCGTCGCCAACACGAGGCTGAGCCCGGCCTTCCTCGACAAGGCGTTGGGATCGACCGTGACGATGCGCAACTGGCGCACCGTGCTGAAGCTGGCGGAGCTGGCGGAAGCCTAGACCACCGGCGGATAATCGGCGGCGCGGGCATCAGTGCGGAGACGGTCGGCCTTGCGCTTGTCGAACGCCTTCTTGGCGATCCATGCGCCGCCAGCGAGCAGGCCTAACGGCCCCGCGCGGCGAATGATGCTCGCGGCCGCAGCGCCCATCACCGCGCCCTTCACGCCACCTTCACCATCCCGGCGATCGATCTGACGGCCCACCAGGGCTCCGATAAGCTTGCCGATCATGTCACTCTCCTGTCCGGATATGTCAGCGAAGCGCGCAAAAGCGGCGGAAGTTCCGCACAGTAGTGCACCCTTCCGCCAGTTGGCATGACCGAAAAGGATGACGGATCAGGACCGCCCCACCATCGCCTCGGGCCGCACCACCCGGTCGAAGGTCGCCTCGTCGATCAGGCCGAGCGCAAGGCCGGCCTCCTTGAGCGTCAGCCCTTCATGATGCGCGTGCTTCGCGATCTTCGCGGCATTGTCATAGCCGATCTCAGGTGCGAGCGCGGTGACGAGCATCAGCGAACGGCCGACCAGATCGGCGATTCGCTGCCGGTCAGGCTCCATCCCTTTCAGCGCGCGTGCGGTAAAGCTCTCCATCCCGACGCTCAGCAGCGCGATCGAGCGGAGCACCGCCGCGCCGATCAGCGGCTTGAACACGTTGAGCTCGAGATGGCCCTGCAGCCCGCCGATCGTCACCGCCTGATGATTGCCGATCACCTGCGCCGCGACCATCGTCAGCATCTCGGCCTGGGTCGGGTTGACCTTGCCCGGCATGATCGAGCTTCCGGGCTCGTTTTCAGGCAGGATCAGCTCGCCCAACCCCGAGCGCGGGCCCGATCCCAGCAGGCGGATATCGTTGGCGATCTTGGTCAGCGCCACCGCTACGGTCGACAGCGTGCCCGACAGGTGGACGAGCGGATCGTTGCTCGCCAGTGCCTCGAACTTGTTCGGCGCGGTGATGAAGGGCAGGCCGGTGAGCTTCGCGATCCGCGCCGCGACATCCTCATCGAAGCCGGGCGCGGCGTTGAGCCCGGTGCCCACGGCGGTGCCGCCCTGGGCCAATTTCATCATCCCGCCGTTGACCGCACCTTCGAGCCGCTTGCGGCAGGCGATAAGCTGCGCCGCATAGCCCGAAAATTCCTGCCCGAGGGTGAGTGGCGTCGCATCCTGAAGATGGGTGCGGCCGATCTTGACGATATCGTCCCAGCCCTGCGCCTTGGCGAGCAGCTCCTCGAGCATGGCGTCGAGCGCCGGATAGAGGCGCTGGTGGACGGCAAGCGCGGCGGCGACATGGAGCGCGGTCGGGAAGCTGTCGTTCGACGACTGGCCCATATTGACGTGATCGTTCGGGTGGACCGGGCTCTTGCCGCCGCGTGTGCCGGCCAGCATCTCGTTGGCGCGGCCGGCGATCACCTCGTTGACGTTCATGTTCGATTGAGTGCCCGACCCGGTCTGCCAGATAACGAGCGGGAAATGATCGTCGAGCCTGCCCGCAACGACCTCCCCCGCTGCCGCCTCGATAGCATCGGCGAGTTTCGCGTCGAGGCCATGCGCCCGGTTCACTTGCGCCGCCGCCCGCTTCACGATCGCCAGCGCACGGACGATGCCGATCGGCATCCGCTCCTCGGGCCCGAAGGGAAAATTCTCGATCGACCGTTGGGTCTGCGCCCCCCAATAGCTGCTGGCGGGGACCTCGATGGGGCCGAAACTGTCGGTTTCGGTGCGCGTGTCGGGCATGGTGCGGTACCTCCTGTCCGTCATGCCGGCGAAGGCTGGCATCTCGGGAGATGGGAGACGAGGTTACCGCAAGAGCCGCCTGAGATTCCAGCTTTCGCGGGAATGAGGAAACGGGGGAAGGCCGAAGCCTTACTTCTTCCGCGTGAAATCGACCGAGACGACGTTCGATCCGTCCTCGGCCGATGCAATCACCGCCGGCGGCGCGTCGTTGCCGGCCGAGCTGTGGCCGGTATCCTCGCCGTCGTCGTCGATCTGAGCCTGGAACTGGAGCGCGAAATTGACCGCCGGATCAACGAAGCCGGTCACCGCCGCGAAGGGGATGATCAGCTTGGCCGGAACCTGATTAAACGACAGGCCGACCTCGAAACCATCGGGCTTCACCTTCAGATCCCAGAAGCGATTCTGGATGACGATCGTCATCTCGTCGGGGAATCGCTCAACCAGCTGGCGTGGGATGTCGACTCCCTGGGCCTGCGTCTTGAACGTGATGTAAAAATGATGCTCACCGGGCAAGCCGCCCGCTTTTTCTACCTCGCCCAGCACGCGGCCGACCACGGCGCGAAGCGCCTCCTGGACGATCTCGTCATAGGGAATCAGGCTGTCGGGCGTCTGCTCGCTCATTCGGTGGGGATGAACGCAGTCCCCCTTCGGGTCAAGTCGTCCGTTGCAGCGCGGCGCAACCTCGCTATAGCGACGCCGTCCCGGTGTGGGGAATCTGTCACACGGCATGAAGGGTGGACCATGCGGACCGCAGCGATCACGCGCAAGACGAGCGAGACCGACATTTCGGTCGAGATGAATCTGGACGGCAGCGGCGCTTATGCGGTGTCGACCGGAATCGGCTTCCTCGACCATATGCTCGAGCAGCTGTCGCGCCATTCGCTGATCGACCTCAGGGTGAAGATCGCCGGCGACCTGCATATCGACCAGCACCACACCACCGAGGATTCGGGGATCGCGATCGGCGAGGCGCTGGCCAAGGCGCTGGCCGACAAGCGCGGCATCACCCGCTACGGCCATGCCTATGCGCCGATGGACGAGACGCTGACCCGCGTCGCGCTCGACATCTCCGGGCGGCCCTATCTGGTGTGGAAGGTCGCGCTGTCCGGCCCCAAGCTCGGCGAATGGGATACCGAGCTGATCGAACACTGGTTCCACAGCTTCGCTCAGGCGGCGGGGATCACCCTGCATGTCGAGAACCTCTATGGCGCGAACATGCACCATATCGTCGAAAGCTGCTTCAAGGGCCTCGCCCGCGCACTGCGCGTCGCGACCGAGATAGATCCGCGCAAGGCGGACGCGATTCCCTCGACCAAGGGAACGCTCGGCGGTGCCTGAGACCATCGCGCTCATCGATTATGGCGCGGGGAATCTGAGGTCGGTCGAAAACGCGCTGAAGGCAGCGGGCGGCAATCCCACCGTCACCGCCGACCCTGATCTCGTCGCCCGCGCCGACCGCATCGTCCTGCCCGGCGTCGGCGCCTTTGCCGCCTGCATGGCCGGGCTGTCGGCGATCGAGGGCATGGTGGAGGCGATGAACGGCGCGGTGCATGGGCGCGGCGCGCCTTTCCTCGGCGTCTGCGTCGGCATGCAACTGCTCGCCGATGCCGGGCTCGAACATGGCCGCACGGCGGGGCTCGGCTGGATCGGCGGCGACGTCCGGCTGATGACCCCCGGTCCAGATTTCAAGGTACCGCACATGGGCTGGAACGATGTCGTTCCGACCCGCGATCATGCGCTGATTGTGCCGGGCGAGGCCTATTATCTGCACAGCTATATCTTCGATGTCGCCGACCCAGCCGACCGGCTCGCCACCACGGACCATGGCGGCGCGATCACCGCCGCCGTCGGGCGCGGCAACATCGTCGGCGCGCAATTCCATCCTGAGAAAAGCCAGGCCTATGGGCTGGCGTTTCTGGCGCGGTTCCTGACATGGAAGCCGTGATGATCCCGTTACACGGCATCCCAGCGAAGGCTGGGATCTCACGCGGCTCCTGCCGTGACCTGAACTCCGTCCCCGTCTCCCGAGACCCCAGCCTCCACTGGGATGACGAACAAGGTTTGATAAAGTGACCATCACCGTCTTCCCCGCGATCGACCTCAAGGGCGGCCAGGTCGTCCGCCTCGCCGAGGGCGATATGGACCGCGCCACCGTCTATGGCGACGATCCGGCCGATCAGGCGCGCAAGTTTGCCGATGCCGGGGCCGACTGGCTCCATGTCGTCGATCTCGACGGGGCTTTCGCCGGCAAGGCGGTCAATGCCGACGCGGTCGAATCGATCCTCAAGGCCTTTCCCGGCCGGGTCCAGCTCGGCGGCGGCATCCGCGACCGCGCCGGGATCGACCGCTGGCTGTCGCTCGGCGTCGAGCGGGTGATCATCGGCACCGCCGCGCTCAAGGACCCCGAACTGGTCAAGGCTGCGGCCAAGGATCTGCCCGGCCGTATCGTCGTCGGCGTCGATGCGCGTGACGGCTTCGTCGCGACGGACGGCTGGGCCGACGTCTCGACGGTCAGCATCACCGACCTCGCCGATCGCTTCGCCGATGCAGGCGTCGCCGCGCTGCTGTTCACCGATGTCGGGCGGGACGGCCTGCTCAAGGGCTGCAATGTCGAAGCGACCGTCGCGCTGGCCCGCCACGCGAGCATTCCGGTGATCGCCAGCGGCGGAGTCGCCGATATCGGCGATATCCACGCGCTGGTGAAACATGCCGGTGACGGCATCGAAGGCGTGATCACCGGGCGCGCGCTCTATGACGGGCGGCTCGATCTGGCCGAGGCGTTGCGGGTGGCGCGCGCGTGACGGTCCGCGTCCGCGTCATCCCCTGTCTCGACGTCGCGGGCGGACGCGTGGTGAAGGGCGTCAACTTCGTCGACCTCGCCGATGCGGGCGACCCGGTCGAGCAGGCGAAAATCTATGACGCGGCGGGCGCGGACGAACTTTGCTTTCTGGATATCACCGCGAGCCATGAGGGGCGTGGTACGATCCTCGACGTCGTCGCGCGGACCGCATCGGTCTGCTTCATGCCGCTGACCGTGGGCGGCGGCGTGCGCACCGCCGACGATGCGCGCGCGCTGCTGCTCGCTGGGGCGGACAAGGTCGCGGTCAATTCGGCGGCGGTCGCGCGGCCCGAGCTATGCGCCGACATGGCGAACCGTTTCGGCGCGCAATGCGTGGTCGGGGCGGTCGACGCGCGCAATGTTGGCCCCGGCAAATGGGAAATCTACACCCATGGCGGCCGCAAGCCGACCGGGATCGACGCGATCGAGCATGCAAAACGCCTCGCTTCGCTGGGCGCGGGCGAAATCCTGCTGACCTCGATGGACCGCGACGGCACCCGCGACGGCTATGACCTCGCGCTGACCCGCGCGGTGGCGGATGCGGTGCCGGTGCCGGTGATCGCGAGCGGCGGAGTCGGCAATCTCGGCCATCTCGTCGACGGTGTGACGAAGGGCGGGGCCAGCGCCGTGCTGGCGGCGTCGATCTTCCACTTCGGACAGCATAGCGTGGCCGAGGCGCACGCGGCGCTGCGCGCGGCGGGGCTGCCGGTACGCAGCTAGTTCCTCCCCGGAACGGGGAGGGGGACCGCGCAGCGGTGGAGGGGGGTCGCCACAGGTGGTGCACCCAGCGTCCAGCCCCCTCCACCATCCTGCGGATGGTCCCCCTCCCCGTTCCGGGGAGGATCATCAGCGCCTATTTCATCAGCACCAGTTCTTCGGCCATCGACGGATGCAGCGCCACCGTATCGTCGAATTGCGCCTTGGTGAGCCCCGCCTTTACCGCGATCGCCGCGGCCTGGAGGATTTCGGGGGCGTCGGGGCTGATCATGTGGATGCCGAGGACGACGTCGGTGTCGGGGTGGACGACCAGCTTGTAGAGCGACCGTTCGGCCTTGCCCGCCAGCACGTTGCGCATCGGGCGGAAGTCCGAGGTGAAGATCTTCGGCGCACCGAACTGCTCGCGCGCCTGCTTTTCGGTCAGGCCGACGCCCGCCATCGGCGGGTTGCTGAAAACGGCGCTCGGGATATTGGCATAGTCGACGCGGTGCGGTTTGTTGCCGAACACGCTGTCGGCAAAGGCCTGCCCCTCGCGGATTGCCACCGGGGTCAGCTGGACCCGATTGGTGACGTCGCCGACCGCATAGATCGACGGCACGTTGGTGCGATTGTCTTCGTCGACGATGATCGCGCCCTTCTCGTCGATATCAACGGCGGCATGATCGAGGCCAAGCCCCTCGATCTTCGGAGAGCGGCCGATTGCATAGAGCAGCAGATCGGCTCCGATCGGATCATGCCCCTCGAGATGGATCGAGAGCGAATCGTCAGCCTGCTTCTCGACCTTCTCGAAGGCGGCGTTAAAGACGAACTCGATGCCCTTCTGGGTCGATATCTGGAACAGCCGGTCGCGGATCTGCTCGTCATAGCCACGCAATATCTGGTCCGACCGGTTGACCACGGTCACCTTGCTACCGAGCGCATGAAAGATGCCCGCGAACTCGTTGGCGATATAGCCCGCGCCCGCGATCACCACCCGCTTGGGCAGGTCGTCGATGTAGAAAACCTCATTAGAGGTGATCCCGAACTCCGCGCCGGGCACCTTGGGCACCACCGGCCAGGCCCCGGTCGCGATCAGGATGAACTTGGCCGTGACCTTGCGGCCGCTCGCCAGGGTGACTTCGTTCGCGCCCGTGATCGTCGCGCGCTCCTTGAAGATCTCGACCTTATTGTTGTCGAGCGTGTTCGTATAAAGTCCCTCGATCCGGTCGACATCGGCGTTCACATTGTCGCGCAGAACCTTCCAGTCGAAGCTCGTCTCGCCCAGCGTCCAGCCGTAGCGCGCGGCATCGTGCAGGTCCTCGGCGAAGTGCGAGCCATAAACGAGCATCTTCTTGGGCACGCAGCCGCGGATCACGCAGGTGCCGCCGATACGATGCTCCTCGGCCACCGCTACCTTCGCACCATAGGCCGCCGCCACCCGCGAGGCGCGCACCCCGCCCGATCCCGCACCGATTACGAACAGGTCAAAATCATAGTCGGCCATCGGTGATCGTTCCTTGTACATCCGTTGGCGCTGATATGGCGAGCCGCGGGCGATCACGCAAACCGATCATGCTGATCAGAGTGATCGATTGCTTATATGTTCATAAGAAGCGCTGCCGCTTGACCTTCGCGCCTCGCGAGCCGACATGCGGCCCCCATGAACCGGGTCAATGCCAAGATATGCGGGCTGTCCACGCCGGAGGCGGTGGGCGCTGCCGTTCGCCATGGCGCGAGTCATGTCGGCTTCGTCTTCTTCCCGAAGAGCCCCCGCAATGTCGATGCCGCGCAGGCCGCTGCTCTCACCGCCATGACGCCGCCGCATGTCGGCAAGGTCGGGGTGTTCGTCGATCCCGACGATGCGCTGATCGACGCGGCGGTCCGGGTCGGCGGCGTCGATACGCTCCAGCTTCACGGCAAGGAAGCGCCGGAGCGCCTCGCCGCGATCCGTGCACGCCATCCCGGCGTCGCGCTGTGGAAGGCGATCCCCGTCCGCACCCGCGCCGATCTCACCGCCGCAAAGGCGCATGGCGGCATCGCCGACCTGATCCTCTACGACGCCAAGACCCCCGAAGGCACGCTGCCCGGCGGCATGGGGCTGCGCTTTGACTGGACGCTGCTTGACGGCTTCCGGCATCCGCAGCGCTGGGCGCTGTCGGGGGGCATTGACATCGGCAATGTCGCCGACGCGGCGGGACGTACGGGGGCGCGACTGATCGACATATCGTCGGGGGTCGAGACGAGCCCGGGCATCAAGGCGGTGGACAAGATCGCCGCCTTCCTTCAACGGATCGCCTCATTATGACCGGATCCATCCCCAACACGCTGCGCAGCGGCCCCGACGAGAACGGCCATTTCGGCGAATATGGCGGCCGCTATGTCAGCGAGACGCTGATGCCGCTGATCCTCGACCTCGAGCGCGAATATCGCGCGGCGAAGACCGATCCTGCCTTCAAGGCCGAATTCGACGGCCTGATGACGCATTATGTCGGCCGGCCCAGCCCGCTTTATTATGCCGAGCGGCTGACCGAGCATCTCGGCGGCGCGAAGATCTATCTGAAGCGCGAGGAGCTGAATCACACCGGCGCGCACAAGATCAACAATTGCATCGGCCAGATCCTTCTGGCCAGGCGGATGGGCAAGACCCGCATCATCGCCGAAACCGGCGCGGGATCGCACGGCGTCGCCACCGCCACCGTCGCGGCGCGCTTCGGCCTGCCCTGCACGATCTTCATGGGCGCGGTCGATGTCGAGCGGCAGCAGCCGAACGTCTTCCGGATGAAGCTGCTGGGAGCCGAGGTCGTTCCCGTCACCTCGGGCGCGCAGACGCTGAAGGACGCGCTCAACGAGGCGCTGCGCGACTGGGTCGCAAACGTCCACGACACCTTCTACATCATCGGCACCGTCGCCGGTCCGCACCCCTATCCCGAGCTTGTCCGCGACTTCCAGTCGATCATAGGCCATGAGGCGCGCGAGCAGATCCTCGCCGCCGAGGGCCGCCTGCCCGATCTTCTGGTCGCAGCGGTCGGTGGCGGATCGAACGCGATCGGGCTGTTCCATCCCTTCCTCGACGATGCATCGGTCAAGATGATCGGCGCCGAGGCTGCGGGCCACGGCATCGACAGCGGCAAGCATGCGTCGAGCCTCGCCGGCGGCACCCCCGGGGTGCTCCACGGCAACCGCACCTATCTGCTCCAGGACGAGGACGGCCAGATCACCGAGGCGCATTCGATCTCGGCCGGGCTCGACTATCCGGGGATTGGACCCGAGCATAGCTGGCTCCACGATATCGGCCGGGTCGAGTATACGCCGGTCACCGACGACGAGGCGGTCGCCAGCTTCCAGCTGCTCGCCAAGCTCGAAGGCATCATCCCCGCGCTAGAGACCGCGCACGCGCTGGCGGCGGTCGAGAAGATCGCGCCCGGCATGGCGCGCGACCAGATCATCATCGTCAACCTGTCGGGTCGGGGCGACAAGGACATCCCGACCATCGCCCAGGCGCAAGGGGTGACGATATGAGCCGCCTGGCCGCCACCTTCGCGCGCACCCGCGCCGAGGGCCGCGCCGCGCTGATTGCCTTCGTCACCGGCGGCGACCCCACACCCGCGGATGCCGGCGCGATCCTCGATGCGCTGGTCGAGGGCGGCGCCGACGTGATCGAGCTGGGCATGCCGTTCACCGATCCGATGGCCGACGGCCCCGCGATCCAGCGCGCCAATCTGCGCGCACTGGCGGCGGGCACCACCACCCCCGACCTGCTTACCATCGCCACAGCCTTCCGCGAGCGCCATCCCGAAACCCCGCTGGTGCTGATGGGCTATGCCAATCCGATGGTCCGGCGCGGGCCCGACTGGTTCGCCGCCGCCGCGCGCAAGGCGGGCGTCGACGGCGTGATCTGCGTCGATATCCCGCCCGAGGCCGATGCCGCGCTCGGCCCTGCGCTGCGCGCCGCAGGGGTCGACCTGATCCGTCTCGCCACCCCGACCACCGACGCGGCGCGGCTGCCAGCCGTCTTGTCCGGAGCGTCGGGCTTTCTCTATTATGTCTCGGTGGCAGGCATCACCGGCATGCAGCAGGCCGGACAGGCAAGCATCGAGGCGGCGGTCGCGCGGTTCAAGGCGGCGACCGACCTTCCGGTCGCGGTCGGCTTCGGCGTGCGCGGCCCCGAGCAGGCCGAGGCGATCGGCCGGGTCGCCGATGGCGTCGTCGTCGGTTCGGCGATCGTCGACCTGATCGGCGAGCATGGCGCGCAAGCGCCGCCACTGGTCCGCGATTTCATTTCCACCCTGAGCGCCGCCCTCCACAAGGCGGCCAAGGAGAAGGCCGCATGAGCTGGCTCGATAGCGTCCGCAAGAAGATCTCCTTCATCGCGAAGCGGGAGTCGCCCGACAATCTCTGGCACAAATGTCCTTCCTGCCAGCAGATGATCTTCGCCAAGGAATATGAGGAAAATCTGTCGGTCTGCCCGAAGTGCAACCATCATGGCCGCATCGGCCCGGATGCGCGTTTCGACCAGCTGTTCGACAGTGGCGTTTTCACCCCGCTGCCCAGCCCGCAGGTGCGCGAGGATCCGCTGAAGTTCCGCGATTCGAAGCGCTATACCGACCGGATGAAGGAGGCCCGCTCCAAGACCGGCGAGCAGGACGCGCTGATCAATGCGCGCGGCACGATCGAGGGCTTCAAGGCGGTGGTCGGCGTCCAGGACTTCGCCTTCATGGGCGGATCGATGGGCCTCGCAGTCGGCGCGGCCTTCGTCGCCGGCGTCGAAGCGGCGATCACCGACAAATGCCCTTATATCATCTTCACCGCGGCCGGCGGCGCGCGCATGCAGGAGGGCATCCTCTCGCTCATGCAGATGCCCAAGACTACCGTCGCGATCGCGCAGCTGCGCGAGGCCGGGCTGCCTTATATCGTCGTAATGACCGACCCGACCACCGGCGGCGTCACCGCGTCCTATGCGATGCTGGGTGACATCCAGATCGCAGAGCCCGGCGCCCTGATCGGCTTTGCGGGCCAGCGGGTGATCGAGCAGACCATCCGCGAGAAACTGCCCGAAGGCTTCCAGCGCGCCGAATATCTGCTCGAGCATGGAATGCTCGACATGGTGATCGAGCGTCAGAACCTGCGCGCCGAACTGGCGCGGCTGATCGATTACCTTTGTCCGGGAAAGAAGGCGGCGTAGGCGGACGAACCTACCGAAATGATCCTTTGCCGTCATTCCAGCGAAAGCTGGAATCTCAGGAGGCAAGGGCGCTACATCACCTCCTGAGATCCCAGCTTTCGCTGGGATGACGCCCTTGCGCTAGAGATTCCGTCGCTTCATGCCCGACCACGCCACCTCAACCGATCCCGCCGTCCAGGCCCAGCTCGACCGGCTGTCGCTGCTGTCGCCGGGCGCGGACATTCTGGGACTGGACCGCATCGGGCAACTTATGGAGCGGCTCGGTCATCCCGAGCGCGCGCTGCCGCCGGTTTTCCATGTCGCCGGGACCAACGGCAAGGGATCGACCTGCGCCTATCTGCGCGCCGCGATCGAGGCGTCGGGGATGTCCGCGCATGTCTTCACCAGCCCTCACCTCGTCCGCTTCAACGAGCGCATCCGCATCGCGGGCGAGTTGATCGCGGATGACGAACTCGCGCCGTTGCTGGCCGAAGTGCTGGAGGCGGGCGGCGATATCGGCGCGAGCTTTTTCGAGGTGACGACCGCCGCCGCCTTGCTCGCCTTCTCGCGCGCGCCCGCCGATGCCTGCATCATCGAGGTAGGGCTGGGCGGCCGGCTCGACGCGACCAACATCATCCCCACGCCATTGATCTGCGGCGTCGCCCAGCTCGGGCTCGATCATCAGAGTTTCCTCGGCGACACGATCGAGGAGATTGCGGGCGAGAAGGCAGGCATCGCCAAGCCCGGCGTTCCGATCGTCACCCTCCATTATCCCGCGACCGTCGCCAACCGGATCGGCCAGGCGATCGATGCGGCCGGGGCGACCTGGCACGTCAAAGGCGGATCATGGGATGCCGCCGCCTATCAGAACCGGCTCCATTATCGCGATGCGCAGGGGAAGCTCGATCTGCCGCTGCCCGGGCTCGCCGGACACCATCAGGCGATGAATGCGGGGCTCGCGGTCGCGATGATCCGCCATCAGGACGCCCTCGCCATCCCCGGCTCGGCGCTGCGCGCGGCGATGGGCTGGGCCGACTGGCCCGCGCGGCTCCAGCACCTGCGTGGCGGAGCGCTTGTCGAGCAGTTGCCGCCCGGCTCCGAATTATGGATCGATGGCGGGCATAATCCATCCGCCGGCCGGGTGATCGGCGATTTCCTGCGCGGCCATGTCGCGCCTGATCGGCCGCTTCACATCATCCTCGGCCTGCTTGAGAATAAGGACGCCGCCGGCTTCCTCGCCGCGATGGGGCAGGTCCACGCCCGTTTCCACATGGTGCCGGTGCCCGGGCATCCGTTTCACGCGCCCGGCAAGCTGGCGGAAATCGCCGGCCTCGCTGGCCTGCGCGCCGCGCCGGCAGACGATATCGGCAATGCGATCAATGCGATTTCAGCGATTGGCGGGACGCCGCCCGTCGTGTTGATCGGCGGCTCGCTTTATCTGGCGGGACGTGCGCTGGAAGCGAATGGGACGGTGATCGACTGAGGCTAGCCGTCCTGGCCTCCACCAATCGTCATGCTCAACTTGTTTCAGCATCCACCCAGCAGCACGCCGATCGTCGACGGCCGCCGATGTCGCGGCAGCAGCCTGCAATACTCGCTAATTTCCATGGGGAATCCTTAAACAAGTCCAGGATGACGATCGGCATTCCCTTGCGCGCTGACGCTCGATCGGCTGGCGAACCACGACCTTCGTGAAATCCCCTAGAATCTTCTGTTGCGATTGACTCGCAATATCAGATATGGTCTCCATCAGCCCACCGAGAGGAGAGATCATGTCCGAGCATGCCGAGTCGACCGCCCGCCTGCTGCCGCACAGCGCCCCTGGCGACAGTGGCGCACGCCTGTTCCTTCATGGCGTAAGGCGGATCGGGGTCGGCGGTCTCGGCGATGCGCAGGCGGCGAGCATGATGATCGGCGCTTTCGGCCTCTCCTTCCGCCGTCCGCTCGTCCTGCTGCGCGCGCTGATGGCCGAGCTCGCCCGCGCCTCGCACCAGTCGATCATGATTGCCCCCTCCTGTTGCTGCCGGATGACGATCGCCGAATCGATGCTGCTCCGCGCGGTGTCGCTATCGTGCGACAAGCCACGCCTCGCCCATGAAATCCTCTGCAACCTCTGCGGCATCGACAGCGGCATCGGCGTGCTGTCGAGCGCGCAGGCGGTGTCGCAGGCCTTTGCCGACCTTGGGAGACCGATCGAGCGAACCTAGCCGGAACCTGGGTTCTGTTCGATCGTCGCCGCGGCGGGGGCCTCGCGTTCCCGCCGTGGCGATCATGCGCATATGCCCGAAAACGACCGCCGCGCCCTTTCCCTCGCTGCGTCGCATGCCTATATCTCGGTCGACTCTCGCATCTGCAGCATAAGGCGATAGCTATGACGGCCGTTGGTCAGGACACTCTCAAAACCCGTTCCACCCTCAACGTCGACGGCAAGCATTATGCCTATTACTCGCTAGCCAAAGCGGCCGAGCAGCTCGGCGATATCTCGCGCCTGCCCTTCTCGATGAAGGTGCTGCTTGAAAATCTGCTGCGTTTCGAGGACGGCGTCACCGTCACCGTCGAGGACATCCAGGCGATCGTCGACTGGTTGAAGGAGCGCAAGTCCGAGCGCGAGATACAGTATCGGCCGGCCCGCGTGCTGATGCAGGATTTCACCGGCGTCCCCTGCGTCGTCGATCTGGCCGCGATGCGCGATGCGATGACCGCGCTGGGCGGCGACGCGCACAAGATCAATCCGCTGGTCCCCGTCCACCTCGTCATCGACCACTCGGTGATGGTCGACAGCTTCGGCACCCCCAAGGCGTTCGACGAGAATGTCGCGCTCGAATATGCCCGCAACGGCGAGCGCTACGAATTCCTGCGCTGGGGCTCGAAGGCGCTCAACAATTTCAAGGTCGTGCCCCCCGGCACCGGCATCTGCCACCAGGTCAATCTCGAGAATATCGCCCAGGCGGTGTGGAGTTCGCCTGACGGTTCGGGCACCCCGGTCGCCTATCCCGACACCTGCGTCGGCACCGACAGCCACACCACGATGGTCAATGGCCTTGGCGTGCTCGGCTGGGGCGTCGGCGGCATCGAGGCCGAGGCGGCGATGCTCGGCCAGCCGGTGTCGATGCTGATCCCGGAGGTCGTCGGCTTCAAGCTGTCTGGTACGCTGGTCGAGGGCATCACCGCCACCGATCTGGTGCTGACCGTCACCCAGATGCTGCGCGCCAAGGGGGTCGTCGGCCGCTTCGTCGAGTTCTACGGCCCCGGCCTCGACTCGCTGTCGCTCGCCGATCGCGCGACGATCGCGAACATGGCGCCCGAATATGGCGCGACCTGCGGCTTCTTCCCGATCGATGACGCGACGCTGGTCTATATGCGCCTGACCGGTCGTCCACAGAAAGTTATCGAGCTGACCGCAGCCTATGCCAAGGAACAGGGCCTCTGGCGCGACGCGACCGCCAAGGACCCGGTCTTTACCGACAGCCTCGAACTCGACATGTCGACGGTCCAGCCATCGATGGCAGGCCCGAAGCGTCCGCAGGACCGCGTGCTGCTCAGCTCGGTCGACGAAGGTTTCAACAACGAACTCGCCTCGGGCTACAAGAAGGGCGACGAGGGCGACAAGCGCGTCGAGGTCGAAGGCGAGGACTTCACGATCGGCCATGGCGACGTCGTGATCGCCGCGATCACCAGCTGCACCAACACCTCGAATCCATCGGTGATGGTCGCCGCCGGCCTGGTCGCGCGCAAGGCCAATGCTTATGGCCTCAAGGCCAAGCCGTGGGTCAAGACCAGCCTCGCCCCCGGATCGCAGGTCGTCAGCGACTATCTCGACAAGGCGGGACTGACCAAGGATCTCGACGCGATCGGCTTCAACCTGGTCGGCTATGGCTGCACCACCTGCATCGGCAATTCGGGTCCGCTGCCCGATCCGATCTCGAAGGCAGTCAATGCGAACGACCTCGTCGCCTCCGCCGTCCTCTCGGGCAATCGTAATTTCGAGGGCCGCGTCTCGCCCGATGTGCGCGCCAACTATCTGGCGTCGCCGCCGCTGGTAGTCGCCTATTCGATCTTCGGCACCACCGCCAAGGACATCACCAAGGATCCGATCGGCACGACCGAGGAGGGCAAGCCGGTCTATCTGAAGGACATCTGGCCTACGACCGCCGAGGTAGCGAACACCGTCGCCGCCGCGATCGACTCGGAGATGTTCGCCAGCCGCTACGCCAACGTCTTTCAGGGCGACAAGAACTGGCAGGCGATCGAGGTCGAGGGATCGGACACCTACACCTGGCGCGCGGGTTCGACCTATGTCGCCAATCCGCCTTACTTCGAAGGCATGTCGATGACCCCCGCCCCGGTGCAGGACATCATCGACGCGCGGCCGCTCGCGATCTTCGCCGACTCGATCACCACCGACCACATCAGCCCGGCCGGCTCGATCAAGGTCGACAGCCCGGCGGGCCGCTTCCTGACCGAGCATCAGGTGTCGAAGGCGGACTTCAACAGCTATGGCGCGCGCCGCGGCAACCATGACGTGATGATGCGCGGCACCTTCGCGAATATCCGCATCAAGAACCAGATGATCCCCGGCGTCGAAGGCGGAATGACCAAACACATCCCGACCGGGGAAGTCATGGCGATCTACGACGCCGCGATGAAGTATAAGGCCGAGGGCACCCCGCTCGTCGTCGTCGCCGGCAAGGAATATGGCACCGGATCGTCGCGCGACTGGGCCGCCAAGGGCACCAACCTGCTGGGCGTCCGCGCGGTCATCACCGAAAGCTTCGAGCGCATCCACCGCTCGAACCTGGTCGGCATGGGCGTGTTGCCGCTGCAGTTCGCCGACGGCATCGACCGCAACACCCTCAAGCTCGACGGCACCGAGATGTTCACGATCGAAAATGTCGCCGGCCTGCGCCCGCGCCAGGACGTCACCGTCAAGCTGACCCGCGCCGACGGCTCGACAGAGACCTTCCAGACCCGCTGCCGGATCGATACCGTCAACGAACTCGAATATTTCCTCAACGGCGGCATCCTCCACTACGTTCTGCGCAAGCTCGCGGCGTAAGGAGTTCTCCCCGAAAGGAGGGAGCTATCGCATGTGAATAACCGTCATCCGGGCTCAAGTCAGGATTGACGATCTGTTTGCGAGAGGTGCTAGAAATAGAAAAGGGCCGGTCCGCGAAGTGCGGGCCGGCCCTTTTCATGTGCGCTGGCGTGTCTTCCTACGCCGCGATCGTCGGCGCGAATTTGGTCAGGTCGATTCCCTCGACGGCGGCCTTATATTCATCGGCGCTGGGCGTGCGGCCGAGAATCGTCGACAGCACCACCACCGGGGTCGAAGCCAGAAGCGATTCACCCTTCTTGTCGGCGCTGTCCTCGACGACGCGGCCCTGGAACAGGCGGGTGGAGGTGGCGATGACGGTGTCGCCCTTGGCGGCCTTCTCCTGATTGCCCATGCACAGGTTGCAGCCCGGACGCTCGAGATAGAGGATATTCTCATATTCGGTCCGGGTGGACGTCTTCGGATTCTCGTCGTCGAATTCGAAGCCCGAATATTTCTGCAGGATCTCCCAATCGCCCTCGGCCTTGAGCTCGTCGACGATATTGTAGGTCGGCGGGGCGACGACGAGCGGCGCCTTGAATTCGACCTTGCCCTCGGTCGCCTCGATATTCTTGAGCATCTGCGCAAGGATCTTCATGTCGCCCTTGTGCACCATGCACGAACCGATGAAACCCAGATCGACCTTCTTGGCGCCGCCATAATAGGACACCGGGCGGATCGTATCGTGCGTGTAGCGCTTCGACACATCGGCGTTGTTCACATCCGGGTCGGCGATCATCGGCTCGTCGATCAGATCCAGATCCACGACGACTTCGGCGAAATATTGCGCATTGGCATCGGGCGTGAGCGCGGACTTCTCGCCCAGGCGGATGTCGGAGATGCGGGTATCGGCCTTGGCGATCAGGTTCGCCAGCGTGCCGGCGGCATTGTCCATGCCCTTGTCGATCATGATCTGGATGCGCGCCTTGGCGATCTCCAGCGAACCGATAAGCGTCTCGTCGTCCGAGATGCAGATCGATGCCTTGGCCTTCATTTCGGCCGTCCAGTCGGTGAAGGTGAAGGCCTGATCGGCGAGCAGCGTGCCGATGTGGACTTCGATGACCCGGCCCTGGAAGACGTTGTCGCCGCCACACTGGGCAAGCATCTGCGCCTGGGTGGCATGGACCACGTCGCGGAAGTCCATATGCGGCTGCATCTTGCCCTTGAAGGTCACCTTGACCGACTGCGGGATCGGCATCGTCGCCTCGCCGGTCGCCAGCGCCAGCGCCACGGTGCCGGAGTCGGCGCCGAAGGCCACGCCCTTGGACATGCGGGTGTGGCTGTCCCCGCCAATGATGATCGCCCAGTCATCCACGGTGATATCGTTCAGCACCTTGTGGATCACGTCGGTCATCGCATGATAGACGCCCTTGGGGTCACGCGCGGTGATCAGGCCGAAATTGTTCATGAAGGACATGAGCTTCGGGATGTTGGCCTGCGCCTTCTTGTCCCACACCGATGCCGTGT
Organism: Sphingomonas sp. SRS2; assembly: GCF_000971055.1. GTDB lineage: Bacteria > Pseudomonadota > Alphaproteobacteria > Sphingomonadales > Sphingomonadaceae > Rhizorhabdus. The sequence continues at coordinate 34,280 of NZ_LARW01000082.1, forward strand.
GGCAGCCCGACTGATAGGCGCCGTCGACGAGCGGAGAGATGACGGTCGCCGCCATCGCCTCGAGTTCCTGCGCGGTCATCAGGCCGGTGGTGTCCTGCGACCCGACGATGTTCACCTTGACCCGCACGTCCGAGCCCGCGTGCAGCACCTTGCCTGGCGTGACGCCGACGGCGTTGCGGTTGAAGATCTTCTCGACCGCGGTCAGGCCCACGCCCTCGGCGGTGATTTCCTTGTTCGCGGCATAGACCGGGGTGGGCTCGATCCCGAGGGTGCGGGCGGCGAAGGTCTGGAGCTTCTTGCCGAAGACGATGGCATAAGAGCTGCCGGCCTTCATGAACTCCATCTTCTGCGGCGTGAAGGCGGCGGCCACGTCGACCAGCTCCGCGCCATTCTCGTCGCACAGCTTCTTGTTCTTCACGTCGATCTTCAGCACCGTGCCGGTCTCGACGGAGAATTTCTCCTCGAGCACCGGGTTGCCGTCATTGTTGATGATCGGATTGCCGTCCGGGCCGGTCTGCTTGACCCAGTTCTTCAGGTTGATGCCGATGCCGCCGGTCACATCGACGGTGGTCCCGAAGATCGGCGAGATGCCGTTGGTGCCCGCGACGACCGGCGCATAATTGACGAACGGTACATAGGGGCTCTGCGGCTTGCCGGTCCACAGCGCCACATTGTTCACGCCGGACATACGCGACGATCCCACGCCCATCGTGCCCTTCTCGGCGATCAGCATCACGCGCTTGCCGGGGTGCTGCGCCTTGAGCGCGACGATCGCCTGCTGCGCTTCGGGGGACATCATGCACTGACCGTGCAGTTCACGGTCGGAACGCGAATGGGCCTGATTGCCGGGCGACAGAAGGTCGGTCGAGATATCGCCTTCGCCGGCGACGAAGGTCACGACCTCGATCTCGTCCTCGACGTCCGGAAGCTTGGTGAAGAACTCCGCCTTCGCATAGCTTTCGAGGACATCCTTCGCGATGGCGTTGCCCGCGTTGAAGGCTTCGCTCAGCCGGTGCATGTCGGCGTCGTAGAGGAAGACCTGGGTCTTCAGCACGTCGCCCGCCAATTCGGCGATCGCGGGGGCATCGCCGAAGGCGATGTCGAGCAGCACTTCGATCGAAGGGCCGCCCTTCATGTGCGACAGCAGTTCGAGCGCGAAGCCGGGCGTGATTTCGGGCACGACCGCTTCGCCCAGGATGATCTGCTTCAGGAAGCCCGCCTTGACCGCCGCGGCGCTCGTGGTGCCGGGCAGCGTGTTGTAGATGAAGAATTTGAGAGCATCGGCCCGGTGCTCGTTACCGGCATCCCGGATCAGGGCGATAATCTCGAAGATGAGGCCGCCGTCGTCGATCGGCTTGGGAGCAAGTCCCTGAATTCTCCTGCTTTCGATTTCGGCGAGATAATCCAGGTAAACGGCCATAATGTTCCCATCCCCATGAAGTGTACGGAGCCCAGCGCGACGTTGCCAACCGGCGTTGAATCCGGCCCCGGGCTAACGGGCGTTCCGGTACGCCAACCACGCTGGACTGACAAGGCACCAGTCCGACAAACACAGCATTTCCGGCGATGCAGGCAGACGCGCAGGCCGGCCCAGTTGTTTTGCGTTATGGCCAGGATCGTCACCCCAGCGAAGGCCGGCGCCATGTCTCTCGTGGATCGGGACAGCGGCCGACAAGACGACAGACATCGATGCCGGCCCCGGTTGGCATGGCGGTGGGGAATTCCCACTATCCTTGCCTTCCGGGCCTATCCGGACTAAAGCCCGCCTCGTCTTACAGACAGCAAAGCATTGGACGCGTCCACGGACGCACGCTGGCCGGCGAGGTTTCGCCCGCCGGCGTCGTTTGCGTTTTGCACCTGGAAGCCAGCAATTTCGGCGCTTAGGCGCAGAGGAGTGAACATATGTTCGAAAGTCTGAGCGAAAGGCTGGGTGGGGTCTTCGATCGCCTGCGCGGTCGTGGCGCGCTCAACGAATCGGACGTGCGCGAGGCGATGCGCGAAGTCCGCATCGCGCTGCTCGAGGCCGATGTCGCGCTGCCAGTCGTCCGTACCTTCGTCGACAAGATCACGGAGCAGGCGGTAGGCCAGCAGGTGCTCCGCTCGGTCACGCCGGGTCAGCAGGTCGTCAAGATCGTCCATGACGCGCTGGTTGAGATGCTCGGCTCGGAAGCGTCGGATCTGAACCTCGACATCACCCCGCCCGCGATCATCATGATGGTCGGCCTCCAGGGTTCGGGCAAGACGACGACGACCGCGAAGATCGCCAAACGGCTGACCGAGAAGGGTCGCAAGAAGGTCATGATGGCGTCGCTCGACGTCAATCGCCCGGCGGCGCAGGAACAGCTCGCGATTCTAGGCACGCAGACGTCGGTGACGACCTTGCCGATCGTCCAGGGCCAGCAGCCGGTCGACATCGCCCGCCGCGCGCTCCAGTCGGCGAAGCTTCAGGGCTATGACGCCCTGATCCTCGACACCGCCGGCCGGCTTCACGTCGATCAGGCGCTGATGGAGGAGATGAAGGCGGTCGCCGCGATCGCCAATCCAGCGGAAATCCTGCTCGTCGTCGACGCGCTGACCGGCCAGGACGCGGTCAACGTCGCGACGAACTTCGCCGAGCAGGTGGCGCTGACCGGCGTGGTGCTGACCCGGATGGACGGCGACGCACGCGGCGGCGCCGCGCTGTCGATGCGCGCCGTCACCGGCAAGCCGATCAAGTTCGTCGGCACCGGCGAGAAGCTCGACGGCATCGAACTGTTCCAGCCGAGCCGCGTCGCCGGCCGCATCCTGGGCATGGGCGACGTCGTCAGCCTGGTCGAACGCGCCGCCGAGACGATCAAGGTCGAGGAAGCCGAGGCGCTCGCGGCACGGATGGCCAAGGGTCTGTTCGACATGAACGACCTGCGCAACCAGCTGCGCCAGATGTCGCGGATGGGCGGCCTGTCGGGTCTCGCCGCGATGCTGCCCGGCATCAAGCAGGTCAAGCAGGCGATGGCGAGCGGAGCGGCCGACGACAAGGTGCTCGTCCGCATGGACGCGATCATCGGATCGATGACGCCCAAGGAACGCACCCGCCCCGAACTGCTCAACGCCAAGCGCAAGATCCGCGTCGCCAAGGGCTCCGGCACCACGGTGCAGGACGTCAACAAGCTCCTGAAGATGCATCAGGAGATGGGGACGGTGATGAAGAAGATGAAGAAGATGGGTGGCCTCAAGGGCCTCGGCGCGCTGCTCGGCGGTGGCGGCGGCGGCCTTGGCGGCCTGCTCGGCGGCGGCGGCGCGGGGGGCATGCCCCCGATGCCGGGCGGCGGCGGGCTTCCGGGCCTGCCCGGTCAACCCCCGGGCCTGCCCCCCGGTTTCCAGAATTTCATGAAGAAGAAATAAGCACTTAGCCAATTTTACCCAGATAGAATTACCAGAAAGGAAGTTCCCAATGTCCGTTTCCATCCGTCTCGCCCGTGGCGGCGCCAAGAAGCGTCCTTATTACCGCATCGTCGTCGCCAATTCGCGCAGCCCGCGCGATGGCGCGTTCATCGAGAAGATCGGTTCGTACAACCCGCTCCTCGCCAAGGATGACGCGAACCGCGTTCAGATCGACGCCGACCGCGCCAAGCATTGGCTGTCGGTCGGCGCTCAGCCGACCGATCGCGTCGCCCGCTTCCTCGATGCCGCCGGCGTCAAGGAGCGCGCCGCTCGCAGCAACCCCAACAAGGGCAAGCCGGGCGAGAAGGCCGTGGAGCGCGCCGAGGAGCGTCAGGCCAAGGTCGACGCCGCCAACGAAGCTGCCGCTGAAGCCGCCAAGGCGCCGGTCGTAGAAGAGGCTCCCGTTGAGGAAGCCGCCGTCGAAGCACCCGTCGAAGCTGCTGCTGAAGAGGCTCCCGCCGCTGAAGCCGTCGCCGAGGAAGCGCCTGCCGCTGAGCCGGCCGCCGAAGAGGCACCTGCTGCTGAAGCAGCTCCTGAAGCCGCTGCCGAGGAGGCTCCGGCCGCCGAAGCCGCCGCTGAGGAAAAGAGCGAAGCTTGACGTTGAAGGGGTGGGTCACGCCGATATGATGTACTGGTCCAGCGGCGCAACCCACCCCCAAGCCCTCTCCTCGCAGAGGGCTGGAGCATGACGGACAAACCGATCGTCGTCGCCGCCATTGCCGGCGCGCACGGCATTACCGGCGAAGTCCGCCTCAAGCTGTTCAGCGACGACCTGAAAGCCTATCCTACGCTGTCGGGCGCGGGGCGCAGCTTCACGCTCGTCTCGCTCCGTCCCGTAACCAACGGCGCGGTCGCGCGCTTCGCGGAGATCGCCGACCGCAACGCCGCCGAGGCGTTGCGCGGCACGGAGCTGAGCGTGCCGCGCTCGGCGCTGCCGCCGCTCGGCGAGGGCGAATATTATCATATCGACCTGATCGGCCTGCCCTGCCTCGCCGATGGCGTCGTGGTTGGCACCGCCGTGCTGATCGATGATTTCGGCGCTGGCGACGTGCTCGAGATCGAGAAGCCCGACGGCAAGCGCTTCATGGTTCCCGTTGCAAAAGCGGTGACGATCGAGGCCGATCGCCTGCTGATCGATCCGGAGTTCGTCGAATGAATCCCGCCACCATCTATCTGCTGATCGCCAGCGTCTACCTGCTGATCATCGCCTATGGTGTGGTGCGCACCCGTAAGAAGGGCCTGCCGCCGCATCTTCGCTTCGCCTCCGCCTCCGCGCAGGTCGTGCTACCGCCGGTCGCGCTCGCCCTCGTCCTGCTCACCACCGCCGACGCCGCGGTCGCGGGGTGGAGCCTGATGCTGGGTCTGCTCGTCGTGGCGGGGGCGCTGCTCGCGGTCTGCACCGATCTGGTGGCGCGGCGGGTGTTGTAATTCTATGCCGACCAAAGTATATACATTCCGTATATACGGAGATTAGCATGGCCGCTGCCCCTCTCAAATCGCGCATCTTCAAATCGGGGAACTCGGTTGCGCTACGGCTCCCGAAGGCGCTGGGTATCGATGCTGGCACTGAGATGACGGTACGGGAGGAAGCCGGCCGTTACATCGTCGAGCCGTTAGACGCGCCCAAGCGAAAGATCGCGATCGACAAGATATGGGGGTCGGCCACCGACCTGCAGCTGATCGATGCCTCAGAAAGGGGCTTCGAGGAACGCCCGCTATGGAACGCCGAGGCGGATAGCCGGAGCCGGTGAGGTATCTCCTCGATTCGAACATCATCATTCGCTTGACGATGGCGAACGGAGAGATACTCCGCGCTCGCGTTGCGGAGTGCGACGACGGCGATCTGGCCACGTCGGCGATTGCGCTGGCCGAGGTCGCCTATGGATCGGCGCAAGGAAAACCGCCTGCTCTGGATCAGCTTCGCGCTTTCCTGGAGGAGGTGCCTGTGCTCGACTTCGACCTCAATGCCGCGTTCGCTTATGCGTCGTTACCTTTCCGGCGAGCCAGCTACGGCCGGTTGATCGCCGCGCATGCGCTGTCGCTGGGACTCACCGTAGTGACGGACAATGTCACTCATTTTGAAGACGTGCCGAACCTCAACGTCGAGAACTGGACGCAGGCATGACCTTCACCGCCACCACCCTTTCCCTCTACCCGGAGATGTTCCCCGGTCCGCTCGGCGTCTCACTGGCGGGCCGCGCGCTCGCCGAGGGTAAATGGGCGTGCAATCCGGTGCAGATTCGCGACTTCGCGACCGACAAACATCGTTCGGTGGATGACACGCCGGCGGGTGGCGGCGCGGGGATGGTGATGCGCGCCGACGTCCTGGCGCGGGCCGTGGACCACGCGCTTGCGGCCAATCCAGACGTGCCGGTCCTCGCGATGACGCCGCGCGGAACCCCGCTGACCCAGGCGCGCGTCCGTCAGCTTGCGGCCGGTCCAGGGGTCACGATTCTCTGCGGACGCTTCGAGGGAATCGACGAGCGGCTGTTCGAGGGGCGGCCGATCGAGCCGGTGTCGATCGGCGACTATATATTGTCGGGCGGCGAGATGGGCGCGCTGGTGCTGCTCGATGCTTGCATAAGGCTGCTTCCCGGGGTAATGGGCGCCCCCGATAGCGGGGATGACGAGAGCTTCGAAACGGGGCTTCTCGAATATCCGCATTATACCCGACCTGCTGAGTGGGAAGGGCGCACGATCCCCGAGGTGCTGCGATCTGGGGATCATGCGAGGATCCTGGCATGGCGTAAAGCCAGCGCCGAGACCGATACAAGGCTAAGGAGGCCGGACCTTTGGGAGCGCCATGAGGGCGCTCGGGTCAAGTCTCCCTCTGGCGCGCAGCGACAGAAGAAGGAGCGATGAGCCATGAATCTCATCCAGACGCTCGAAGCCGAGCAGATTGCCAAGTTCAACGAATCGAAAAAGATTCCCGAATTCCGTCCCGGTGACACGCTGCGCGTCGGCGTGAAGGTCGTCGAAGGCGAGCGCACCCGCGTGCAGGCCTATGAAGGCGTCTGCATCGCCCGCTCGAACAGGGGCATGGGTTCGTCCTTCACCGTCCGCAAGATTTCGTTCGGCGAAGGCGTCGAGCGCGTCTTCCCGCTTTATTCGCCGAACGTCGAGTCGATCGACGTCGTCCGCAAGGGCGTCGTCCGGCGCGCGAAGCTCTATTATCTGCGTGGCCGCACCGGAAAATCGGCGCGTATTGCAGAGCGTCGCGACCATAAACCGGCCGCCGGGGCCCAGGAAGCCTAAAACAGGCTCTCCCTACCAAACCTCGCAGGCGGCCGGCTCCCTCGGGAGACCGGCCGTTTGCATATCTGGACCAACTCACGTCGCCCCGGCGGAGGCCGGGGCCGCAAGAGCCTCTAGCGACCCGGCCTCCGCCGCGGTGACGTCCTCACAAAAACAGGAAGAAGACTATGGGCTATCGTGTCGTCGTCGCGGGTGCCACCGGCAATGTGGGCCGCGAAATGCTGAACATCCTGGCCGAGCGCGAATTTCCGCTCGATGAGCTGGCGGTCGTCGCTTCGGCGCGCAGCCAGGGCGACATGATCGAATATGGCGAGAGCGGGAAGACCTACAAAGTCCAGAATATCGAGCATTTCGACTGGACCGGCTGGGATATCGCGCTGTTCGCGATCGGCTCGGAAGCGACCAAGGTCTATGCGCCCAAGGCGGCGGCGGCGGGCTGTACCGTGATCGACAATTCGTCGCTCTACCGGATGGACCCCGATATCCCGCTGATCGTGCCCGAGGTGAATCCCGAGGCGATCTACGGCTATAAGAAGCGCAACATCATCGCCAACCCGAACTGTTCGACCGCGCAGATGGTCGTTGCGCTCAAGCCGCTGCACGACGCCGCGAAGATCAAGCGCGTCGTCGTGTCGACCTATCAGTCGGTATCGGGCGCGGGCAAGGCGGGCATGGACGAGCTGTTCGAGCAGAGCCGCAACATCTTCGTCGGCGATCCCGCCGAGCCGAAGAAGTTCACCAAGCAGATCGCCTTCAACGTGATCCCGCACATCGACAGCTTCCTCGACGACGGCTTCACCAAGGAAGAGTGGAAGATGGTCGTCGAGACCAAGAAGATCATGGATCCGAAGATCAAGGTCGTCGCGACCTGCGTCCGCGTCCCCGTCTTCGTCGGCCATTCGGAAGCGATCAACATCGAGTTCGAGAACGAGCTGTCGGCCAAGGACGCGCAGAAAATCCTGCGCGAAGCCCCCGGGGTGATGCTCATCGACAAGCGCGAGGACGGCGGATACGTCACCCCGGTCGAATGCGTCGGCGAGTTCGCGACCTTCGTCAGCCGCGTCCGCGAGGATCCGACCGTCGAGAACGGCCTCGTTCTGTGGTGCGTTTCCGATAATCTCCGCAAGGGCGCAGCGCTCAACGCCGTCCAGATCGCCGAGCTGCTCGGACGCCGACACCTGAAGAAGGCGTAGGCCTTCCCACTTGCTCTCGCCTTTTCTATCGTCATTCCAGCGAAGGCTGGAGTCCATGTCTGCCAACTTTTGCAACAACGCTCGTTGGTAGAGACATGGACCCCAGCCTTCGCTGGGGTGACGAGGAGGCTTATGGATTTGCAGACCATGACCGGCGGGTGCCAGTGCGACCGCATCCGTTACGTCGCCGAGATCACCTCCGACGAGGCCTATCTCTGCCATTGCCGCATGTGTCAGCGCGCGACAGGGGGCGTATCGATCGCCTTCGTCAATCTGAAGCGATCGGCGATGCGCTGGGAGCGCGAGCCCGATTGGTATCAAGGCTCGCCCATCGCCCGGCGTCCTTTCTGCTCGGCATGCGGGACACCGCTCGGCTTCGCCTATCTCCAGGGCGAGAATATCGACCTGACCGTCGGCAGCTTCGACGATCCGTCACGCTTCGTGCCTGCGCACGCCTTCGGCGCGGAGAGCCTGCATGAAGCGTGGATCGACACCAGCGGCCTGCCGCGTTACCGGACCGACGAGCACAAGCCGCTCGTCGATCGCTGGATGAAGACCGTTGGCAAACTCCCCGACTGAAACCACCCTTCACCATTTCCGGGGCGCGGACGGCGCACAGATGGCGTGGCACGAAATGGGCGACACCGATGGCCGCCCGGTCGTCCTGATCCACGGTCTTTTTTCCAACGCCCGCACCAATTGGGTCCGCTATGGCCATGCCGCCAAGCTCGCGGCCAAGGGACGGCGGGTGATCATGCCCGATCTGCGCGCCCATGGAGAAAGCGCCAAACCGCACGATCCATCCGGCTATAGCCACGACATCCTTGCGGATGACAATCTCGCGCTGATCGAACAGCTGGCCCTGAAACCCGGCGGCTACGATCTCGGCGGCTATTCGCTCGGCGGCCGTACCACCGCGCGGATGCTGGTGCGCGGTGCGCGGCCGGGCAAGGCGCTGCTCGCCGGCATGGGGCTCGAAGGGCTGCTCGATCTCGGTGGCCGGGTCGGCTTCTTCCGCCGCGTCCTGGAGGGCATCGGCACCCACCAGAAATTCTCGCCCGAATGGATGGCCGAAGGCTTCCTTAAAACGACCAAGGGCGATCCGCAGGCGCTGCTCCTGCTGCTCGATTATTTCCCGAACATTCCGCGCGCGGCGCTCACCGATCTCGGCCTGCCGATTCTCGTGCTGACCGGCAGCGAGGACCACGACAACGGCTCCGCCCGGGCACTCGCCGCGGCGCTGCCCAATGCCGCCTTCGCCGAAGTGCCGGGCAACCATATGAGCGCGGTCACACTATCCGACCTGGGTGACGCGATTGCCAATTGGTTCTGAAACCGTGTCATTACCGTAATACACGGGGTTGACCATATCCCGGCAGCATGATGACATTGGTGTCAGCATATAATTGCCAAGGACGATTCTCATGAAGACCATGATCAAGGCGGCGGCCTCCGGGCTCGCGCTGGCCGCGCTGCTGGCGACGGCCCCCGCCTCGGCGCAGGACGCCGCACCGGCAGCTGCTCCGACCGCCGCCGAGGCCGATGCCTTCGTCGCCGCGACAGAAAAGGAGTATCTCGAATTCCTGACCTTCGCTGCACAGGTCCAGTGGATCAACAGCACCTACCTGACCGACGATACCGACGCGGTCGCCGCAAAGGTCGGCGCCGAGGATACCGAGATGCAGGTCCGCTATGCCAAGGGCGCTGCCCGCTTCGACGGCGTCAAGGGACTGAGCTACGACACCGCGCGCAAGCTGGGCCGGCTCAAGCAGCGTATCGTCCTGCCCGCCCCCGACACGCCCGGCGCGGCGCGCGAGCTCAGCGATCTCTCAACCCGGCTTCAGTCGGCCTATGGCAAGGGCCGCGGCACCTTGCGCGGGCAGGAGATCAATGGCTCGGACATCGAGGCCGAGATGGGTACCAACCGCAATCCTGCCGAGCTTCAGGAAATGTGGGTGAGCTGGCACGACAATGTCGGCAAACCCATGCGCGGCGATTATGCCAAGCTGGTCGAGATCGCCAACAAGGGCGCGGTCGATCTCGGCTATCAGGATCTCGGCGCGATGTGGCGCGCGGGCTATGACATGCCCGCCGACGATTTCGCCAAGATGATGGACAAGCTGTGGGTTCAGGTGAAGCCGCTCTACGATGCGCTGCACTGCTACACCCGCGCGAGACTCAACCAGAAATATGGCGATGCCGTCCAGGCGAAGACCGGTCCGATCCGCGCTGATCTGCTCGGCAATATGTGGGCGCAGGAATGGGGCAACATCTATGACGTGGTGGCCCCGCCCGGCGCAGGCGATGTCGGCTACGATGTCGGCGAACTGCTCGTCGCCAAGGGCTATGATGCGGTCAAGATGGTGAAGGCCGGCGAGGGCTTCTACAGCTCGCTGGGCTTCGCTCCGTTACCGGACACCTTCTGGACCCGTTCGCAAATCACCAAGCCGCGCGACCGCGAGGTCGTGTGCCATGCCTCCGCCTGGGACGTCGACAACAAGGACGACCTGCGCATCAAGATGTGCACCAAGGTCAATGGCGACGACTTCGTCACTATCCACCACGAACTCGGCCATAATTATTACCAGCGCGCGTATAACCAGCAGCCGCAACTCTACATGGACGGCGCCAATGACGGCTTCCACGAGGCGATCGGCGATTTTGTCGCGCTGTCGATCACGCCCGACTATCTGGTGAAGATTGGCCTGCTCGATTCCGCCAAGGTGCCGAGCGCCGATAAGGATATCGGTCTGTTGCTCCGTCAGGCGATGGACAAGGTTGCCTTCCTGCCGTTCGGCCTGTTAATGGACAAGTGGCGCTGGGGCGTGTTCAGCGGCGCGACCAAGCCGGCCGAATATAACAAGGCATGGACCGATCTGCGCGTGCAATATCAGGGCATCGTCTCTCCGGTTCCGCGCGACGAGGGCGATTTCGATCCGGGTGCGAAGTTCCACATTCCGGGCAACACCCCCTATGCACGCTATTTCCTCGCCCGCATCCTGCAGTTCCAGTTCTACAAGGCGGCCTGCGACCAGGCCGGCTGGAAGGGGCCGCTCCATCGTTGCTCCTTCTACGGCGACAAGAAGGTCGGCGAGCGGCTGAACGCGATGCTCGCCATGGGACAGTCGAAACCTTGGCCCGATGCGCTCGAAGCCTTCACAGGCAGCCGCGAGATCGACGGCAAGGCGATGATCGCCTATTTCAAGCCCTTGATCGGCTGGCTCAACGCGCAGAACAAGGGCCAGCGCTGCGGCTGGTGACCGGTAGTAGAGTGGCGCCGATTTCAAGCGAATCGGCGCCCCTCGTATCAGATTACGCATGTCTTTGCGGGCGCCGAGATCGCCGCGCGGCAGTCGACCATATCGTGCATTTGTCAGCAGATAGGCGGGTTTCGGCTCCAAAATGGTCGTAACTGCCCGAAAACGGCACAAATTGCCCTCCTGCACTGTTGCATTTTGAAACGTTCGGCGGCACGGCACCGGCCCAATCGAAACATAGTTATAATGGCCGCCGGGTTGATCGTTTCTTCCTGGAATCATTTTATTGTTTCTGGGGGACAATGACCGCAGCGCTCGTGAATGTCTTCGCGCTGAGTTTCATCGCAGCCATGCTGGCGGCGGTGATGCTTATTGCGTGGCGCAGTTTCGGCAAGCCCCGCTATGCCATGATATGGGCGATCGCTTTCGGCGTCGCCACCGTCGAATGGGTAGGCAATCTGTTTGTCCGCTTCCACGCCAGCGACAATCTGCTGCTCTGCTCGCTGGTCGTCGGCCTGTGCTGCCTTTCCAACGCGCTCATCGCGATCGGCTTCGTCCAGAGGATCCGCCCCGGCGCGACGATGACGCCGTTGCTGCTCGCCGCGGTGGCCGCGGCAATCGCGATCACGACGATCGTCTTCCTGTTTCCGCAACGCGACATGCGCGACGCGATCTGGCTCTTCTTCGGCGGCACGATGCTGGCGATCAGCGCCGGCACGATCGTGCGGTCGCTTCGCACTGCTTCGCTCCCGGAACGCGCGACGATGGCGATGCTGATCCTGTTCATGCTGGTCGACTTCGGCCTGGGCGCGCTCGCGCTCGGCCAGGGCATCAGCGGCGAGGGCGAGCGTTACCAGTTGTTCCGCCTCGTGCTGGTGCTGCTTTATCCGCTGGCCTTTATCGGCGTGGGCATCTTCTCGGTCTTCCTGGTCGCCGCAGACCTTGCCGAGAATATGCGCATGCTTGCGACTTCGGATGAGCTGACCGGCATCTACAATCGCCGCGGTTTCGAGGAGTCGGCGGAACGCGCTATCCGTAACGCCCAGCGCCAGCGCCAGCCACTTGCGGTCGTGGTCGGCGACATCGACAATTTCAAGGCCGTTAACGATAAGCACGGCCATTCGGTGGGCGATCGCGCGCTCAAACATTTCGCGACCAGGCTCGAACGGATGGTCCGGCGCGGCGACCTGATCGGCAGGATCGGTGGCGAGGAGTTCGCGCTGCTGCTGGTTAACACGCGCGCACAAGACGCCCTGGAGGTGGTCGAGCGTATCCGCCGCGACATCGGCACCATGCCGGTCGAGGGCCGCAACAAGATCGTCATGACCGCCAGCTTCGGTGTCACCGGGCTGCGGCCGGGCGACATCTCCCTCGCCGCCCTTCTCTTGCGCGCCGACCGCGCGCTTTACCGCTCGAAGCTCGAAGGCCGCGATCGCGTGACCAGCGCCGAGGACCTCGAGGACCGGATCTGAAGGTCAGTCCTTCGCAGCTCTGAACATCTCGATCAGCTGCGGCGCGATCCGGTCGATATCATGGCGGACGAGGATGCGCTTGCGCCCGACGCGGCCCATCTTCGCCAGCGCCCCCTTTGTCGCCGACATCACCTCGCCAATCGCCGCGGCCAGCCCTTCGGCGTCACCAGGCTCGACCAGCCAGCCGCATGTCTCGTCGACGAGCTCGGGGATGCCCGCTATCCGGGTGGTGATCACCGGCCGGCCCATTGCAAATGCCTCCATGATCACGATCGGCAGGCCTTCGGCATGACTGGGGAGCAGCAGAGCGCGGGTTTCCCTGATGCGGCGGCGGACTTCGGCATTGGTCCGCCAGCCGAGCAGCTTGACCCGGCCGCCGGTGCCGGTCCCCGTGACCTCGCGCTCGATCGCGGCGCGACACTCACCATCCCCGATCAGCACCACCGACAGGCCCGGATGATCGCGCCCCGCCGCCGCGATCGCGGCGGGGATCTCGGCCTGGCCCTTTTGCGGACAGAGGCGACCGACTGATAGCAATCGCCCGCTCATCGGCGGCGGGCTCGGTTCGGCGGGATAGTCGGACAGATCGACGCCGCACGGCACGACCCGGACCCGGCCCGCGAGATGTTCGGGCAGACAGGCAAGCAGGCGGTCACGGCAATAGCCGCTGATCGCGACGACGAAGGCCGCATTCAAGGCCTTGTCGGCGACGCTATTCGCGTCCAGCTGCTCAAGCTCGTCGGGACCATGGACGGTGAAGCTATAGCGCGGGCCGCCAAGCAGCCGGCACAACATCGCCACCGTCGCGGCATTGGTCGAAAAATGCGCATGGACATGGTCGATACCAAGCTGGGCGCAACGCACTCTGAGCCGGATCGCCTGGGCGAGATAGGCGCCGTGGCGGATGAAACCCCCGCCCGCCGCGCGGTGCAGACCGCCTACCGCCTCGAAAGCCTCGCCAAAGCTGCGCGGATTGAGCAGCGCATAGCGCGCAAGCCCGCGGAGAAGCCGTCCGCCATGTCCGGTCAGCAGATATTCGGTGCGGCCGCGCTCGCTCATATCCTGGGGATCGACGAGCCGTTCGGACCAGTGGCGCACCGCGAAGCGCTTCACCGGCACCCCTGCCCGCTCGATCGCCGCGATCTCGCGCCGGATGAAGGTGGTGCTCGTCATCGGATAGCTGTTGAGCAGATAGGCGAGCCTCATGCCTGCCGCGCCTCTGCGATCAGCCGGGCGACAGCGAGCATGCGCTCGTGGCTGATCAGCGGGCTTTCGACCGCGCCGCTGCGGAACAGCGCGGTGAAATGCTCGACCTCATGGGCGTAAGGCGACCCGCCATGGCCATGCCAGCGGCCGGTGACGCGGCCGGCGAGATCAACGATTCGCCGCACGCCGCCGTTCTGGCGCAAGCCGCGCCACATGCGGGACGGTCGAACGTCGTGCGCGGTGAAGCGCAGGCGTTGCGCGCTTAGCAAGGGCGGCGCGACCTCGACCGCCCCGGCATCGCCCTCGATCCGCAGGCTATTGTCGAGCCGCTCGTCGAACGAGACCGCGAGATCGGACCGGCTGCCGTTCCTATGATCGAGCCGGAACCGCGCGGCGACGTCGACGCCGCGCCTGTCGCGCTCCACCTCGGCGCTGGCGCTCGCCACCGGACCTAGTGCGATCAGCGCGAGCATCAGCGGATAGACCGCGCGATCCGCGAGAACGCCACCATCGGGTTCGAACAGACGCGGCTGAGATTGGTCGTCGGTCGGATAGCCAAAGCTCGCTTCGAGATGCCGGACCGCACCGAGCCGGCCCGCATCGGCCGCCTGCAATGCCGTGGCCACCGCCGGCAGGAAGGGCGTCGCCACCGCCTCCATGTAGAGCAGACCGGATCGTTGCGATATCGATATGATATCTTCGGCCTCGGCCGGCGTCATCGCAAAGGGCTTTTCGCACAGCACCGCCTTGCCCGATGCCAGCGCCGACCGGGCATGCGCGGCATGATCGCGATTGCGGCTGGCAATATAGACCGCATCGGCGGCGTCGATCGGCACATCGCCGATCAGCGCGCGCATCGCCGCCGCCATCCGCCCACGGCCGATGACGGCGAAGCGGAGCGGCATCATCAGCCGGCCCAGTCCATCGGCGACATCGGGGCGAAGGCCGTAACGATGTGATGATCGCCGCCCGCCTGCATCGCCAGCGACACTTCGGTCAGATGAAGCGCGAAATCGCCCGCGAGGCGCGGGGCTCTCCCCATCGCGATTGCCCGCGCCATTTCGGCGATGCCCAGCGCGAAGTTCATCGAAGCGCTCCCCCGGCGGCCAACGATCGGATGCCCCTCCCCGGTTGGGCGGACCCGCGTCGCAAACGGGCTGTTGACCAGCCGGCGGCGGATGACGTGCCGCCGGCGTATCCGCACCGGCGCGGCATTGGCCCAGGCATCGTCGACCTCGAGCACGCCAGCGTCGCCGAAGATGCGCAAGCGGCGATCGTGACGTGCGACGATCGAGCAGGTGAGCCTCGCAACCATGGCGTCGAAGAACAGGCTGGCCGAGGCATAGTCGGGGACATCATGCTCCGCGCCGGTCTGGCTGTCGTCGAGCAGCCGCGCCGCGCCGCCGACCACGCGGCGCACCGGCCCGAACATCGCCATCAACCAGGAGAGATAATAGCCGGCATGTTCGAGGGTGCAGCCGGTACGGAACTCGTCGGCGGCCGGCCAGGGGGCGCCGCTTGCCGAACGCCAGCGTCCATGCGGCGCGGCGGGAAGGAAATCATCGTCGAGCTCGGCATAAGCGAGCCGGGGCTTGCCGATCCGGCCGTCGCGGATCGCGCTCCAGGCAGTTTGCGCCGCCCGCCCCAGCAGACTGCATGGCGCCGAGGCGAGATGGCGACCGCGGGAGGCGGCCAGCGCCATCAGCGCCTCGGCCTCGGCCATCGTCATCGCCAACGGCTTTTCGCACCAGACATGAACTCCACCCTCCAGCGCGGCGCGCGAAACCGCCGCATGGGCGTGGGGATTGGTGAGGTTGAGGAGGATGTCGGGGCGCAGCGCGAGCAGCGGGTCGAGCCCCGCCGCTGCGGGCACCCCCCAATGGCCGGTGAAGGCCGCGAGCCGATCGGAATCAATGTCCCAAACGCCGACGATATCGAGTCCCGGGAAGGTGCGAATCGACGGCAGATAGAGGTCGGCGACATAGCCGGCCCCTACGATCGCGATTCGGGCGGCCGCCCGATGGTCCCCCGCTGCCATGTTGCCAAGCCTAGAGTCGGCGGGGAGCCTCCGCAATGGCCGGCGGTGCGATATCAATCGAGATATCAAGGCATATCAATGCTCACCGGCGCAGCCGGCCGAGGTGAACCAAATATGGCACGGCCATATCGCCTTAGGACGCGTTGATATGACCATTGTGTGTCGGGTTTTACACGGTCGCGGTTTAACGATATGATCACTGTCATGGAATCGGATCGCATCCATAAGCTAACCGAGGCGCAGCGTGTCTGCCTGCGCATGGTGCTGATGCATCTTTCGTCCAAGGATATCGCCCGCGAGCTGGGTATTTCGCCGCACACGGTGGACCAGCGGCTGCGCATGGCGATCCAGGCGCTGGGCGTCGCAAATCGCTTTGAGGCGGCGCGAATCCTCGCGAAATACGAGAACCCGAACCCATATCAATCAGCCGTATATCAAACGCCGCATGTTGCTCCTGCCACCGTCCATGCCACTGTTGGGTCGTCCGACATTCATGGGGTTCGGCAGAGCGAGACGGGTTTCCACGGCTCGGCGGTACGGGAGGAACAGATTGCGTTCCGAACACCCGCCTTCGCCACGAGTGGCAACTTCATCAACCTGCCTTTCCCCACGCCGGGGAGGGAGCGTAATGACCTAAATCTGTTGCAGCGGCTGGGCTGGATCGTTTCGATCTCCATAGGCTCGGCCATTGCCTTCGGCGGGCTTCTTGCCGGACTCGACGCGCTGAAACGGCTCTTCCAGGCCTAAGCGCCTCACCTAGTTTCTTACAGCATCGTCCAACAGGGACGCGCTGGCCCCATGGGTGGCCGCGCGAAGGGAGAATCTCATGTTCAATCGCCTCACCATTCTCAAGCGTCGTGAAGTTGCCCAGGGTGTCGCCGATCGTCTGATGGCCGCCGAACATGCGATCGATCTGGCTATTGCCCGCACTGCCGAGCTGACCGGCTTCATCCCCGCCGCCCGCGCCGACGCCGATCTGGCTTGCGAAGTGGGTCAGGAAGCCCTCGAATATGCAGCGGAGAGCTTCTCGGCGCTGGTCAAGGCGCGTGCCCAGATGATCGCGAGCCATCGCGAACTGGCCGCAACCAAGGATCAGGTCGGGCTCAAGACCTATGCTCTGGGCGGCCTGGTCGGCAAGGCGGAAGTACGTCACCTCCAAGAGGTCGCGTAGCCGTCGCCTGAGCTGGTTCCGCCCCGCCATGCTTGACCGGAGCATATCCTTGTGATCCGGTCGCCGCATGGCCCAATGGAACCAGTTCGTCTACCTGCTCGCGCTCATCCTCGTCAGTTCCTATGCGGGACGGCTCGGAGGATGGCCGGAGCGGGCCGGCGCGGCGATCATGGTCGTGGGCTCGATCCTGACCGTGATAGCCGCGATGTCATTCTTCCCGGGATGGCGAACCCCCGAGGCAGGCATCTTCATCGTAGACCTGCTCGTCCTCGCGGCGTTCGGCAATCTGGCACTGTATAGCGATCGATTTTGGCCAATATGGGTAACATCCTTCCATTTGATCGCAGTGACCATCCACGTGGCCACGCTCGTCGATCCTTCGGTGGCGGCGCGGGCCTATTCATGGGCAGCGGAAGTCTGGGCCTATCCGATGCTGCTGGGCATAGCGGCCGGCACGCGGAATCATATTCACCGGCAGGCCATGATCCCCAAGGGGAATGCCGTCAGATATTAGAAGGGTTGCTGGCCCCGCTCGGCAACCCGCATACCGGCGCGATCATTGACGAGCTGCTCGACGAATATGGCAGCGTCCCCGCGATCCTGGCGGCCGAGCCCGCCGCGCTGCACGCCTGCCTGCCCGAGGATAGCGGCGTGGCCGATTTTCTCGTCGCGGTGCGGATGACGATGCTCCACTCGCTGCGCACCGAGCTGGGCCAGAGCCCCATCCTGTCGACCTCCGAGGCGCTGACCGACTATCTCTTCGCGAGCATGGCCTACAACACGGTCGAACATCTGCGGGTGCTGTTCCTCAACTCGACCAACCGGCTGCTGCGCGACGAGGTGATGGCGCGCGGTACCGTCAACCAGGCGCCGCTCTATCCGCGCGAAATCCTCAAGCGCGCGCTGGAGATCGGCGCGACCGCGCTGATCATCGTGCATAATCATCCGTCGGGCGATCCGACGCCGTGCCAGGCGGACGTCAAGGCGACCGCGCATCTGGTCGCCGCCGCCCGCCCGCTAGAGATCGCCGTTCATGACCACCTGATCGTCGCCCGCACCGGTTGGCGCAGCCTCCGCGCGGAAGGATTGATTTAGGGCATGTCCCAGTCGTCGGGAAAAAGAGTTACGCAGTGATGGAGAACAGCATGATCCGGGACTTTGCAAGGAGGGTGATCGATGATTTTGGCGATCAGACCGACAGCTATGTCGCCAGCCGCATCGGTGTGCTGATCCGCGACGGCGACAGCTATGGCGTCGGCCTGTGGAAGGCAGTCGCGAGCGAGATCGAGCGCATCCGTCTGCCCGAGACGCATATGCCGCGCAGCCGCCACTGAAACGGCGCTCAGGCGAACAGCACTAGCGAGAGCTGACACAGGGTACCCAGCCGGCCGTCCTCCCCCCGATCCGGCCGGCTGGGGACACAGGGAGGACTTCCAGCCCCCAACAGGGCGGCGGACCGACAAGGGGCTTGTGGTCCGCCGCCCGACTTTTGCGGGCCATTCCTACCGTTGCTCAGGTTCGATCAATCCACCCGAAATAATGGCCAAGCAGTGCCGCCGTGTAGGTGGCGCAGCTTTCCCGTGACAGATAATGACGCGCGAATGTCTCCGATCGCCTGGCGATGGCACGATCGCGCTCGCGTGTCGCATCAGCCTGGGCCAGGATTGCCAGGACATCATCGTCACGCCGCACCGGAAGATAGTGACGCCACGCCTCCAGCCCGCGAAAATAGAATAGCTCGAAGGCCGAGGCATATTTGACCAGCACCGAGCAGCTGGCGAGCGCGCGGGCAACCCGTGAGCAAGTGGCGCCGTTGCCGTCCATCGACAGCAGATAGCGATAGTCGAGTTGTTCGCTCCAAGTGCGCCGCCGACTACCGAAACCCAGCATCGCAATGCTGTTCGCCGTCTCGGGAGTGTCGCACTGCACGATCAATGGCAGTTCGAAGGTGACGCCCGGCTTGTCGGCAAAGAAGGCGGCAGCGCGCAACCGGGGGTGCGCGAGAGTCGCCACCATGTCCGCGGTGATGATGCCGCCGGTGGTGGCGCCGACGAAGATGGCCTGCGCCAGCTTGTCGTCGAAGGCGATCGGATCGATGCAGGCCGAATCCTCCATGAACCCCATCGTCAGCAGATCGACGTCGGGCAGCAGCATCGTGCCGCTGCCTCGCTGCTTCTGATATTCGAACAATGGTACGTCGCTACGCGGGGCACCGCGATCATGAACGCCTATCAGGAGCGGGGAACGCGGCTCGATCGCGAAATCGCGCACCACGCCGGAGAGGAAGTCTCCGTACAGATCGGCGCGTTCTGCCATCAGCGGATCTGCGCCGGGCTTGGCAACGGGACGAAGCCCGCCGCCCGTCGGCTCGAGCAGATAGATGGAGGGCGATGCCGCAGCGATCGCCCGCAGCCGCAGGGCCAGATCACGGGGCTTTTCGACATCGCGCCACGGCGCGAATTCATGCTCGGCCCAGTGCGCCGACTTAGTCATGCCACATCAGTCCCGATCAGTTCTCGTCGCCCATGCGAAGCGCGGCGATGAAGGCTTCCTGCGGGATGTTCACATTGCCATATTCGCGCATGCGCTTCTTGCCCTCCTTCTGCTTGTCGAGGAGCTTGCGCTTGCGGCTGGCGTCGCCGCCGTAGCATTTGGCGGTGACGTCCTTGCGCATCGCCGCGATCGTCTCCCGCGCGATCACCTTGCCGCCGATCGCGGCCTGGACCGGGATCTTGAACAGGTGGCGGGGTATCAGGTCCTTCAGCCGCTCGCACATCCCACGGCCGCGCACCTCCGCGGTGCCGCGGTGGACGATCATGCTCAGCGCATCGACCGGCTCGGCATTGACCATGATGCTCATCTTGACGAGGTCCCCCTCGCGATAGCCGATCTGGTGATAGTCGAAGCTGGCATAGCCGCGGCTGATCGACTTCAGGCGGTCGTAGAAGTCGAACACCACCTCGTTGAGCGGCAGTTCATAGGTGATCTGCGCGCGGCCGCCGACATAGGTCAGGTTCTTCTGGATACCGCGCCGGTCCTGGCACAGTTTGAGCAGCGAGCCGAGATATTCGTCGGGGACATAGATGGTCGCCTCGATCCAAGGCTCCTCGATCATGTCGATCCGATTGGGATCGGGCATATCGGCCGGGTTGTGCAGTTCGATGACCTTGGCGTCCTCGGTCTTCGAATGACTCAGGTTGAGGCGGTAGACCACCGACGGTGCGGTGGTGATCAGGTCGAGATCATATTCCCGGGTCAGCCGCTCCTGGATGATCTCCAGGTGGAGCAGCCCAAGAAAGCCGCACCGGAAGCCGAAGCCGAGCGCCGCCGAGCTCTCCGCTTCGAAGCTGAACGACGCATCGTTGAGGCGCAGCTTGTAAAGGCTGTCGCGCAGCTTCTCGAAATCGGCGGCGTCGACCGGAAAGAGACCGCAGAACACCACCGGCTGGACTTCCTTGAAGCCCGGCAGCGGCTCGGCGGTCGGCTTCTTTGCGTCAGTGATCGTGTCGCCGACCGCGGTCTGGCTGACTTCCTTGATCTGGGCGGTAATGATCCCGATCTCGCCCGCCGCCAGTTCGGTCAGCTGTTCGAGCTTGGGCCGCATGCACGCCACCCGATCGACCAGATGCTGGGTGCCATGCTGCATGAACATGATCTGCTGGCCCTTCTTCAGGATCCCCTCGACCACGCGCACCAGAATGACGACGCCGAGATAGGGGTCGTACCAGCTGTCGACGAGCATCGCCTTCAACGGTGCGCTGCGGTCCCCCTTGGGCGGCGGAATGCGGGTGACGACCGCTTCGAGCACCTCCTCGATGCCGATGCCCGATTTCGCCGAGGCGAGCACGGCATCGTCGGCGGGAAGGCCGATGATGTCCTCGATCTCCTTCTTCACCTTTTCGGGTTCGGCGGCGGGCAGATCGATCTTGTTGATGACCGGAACGATCTCATGATCATGCTCGATCGACTGATAGACATTGGCCAGGGTCTGCGCCTCGACGCCCTGCGCCGCGTCGACGACCAGCAACGCGCCCTCGCACGCGGCCAGGCTGCGCGAAACTTCATAGGCGAAGTCGACATGGCCCGGCGTGTCCATCAGGTTCAGGACATACTCCTTGCCGTCCTTGGCCTTGTAATTGAGGCGCACGGTCTGCGCCTTGATCGTGATGCCGCGCTCCTTCTCGATGTCCATATTATCGAGCACCTGCGCCGACATCTCGCGTGCGCTGAGCCCGCCGGTCTGCTGGATCAGCCGGTCGGCGAGCGTCGACTTGCCATGGTCGATATGGGCGATGATCGAAAAGTTGCGGATGCGGTCGATCGGAACGGTCACGAATATCTCAATCACGGAGAGAGGAAGGTGCGCGCGCCATAGCAATGCAAGCGTCAGGACGCAAAGTTACAGCAACAGACCGCAATGTGATTTTCAGCATAGCCATCAATTCCGGTTTCAGGGATCGTGATGGATGTGACGGGGTGCGATTCGCGTAAGGGAACGCTCACGCTTCGTCTCGAACATGAACGGGGGTTCTCACAATGAAATACGCTCTTCTGGCGGCGACCGCCGCTGCCTTGCTTTCCACGCAACCCGCCTTCGCCGCTGACGAGGCCATCGCCTTGTCGAAATGCGACAAACCGATCGGCAGCATCGCGGTGGTCGATGGCGACACCCAGGGCTGGACCAAATATGGGCTGAGCAGCCCACGCGACCTGATCGCCGCAATGGCGATGCAGAGCGGCTGCTTCACGCTGCAGGCGGGCGGCAGCGGCGCACCCGCCGACTTCCTGCTCAACGCGATCGCCGGCGACAAGGAAGAGGTCGATCAGGGGACCAATCTGGCCAAGACCGCGCTGACCGAGGGCCTCGTCCGCTCGGGCATGGCGGGCCGGCTCGCCGGCGGGATTCCCTTTGGCGGTCAGGCGCTCGGCATGCTCGGCGGCTTCGGCGGCAAGAAGAAGACGATCGCGGCTGGCCTGCGCGTGATCAGCCCGGCAACCGGCCAGACGGTCGTCACCGGATCGGGCACCCAGACCAAGACCCAGATGTCGCTCGGCGGCTTCGGCCCCGCCGGTCTGGTCGCGAGCAATCCCTGGGGTGAGGCCGCCAAGGCCCAGATGGCCGCGATGGGCTATGGCGATCCCTATGCGGGCAACAGTGGCTATTCGAGCTCGAAGGACGGCCAGATGCTGACCACTGCGTTCGTCCAGGCGTTCAACAATGTCGTCGCGCAACAGGCGGCGCTGGTGGCGGTCAAGCCAGCGGGGAGCGCCGCGGGGGCTGCCGTCGCGACCCAGGTCGCGACCAAGCCCGGCTATACCACGGCGATCGACACGAAGCTCTATGCCCAGGCGGGCAAGGGCGCGGTGGTGCGCGCCCTGCGCGCCGGCACATTGTTGACGCCGAGCGGCGTTCGCGAGGGTCTGTTCGTCGAGGTCAGCGATGCCTATGGCACGAAAGGCTGGATCTCGGTCGAAGACCTGAAATGATCTGACGGCGGAGCCTGCCTCCACAATGACACGAAGGGCGCCGAGCGATCGGCGCCCTTTTTCCCTTTGCCTCGGATGCGACTAGGGGTTGTGGGGATTTAGGATTCACATTTTTGGGGAGATGTGATTCACACTTTGGATGGAACGCTTCGTACTGACCGACGCCCAGTGGGCAAAGATGGAACCGCATTGTCTGGGTAAGCCGACCGACCCGGGACGAAGCGGGAGGAACAACCGTCTATTTTTGGAGGCAGTGCTATGGATTGTCCGGACGGGCAGTCCATGGCGTGATCTGCCGAC
>NZ_LARW01000083.1 GCF_000971055.1 Sphingomonas sp. SRS2
GGCGGCGGCGCGCGACGCCTTTGTCTTCTTCATCAGCGGCGCGAAGGAGCGCAACCCGGCTGCGGCGCAGGCGCTGATCGCGCAATTGTCCTGACTGCATTTGTCACGGTCGGCCGAGGCGCTGATCGCGGCGGCAAGCCGCCAGGCGAGCGCCAAGACGGTTCATGGAGTCAACTGAACGAATACGCGGGCCGGTTTCTTTGCCGGCCCGCCCTCGCCCCGCCCGCCTCAG
>NZ_LARW01000084.1 GCF_000971055.1 Sphingomonas sp. SRS2
ACATATGCTCATGAGAAAAAGACACCTATCAATACTCTTTTGCACGTCGGCTATGGCGGCGATCACCGCACCAGCGTCAGCTCAGAGTGTAGCGACGACTTCAGCGACTGAAGCCAGTGATAACCAGCTTGGCGAAATCGTCGTTACCGCGCAGAAGCGCGAGGAAAGCCTCCAAAAAGTGCCAGTGCCGATTGCCGCCTTCACGGGCGCGACCCTGGCCGCGCGAGGCGTCAAATCCATTGCCGAACTGACCTTCATAACGCCGGGCCTGCAAATTGGCTCGCAGAACGGATCGGTGCAGCCATTCCTGCGCGGTATCGGCAATTCGGGCGCGGCCGTCGGTAACGAGTCGAGTGTCGCAGTCTATATCGACGGCGTATATTATACGACGGTGCCTAGCGGCGCCTTCGCGCTCGGCAATATCGCCCGTGTGGAGGTTCTGAAAGGCCCGCAGGGCACGCTTTTCGGCCGCAACGCCAGCGGTGGCGTCATCCAACTGATCACAGCGGATCCATCCCATAGCCAGAAGCTCAAGGGCAATATCAGCTATGGAAATTACAAGACTGTCAATGGCGATCTCTATGCCTCGACAGGGCTGAGCGAGACAGTCGCTATCGACTTGGCGCTGAGCGCCAACAAGCAGTTCGATGGATATGGCCGCAATGTTGTGACGGGTGCGCGTAACGGCTATGCCGATTATTATACCGCCCGTTCGAAGCTGTTGTTTGAACCGTCAACCGAAACCAAAATTACGGTCGGCGCGGCATATTCCTACTCGAAGCCTAGTTTCCAGGGCGGCACCTTCCCCGGCACGACCCACGGAACCTTCACCGCCCCCTTCGTTCAAACGCCCACCGTGGGCTTTTTCGACCGCACCGATGATATCGAATCCTTTACGAGCTTTAAACAGTGGCTGGTCTCGTTGAAAGCAGAACAGGAACTGTCATTCGCGAAACTGACGAGCACGACGGCCTATATCCACAGCACAAGTTACGGAAGAACCGATGGCGACTTTTCGCCGCGTCCGGATTTCGATATCGTCCTACCTGCGAAGACGAAGCAGTTTACTCAGGAACTGCAGCTATCATCCTTAATGGACAGCCCTTTGAAATGGGTTGCTGGCCTCTATTATTATCATTCTCTGCAAGCCTATTCGGGCGTGGAGTTCCGCGGAACGATCTTTGGTCCAGGCTTTGATACCTATGGAAAGCAGATAGCGGATTCCTACGCTGGCTACGGCCAGGCCAGCTACGAGATCATTCCAAAATTGTCGCTGACCGGTGGGCTGCGATATACCTACGACAAGGCGAAGGGATCGGGAGGTTCGACTGCACCTGGCGCTCCGTTGACGGCCGCCGGCACAGTCACCGATACTGCGAGTACGAAGAAGGTAACATTCAAAGCCGGAGCGGACTACCAGCTGAACGATGATGCCCTGCTATATGCGTCGATGAGCAGGGGATTTAAGTCGCTTGCTTATAATATTATTCCATTCGGCTCGCATAATGAACCTGAGGTACTGGATGCCTATGAGGTCGGCTTAAAGAGTGACCTGCTCGATCATCGGGTGCGGTTGAACTTGTCGGCATTCTACTACCAACTTAAAAACCCGCAGGTTCAGCTGCTCGCTACGGCAGCGGTGATCCTCTCGAACGCCGACAGTGCTCGCGTCAAGGGCCTCGACCTGGACATCACGGCGCTTATTACCAAGGGCCTCACGCTCCGGATCAACGGGACCTATCTCAACGCGAAATACAAGGTCTATGGCGAACTCGATGCGGCGGGCAATTGCACGATCCGTTGCGCGCCTTCCAATCCTCCGGCTCCGGCACCTGGTTACGGCACTTTGCCACCCATCGGCATCCAGGCTGGCGGAAATGCCATGCCGCGCTCGCCGAAACTTTCGGGGGATATCGGCGTGGACTATGTAGCCGATGTCGGCAGTGGAACACTGACCTTTACGGCCGATTATTCGTATAATAGCGGCTATTATTTTGAGCCGGACAACTTTCTGCACCAAAGAAAATTTGGCCTCATCAGCGGTCAGGTCAAATATTCTCCGGAAGGAAATTTCTACGTTTCGGTATGGGGGAAGAATCTGAACAATAAGCATTATGTCCAATATGCAGGCGCGCAAAATGGACCGGCGGGTTATCCCTTCACGGGTGGCGCTCCCCGGACATATGGCCTGACCCTGGGCTTCGCCTTTTAGACCCGCATGATTTGATCGCCCCTCAAAAGTAGGGCGAGCTTACCGCCATTGTCACCGGTCGATTGGTGTCACGTCACCGATCCGACCGTGCCAATGGCGGTATCGCTATTTAGGGCACGGCTAACACCGCAATGTTACGGCGCTGGGGCACCACGCGATGCCATCCCGCCCTCGATCGGTATCCGGCCCAGGAGAGGCACCCGCTACATTGGCGTGTTTGCGCCATTCGTTGATGGCGAAGGCGTCACATGGACCGGAACGGAGAGCTGCAATAATCTGATATCCCGCCTCGCCCGGGCAATTGGGAGATCCACGCACAGGGCATGGTCGCGCCAGACCACGGCTGCAAGCCAGGCTGGAATAGAGGCCGGGAAAGCTGCGCAACTGGCCGACCTCCCATCGGATCAGCATCATGCGAGTATATCGCGATCATTCGGCCGCCCGCCGCTCATGAGCAGGCTCCAAGTCTGACGCAGAAGCTCCGGGCCAAAAATGAAAACATCACGTACGCGACTACGCGCACGTGATGGAGTCTTACAGCTTGTTCCTAGTCTTCGTCTTCACGAATCCCGAAGGATGCCCAATATTTATAGGGCCGGCCGCCAATCGGCGTTCCGCTCTTCCGCTCCCCGCTCGAGCGGGGAATTGGCAAGAACCGTCCAGCTGAAATCGTCCTTGGTCGCGCCGAAGCTTTGCTGCGGCATATTGGCGAACGGAAAGATGCTGTCATCCCACGGAACGCTTGGGCCAACGTCGCGATACCAGTCATACATCACGGCGCGGTGGATAAATTTCCATGTGTCGCCGCGCTTTTCGATGCGATCGGCAAATCGAGCGCCGATGAAAACATCTTTGGTTGCACCGCCCTCACCAATCCGATGGTAAGCAAAAGCATAGGTTTCGGCATTGGCAAAATTACCCCGCAATTCGATGTAGGACTGGCCGATTGTGTGGTTCATCCGCATCGTGGGCCAAATGGCGTCCAGAGATTCACAGAACTCATAGCCTGTGCATTCCAGCATGCCGTGACTATCCCACGCCTCCGGCCAATAGGTCGAGGTTACGAGCGCCATATCCTGACGATCCACGCCGCGCGCATAGCGGGCGATGTTCTGCCGGATTTTTTCGCGATCGAGAAGGTTCTCGAGAGTCGCTATAGTGTCGTCGCTCATAATCTCTCCATCGGTTATATGGTCAGCACTGTGCCCGTGAGCACAAGAGCTAATATGTCCGAAGCTTACCCATAAAACTGAGCCACATTCGGGTTCTGTCGACGGTATGACCCGCCGCTATTTTTTCGTTTCGTAATCGAGCACGGCTTTCTCTTGGGCTTGGGTAAGGCCGCCGATGAAAGCCGGCGCGTTGGCGCCCACCCATGCCAGAGAATTATACCGCGCGGTGTTGGAATGTTGAAAATGCGGCATGACGTAGCGCGCAAAAAGCTCATAGGAGCGCCGGGTCGCGTCGAACGACGCACAATTGTGGGCCAGAAACAAAAATGTTCCGAAGCCTCCCGATCGGGCCTGTAGATTTTCGATATAGGCAATCGCGTCGTCGGGCGTGCCGGCCATCAGGACGCCGAACATTCCCAAGCCCTCCCCGGTCCACAATTTGATCGCGTCATCGGCGTTGGCGACTTGAGTCATCGAAGGCGGGGCAAAATCCCCCAAGAGGCTGCAGAAATATTTCACGAATTCGAAGGTGCCTTCCTTGGCCTCTTCCCATGCCTGTTCACGTGTCGGCGCGATGTGCATCGGTGCGGCAACCCGCCAGCGATCGCGCGAAACATGTTGTCCATGCTTCGCTGCTTCGCTCTCGCAAATGTGCCAATGCTCCGGGAGCGCAGAATAACCGGCAACGCTCGACGCAGCGAGCGACAGCATCGACAAGCCGAGGCGGCCAGCAAGCGCCGGGCCCGACGGCGTGACTGACGCCGCAACCGCTATTTCCATACGCGGGGTCTGATAGGGGCGAAGATGGAGCTGGGCCTCGCGCAATTTGAACCAGTCGGTGTCACGGGAGACAACCTCGCCTTCGAGCAACTGGATGATGCTTTCCAGAGATTCCACCATCATACGACGCTGATCGGTACTCTTTATGCCCATCATCGATGCGTCCGAGGGAAGCTGCCCCGGCCCGGCGCCCAATATGATGCGGCCACGCGTCTGATGGTCGAGTTGGGAGAAGCGGTCCGCCACGATCAACGGGTGATGAAACGTCAGTGATGCCACGCCAGCGCCGAGCCGAATGTGCTTGGTCCTCTCCGCGGCAGCGGCCAGAAAAACCTCTGGACTACCGATAAGTTCGGTGCCGGCGGAATGATGCTCCCCCATCCACGCTTCGTCGTAATCCAGCTTGTCCAAAAGAGCGATCAGCTCCAGATCGCGTTCAATCGCAAGCGTCGGATTTTCTTTGAGCAAGTGATAAGGCGCTATGAATGCTCCAAAACGCATTCGCTGCGAGGACCGTGTCATTCTATTCTCCGGTAACATCAAGGTAATGAGATCTGACAGATCATAATGTTGGGCCGAGCAGCCGAAGCCGACCGGGTTCATTGGTCTATTGGGACTATCTGTTGCCAGGTATCCAGGCCCATGGGCGCTGATACAAAGGGAGGTCGCGAGATGGCTCGTCGCGCAGTGCCGTCCTCTCGCATATCCGCCCCAGCCTAATAATCGAGCTGAGAGCCCCGTTCTGCAACGCAGCTGCCAGAGGCTTATTTTTCTACGGATCCGCCCCTATGCGGTCAAATAATTTATCGTGATCAGACAATAGATATTATGCATTATCACGAGACTTAATCCGGGCTGGCCCAGAGATGAATAACGACAGTTTCCCCTGCAGTACGGCGCCACAGGACCGAAGAGCGTGCGAGGATGGGTACAGTCCACGATCGTAACGTAGCTTAGCCGACTTTCGCCGAAGAAACCCAGAAACACATGCAATCGACGCATTATGTGATCAGTTTATATTATTTGACTGCATTTCTACGCGCTGTGTAATCACCGTGGGCATGCCTTATATCTGGGCGATCGGAGAGACGGCCTAAGGAATCCTGCAGACCGCTCGGCCTCACGCTGATGTCGCAGCATAATATACCCATGCCGTGCTGAAATCAGAAGGAACAATATGCCAAGCGAATTGCCGACAAGCATCATTCAGCCCTGTTATTCTCCCGGGGATGACTGGCTTACGCGCGCGGAGCTGGCAGAACTGACGCCAGACATCATTCGGCAGCGGATGGTCGCTCTTCAACCTCTGATCCGCGAGCATTCGCGCGCGAGCGAAGAAATGCGCCGCCCTGCGGATGAGGTAATATCCGCGCTTCGCCGAAGTGGCTATTTCTACCTTCTGATCCCCAAAAAATATGGTGGTCTGGGCGCTACCCCCGATGAATATGCCCTTGCCACTATCCCAATCGGCGAGGCGTGCACCTCGACGGCCTGGGTGGCGTCCTTCGTCGCTGTGCACAATTGGTTGCTGGGTCATTTTCCCGAACAGGCCCTCCAGGAAACATGGGGCGGGGGATTTCCCTATGTCTTTGCGCCTGTCGTAACAAATCCCGCGGGCAAGGCAGATCCAGTCGAGGGGGGCTATCGGATAAGCGGCCGGTGGAAATTTGGAACGGGCGTCATGCATGCGGACTGGATCGTCGGCTTTGTGCTCGCTCATGGCCCAGATGGGCCGGAGATGAGGATGGCGCTATTTCCGGCAAGCCAGGGGACCGTAATTGATACCTGGCATACCGATGGCATGCGGGGGACCGGAAGCCACGACATCATGGTCGAAGACATCTTCGTGCCGCATCATATGACAACGCCGCTGGCACCCATCTTCAACGCTGAAAGTGGCGCCGCAGAGCGGCACGAAAGCACCAATTATGATTTCCCGGCGATGCCCTTCCTGTCCTTTGCCGCATCGCTTTCCGCGATAGGCGCGGCCAAGGAGGCCGTCGCCGCAATAGCCAAAAGGCTCGCAGTGCATAAATGGATCGGCGAAACCGTTGCCCAGGTCGAAAAGCCGCTTTCGCAAGCACGCCTTGCAAAAGCCGACCTTCTAGCCCGGACGGGCGAATTACTCATCCGTCAGGCAGCGCAGGAAATGCCCGGATACAGGTCGTTGAGCGTGGCTGAGCAGCTTGCGGCGCGGTTGCGCTGGCGCGCCCAGATCGCCGAAGGACTTCACCGGTGCCACGAGGCGATCACCACCGCCTGCGCGTCGGCAGGCTCCAGTCTCCATTTTCTGGACAATCCCCTGCAGCGGCTGATGCGTGACGTCGCGGTCCAATCGACGCATGTCGGCTTCGATATCGACGCGGCGCTGGAGCAATATGGCCGCAACCTGGTCGGTCTTCCGCCCACGGCCGTGCTGTTCTGAGGCTCGAGCGGCGCATCCTTCTCGTTGCGGTGCTCGACCCGCCCGATTTCGCAGCGACGAGGACTGGATAGCCATGCGCGCCGCCATGATTACGGAAAGAGCAGGGACGCCTGCGGTCGGCTACGCGACCGAGCCGGATACGCAAGATGGCTGTTACAAGCTGAAAGTCCTGGCGGCTGGACTGCAGCCAACCGATATATTGCGATCGCGCGGTATCTATAAAGCGCCGGAGCTTCCCTACATTCCGGGGGGCGAAGGTGTTGCCCTTCTAGCTGACGGAAACAGGGTCTATTTCGGGCACGCTATTCCATCCTGCGGCGCGTTGGCCGAATGGACGATCGTACCCAAGGAAGAGGTCTGGCCGCTTCCCCCGGATATCGACGAAGGACAGGCAATCGCCCTCGCGATCGCTGGCACCGGGGCGTTAATTCCGCTCCGGCAAGCCAATATTATGCCTGGGGACAATGTGCTCATTCTAGGCGCCACCGGACCGGTTGGACAGGTAGCGGCGCAGGTCGCGCGAGCCATGGGGGCGGGACGGATTGTCGCCGCCGCGCGTAGCCTGCAGCCGCTCCTCAGGCTTCGAGAGCGCGGCATCGTCGATGATATCGTCCAATTGGGTCTCGGCGACGACGAGAAATCTTTGAAAGACAGCGCGGGTGAAGGATTTACCGTCATCTTCGACGCGGTGTTCGGCGCCCCCCTTCGCGCCGCGCTGCGGGCATCCCGATATCATGCACGGATAATCTGCGTGAATCTCGCCGGCGGCGATGATGTAACGCTTAACGGGGGGGATATCGCCCGCCGCACGCTTCATGCCGTCGGGACGGGTTATCGCCCGCCGGCCGAGCGCCGGGCCGCATGGGAATATCTCCTGCTATTGGCCCGAAAAGGGCGAATGGCGGTCGATTGCGTCTGGTTCGACCTTGGTCAGATATCGTCGGCATGGGCACTGCAGCGCGCCAGCCCCGCCGGGAAAATCATCGTGCGCGTTTCGCAGTGACCAGGCAAAGATCGACCTGATGAACTGATGGTTTGCTGTGCGCGAACATCTTTGACGGCCTGGTGATCCCCCCGATTGCCGCGCCAATATCAAGCGGAGAAAAAAGTGTCGGCGAAATGCTTTACTCCTGAAGCTCTCGGGCCGCTGAGGGATTGGCTCGTGAACAAGCTTCCCGGGCTGAACGACATCGAGATCACAAGCCATGCGAGCCCAGGCGCCGGCAAGTCAGCGGAAACGATCTTGTTTGATGTGCAGGGCAACGCCAATGGATCGAGAAAGAGGGTAGAACTGGTACTCCGTTGCCAGATGGAAGGCATGGAACTGTTCCTGAACGCCGATCTTCGCTGGCAGTATAGGGTCGTCGAAGCCCTATCTGCCTTTTCCCGGATAGCTGTTCCCGAGCTTCTTGGTATCGAGATGGATCGCTCCGTTTTGGGCGTTCCATTTTTCGTTATGAAACGTATGCCCGGACGCGTGCTTCCTCAGGTTCCGAACTATAACCTATCCGGTTGGCTCGTCGACCTGGCCCCGGCTGAGCGGGAACGCGTGTGGCTCAATAATGTCGAAGCGATAGCCGCGGTCCACCGCCTAGCGTGGCGGAACGGATTCGAGTTCATGGGGCAGCTCGACGCGGGCGCTCCGGGGCTCGAGCAATATCTCAATCATATCGCGCGCTGGTTAGACTGGGCCGCCGATGGTGATGAACAGCCGACGATCCGCGAGGCACTGGATTGGCTAGGCCGTAATCGGCCGGCCGCGGCACCCGTCGGGCTGTTGTGGGGGGACCCTACCCCCGCCAATACTTTATTTGGCCCCGACCTGCGCGTGACCGCACTTCTGGACTGGGAGATGGCGTGCCTGGGCCCGGGAGAGATCGACCTGGCGTGGTTTCTCATGTTCGATAGCTTTTACAGTCGCTTGCGTGGGGTATCACGCCTGCCAGGGCTTCCGGACCGAGCTCAGATAATTTCGGCCTATGAGCAGGCAGCAGGGCGCCGGGTGGATAATATCGAATATTATGAAATTCTTGCGCTTGTGCGGTTCGCGATCATCTTCATCCGCGCAAGCGCCAACTTCACGGCGCGCAATCAGGGCGAGATCATTGATGCCCATACCCACAACCCGCTCACCGCTGAAATAGCCAGGCGATTGAGCCTGCCTGTTCCGCAGCCGGGCGATGGCTGGAATCGATTGATGTCGCCCCGACACAACTGAGCGCCGAATGGTCGCGCCTAAGGCCGGCTACACCGCCTGTTCGTCCTGACAGCGAGGACACAGGCTATGGTACGGACGCCCGTCCCGCGCCAGGCAGTGCCGCGCTGCTATCCGTGTACGGTAATATTACCCAAGGCGCGCTCACGCTCGATCGCGTCAAACAATGCCTTGCTCACATCACTGCCTTTTTCCGTGGCCTCTGATTTGACCTGCTCCCAGAGCGCCAGATCTCTGGCGGCCTCTTGAGGGTGGTCGTTCCAGGTCGGATCGAGAGTCGTCGTGATTTCGGACCGGAGCCCGTTATTGTCGGAAAAATAAACGCTGTAGATGATCCCGTGATCGATCGGCCCGGCGATCACGACACCTTGCGATGTAAGCCACTCCGCCCAGGCATCGACATCCTCCCGGCTGTCCACCTCAAGTGCCAGATGGTTGAATACGTGATGGGCGAGATGCGGGACCGGCTGCCGCGCGGGAATCCCCGGGCACTCGAAAAAGGCGATGTGCGAACCGTCGAGCAACCGAAAGAAAATGTGGAAATAGGGCATTGGCTCGCCCGTGGATGGGAGCCGGCTGTCCATGACGGCGCTGCAAAATTCCAATCCCATGACGCGCGTATAAAAGTCCACCGTGGCCTTGGCATCATAGGTTATATAGGCGGTATGATGCACCATATTTGGCGTCGGGTGTAATTTCGCGGCCGGCTGTTGCATATCTTTACCTTGTTATACACGCTGATGATGCAGAACCGTTTTGCTGCTTCTGGGCGCGCTTGTGGGCGCGCTTGCCAAAGCGTCGCTTCCCCCGAATATTAATAACGATGGAAATTCCGTCCAATAATATTCGATAATCGAATTATAGCCTTTCCACATATTGCGATTGCTTGAGGGAAGCTCTGCGAAGGCGATGCGCATCAGCCTCTTTCGCGTTGCACCGCGCGCTCAATACCCCTGATGATCGAACGCTCATAAACATTTTCGAGGAAAGTCACGGTGTCTTCAAGCGAGGCCGCATCCGCGACATCGAACATTGCGCTGCACGTGACGCGCGCACTGGTTTCGCTCAACGCATCGACGAAGGTGGTGGCCATATAGTTGGTCAGACCATCGGGCACGCCATTGAATGTGTAGAAAATCCGGCGTGCCTCGGGATAGGCGTAAAGCAAAGTCTCCTCGAAAGTCGGCGGAAAGCCTGTCGAGGTGTCGAAATGCATGATCCGCGTGCAGGGCAGCATATTGACGTCATCGCCGTCCTTCAGCGTTACATTGAGCAGCGGCGCCGGCTTATCCTCGGTGGGAGTCCATTTCATTACCGCCGGCCAATCGCGCAGCATCGTCCAGAACGCGTCAGCAGAAACGGCGACATCTCCGGTAAAATGGGCAGTTCCGCGAACATATTTCATGCTGTTCTCTCCAGATTATATCAAACGGACGCGCCCGCGAGGTGCCCCTCCTGAACGGCGATCGGCAGCTGGCGCGGTGAATTGGCGTCACCGACCAGTCGGACGTCCGCACAACGGCCGGCAAGCGTGGTGAACAGCGCCCGGTCAGAACGGTTCTGCGACACGAAGATGACGGTGTCGGCGGGCAACACGGTCGTGGGACCACCATTGGATCGGAAGTAGACCGGCCCGATATGAACCGAGTTCTTGTCGATCCGCAGGGCACGACTGCGCAGATGTGCCGTAAAGTCGGTCCCCGTCATACGCTGCAACGCCGGCTCGACCATCTGGGGACTTTCCATGCGCGGCGCGAGCGAGGTGAAGCGCGTCACCAGAGCAACCGCGAGACCTTGGCCGGCCAGGTGTTCCGCACAGGCCAGTGCCTCATAGTGGCCGCTGTCGTCAATCACGACCGCGCTGCTGCCCAGCATATGCGGACCGCCAAGAAACAGGTCGTTGCTCGAGAGAACGTGCGACTGCTCCATGCCCAGAATCGGAGCCCCTGGGTTGGAGTTCTGAACCCCGTCCATCCGAGGAAGCGCGCCCGTCGCCACGATGACCGCGTCCCATTCCGCCGCGTCCACATCGCCTTCCTCGATGTAGGTGGAAAGCCGCACTTCGACGCCGAGCCGATAGACTTCCTCTTCCAGCCAGGTCGTGAAATCGCGCAGCCCATGTCGCATCGGCGCGCGGGATGCAGCGATGATGGTGCCGCCGAGATCTGCGGTGGCCTCGGTCAACGTAACCTTATGGCCGCGCAAGGCGGCCACGCGCGCCGCCTCCATCCCCGCCGGCCCGCCGCCGACGATCAGCACGCGCTTCGGCATCACGGCCGGGACGAGCCTGTCATCCCCTACCCTGAGTTCCGCTCCAACGCCCGGATTGACCGCGCAGCCCAGATGATAGGGCGCCTCCATCACGCGCCCCAGGCAGCCCTGATTGCAAGCGATGCACGGCCGGACCTGTTCAGGATGCCCCGCGGCCGTCTTGTTCACCAGATCAGGATCAGCGATCAGCGCTCTCACATAGGATACCATCGAAGCCTCGCCCGAGCGGATGACCTGATCGCCTTCCTCCAGGGTACGAAACCGCCCGGTGACGATGGTTGGCAAGCCGGTCGCGCGGGCGATGGGGGTGCTCGTCGGCAATTCATATCCGGCCGGTTCGTGCATGCCGCCGATGATCTTGGCGAAATTCTGGTAATTGCCGAGAGATATGTTCACATAATCGACAAGCCCACGATCCTCCAGCGCCTGTACGATCCGCAGCGTCTCGGCGACGTTGATGCCGCCTTCGATCTCCTCGGGCGCCACGCGCACCCCAACCGGGAATCCCCTGGACACCGACGCGCGCACCGCGTTCAGAATCTCTTCGAGAAAACGAAGCCGGTTCTCGAAGGAACCGCCATAGTCGTCATCGCGAAAATTGGTCGACGGGGACAGGAATTGTGCGATCAGATAGCCATGAGCCGCGTGGACCTCGACGCCATCGAGACCCCACGCTTCGCAGCGCCGCGCCATATCTGCATAGGCGCCGACGATCTCATCGATCATCGCCTTCGTCATCGGAATTGGCACCTGGCCAAACATCGGGCTGGGCAAATCCGATGCGGACCATGGCGGGCTCCCGTCCGCCGGCAGGGCGTTATGCCCTCCATGCCACAGCTGTTGGAACAGCTTCATCCCCGTCGGCGCAACGGTATCGACCAGCTTACGATAGCCATCGGCGATATTCGGCGCGAAACCGTTGATCGTCGATGGAGTACTCCAGTGCACGGCGAGGATCTCGATGATGGAAAGCCCTACCCCGCCGCGCGCACGCGCCGCATGATAGGCGATCAGGTCGTCGCCCATTATGCCTCGACCAAGATAGCTGCCATGGGCAGTTCGCACCACGCGGTTTTTGATCTGCGCGGTGCCAAGTTGAATCGGCTTGAGAATGTGGGTCAGCATCGTTGGTCTCGCGCAGGCGGTGCTGATTGGCGCGTCGGCCCATCAACACCGAAAGCCGCTAGAGGAATTGTGTCTCGAGCTCGCCGCTGCTCGGATGATGACTGGACGCGCCGGCCGGAAACGCGTCGAATATGCTTCGATCACTCTCCAGACCACTGAGCATTTGCAACGTCATCGGCTCGGAGCAGCAATCGATCATCTTTGGTATCGCCTCCTTGAAGCGCTCCGTGTTGCGCACCTGCTCGGTCGCTTCCTGGCTCTTCCAGGACTCAATCAGGACAAGCTCATTGGGATTGCGGGCCCAGCCATAGAACATGAAATTGGTGTCACGTTCCATGACGTCGATAAAGCTCTGCCACAGCCCATTGAACACCGATAGAAACTCTTCCCGGCGACCTTCTTTGATCACGAATTTGCAAATGAACGCGCTTTCCTGGGTGAAGATTTTGGCCATCTGCATGTCTCCTGTCGTCGCCTGATCGCCGGAAAAAAGGCGGCTCTAGAACGAATATTGAACCGTCGCGCCGTAGGTCCGCGGCGGTGCATAAGAGACGCCATCGGTAGCCGATGTGATGAAGCTGCTCTGAATTACTGCCTTGTTGCTCAGATTCTTGCCCCACAGGGTGAACCGGAGGCCGGAAGCTGGCAGTTCGTACCAGATCTGCGCGTTAAACAGCGTATATTGCTTCTGCCGCACGCGGTTGCTCTGTTCGAGCGGAACGTCGTCGGTGTGATACATGTTGGCCGATCCGCCAAGCTTACCGAACTCGAACTCATGCTGGTAAGTGGCCGCAAGGTTCAGTGTCCACTTGGGCGCTCGTGATACTTGCTGCCCGCTCAGATCGGCGTTGGGGATGACGACATTGCCGCCGATCGGTACGCCCGCGCCATTGGTGATGGGCACCAGGATGCTGGCGGGGTTATACCGCCGATACCGCGCATGCAGCAACGACAGGCCGCCGTTGAGGCTGAAATCAGGCGTGATCCGCACCGTTGCATCGGCGTCGAGACCATAGTTGCGCGCCGAACCCGCATTCTGCAGCGCGTCGAACAGGCCGTTGTTGAACTGCACCTGGAGATTCGAATAGTTCAGCAGAAACGCGGCGACGTTGAAGTCGAAGATCCGGCTGCTCGTCTTGAACCCGACCTCATATGATTTGATCTTTTCCGGGTTGACTGGGATCGTAGCGAAGCTGTTGAGGTCGTAGACGCCGCTTTTGAAACCTTGGCTGTAAGTGGCGTAGACGTTGGTGCGCGGTGCCACCGCATATTTGAGCGAGAACCGTGGCGTGATCGCATCCCAATGCTTCTTGTGAAGATCCGTGCCGGCGATGAGCGCAGAGATGCCGCCGGTATATTGTACGGTACGGCGCTCATAGGAATAACGAACGCCCGCGATCGCCGTCAGCCGGTCGGTGACGCTGACATTTGCCTCGGCATAGGCCGCATAGGCTCGCACCGTTTCGTCGCCCGGGATCTCTACCGGCACGCCCAGCGTATTGCCCACGCCAAATGCGTAGCCCGAATTGTCCCGATAGTAGAACAGGCCGGCGACGATCTGCACCGCACCAAACTTCTCGGAAGAGAAGTTCAGCTCCTGAGTGAAATTCTTGTCGGGCTGATAGGTCGCGAAACTTACGATCTCAGACGGGCTGGAATCACCGTCTGCGGAAACCCGGATCTTGGAGTTCTGATAAGCGGACAGGGTCGATAGCGTGCCGACGCCCTCTATCGCCCAATAGGCCTTCAGGAACGCATTCCAGCTCTTCACATCCAGCAGCGACGGGAAATTGACCGAAGTGGTGTACGGCTCGGTAGCGATCGGACCTCCGAGCGACTTCCCCGAGGTATTGCCGTCGAGCGCGGCGAACAGGAACAGGCTGTTGTCGATCCGGTGCGAATATTGCCCGCCGACCACGAACTTCAGATCTTCGGTGGGCTCGTAGAGCATCTTGGCGCGGATAAGGCGCGACTGCACCTTGCCTTCGCGCTTGCCGCCATTGAGCAGGTTGTGGATCCAGCCGTCATTATCCTGATACAGGCCGGAGATGCTCACCGCGAGTCGATTGTCGATCAGCGGCGCGGTCACGAAGCCCTTGGCCAGGAATTCGTTGAAGCGGCCATAGCCGAGAGTGAAGGACCCGCTCGGCGTATATTCCGGATCGCGAGTGAATATCTGCAGCGCGCCGCCGGTGGCGTTGCGCCCGAACAGCGTTCCCTGCGGCCCCTTCAGCACTTCCACCCGGACGACATCGGGAAGGTCGATATTATTCGCGGCCTGATTGGGCTGGTATATCCCATCGACATACAGCGCGACATTGGCTTCGGCGCCGGGCGCAGTGGATGCCGCCGTGACACCGCGGATCGACGGCTGGGTGTAGACTCCAAGCCGTTCCATGCGCAGCCCCGGCGTGACCATGACCAGTCCCGTGCTATCGGTGACGCCGGCCGCCTGGAGCTGAGCGCCCGACTGTACCGACACGGTGATCGGCACGTCGGTCAGCCGCTCGGCCCGGCGCTGCGCGGTAACGACGATTTCTCCGGGCACAGCATCGTCAGCCGCGACCTCGGCCGTCTGGGTCTCCGCCGCGGATGGTTGAGCACCTGACGGCACAGCCTGGGCGTAGGCCGCCACCGGCATCAACGCTGACACCGACGCGCAAAGCATCGCCTTCACCGCGGCGTGGCCGATGACTGCACGATCGAGATTGCCTAATACCATGTGTTCCCTCCCAATAGTTCTTTATATTTTCTTCCGCGGAAACCCCTCTCGGCGGAAAACGACGATCCATAAACCATCTCACTCGCCCAACTGAGCGAGTGAGATTTCTACTGTCCTTCTTCCTAAAATGTACTGTACGAGGACATTATCTGAAAGAATTTTGACTGTGGATAATGAGGCATTTCTTTGCAGTTTTGTCGTGCTGACACTCAATTTCGACGAATGTAACCAGGCTTTCCGTCAGGCCGCCACATCGGGCGCTCGCCCGTCAGGCCGCCGCCTCCAGATATTCCTCCAAAAAGTCGATCCGGTCATTGCCCCACCACATTTTGCCATCGGCGATAATGGTCGGAACCCCGAACACACCTTTGGCGACGGCATCGACGTTGCTGGCTTCGTAGCGCTCTGCGGCTTCACCGCCCCCTACAAAGGCGACAAACTCGGCCTGGGACCATTGCAGTCGGGCCGCCATGTCATGCAAAAAGGCTTCATCCCCAGGATCCCGGCCCTCACCCCAGATGCCGTGCCACACCTCCCGGACATAGCGATGGCTCGCGTTGCGATCAGCAGCAAAGAACAGGCCCTTATTCACGCCTGCGGTATCGGCACCAGGCAGAGCCGCCACGATACTGATGCCGTATCGCTCTGCCCAGCGCGCCAGATCAGTGGTGAGATATCGGATTTTGGTCGGGATCTGGCGATTAGTCGGCCCATTATTCCCTGCCGCCAGCTTAAGGCGCGGCAGATCAACCGGATGATAGCGAATCTCAGCCGCGGGGAAGCGCGCGCCGAGGCGCTCGAGACGATGCCGGGCCAGATATCCGAACGGACTGATAAAATCGAAATAGAAATCGAGAACGGGCATTGCCTCTCCTTCGTTACGCCGCGACGAGTTCGAGAAACGCGCAGCCCGTCACCCATTCGTTAATTGCGTTGTACGAGATGATTTCGGTTTGCATCTGTCCGACAGCCGCCATCGCAAAAATCCAGTTTTTGATTTCGAGCGCGCCATTTCCGGCCTGAGCGATGATGTCTTCGTCCCGCAATGCGATAAGGCCCTCCAGGTCATGCGCCTGGACCATGCGGATCACGTCGCGATCCCATGCCTCGTTGACATCGCCCATACGGGCCATGCCGACCCAATGGCTGAGACCGCCGGTCCCGACGATCGCCACCCGTCGCGCAGCGGGAAAACTGCGCACAGCCAGCCCGGTGATCTTTCCGATCGCG
Organism: Sphingomonas sp. SRS2; assembly: GCF_000971055.1. Classification (GTDB taxonomy): domain Bacteria; phylum Pseudomonadota; class Alphaproteobacteria; order Sphingomonadales; family Sphingomonadaceae; genus Rhizorhabdus. The sequence continues at coordinate 16,153 of NZ_LARW01000084.1, forward strand.
CGGGCGCGGGCGCTCGATATCAGCGGCTCGACAGCACAGCTAAGATAGATAGGCACGATCGCCATGTCCGGCGAACCCGCGACGCCAAGATGATATGGCACCATGATTGAATGGTCGAGGACGAGGGATTTCGACACCGCCCAATCGACGCCGTTGTCGAAGCCGAAGTTCATGATGTGGCTCGCCAACGCGCCATCGTTAGGGACCTTCTGGCGCGGAATCCCAAGCCATGGCTCGACAGGACCTTCAACCTCTCCGATGCCGACCAGGCAGCGAGGCAGGTTTTGCGGCCCGAAAATGGTATAATGGTCGTCACCGATCATCACCACGGTATCGACCTCCAGCGCCTTGAGCCGATCACGCAAGTGCGCGAAGCTGTCAGACACCGCTCGCCGCTTGTCCTCAGGCGCCATCATCGGCTCCGACGAGATCAGCGGCACATGTGGAACCAGAAAGCCTCCGACTATTTCGGCCATGATAAATCCAATTCCGATTGTTGGTATCAGCTCGACGCCGGAGCGTTGAGCCGGGCCAGATATTCCCCGATCTTTTCCGGTCCGACGAGAATGTTCCAGGTCATCATGATCAGCATCTGATTGACATCGTAGGCCGCGAGCCCGCGGACGTTCAGCTCGGAGATCATCGATTTTTCATACGAGTCGAGCGGCCGGCCGTCGAAGAAGGCTTCAGGATCGCCGCGCAGGACCGCGCCGTTAGCCGGTTGGGTACAGATCTCCCACAGCGCCTGCTCAACCGAATGTACCGACATCAGACCCCTCCCGCGCGCATACGCATTGGCAACATCACAGTGAGTTGTGTTTGGCCGAGGCGCCATCGTGGCGGCTTTGAGAAAATGAGCATTATATTGGCTCTCTAGGCATAGCCCGACGCCGGCAGCACCGGCTAAAACGGGTAGGCTGGAACGGTGTCCCGCGTGGTCACCCACTGCCATTCGGTAAACTGGTCGGCGTTTACGCCGGTGCCGTAATTGCCGCCATTGCCAGAGGAACCCACGCCGCCAATCGGTCCATAGACCTCGTGCAGCACGGTCTGGTCATTAATATGGATGATGCCCACATGGATCCTGTCGGCGAGACGCCGGGCGCGCGCCTCATTGGCGGATACGATCGACGCGACCAGGCCATAAGCGGTCTGATTGGCCAGCGCGACGGCCTCATCGTCCGTCGAGAAGGTTATGATGGGAGCCACCGGACCGAAGATCTCCTCTTCGAAGGCCGGCATCCCGGGCCGCACGCCCGCGAGTACGGTCGGCCTGAAGAAAAGGCCGTTTCGTGTCCCGCCGGCGATAAGGGTAGCGCCTTGTGCCAACGTTTCCGCGACGATCCGGTCGACATTTTCTGCCTGACGTTCGTTGACGAGCGGACCGAGATGGACTTCTCCCCGGAAGGGGTCACCTACCACCATCCGATCTGCACGCACCGCAAGGCGCTCCGCATAGGCCGCAGCTACGCTTTCATGGACAAGGTGCCGGCCTGCGGTGAGGCATATCTGCCCCTGGTGGAAGAATGCACCCCAAGCACCGGCGCTCGTCGCCCGGTCGAGGTCTGCATCCTCGAGCACGACAAACGCATTGTTGCCGCCAAGCTCGAGATTGACCCGTTTAAGCTGCTCGCCCGCCATCGCGCCCACCCGGCGGCCCGCGCGCGTCGAGCCGGTGAAGGAAATCATCCGCACAAGCGGATCGACGACCAGGGCTTCACCGGTCTCCACACCACCGGGCAGGACATGGAACAGCCCATCGGGAAGGCCCGCCATCTCCAGAAGCCTCGCCAGCAGCACACCACCGCACACCGGCGTCTGGGGGTCGGGCTTCAGGATGACGGCATTGCCCGTTGCAAGCGCCGGGCCGAGTGCGCGGCAGGCCAGCAGGAAGGGCGAGTTCCAGGGCGTGATCACCCCGACGACGCCAATCGGAATCCGCCGCGCGATGCTGCGCCGGTCGCCATCGGCGCTCGCAAGAAGCGTCCCGATCGGCTGGCTCCCCAGCGCCGCTGCTTCAAGCACCTCGCGGGCGGACGTATGTACTTCCCACTGACCCTTGCCGCGGATCGACCCGGATTCGCGCACGATCCAATCGGCAATCTCATCACCATGTTGGAGCATCAGATCAGAAAAACGGCGCAGCACGTCTCCGCGAGACGGTCCGGGAACCGCTGCCCACACGGCCTGGGCGTGGACTGCCGCCTCTGCGGCGCGCGCGACATCGGTTACACTGGCGATTGCGACATTGCCGAGGCTTTCACCGGTAGCCTTCTCGATCACCGACTGGCTGCCCGTTTCGCCCGCCCGCCAGCCAAGACTGAACATATTGCCTTCCCACAACTCGAGCGGCGCCAGCGAGGTCGTGGAATGGGAGATTTTTGCGACTTCGGTCATCGGTCGTTCCTTCGTCAATCGGCCGAGCGGGATGGAGTTGGTACCGGTCAGGATCCGGCCAACGCCACGGGCGCCGAGGTTGCGAACGCGCCCGACAACAATGCTCCGGCATCGGGCACAACCTGGTCCAGGCCGAGCTTCTCCAGCATCTGATGCACCGTGCAGATCGCAGCCGAGATGACAGGGACATCCAGCCTGTGTTCCACCTCGGGAACGGCAGCCAGCGAGGGCATCTGCACACAGGCGGACAGCACTACTGCATCAACGCCCGAAATGTTCAGCTTCTTGGAAATATCGACCAAGGCGAGCGGATCGCGCGCACCGACCGCGATATTATCCGATATCTCGAGCGAGATGCTGTCGAGCACTTCGAAGCCCTCGGCTTCGATATAGTCCACGACCAGCTTGGTGAGCGGTTTCATATAGGGCGTAACGATCGCGATCTTGCGCGCTTTCAGCGTACTAAGCCCGTGGATCAACGCTCCTGCGCTTGTGACGACGGGAGCGGGCGCCCCGTTTTCCACAGTGCGGCCATGGAGCCTCGTTTCTGAAATCCGATGATAGCCGTGACCCATGCTCATGATAGCCACGAGGCAAGCATAGCCAAGTACATCTACGCGGGCATCGGACAGTTCCAGGGCGCAGCGATCGGAATCGCCGTCCATCTTGACCAGTTCCTCCTTGGTCACATGCTTCATGCGCATGCGGCTGGAATGAAAGGTGAAGCGTTCCGCGAACTCCTTTTGCCGCCGTAGCAGCATGGCCGGAATCTCGGTTTCCATCGTGGTATTGGAACTCGGGACGATCTGCCCGATCCGGAAGATACGCTGTGTCATATGGTCTGCTCCATCGGCGTCGAATGGCTTTCCGCCGCAATCCGCTCAGCGATGATCCGCCGCAGGGTAGCGCGGTCGATCTTGCCGACGCGGGTCAAGGGAAAGGAATCTATGATCTCGATCCGCTCGGGGATCTTGAACCGGGCTACGCCGAGCGTTTCGAGGAAATGTGCCAGGGCATCGACATCGGGCGATCGCTTGCCCGCATAAGGCACAATGAACGCGCAGGCTTTTTCGCCATAAACGGGATCGGGCATCGCGACGACCTTCGCGTCGGCGATCGCCTCATGGCGGACGATCATATTCTCGACCTCTTCCGGGCCGAATTTCTCCCCACCGCGGTCGATATTGTCCTTGATGCGCCCTTCGAACGCGAAGTAGGTGCTCGCACCCACCGTCCGGGCGCTCATCAGATCTCCGGTACGGAAAAAGCCATCTGCGCTGAGCGACGCTTCGGTGCTGCCAAAATAGCCGCGGATACTTGACGGCCCTTTGAAGGCGAGCTCCCCGGCTGTGCCCGGCGGAACCTCCTGATCGCTGCGCGGGGCCAGCAGCTTGAACTCATCGAAGGGCGACACCGGGCGGCCCACCGAATTGTGGCGTGCCTCGACAGGATCATCAGGGCTTGATGCCGTCAGGGCGCCTTCGCTGATGCCATAGACATTGACGACCGGGACGTTGAGGTGGGCCTCGATCGCACTCGCGCGGCTCAACGTCGTGAACAGCTTGATGGACGATAGATCGTGACTGGCGGCATCCGCATAATCGAGGATCATCGCGGCGATCGGCCCTATGCTGCCGGTTATCGCAACATGTTCACGTTCGATAGTGCGAAAGAATTCGACGATGTCGAAGCGCTCCATCAGGACGAGCTTGCGGCCCTGCATCAGCGCGGGGACCAGATGGTAGATCATCGCCGCGTTGTGAATCAGCGGCAGTGCCCATAATCCAGGGTCCTCGGCTTTCAGGCCGATCATGTCGGTCCACGCCTGACAATAGCCAAGATATTCCCCATGCAGACGAGGAATGACCTTGGGAGTTCCGGTGGTGCCGCCCGATAGCTGGAATACAAGAACGTCGTCGGGCGCGATCGCGATCTCGGCAAGCCGCCCCCGGGCTTCCGCGTGCGGTATGTCTCGAACGAGGGACGCGATCGTCGGATCTCCTGCATCCGGTAACCCGTCCGTGACGATCAAATGCCGCAAGGTCGGATGGCCTTCGGCCATCGCCCGGGCGAAGCCGACCAGATCAAAGCTCCTGCTGGCCCGCCTCTGGACGAAATATCCCGCAGCGCCGGTGAGGCGGGAAATCGTGCCGATCTCCATCTCACGATGCTGCGGCAACGTGCATACCGGGATCAGGGCGGCCTTGAAGCAGGCCAGCAATGCGATCGCCGTCTCGATCGCATTGCCCATCTGGAAAATTACCCGGTCTCCCGGTTTCAGGCCCAGCGCCAGCAGTGCGCCGCCCAGCCGCTCGCTCTGCTCGTCATATTCGGCATAGCTCAGCCGTTCGTCACCACAGACAAGCGCCACGTCCTGCGGCACACGAGCTGCCGTCGCGCGCAGGGCATCGCCAACGGTCGAGCGGTGCCACGCGCCTTGCGCGATATAGGATTCGGACTCCGCCTCTGATGGATAGGCCACACCTGATATCCGCTCAGTCATCGGAGATGCGAAGCTCGTCGTCGTCGAACCGGACGACCGTGCCCAGATACCCGCCGGTGAGCGCGCCGTACCAGACCGCCTTACCAAGCCCGGCGTCCCTCCGCCGGAGCAGCAGGTCACCCTTGGCCTCGATACGGGTATAATGCGATAGCTCCGTAACCCCGATATCGGGGTTGCTGGCGGAGGCGAGCCGAAGCGGCTCGAATTCAGGCACATTGAGAACAAATAATGTCGCCATATCGTCCCCCTTACGCTGCCTGACCGAGGGCTGCCGCGACCATCCGGCCCTTTCTGCGCCACATGTCGGCGGAGCTGGGATTGCCCGTCGCCACCGTCTCCAGAAGCGCAGCGACAGTCAGTTCGGCATCCGCGGCATCAATCGCCGCCATCGGACGCAGCGGGCGGGTGATCTCAAGCGGATAGCCGTTGGGATCGGTGAAATAGATCGACTCGATCAACTCATGCCGGATCGGGGGCGACACGTTCACCCCATGCGCCTTGAGATGGGCATGCCATGCCGACAACCCCTCCTCGGTGTCGCAGTGGAGCGCCATGTGCCGGCCATTGCCGACATAATCCTTCGACCGCTGATCGCGCGCTTCAACATCGAAATAATAGAAGAAGGCGGCATAATTGCCTCCCCCAATATCGAAGAAGACATGCGCGAAATCAGCATGATCGTCCTGACCCCACCCCTTGGCGGTGATCGCGTGGACCAGCGGAAAACCCAATATGTCGCGGTAGAATTTGACCGTCGCGGCGGGATCCCACATCACGAACGCGTTATGGTTGATCCCCACGGTTTTGGGCGGCTGCATCATATCCTCCATCAACGGTCGAACCGATCGGAAAGCCAGGCTGCGATGGCGCGCCCGGCCGCATAGCGCCCCGGCTCTTCGTCACGGGACAATGCGCGCCCGTGGTGATCGCCACGAATGCGCAGGTGGGTCTTGTCGTCGGTGGCGAGCAGTTCCACGATGCCTCGGATCGTCCCCGGAAAGGTCGAAGCATCGCCGGTATATTCAATCACCAGCGACGGGATCGATACCGACGGCGCGGTCTTCCCGAGCGCGGCGTTGGAGGACAGTCCGGACCAGGTCGACAGCCAGGATTCGGGGGTGCAGAAGCGAGCGAAGCCCACCGCGCCATAGTTGGAATTGAAAGGATTGCGTCCCCAAAGGGTGCCGACTTTCCGGTCAGACGGATCGATCGACAGATCGAAGCACCGCAGGTCGGCGTCGGTGCGCCAGACCGTGAGAACGGGGGTGTGACCCGCAAGCTTCCGACTATCCAGGCTGATCCCGCCCTTGGCCTCCCGGCGTGTCGCGATCATGGCGCGCGCGGTATCATCGAGACGGGCGATACGCGCCCGCTGCGCCGCTCGGTAGATTTCCACAAATTCCGGCGGATAATGGGACGTCGCAGGCGGCTCGACGAAGCCGTTCGCCGGGTTGAACGGATCGAGCGCCGAATCGACCGACAGCGCGTCATGTTCGTCAGTGATCGAGGGATCGATACATCCCATCAGCAATGCGCCCTGCCCCGGATGTGGCGCCATCAGGATGAGGCCATCGACAGGCGGCATTTCCAGATCGCACAGGCCGGTCTTCCTGCCGGCGGGTGTTTTGTCGATCCGAGCGGCACCATCCAGCAGCGATTGCTGGATGTAGAATGTGTACAGGCTCGCGCCGCCGGAATTGCCGAGCAGAATGATCCGCTCATAGCCTTGGCCCTTGAGGAAATTCACGCCGGCAGCGACATCGAACAGCGCGGTTTCATGCTCCAGGCGCAGATCGTTGCCTACCGACCGTGGCGACTGGGACCAGGCCGCAAAGCCGGCACCCGTGATATCGGGTATTGCGTAGTGACACGCCATGAACTCGCGCGGGTGCATCACACATACCACCGTGCGGCTATTCCCGGGATCGTAGAGCGCGCCCGATGTTGCAGCGCCGTCCGCGGTGCGGAGCACGACGTTGCGCGTGGAAACACCCGCGGGAAGATCGCGCGGATTCCAGTCGGTATTGAGAAAACCGGCCACGGGTGCCCGATCAGCCAGGTTCGATACACCCGCGGCTAGGCCGCTCGATGCGCCAGCATCAACCATTGACCACCGCCGCGCTGGCCCGATCGGCGGCCTCGAACTCCTCGGCGAGTTTGGCCCAGAGGCGGCCCGACAACTCGGCATTGGCGACATATGGCTCGGGGATGATGTGATAAGGCGGTCGCACAGGTCCGACCTTCGCCCAGCCGGCGGCATTCATCCGGGCCTTTTCGAGGCCGATATTATACGTCGAGAATTCTTTGAAGCTGCCATTTGGAAACAGCGGGCCGTATGTGGCGCCGATCCGCATCGCCAGCGGCTGCACCGCGCTCCAGTCGCCGGTCCGCGCGGCTTCGGCGACCATGTCGCGCAGCCGGATCGACACACTCGGCCCGCACAGCGCGCCGGAGGTCCAGAAGGCGTTGAGGAATTCGGGCGCCTGGCGCGCGCAGCCATAATAGGCTTCATCGACCGGCATGAACTTTATGCGCCGCTGGGTGAGCGCCATGTCGGTGAGGATCATTCCCGTCGAGGTGTACTTGGCGGAAACGACCTGCGGAATCTCGGAAAGCCGGCGCCAGAAGGAGCGGCCGAACTCGAACTTGAATGCCTCAGGATTGGCATAGGCGCAGATGGCGATCTCGGGGCACGCCTCCGCGACATCGGCGAAGAATCGAACCGCGACATCCTCGCTCGGCGCACACCACATCGGCAGCCCCAGCATCGTGCCGACAGCGCCGATATCGAGCGCGGCTCGGGTCTCAGCGACGGTGTCCCGCGTGTTCAACGTGGTGCTACCCGAAAAGAACGGCACCCGACCCGCGACGGTATCCACGACGCAGGCGATGAACGCCTTCTTCTCCGCCCAAGTCAGCGTCGAAGCCTCGCCATAGGTGCCGAGGCTCATGATCCCATTGATTCCGGCCTGAATCAGGCCCTCGGTGATCCGTGCGGTCTCATCCAGATCGACCGTTTCGGTTTCCCGCCAGTCAGATGCATTGGGCTTCGCCGGTGTCGGCAGAATGGCCCAGGCGCCTTCGATATCTGCTGCGGTGAGCGGGGGAATATTTGCCATATGCGTTCCAGTCAGTTGTTCGGGGCGCCGGATGCGATCCAGGATCGGATCAGCGCGATGGCACCGTTATCGAGCGGCGCGCCGCCGAAGGGCATGCGCGCTCCCCTTCCGCCATGATCGAGATGCGTGCCCTCAACTTTCATGAGCAGATAGCTCTTGTCCGGCGCGCCGGGTTGCACGAGCTTGAATGCGCTTTTTTTAGCGGCGACATTGACCAGGCTTCGATAGGCTGCGGCTGGACTGAGAGCGAGCCCGCCGGCTTCCGCGCCCGTCATGTGGCAACTCATGCACTGGGCTTTGAGCACCGGCACAACCGCCTTCGAGAAGGACGGTCGAAGCGGTGCAGCCGCAGCCGGGTTCGGGAAAGATGCCATCATGAAAAGCGCGATAAGGCGGATCACGCCGCGCTCTCCGCAAGCGCCGTCCTGGCCGCAATATAGCCGAAGGCCATCGCCGGCCCGATCGTGCCCCCCGCGCCATAATAGGCACCACGGGTCGGCGCCGCTATGCAGTTCCCGGCGCCGAACAGTCCAGGAATCGGCTTGCTATCCGCGTCGAGTACGCGCGCCCTGGCATCGATCATCGGTCCACCACTGGTGTCCAGCGCACCAGCCGCCACGACGAAGGCATAATATGGTCCCGTGTCGGCCATGGGGTGCATCGTCACGTTCGGCATCGGATTTTTGGGATATTCCGTCCCTTCGCGCATCGGCGAGAAGAAGGGATGATATTCCCGGTCATAGCGATGCTCGCCCCGGGCGAATTCAAGGTCCTTGCCCGAACGGGCATAGCCATCGAAATCAGCGAGAGTCTTCCTGGTCGTGGCTGCGAAATCGGGAGCCAGGGCGACGCCTCCCGTCTGCGCGGCAAGCGTCTTCAGGCGCTGGTCGATGTTGGCAAACAGCGCATCCCAGCTTTCGCCCTGGATGATATAGGGCTGCTCGCGAACGTCGCGGGGGAATGGGAAATCTCCGCCGAATGCATCAACTGAGCGCCGGTCGAACAACATGAAAAGCAGCTGGTTGGGATATTCTTCCCGGGTCGGATCATATTGGAAATGGACGCGCGTTCGGTCGTTATAATTCCGTTTCTCGTTGACGACGCGGCGGCCATATTTGTTGACGAAAATCATCGAGTCACCGGGCACCAGCAGGATCGTGAAGCCCACCGCCCTGTTCTCCAGCGCCTCGTCGAGCACCACCTGCGCGCGCCATGCGGTGCCCATGCTGCCCATACGGGCACCAGCACTCGATGCGATCCGGATAAAGTCGCCCGTTGCCCCCGTCATGGCGCAGGCGCCGTACAGCGCCTCCTGATGCAGGTCGACGAGCTCCTCATCATGTGAGTAGCCGCCCGTGCCGAAGATCACGCCCTTGCGCGCCCGAATCCGGAGCGTCTTGCCTTCGCTCTCGGCAATCGCGCCCACGATCCTGCCATTTTCGCGCACCACCGCGGTAACGGCAGTGCCTGTCAGGATCGGCACCTTGCGGCTCCGCAGATAGGCCTCGAGTTGGCTGGCAATGGCGGCGCCTCCATGATGGCCCGCGCCGACCGCCGGCTCGAGACAGCGACCGCTCGGCAGCTTGTTTTCGGGCAGATGATCAGCATAATCCGGGGCGTCACGGTTCACCCCGAACAGGCGGAACATGTTGAAGTCCATCGCCTTCACCGAGCGTAGCTGATCGATTGCGGCCGAGCCGTTATCGTAAAAAGCTTCGAGCAGCCGATAGTCGCGATCAAGCAGACCAAGCGTCGGGCTGCCTGGATCATATCGCTGCGGATAGGAGTAGCGCGCCATATAGCGCAGGCAGTCTTCACGGCCATCCACGAGGCCCGCCGCCCGAAGCGCAAAGTTGTTGGGGATCCAAATGATCCCGCCGGACTTGCTCGTCGTGCCGCCAAGCACCGGCATCTTTTCCGCGACCATTACACGGGCGCCGCCGGCGAGTGCCGTCACGGCGGCCGTGCAGGCTGCGGCGCCGCTACCGACGCACAATATGTCGGTTTCAACGTCCCATTGTCCCGCCGGCTTAGCCGCTTCGGCCAACGACTCGCCCAGTGTGGAGGCGCCAACGGCCGCCAGCCCCAAAGATCCCAGCGCCTGCCTACGATCGACACCCTTATTCTTCATTCGTCGTCTCTCTCTCCGGGGATGCTGTAGCCAGTCGCGCCTTAGAGGGGTGCCAATCCGGGCCGGTAGACACCACCGCTCCATCTCCCCGCCACCGCCGGCAAACATGTTGAGCGCACACGGCGCCTGTCGAAAAAGTCGCGCCATTCCATTGTTGTTGGGAAACGTTTCCGGGTTGGGCGGATGTTTAAGCCAATCGCTGTCCGGCTCAACGACGGACACTTTGAAATCCCGCGCGTTGCATTACTTTTATAAGCGTGCGCGGGGCGACCCGGGCTCACCGTACAGGAGCGCCATCGCTGCACTATCCACACAGCGATATGCTGCTCAGCTTTGGAAAGCGTTGCGCGATTCTGGACAGCCGAAGTGCATTTTCAAAGGCCGCTCTGAGCGTACATCCAGAAGCCGGAGCCGATATGGCAGAGGGGATGCTGGCACCCGGCAATCGCGCCGCAGAGACGGCAGCGGTGCGGCGCAGGTGCCAAGTTGGGGCAATGCAAACCACTCTGGCGATGGATCCCCACGCGCGCTCCATGACGGCCACGCGACCGAATATTAAAGGTGATGATGATGACGAACGCTTCCCTGCACGCGCTGTCCAACGGCAACGACATCCCGACACATGACGAACTGGTCGGCCGCGCCCGCTCGCTGTTGCCGAACCTCATCGCCCGCACTGAAGCTGGCGAGGCGGCCGGATTCATCCCGCCCGAAACCATTCAGGACCTCAAGCGGGCGGGCCTGTTCAACATTCTCAAGCCAAAACGCTGGGGTGGCTTCGAGTTTAGCCCCAAGACCTTCTATGCAGTGCAGATGGCGCTTGCCGAAGCGGACATGTCGGTCGGCTGGGTCTATGGCGTCCTCGGCGTCCATAACTGGCAGCTTGCCCTGTTCGACGATCGAGCGGCCCAGGACGTCTGGGGCACAGATCCGGACGCATTGATCGCCTCAAGCTACATGCCGAAAGGCAAGGTCACGCTCGCCGAAGGCGGCTACCGCTTTTCCGGCCGGTGGCAATTCTCGAGCGGCTCCAAAAATGCCGACTGGTTCTTCCTGGGCGGCATCTATCCCGAAGGCGGCGCACACGCACCGGGCATGGGTACCCTGCTCATCCCCCGTGCCGACGTCACGATCATCGACAATTGGGATGTCACCGCTTTGAAAGCCACCGGCAGCCATGATGTCGTCGTCGAAAACGCATTCGTCCCTGCGCACAGGACGCACACCCATCTTGCCGGCTATATGAGTGACAGCCCCGGCAATGCGATCAACACCGCCCCGCTCTATCGGATACCCTTCGGCCAGATTTTCACGCGCTGTATATCGACTGCTTCGATCGGGGCACTCCAGAGCATGCTTGACCACATCACCGACTTCGGCAGCGGTCGCGTGGGGGCATGGGGCGGCAAGACCGCTGAAGATCCATCCTCCCAATATCGATGTGCGGAGGCCGCAGCGCAGCTTGAGCAGATGAAAGTCGTGCTCGATGCCAGCTACGATTTCCTCGATAGGCATGCCGTCGCCGGCACCCAGCCATCCAAGCTGGACCGGCTACGCCTTCGCTATCAGTCGTCTGAAGTCGCTGGACGCTGCGCCGATCTCGCGCGCAGCCTCTACAAGGTTTCGGGTGCGCCCGGTATTTATGCCGACAAGCCTTTTTCGAAGATATTCAACAATATCCTCGCGGCAGCGCAGCATAACGGCAACAGTTTCGAAACCTGGGGCCGTGCTTATGGAGCAGCCCTTCTGGGTCAGCCAAATGAAGAACTGTTCCTTTAGGAAGCTAGCGCACCATCATTGACAACCCTCCGATAGGGCGGGATATTTAATCTAAATAAATTGGACGAGTCCGGCGAGTTAATGCAGGATCGAGACTGTCCTGACTTGGGTGGATGGGAGATGGCGAAGTTTCGATCAGACACGGTGGTCCGCGCGCGCACCGAAAGTGTGTGTGTCGAAATCGTGGATTATCACTGGGATGCCGGTGACGAGATCGATGACGTCGCCGACGATTATCTTCTGCGCTGGCGTACATATCCGTTGCTGCTGGAGAGCAGAGCGTCGCTCGGTGAGAGCAAGGCGGCGGGCTTCGGACAACTCATGTTCGTGCCCCCCAAGGTGCCCGTTCACGGGCGGATGCCCTTCGGTACCAAGCGTGTGCGCAATGTCGTCTGCCGTTTCGATCCCGCATGGTTTGAAAGTACGAACCGGGGACGGCATGCCTGGACCGGGGCTGACCTGAGCCGATGCTTTGATGTCCGTGATTTCAGACTGTACCAGGCGATGCAGCGGCTCGGCACCGAGGTGATTTCCCCCGGGCTTCGCAGCCTGCAGCTTATCGAAGCAATATCCACCACGCTGGCGATCGACGTCGAACGGCATTTCCTGAGCGAAAGCTCGCGGCCGCGCCTTCGTACTCGCAATGGCGAGCTCGCCGACGCGCAGATCAATGCGATCACCGAATATATAGAATCGAACGACCAGGTCTGGCCGAGCGTCGCCTCGCTCGCCGAAATGTGCGGCATCAGCACCGCCCATTTCCGGCGCGCCTTCAAAAATACGACGGGCGAAACAGTCCACCAATATCTGGAAAGCGTCCGCGTCAAGAAGATCAAGGCGCTGTTGTCCGATACCGATCTTGCTCTCAAGGAAGTCGCCTATCGGCTCGGCTTCGCCGATCCGAGCACATTTTCCTCGACGTTTCGCCGTATCACCGGACGATCGCCAAGTGATTACCGCTACGAATCTCGGGTGAGCCTAGTCTCATAGCCTATCCTCTGCTGACCAGCTGTGCCGTCGCACAAAATAGTCGATGTAGACGCGCAAGGCGCTGGATCTTGCCACAAGTGAAGCGGATATCTCCATAGGATCAATCTAGCAGTGCCCCCGTGGCAACGCCAAACGGCGCCGCCAGCTTCTCCACCACCACGATAGTTGGATTTCGCGCGCCGCGCTCGATATCGCTCACATAGGTGCGGTGAATGCCCGCCTCATCGGCATAGGCTTCCTGGCTCCAGCCCTTCGCTTCGCGAAGACGACGGACGTTCTTTCCCAGGCGCGCTCTTATATCCACCTGCGGATGAAGACACGCCTGTCGACGATCGATCTACAGACGATCAGTGACAATTGAGTTGACTGCCGCCCCGGTCCGAGCATTGGTAATGTCACTCATCGACGACATGGCATTTGCCCATCTGTCGCGAGAGCAGGACCGGCGTGACGAGGAGGCTAGCAGCCAAGACGTCTCGCTTGATGCGGGGGCGATGAATGCTGGGACTGAAGGGAGCGCAGGCAACCAGCCAACGCGCCTCTTCGCCCGCCGCACATCAGAATAATATCGGGCTGCTAAGACTGCTGCTCGCGACGGGGGTCGTGTTTGGCCACGCCTGCGGGCAGTTCGGACCCGGCGCACCCTTTGGGGAACCGATCCGCCCGCTGATTCCGAGCAGCATCGACCTAGCGACATTATGCCTCGACGGGTTCTTCATGATCAGCGGCTGGCTGATCACCATGTCGATGCTGCGCTCGAGCAGCATGGTTGAGTATCTGCGCCACAGGATCGTGCGGATCTATCCGGGCTATCTGGTCGCCTATGCGGTGAGCATTTGGCTGATCCACAGCCTTTACGCCGTCACGGCGCCGGCAGAATGGTGGCGGCTTACCATCCTGCAAGCGCCACCGTCGTTCCGGCATGGCGGGACGCTGATGAACGCCAACGCCGCGCTCTGGACGCTCGCCTTCGAGTTCCGTTGCTATCTGGCGGTCGGGCTACTGGGGATGACCGGGCTGCTCGCCCGCCGCGAGCTGATCTGGAAGCTGACCCTGGGTCTGCTCACCCTGTGGCTGCTGTGCAGCTATCCCCCGCTCAGCTGGCGCCTGAATAGAGTCGACTATGGTCAGGACTGGCCGCTGCTCTATGCGCTGATCGGCGACCCGTCAGCCAATCTGCGCCTCTTCACGATCTTCTTCATCGGCGTATCGGGCTATCTCTATCGGGACGTGATGGAGAGGGCCATCGACCATCGCATCGCCCTGCTGTCAGCTATGTGGGCGCTCCTGCTGCTGGGGCATCCCGCGGTGGCGGAATGGTCGATCTGCCTGGTGGGGAGCCCGCTGCTGTACTGGCTCGCCTTCAAGGCTGAGGCTGGTGCATGGGGCCGGATCAACGCCCGGATCGACATCAGCTATGGCACCTACATCTATGGCTGGCCCATCGGCCTGGCGCTGGCGCTCGCCGGCTTCAATTTCTGGACCTACATCGCTGCCACCATAGCGACCAGCTTGGTATGCGGCTGGCTGAGCTGGGTACTGGTCGAGAAGCCAGCGAAAGATGTCGTGCGGGTTTGCACCAAGCTTGGCAGCATTATGGCCCGTCGCCGGTCGCGCCAGTGCGCCACGGCATGCGTGCGGGTAGACCGACCTCGCTAATGCCCAACATCGACAACGCTCGTCCGGCTCCAACGCATCGACCTGATCATCGCCTTCGCCACCTGAAAATGCCACCAGCTCCTCGCGGAGTGATCCAGGCGTTCAATCGCCTGCGCCAGGTGCCCCCTTGCACAGTTTCGGGAACTCCAGCTTTTGGCGGATGAGATCGAGAATATTATGGGGGTCCGCACTAAAAATCATCAACATCGTCGTCATCCAAAATCCAGTCAGGCAGGGGTGGAAGCGATGGCCGGTGATTGGTGCGAATAATCCGTTTTCGCCTGCCGCCAGGCTCATATTCGGTGTCCGCCGTACGCCAATGGTCGCGCAGCCATTCCAGCATCTGGGTAAGGCTATCGACCTGATCATCGTTTTTGCCGCTAGGGAAGGCACGCATCTCGGCTAGAAAGCAGTCGAGACCATCGAGCTCGGCGGGTAGCCAAACCCGACCTTCCTCAATTTGCCCGGTCTGCGCGATCAGCCGGTCGGCCTTGTCGCCCCGCGGACGATAGCCGGTAGGCGTGAACGGGCCATTTTTCCGGAGTTCCTGACAGATGCCGACGCCCGCATTTGATAACTCAATCAGAACCATGTCTGCGCGCCATTTGGTGCGCTGAGCGATGACAGCCCGTTTCAGCTCTGGATATTCTAGCCGCTGCCGCAGGATTTCGAGCAGGAATAGCCGGCCCGCGAGATAACCCCAGCTGGTACAGACCGACCAGTCCGCCGTGGGTAAACCACTCGCAGCGGTGTCCCAGCTCTGGAACACCTTGTCGAAGTGCCCACGCCTGAATTTCCGGGTAAAACGCCGAAAATGCTCGGTTCGGATGAGATTGCCCTCGGGCGCTACTGGATCCTGCAGATACATGGCGGAGAATATCTGTGGCCCGCACTCGATACGCTGCGCGCGGACATCCTCCTCGCTGAACAGCTCAGGGCAAAGCAACTCGCCGCGTTTGAAAAGATAAGTCTGGCCCGGACCAATCTCGATCTCGGCGTCGCGCTGCGCCATGGCGGGCAAGACCAGGCACTCATAGCCCTTGTCGCGCAGATAGGCTGGGAGGTCATCCTCATGCAACCGCTGCTGGATCGATATGATCGAACCGGTCCCACGCCTGGTCAGACGCGTGACCAGCGTCCCATCATACCAGACCTTCATCTTTTCACGTATCGCAGGGCTGTTGGCGTCATCCGCCTTCATAAGATCGTCGAGGATGATGAAGTCGGCGCCGGTGCCGGTGATCGTCCCTGTTACCGAAGCTGAAAGGCAACGACCGTGCTGTGTGGTTAAAGTGTCGAGTTGTCGGTTACCGCGCTTGGCAATGCGCGTGTTGGGATACATGCGCTGATACCAATCGCTTTCCAGGATCGAGCGTCGATGCCCTGCATGTTGCAGCGACAGGTCTTCCGAATATGTCACGACCATGATCTTCAACGACGGGTTGCGACCCAGCAGCCAGCAGGGGAAAGCGACAGCCACGGTAATCGATTTCAGCGCTCGTGGCTGAAGCCAGATCAGCGAGCGGGTGAGGCGCCCGGCCCCGACCTTCTCGAGCCACCAGCACATTGCGCGAAGATACCAGGAGGGCTGGAGCGGCGGCAGGTGAGGGTGGAGATGCGCGAAGACGAGCATTACGAAGGCGAGGAAGCGTGTTTTGGCAAAAGCCTCGACGACCTCGGATTCCGACGGCCGGCTCATGCCACACCTCCCTGGGCGTCCGCCCCGGTCTCGGCGCGCACCTCTTCGGCGAACCAGTCAAGGATGGCCCTGCCGGTGTCGGTGAGCTCACCCGCCGCATCGACGGCAGGGGTTTCGATATCGCCGGTCTCGTCATCGACGTCGACAAGCGCCCAGCGCGCCAGCGCGAACATCGTGCTGCGCGCGCGCCAGTCTCCCTCGAACGCCGCCTTACGCTCCTGCATAACCAGCGCCTGGAAGGTGGTCATCTTCTTCTTGCGCTCACCTTTGACGCGCACGTCGACCGGTTCCAGCAGGACCTTGCGAACGATGGCCTTGCTGCCCTTGGCCTTTTTGGGTCGGCCATAGGGGTTGCCCGACACCCCTTTGGCAAAGCTTCCGCAGTTCGGCTCGCGTTTGCGCCAGGGCTTTTTGTCCGAAGCAGGATCGTTGGCATCAACGTCGTCAGGGGGTAGGTCGGCGACGAGGCGGTTGCCCATGGCAGCGTCCGGGGCCGCGACGATGCGGGTGCGTGGGCGGGGCGAGATGGCGAAATTGGTGCTCATTATGATATCCTCGAAAATTGGGTGCAATGCAGGTGTGATCAGGCGGCGGGCATCCGTTGGCGCGGCGGCGGATTGATCACCGGCATTTCGACGTTGGCGCGCTCAGCCATGACCTCCGCGAAGGTCTGGCCGGTGGCCTCGAGACGGGCCGACAAGCCGCTGAAGGCCTCCAGCCTACGGACAGCGACATCGACATAGACGGGGTCGAGTTCGATGCAGCGGGCAACACGGCCCGTGCGCTCGCACGCGATCGCAGTGGTGCCTGACCCCAGGAAGTTATCGAGCACCAGATCACCGCGATGGGTGACGTCGCGGATCGCATCTGCTATGAGGGCGACATTCTTGGGAGTGGGGTGGTCGGCCAGCTCTTTGCGGTCGTTGCCGAAGCTGTTGGCCCCGGGTGCGATCCACAGATTGGTCCGGTATCGACCGAACTTCCCAAGCTGGATGTTGTTCGTCACCGACGGGCCAGGCTTCTTGAACATGGCGATCAGCTCATGTTGCGACCTCCACAAGGAGCCCATCGAAGCGTTGGTCTTCCCCCACACGCATAAGTTGATCAGTTCGAGACCGATCCCCTCACCGGCCATGATGAGCGGTGCGATCGACCTCCAATCCATGAACGAGGCGAACACCGCGCCGGGGCGGCAATGGTCCGTCGCAAGTTTGAACTGGTTGCTCAGGAAGCTGGCGAACTCAGGCTTCGATAGCTCCCCTGACGCGACCGCGAACTCCCTATGCTGGATCTTGCCAAGGCCGCTAACATGTTTCGTTACCGAAACGTTATAGGGAGCGTCCTGCATTACGAAGTCTGCGAGTTTGCCCTGCATCAGGCTGACATAGGTCGCCGCCTCAAGGCTATCACCGCAGATGATCCGGTGGGCTCCATGGACCCAGACTTCACCCAGCCGCGTGACTGTCTGGGGCAAAGCTGTGGGAACAAGATCGGCGGCATCGCAATCTTCCGATGAAGGGTCGGACGGCGCCTTCAGGCTCTCGATCCTGATGTCGATTTCGGCGTGCTCGAAGCCAGTGGCTTCGATGCTGAAGTCGAAATCGAGTTCGCCAATCTCTTTTAGCTCAACCGCGAGCAGATGGTCGTTCCAATGAGCCTGCGTCGCGATCTGGTTGTCGCTGAGGATGAAGGTTCGTTTCTGAGCCTCGGTAAGCTTGGCGGCTCGAATGACAGGAACATGCTTGAGGCCGAGCATGCGCGCGACCTCAAGGCGCGCATGACCGGCGAGCAAGCTACCATGCTCGTCCAGCATAAGCGGGTTTAAGATGCGGGTGGCGGACACGGCCTGCGCCAGCATGTGGAGCTGCTTCTGAGGGTGTTCGCGAGGATTACGCGCGTTGACGGTAATGTCATCGAGCTTGACCCACTCGACGATGTCGAAGGGAACGGGCGTGAAATCCTCGGGCGGCTCAAACGAGCGGTGCGAAGGCTTCAGCTTCTTGGGCCGCGGTTGGATACCTTTGACTACGGACATGATCTATCTCCAAAAAGGAGCCGATCAGGTTTAAGATGAGGGCGAGCAAAGCCGAAGGCGCAGCGCAGCCCTCATCTAGCGCCCAATTCGGCGATAGGATGATGGCTCGTGCTGCGCGGTGGCCAGATGACCGGTGCTATCTGCTCGAGGTGACCCACCGGGTCACGCGATTTATATACCGGTGATATAACCATCTGACAAGAGACGACATTTTTTGTCAATCGGAGTGCAACTGAGGCGAAGGAGTGCCCGAGTTAGCCGCGAGGGATCCGGTCAGGCAGGATACGGCGGCGGCGAACGCCATCCTGTTATGAGCCTGTAATCCGCAGCCTGTTTTTGACTTGGTAAAAACAAGGTTGGCAGCGTCGCTGGGGTCTACTGACGATCATGTGGGCCGTTAGGACGGTCGGCCAACCCCACCACTGCACAGCAAATATATTTCGCGCCAATCGAACCTGATCCCGGTGCCGTACGCACCTGATACGTGCCTGAAAACAGCCTGTTCGGAGAGACTGCTGTTTTCACCTACGGCAGCGCTTTCTCCACGCAAATCAGCGTTTTTTACGAGCAGTCCAGCCTGATAGGGCATCGTTGATCGCCCCAAAGCCTGTAAAACGGCCTCATAACAGGCTGAGACGAGATCGCTCCTAACTGCCACGCGAGCCACTTCTCAGACGACGTAACGGGCATTCCGAGACCGACGTCGAACTTCAGAATTCCCGCTATTTCCGCCAGCCGGCCGCGATCAGATCAGCTGATGGCAAAGTGAATTATATCGGCGGCCTTCTGAACGCCGCCGGCAGCATTGATTTCTGCCTGAATAACGCTCGCGCGGTTTCGATATTCCCTCTCATTCAGCGCTGCCGAAATGCCGCAGGCGAGCTGCCGCCACGATGCGTTCGGCGATAGGACTCGGGTGACCCCAGCGCGATCGAGCCGAGCTGCGGTGGCAGGCTGCTCGAACGCCAGCGGCAGCGTCACCATCGGCACCCCGAATGAAAGAGCATCAAGCACAGTGTTGAAGCCGGCATGGGTTATGGCCAGATCGGCATGGCGCAGTACCGCACGCTGCGGCACGAACGGCTCGACGACCGGGTTGCCCGGTAGAGCGGCTGTCTCGGATGGAGACAGCAGACCACCGTGCGCCAAGACCAGTTTCGCGCCTAGAGCGTCACAGGCGCGGGCGATTTTGGCGAAGAGTCTCGCGCGTGCTCCCTGCAGCGTGCCGAGCGAAGCGAATATCAAGGGCTGCCCGCTGCCGGCTGGGATTGCGAACTCACCGTCGTCGGGCAGGCGAAGCGGACCTGTATACTGGAAGCTGTCTGGAAGCCTGCGGCGCGGGAAATCGATCGAGGCCACCGCCTGCGAGATCTGAGCCAGGTCCGATCCGTAATCCTCGAAATGCTGGCGCGGATGGATACCCCAACGCGCGGCATGGCAACTCAGCACTTTTGTGACCGGGCGCATCAACCAGTCGGCGATGCGATAGCCGCCCCTGTTGCGCCAGAGGCCGAACGGCGTCGGATCGTAGCGCCAGCCGACATAGGGCGGCGGTATCGCCGGCTCGCGATTGATTGGGAGCGCATTCGCCACGGTTACCAAAGGCAGGCCGAGGGAACGCGCAACGAGCGCGCCTGCCGGCTCGAGCTGATCGACTATCGCCGCATCCGCCCCGATCGCACGCAAGATATCGGGCGCTTCGGTGCAAATCGTCTGCGCGCGTTTCGCGACGCTGCGAATGGTTCTCGCCGTATCGACAGGCCCTCTTCCTGTCGTCGGATGGGTGCCCTGGTCACGGCCCCCGCCGATCAGCGTGACGTCCATAGCGGCGGCCCGGACAAGCGCGGCACCATGAGATTGCTGCAGGAAGGTGACCCGGTGGCCGCGCTCTACCAGGACGCGCGCAAGGGCGAGCATCGGATTGATATGTCCCGCCAATGGCGGCGCGATGATGGCGAAATGAGCCACCTCAGCCCATCGCCAGTCGTGGCGACATCGCCGGGACCGAAAGCCTGGTTTTGCCCGACATCACTTTGATTCTGCATATCATCATGCTCGCGAACATGCGGCGATCGCCCGACCAATACGATGACTTAGGTTAGGGCAATGTTCCTGTTTGTAGGAACTAACCTCGCGATCCTTTCCTCCCGTCTGCACGATCCGCGGATCACCTGCAGTTTTACTGCGTTGAGGCTTCGCAGGGTTCGCGATCGGCCCTATGCTGGCAGCGTTTTTTGCATTGGACAGCAATGAATAACCCGTTCCTCGACGGCGCCCTGATCGCTCTCGTCACGGTCTTCGCGATGGAGGCGGTGGCTTATTGCGTTCATCGTTTCGTGATGCATGGCGTCGGCTGGGTCCTGCATCGCTCCCATCACGAGCCACGGACCGGCTTCTGGGAGCACAATGATCTTTTCGGGATATTGTTCGCGGGGATCAGCATGGCAATGATCTCGGTGTCTTCGGCGGCTGATCAGCTTTTCTGGGTCGGAATAGGCATGGCCTGCTACGGCCTTCTCTACTTCCTGGTCCACGATGGACTCGTACATCGACGGTTCCGATTCGTCGGGCCTCCCCGCAGCGGCTATTTGTCGCATCTGGTCCGGGCCCACCACATGCACCATGCCGTCAAGACCCGTGACGGGGCCATCTCGTTCGGCTTTCTCTATGCTCCTCCGCTCGCTTCGCTGAGCAGAGTGCTGCGATCCCGGCGCGGGCAATGACTAATCGCGCTGCGCAACGAGCCGTTGGCCTCACGCTTGCCGCACTGGTGTTCGGCAGCTGGCTTCTACTCCAGATACTCGCTCTCTTCCTCGTCCAGATCGACACGCTGCACCCGCTGCTGATCATGATACTGGTGGCGACGCTGTGCTGGCTCGACGTCGGCTTGTTCATCATCGCGCATGACGCCATGCACGGGTCACTCGCACCGGGATCGCCGCGCCTCAACCGGGTGATCGGCACGGTGATGCTCGCGGCCTATGCGGGTTTCTCGTTCGACCGGCTTCGCCCAAAGCATATGGCGCACCACCTGACGCCGGGGACCGTGGCGGATCCCGATTTCTGCGAACGATCGCCAGCCAACCCATTCCGCTGGTATGTCGCTTTCTTCCGCGAATATTTCGGGTGGAGGGAAGTCCTCGTCCTCACCCTCCTGGTCGGCGTGATGACCTTCGCCGCCCGCGTGCCCTATGCCAATCTGCTGCTTTTCTGGGCGCTACCCGCGATACTCGCTTCGGTGCAGCTATTCCTGTTCGGCACCTTCCTGCCGCACGCCCACCGCGGCCCGGACTTCGTCGATGGGCATCGCGCGCGTAGCTCGAACTTCGGTTGGATCACGTCGCTGCTGACATGCTATCATTTCGGCTATCATCACGAACATCACCTTCATCCGCATCTGCCCTGGTGGCGGCTGCCGAGTGCTCGATGCCGGGGGTGACCGGCGCACATCGGTCAGCGAGGCCGAGTCCAAAGGCCTTCGCGCGATACGGTGCGCGGCGTAGGCATCAGGCTCGCACCGAGCGCACGTACCGCAAATCCTGCTTTTCTCATGCCGGGCACCGCGACGCGCTCGCGCCACGCCCTGTCGCCACGACGAACGACCTCATGGCCGATGTCGCCATAGATGCCAGCCGCCGACAGAATCGCCCAGCGGCAGCGGAAAGGCAGACGGGCGGCGCCGATGCGGGCCGAGCGTTCATGGCGGTCGGCCATGGTGACCAGGCGCGCCGCGACCGCCGCCAGTTGGGATGCAGCGTGATCCGCGACAAGATCGGCTTCCTCCAACCCGGCCTGATCCAGCCAAGTCGCCGGAATGTAGCATCGGCCGTTTTCGGCATCCTCGCGAATGTCCCGGGCGATATTCGATAGCTGAAACGCAATGCCGAGGTCACATGCCCGGTCCAGCGTATCCTCGTCATCGGGCTCCACGCCCATGACCAGCGCCATCATGCAGCCGACGGCGCCAGCGACGAAATAGCAATAGGATAGGAGATCATCCTCGGTCTTTGGCCGCCAGCCGGCGGCATCGGCGGCGAATCCCGCGATATGATCGTGGATCAGCCGCGATGGTATGCGACATTCGCTGGCCACATGGCGCAGTCCTGCGAACGCCGGATCCACGACGCCGTCGCCGGTCAGAGCAACGTCGGTCTGCGCGCGGAGGGATTCGAGCCGCGCCGGCGCGTCGTAGGCGGTCTCCATGCCATGTCCCAATGTCTGGCCATCCACCATGTCGTCGCAGGTCCTGCACCAGGCATAGAGCAGCCAGGCCCGCTCGCGTGCTTCGCGTCCGAACAGCTTGCTTGCCATCGCAAAGGACTGCGATCCCCTGTTGATCGTCGCCTCGGCAATCTCGACCAGCGCGGCGCGCTCAATCTGCAAGGTCATTGATCATCAGCCCCGCGGTGGCCTTCGCGCTGCCGACCACGCCCGGAATGCCAGCGCCCGGATGGGTTCCCGCGCCTACGAAGTAAAGGTTGGACAGAATATCGTCGCGGTTATGGACGCGGAACCAGGCGCTTTGCGTAAGCCGCGGCTCAAGGCTGAACGCGGAGCCGAGATGCGCGCCCAGATCATTTTTGAAATCGACCGGGGTGTAATGGAATACGGTCATCAGCTTTTCGCGCAGGCCCGGCAACACGCGCTCTTCGATGATGTCGAGAATGATTTCGCGATAGCGTGGTCCCTCGACCGCCCAGTCGATCGGCGCTTGCCCTAGATGCGGCACCGGTGCCAGCGCGTAGAACGTTGAGCACCCAGGCGGCGCCATGGCGGGGTCGGTGGCGCTCGGGTGATGGAGATAGAGCGCTGGATCCGATGCCAGCCGATCGCTCTTATATATGTCGTCGAGCAGCCTCTTGTAGCGTGGTCCGAACAGGATGCTGTGGTGCGGAATCTCGGGAAAAGCGCCGCGTATGCCGAAATGGACGACGAAGAGGGATGGCGAGAAGCGCTTTCGCCGCAGCCTGCGGGCCGCCTGGGCGCCGCGGCGGTCACCGCGGATCAGATCATAGCTTGTGACGATATCGGCATTGGAAGCGACTGCGTCGAAGTCCCCGGACCAGCCCGATTGCGTCGTCACCGAAGATATGCGGCCCTGCCGGGCATGAATGGCGGCAACCGGATCAGAAAGGCGGATCTGGCCACCTATGCGCTCGAAATGCCGGGCCATCCCCGCCACGAGAGCATTGGTGCCGCCTTTCGCGAACCAGACCCCGCCGTCACGCTCAAGCTTGTGAATCAGCGCGTAGATCGAGCTCGTCGTCATCGGATTGCCGCCGACAAGCAGTGTGTGGAAGGATAGAGCCTGCCGCAGCTTCTCACTGCGGACGAAGCCGGAGACGATCGAGTATACCGAGCGCCAGGCCTGGTACCGCGCCAGCGAGGGCGCAGCACGGAGCATCGATTTGAAATCGAGAAACGGCACCGCGCCCAGTTTCTCATATCCCTCGATATAGACCCCTGCCGAATATTGCAGGAAGCGCCGATAGCCATCGACATCGGCAGGATCGAGCCGGGCGATCTGCTCGGTCAGCCGCGCATCGTCGTTGGTATAGTCGAACGTGTCGCCGTCGGGCCAGAACAGCCGGTAGAAAGGCTGGACCGGCTGAAGCGTGACGTCGTCCCGCATGTCAGCGCCGCTTAGGGCCCAGAGATCGGTCAGGCAGGCCGGATCGGTGATAACGGTTGGACCTGCGTCAAAGGTGAAACCGTCGCGGTGCCACACATAGGCACGCCCACCGGGCCGGTCGCGCGCCTCGATGATGATGGTGTCTATGCCGGCCGACTGCAGGCGTATTGCCAACGCCAGTCCGCCAAACCCTGCGCCGATGACTGCGGCGCGCTTCACGCTGATGGGCCCCGGAAGAAAACACTTGCTGCCGCCCGGAGCAGTGGCACAGGCGGACGGCCGCTGAGGATGCGCGCCTTGTCGGAAAGTGTGGAGCGGGCCGCATAGAAGCGGCCCACGAGGTCGGCATCAAGACGGTAGAAATGCTCGAGCACAAGATAACGCTTTGCGGGCTCCGCAGCGCGCAGCAACATGCGATTGAGCAGGCGATAGAAGCTCCGCTCCCGCCAGCGCCGTTCGGCCATCGTCCGGAAAAGCGATAACAGGGCAGCACTCGACATATCAGGCTGTGCAGCTAGCAACCGGGCGTTAGCCAGCGCATCGGGCAGCGAATAACCCGTGGTCGGATGAAAAAAACCGCCGCGCAGGCCCAGCCGCGCGACTGTCGCATTCTGCCACAGGCTGGCGACTGAGCCACCCATTGCAATCGGCAGCACGCCGCGCTCCTCGCGGATCATCTGCGCGCCTGCCCATCCCTTCTGTGCGATATAGTCTTCGATGCGGTCGCCCAATATCAGATCGTCCAGCCTGCTATCCTCGGAATAATAAGTGTCTTCGACGAGCATCTCCGTGGGGGAAAACGGCAGGCAGTAGACGAAGCGATAACCCTCCGATTGATCTACAGTTGCATCCATGATGATCGGCGCGGCCAGACCATGCGGCACGGAAAAGCGATATTCGCGGCCCAGAAACTTCTGCCAGCCGAGATCCAGGCCGTCGACGCTCTCGAAACCGCGAGCGTCGATGACGCCATCGGCGTTGATGCGCTCGCCAGTGTTCAGCGTGATCCCGTGCGGTCCGATATCCGCGATCCCGGCATTCAGCCGGTAGGCGCTGGCCGGCAAGACCGTCTTCAAGAGCCTGTCGAGCCTGTCGGACGTCACGCTGTTATATCCGGTGTCCAAGCTTTTCCGACGCGAGGGGAAGCGGACCTCATGATTCGGCCAGCGATGGACGACCAGATCTTCGACCAGGTCGCGGCTGCCGGCGTCGATGTCGTCATCGAAGAAGGACCAGAGATGATTGCCACCGAAGGAAGACCCTGCCTCGACTACGAGCAGTGGAATTTCGGGTCGGGTTCGGGCCAAAGCGAGCGCCGCTAGACCGCCCGCGAGCCCGCCGCCGGCTATAATCAGTCGATATGCCGTCATAGAGCGGCTATGGCAGAAGTGTCGCGCCGGACCAATCACTAGTCGTTACCGCACGCGGTATCGCCGGAGCTAGGGAAGCAATCATGGGCTGCAATCCCGATATGAAGGCCGTCTCTGTGTCGTCGACAGCCGGCTATGCCGGGTTTGGAGCTGCGCTGCTGCTCGCTGCCGCTCTTGCGAGGCCGCTACCGCTGAGTGCGGCTACAACTGACAGCGAGCTTGAGCTCACCATCGAGAATTTGCGCAGTGTCAGAGGATTTCTGCTCGTCTGCCTGACTCAGAATGAACGCCATTTTCCCGACTGCAAGGGCGACCCAAAGGCGGCCAGAAAGATGGTGCAGGCGAGCAAGGAGGCACGGGTAGTCTTCATGGGGCTCCCGCCGGGCCGGTACGCGCTGTCATTAATTCACGACGAGAATGGAAACGGTAAGCTCGATACAGCGTTAGGGATACCGCGCGAGGGCTTCGGCTTTTCGCGCAATCCGACGATCCGTTTCGGGCCCCCGCGCTTCGACGAGGTGATCTTCACCTTCGCCGGCGGCAAGGAGGATCATGCGGTCCGACTGCGCTACATCCTCTAAGCCGAGGTGGACGCGTCGACATCTTGAAGTTAGCCTCCGCCCGGGGGTGATGGAGCAGATCGATGACCCCTACCGCATCGCCTATTCGCCCCTCCGCCGAAAGAGCCAAGCCCGTAGCCCCGGAGATGCGCGTCGTGCTAGCCGCGCCAAGAGGGTTTTGCGCGGGCGTCCGCCGGGCGATCGCCGCAGTCGAAACCGCTCTCGATCGATTCGGCGCACCGATCTATGTTCGCCGGGCGATCGTCCACAACCTCGACGTTGTCGGGAATCTGGAAAAGCGGGGAGCAATCTTCGTTCAGGAAGTCGACGATGTACCGCCGGGCAGCGTCCTGCTCCTTTCTGCGCACGGCGTCGCACCGCGTATTCGATCGAGTGCCCAAGCGCGCAACCTACGCGTTTTCGACGCGATGTGCCCGCTCGTGGACAAGGTCCATCATGAAGTTCGCCGCCACCATCGGGACGGCCATCATGTCATCCTGATTGGTCATTCGGGGCATCCCGAGATCGAAGGTACGTTCGAACAGGTTCCCGAAAGCGCCATCACGCTCGTGACGGAGATCGGCGATATCGAAAGGCTCGAACATCGAGTCGGGCAACGCATGGCTTACGCAACGCAGACCACCTTCGCCGTGGAGGATGCGAAGCTGATCATTGCAAGGCTGCAAGTGCTCTTTCCGAATATCCGCGGCCCGAAAACGAGTGACATCTGCTTTGCTACAACCAATCGCCAAGCCGCCGTGCGGGCCATCGCGCGCGATGTGGATGCGTTCATTGTGGTTGGCGAGGATTTCTCATCGAACGCGCGCCGACTGGTGGAGGTCGCCCTGGCCGAGGGTTGTCCGCGGGTTCAACTCGTTGCCGACGGACGAATGATCGACTGGGGCGGTCTGGCCGATGCGCACAGTATCGGGGTCACCGCTGCCGCTTCAACGCCTGAACATTCGGTGACATCGGTTCTCGACCAGATCGGCGATCGTTACGCGGTAACGATAGAAGAACATCCCGGTCCGCCCGAACCCGCGAGCTTTCGCGCCGTCGAGTTTGCCTGACGATGGCGACCTTGCTTGAGTTCCAGCCACTGCTAGAGGGCGCGTTGCGACAGATCGCGCAAGACATCGACGCCGCATTCGATACCGTGCTTCATTTGCCGGGCGACGGTCGTGACCGGCTCTTCGCCGCCATGCGTCATGCCGCGATCGGCGGCGGCAAAAGGCTGCGTCCGCTTCTCGTTCGGGCGTCCGCCGATCTTTTCGGGGTCCCACGGAGCTATGTCCTTCAGGCAGGACTCGCGATCGAAAGTCTGCATGTGCAGTCGCTCATCCATGACGATTTGCCCTGCATGGATGACGACGACCTCCGGCGCGGCAGGCCGACGGTGCATTGCGCGTTCGACGAAGCAACGGCAGTTCTCGCCGGCGACGCGCTGCAAGCCTTGGCGTTCGAGCTGCTCAGCGATCCAGCAACCCACCCCGATGGGAACGTCCGATCCCTGCTGGTCGCCCGGCTCGCTCGCTGTGCCGGTGGCATGGGCATGGCGGGCGGTCAGATGCTGGATCTCCTTCCGCCCTCGGCGGATGATGACGAGCGAATGATCGTTCAGCTTCAAAGTCTGAAAACAGGTGCCCTGATCGGATGGGCGGTAGAGGCGGGCGCGATTCTGGCGCAGGCTGAAGAGGATGAGCGCACGCGACTCTGCAACTACGCGCAGTGTGTCGGTCTCGCTTTCCAGATCGCCGATGACCTGCTGGACGTCGAAGGATGCATCGACAAGGTCGGCAAACGTCTCGGCAAGGATCAGGCGCAGCAGAAGGCAACCTTCGTGTCCCTTCTGGGCACCGCCCGCGCGCGCGATCGTGCGAACGAGCTCGCCGACAAGGCGATCGGGCATATCGCGCCATTTGGGTCAGAAGCGGACCTTCTGAGGGAGATCGCGATTTTCGCCGTCCAGCGCGACCGTTAGGCGCGCACGCCGCCGTGATCGAGCCCGACCAGGTTCACACCCCGGCGTGTTCGTACAGCGCCTGATCCACGCTACCCGCAACGAGGTCGCGGTGTCCTCACGACGCCTTAGCTCGTGACGGCTTCTCCGCTGCTCCACTCCAGATGCCCCTCGCCGAAAGGGGCAAGCAAGGCGTCGATGGCGGCGTGCGTCACCGCCTCCAACGTCGGCGGGTCCCAGCGCGGCGACTGATCCTTGTCCACCAGGATGGCGCGCACGCCTTCGGCCAGATCGTGGCCGCCGACCATGCGGACGGCCATGCGGAAATCGTCGGACAGCACGCGTTCGATCGACTGGCCCTGGCTCTCGACCATCCGCCGCCACGTCGCATGCAGACTGGTGGGGGAGGCCCGCCCGATGACGGCATGGGCCTCGGCGATCCATTCGGCATCAGGCGCAGCGGCTTCGATCGCCGCCGCCGCTGCTGCGAGATCGGTGCCGGAAAATAGCCGCGTGATGTCCGCCTGGCGCTCCCCGAGCATACCGCCATGCAGTTCTATCGCATGTGCCGCGATAATCGCATCGACCGCGGCATGGTCGAGCCGCCCGGCCGTGGCGAGATCGGCTACAACGCCCTCGAAAGCCGCAAGCCGCACATGATGAGTGGCCAGGCCCGCCGTCAGCGCGTCGGCCGCGCCGATCTGAGGACCGATCAGGGCCAGATAGCGCCCGATCATCCCCGGACAGCGAGCGAGGAACCAGCTTCCCCCTACATCGGGAAACAGGCCGAGAACGGTTTCAGGCATGGCCATGCGGAGATCTTCGCTCACCACCCGATGGCTGCCGTGGATGGAGATGCCGAGCCCGCCCCCCATCGCGATGCCGTTGATCAGCGCGATAAAGGGTTTGGGGAATGTGTTTATCCGGTGATTGACCCGATATTCGGCGCCGAAGAAGGCGCGGCCCAGCACCATCCTCTCGGCCCTGTCCGGCAGGGTTCCGATCGATCGCATGTCTCCCCCGGCGCAGAAGGCGCGTTCGCTGGCGCTGCGGATCAGCACCGCGTCGATGGCCGGATCGCCTGCCCATCGCGCCAGAACCGCATCGAGTTGATCGACCATGGCGAGATTGAGGGCGTTGAGCGCTTTGGGACGATTAAGAATGATCACCCCAAGCCGCCCCTGAATGGCCGTCAGCACCTCATTAGCGGGATCAGCGGACATCGGCATTGTGGACATGATCGTCTCCCAGCCGGCGGAAGGAGGCGCGGCCGGCCGCTGCTAACAGTTGACATATCCGCACGACCACAGGAGATTTTGCGCAATTTCTGTGAAAGTCTGCACATATGAACGCGCCGCCCTTCAACTGGAACGACCTCCGCTTCTTCCTCGCGGTCGCGCGGTCGCGCACCATATCGCTGGCCGGCCGGCGGACCGGAACCGACCATGCGACAGTCGGTCGCCGGATAAGCGCGCTCGAGGCCGCATTGGGGTTGCAACTGTTCGAGCGCAATCCGCGAGGTTACAACCTCACCCAACATGGGGAGGCTCTGCTCGGCATGGCCGGCGCCATGGAAGCCGAAGCTGTGCGGATCGAGGAGACGGTGGCCGGTCAGCAGCAAGGTATCGTTGGCGCGGTCCGGATCAGCACGCCCGAAGGCTTCGGCAACTTCTTCCTCGCGTCACGAATTGGCGCGCTGGTGGCGGCGCATCCCCGCCTCGCGGTGGAAATGATCACCATCCAGCAGATCGTGGCGCTGTCGCGCCGCGAGGCCGATGTCGCGGTGACGATGACGCTGCCGCCGGCCGGGAATTTCGTCCACGAGCATCTCACCGACTATCGCCTGTTCGTCTATGGCTCGCGGGCCTATCTCGCCTCCGCGCCGCCGATCCGATCGCGGGATGACCTCGGGGACCATCCCTTCATCGGCTATGTCGACGACCTGATCTTCACGCGCGCTCTCAACTATCTGCCCGAAATCCGTCCGCATCTCCGCGCACGGCTTCAAAACAGCAGCCTCCACGCGCAGCTCAGCGCGACCGTCGCCGGCTTCGGCCTATGCGTCCTGCCGGCCTATGTGGCTTGTACCGCGCCCGAGTTGGTGGCGGTGTTGCCCGACGAAGTTTCGCTGCAACGCTCCTATTGGATGGTCGCCGATTCCGAGATGGCGGAAACTGCCCAGGTCCGGCTGACCCAGCGCTTCCTGCGGACCCTGCTCGCCGAAGCCGGTGATTTCTTCACAGGCTCGCCCATCGATCCGTGACGCCGACCGCGGTCAATCTGGATGCGGCCAGACTCAGTAATTGAGGCTGAGATTCATGAAGCCACCCATCCACGCGATCCAGACGATGCCAATCAGCGCCAGCGCCACGACGACGCTGCGCAACCTCACGCCCCATCCGGCGCCGGCACGGGTGACGAGAACCGCGTTCCACACTCCGATCGCCGCCGCCACGATCGGAATGATCGCCGCGCACTGCATGACCCTTACCAGTCCGTTCATGCCGTCATTATAGACATCCAGATTGGTTTCGAGCAGCGGCCCGACGATCATATACCAGCCGCCCAGATAGAACAGGTCCGCAGCCGCGGCGACGCGCGTCAACCGGCGTGCCAGCGCCGGGCGTCCCGTAACCGCGGCTGGGATCGGATAGGCGCGGCGCAGCCATGCGACGACGGGCCACGCCAAAACAGTGGCCAGGATCACAAGCAGCGAAAGGCCGGCGACCCAGCTGTTGAACGCGGAGTTCCGCGTCAGCGGCGCGGCCTGCATCACCGAGACTGGATTGGTGCTGTCGAGGATCGTGCGGCGGCCGCCCTCATCCGTCACCTGAAGCAGTCTGGTCCCGCCGACCTCGCGCCACAGACCGGGGGCGATTTCACGAAAGCGTTCATCCTCGATCGAAGCGAGGCTGATCGAGCCATCGTCATTGGCGGTGATCTTGTCCTGCTGGAGCAGGTAGAACAGGCTGATGAAGCCCGATTCCACGCGCCGCGAACTTTCGTAATGCCCGGCAAGCGCCTGGGCATGCGCGGCTGCGCCCGCGATTGCCGGCGGGTCCTTGGCCTTCGGCGCCGGGAAATAGCGATCCATGAACAGATCGAACAGGCGCGACCGTACGCCATAGACCGAATCATTCTCGCCGCGGCTGTTGAAGCTCACGAAGATCCCGACCCCCTGATCGGGCAGGAGGTTCATATCGGTATGGAACACGATCGTATCGCCGCCATGGCCGATGACGAGGCGTCCGTTGCGCTGTCCATGGAAGAAGCCGTGCGCCATGGTGTCAAAGCCGGCGCGTGGCGCGACCGCCGGGCTGTACATGAGCCGCGCGGTTTCGGGCTGAAGGATCCGCGTTGCGCCGAAGCGGCCCGCTTGGAGATGGGCGATCATGAAATTGGCCATGTCCGCGCCTGTCGCGCTGACGCTGCCGGCGGGCGCGGTGGCGATGAGTTCGAACTTGGCGGGCGGCTGGTCGCTCTGACGATAGCCCTTGGACATCGAGCCGGCGAGGCTCGCGGGCAGCGGCTGGACGAAGGTCGTCCGGCGCATCTGCAACGGGGCGAGAATGTGCCGCTGGACATAGGCTTCGAACGGCTCGCCCGAAACGCGCTCGACAATATAGCCGGCCAGCGCGGTGCCGTAGTTGGAGTAGGCCGGAACCGCGCCGGCCGGGAACAGCAGCGGGCGGATATTTTCCTTCAGATAGCGTTCGTTGGTCTTCAGCCGCGCGGGATCGGTCGCAAGAATGTCCTTGAGCCCTTCCTCGAAGCCCCCGCGATGCCTCATCAGGTCGTTCATCGTGACCGCGCGGCCCGACGCCGGCGTGATCATGAAGTCGAGATATCGGTTGATGTCGGCATCGAGATCGATCTTCCCCGCCTCGACCAGCTGCATCACCGCCGTCCAGGTGAAGAGCTTCGACGTCGATCCGATCCGCATCAGCGTACGATCGGGATCCATTGCCGCCCCGGTGGCGACATCCGCGACGCCATAGCCCTTCTTGAAGAGCAGCTGCCCGTCCTTGACGATGACGATCTGCGCTCCGGCGATCTTGCCCTGTTTCAGCGCCGCCGGGAAATAGCCATCGGACCAGGCGGCGACATCGGTGGCGGTGAGCGCGGGCGTCGCCGCTGCGGGCGCGGTTTGGGCGGATGCGGGCTCGGCTTCGGCTGCGGGTACCGGAGGCACCGGCGCAAGCGACGACTTTATCTGCGAAACGGCCGGTATTGCGATCAGCGCGCAGGCGAGCAGCGCGGCCAGAGCTTTTTTCCCCATCATCACTCTCTCCGTTCGATACACTATACCGGCACCGATATCTGGCGTCCGAAGCTCATTGCCCGGCCCGTTCCGGCTCAAAGGCGAGATCGCCATAATCGAAGCTGAAATCGGCAATCGGCGATACCGCCTTCGTGGTGATCCGCGCCACCTTGCCCTCGGCGTCGATCGCGAAGGTCAGATAGGCAGGCTCCAGCGTCGGATCGTCGAACCGCGTTATGAAGCTGTCATATTGATAATGTTCGAGCCGGCCCGCCATGCGGGGCGTGGGCACGAAGTTGACCGTGAGCCCGCCAGCGTCCGATGTCACGTCGATGGGTCCGTACCAGGGATCGACATAGCGGCCGGCATAGCGCGCCAGCGGCAGCGATGGTCCTATTTTCGCGGGTGTCGCCGCCTTCTGCGTGACCGCCCTCTCCGCCGCGGCGACGCGCTGCTTGCGATAAACACGGAAGCGGGCCGGCCAGTCCTGGCCGGGCAGCCCGAGATAGTGGTCGAGCAGCTCGTACATCAGGCCGTGGCGCGGCTCAGCTTCCTCGCTATTGAGCTCGATCGCGAAGCCGACCTTCTTCTCGGGGATCAGCACCACGACCGAGGTCAGGCCATAGAGGCCGCCAGCATGCCAGACGATCTTATGGCCGCGATAGTCGCGCACCTCCCAGCCAAGCGCATAGGACTGGAACGAAGGCTGCGCACCGCTGACCGGGGCGGGCAGGTCGGCGATCGGAATTGGCGTGACCGGAGTCCACATCTCGCGCGCCTGGGCCTCGCTGAACAGCCGCCCGCCACCGGGTATCGCGCCTTGGGCAAGCTGGATCTGCAGCCAGCGCGCCATATCGTTCGCACTGGCCCCCACCAGGCCGGCCGGCGCGGAGGATTGCGGCAGATGATCCTGTTCATCGAGTATGCGCTGCATCCCGGTGCCGCGCACCGCCCCGCCATAGCGGGCATGCGGCTGGGCACGATTGGCGTTGGCATATACCCGCGCATATTCCGCCGCCGCGGTCTTCATGCCCGCGGGCTTGAAGATATGCTCGCGGACATAATCTTCCCACGTCTGCCCGCTCACCGCCTCAAGCAACTGGCCGGCGACGATGTAGAGGACATTGTCGTAGGCATAAGCGCTGCGGAAACTCGTCGCGGGCCTGATGTAGCGCAGCCTGCGGACAATCTCGGCGCGCGAATAGCTCCCGCGCGGCACATAGAGCATGTCGCCCGCACCGAGCCCCAGCCCGCTGCGATGGACGAGCAGATCGCGCACCGTCATCTCGCGCGTCACCCAGGCGTCGTACATCTGGAAACCGGGCAGGCGATCGATCACCTTGTCGTCCCAGCCGAGCTTGCCCGCATCAACCAGCGTCGCCAGCGCCGCCGCCGTCATCGCCTTCGCGGTCGATCCGATCATGAAGACCGTGTCGGCGTCTACCTTCTGCGGTGCGCCCAATTTGCGGACGCCATAGCCCCTTGCGAGTGTGACCTGCCCGTCTTCGACGATCGCGATGGCCATGCCGGGGGTGCCCGCCGCCTCACGCACGGCGTCGACACGGGCATCGAAGCCGGCGGGCGGCGCGGAGAATGCCGGCATCGCTAACGCGAGCAAAGGCAGTGCGGCGACGACGATGCGCTGTTTCATGATGGCTCCGGCTGAGGCATCACCGGGCGCGGCGCGCGCCGAAGCACGACGACGACGAGCAGCGGCACAACGTAGATGACGATGATCGCCCAGGCGATCGCGCGATAGCCCGACGCGATCAGCGTCACGAGGCCGATCCGGTCGGCGATCAGCATGCACGGCACCAGCAGAGCCAGGGCAGCTGCGGCACGGATCGCGGGGGTGAGGGTTACGCCCCGCGTGCGCGCGAGACGTTCGTTTACCGCATGGACGGCGCCGGTGCCGCTTTCGAGCAGTGCAGCGAAGATCATGAACTGGAAGATCAGGTGGAAGACCGGGTGGCCGAGGCGCACCAGCATATAATCGGACGGCAGCACCTCGCCGGCGATCTCCGGCATGAACGCCATCATTCCGACGAAGAACAGCATCGCCGGCAGCATTGCGAGCGGCCCGGCGATCAGGCCCGCCACCACCGCATCACGCCCACTGCGGAAATGGCGCGTCACGGACAGCACGATCACTGCGCCGATGACGTTATAGCCGGCATAGGTAACGCCGCCGAGCGCCCAGTCGCCGGACGGCAAAGTGTCGAACGCCGTGACGACCTTGTCGCCCACCCCGGCCAGCATCAGCAGGAAGAAGACCGCATAGGTGGCGTAAAGCAGCACCGACACCCAGACGAAGACACGCTCCACCCCGGCATTGCCGAAGGCGACGCAAGCGACGATGCCGAACATCAACGCGAGCGTGCCGACAAGCGGCGGAAGGCCGAGCGTGGCGGCGGCGATCGCGCCGGCTGCCGCGCCGAATACCGAGAGGATCAGGACGATGAAGACCGCATAGGCGACTTCGAACAAAACCCAGGCGCGGCCCAGCAGCGCCTGGAAAAAATGGCGATAATCGCGTGCGCCGGTCTTGTAGGCGAAATGGAAGGTGGCGGCGGCGACCAAGGCCCAGATCATCGTGGCGAGCAGCATCGCGGCCAGCCCGCCCCACGGCCCGGCGGGCAGGAAGAATTCGGCGATCTCGCGGCCAGTGGCATATCCGCCGCCGATGATGACCGCCTTGAACGCCAGCCCAGGCAGCAGGTAACGTCTGAAGCGGTCGCGCGCGATGCTCATGCCTGACAGGCGTCGAGCAGCACTTCAAAGGCGGGCCCGCCCCGCATGGGGTCGGCAGCAGGCAAGCCGAGCCGCGCCGTGGTAGAGGCGATGAGACCGTCTGCCGCATCCTGCGTCATATCGGCGGTATTGAGGCTGACGCCGATGCAGCGGATCGCGGGATTGGTGAGCCGGCCCAGCATCACAGTCTGCTCAATCACCGCCTCTATCGTCGGCACTGGAAAAGCGGAATGACCGAGAATCGTCTCGCGCTCCGGCTGATGGCACACGATGAACAGGTCGGGCTGGCTGCCATGCAGCAGCGCCAGCGACACCGCCGCGTAGGAGGGATGGAATAGCGACCCCTGCCCTTCGATCACATCGAAATGGTCGGGTGCGGCGGTGGGGCTCAGCAATTCGGCCGCACCCGCCGCGAAATCGGCGATCACCGCGTCGATCGCGATACCCTCACCCGCGAGCATGATGCCGGTCTGCCCACTGGCTCTGAAAGTGGCGTCGACGCCGCGCGCCGATAGCCCGCGGGCTATCGCCAGCGCAGTGTACTTCTTGCCGAGCGCACAATCGGTACCGACCGTCAGCAGCCGCTTTCCCGATCGCTTCACCCCGGTGGCGATCGGCAGATCGGCCGGCGGCACGCGCAGATCGATCAGCGCACGTCCGCGCCGCCCAGCCGCTTCCCGCAGCACGGCGATGCCGTTCAGCTGGACATGCATCCCGGCGACGATATCTAGCCCGGCTTCGATCGCTGCGAGGAGTTCGGGAATCCATGTCGGGGGTATCACGCCGCCCGGGTTCGCCACCCCGATCACCATGGCGCGCGCGCCCTTTGCCGCCGCTTCCGCCGGCGTGAGACGCGGCAGTCCGGCCGTCACCCTGGCGGCGGGCAACCCCCACTCGCCAAGACAACGATCCCCGGCCCAGTCGCGCAATCCAAACGCCGTCTTGGCGAAGCCCGGCTCGACCGTGTCGCCGAGGAACAGAAGATAGGGAGCGGGCAGCGCATGAACCGAGCCCGTCTCCCTGGAACGCGTCGGCAACTCTACATGGGTCATCGCATCAGAAGCCTGCGCTAAGCGTGACGCCGATCGTGCGGGGGCGGATGATGCCGGTGCCGACGGAGCCGAATGGGAAATTACCTTCGCCGACGGTGCTGGTCTTGCCTTCGGTATCGAGAAGATTCTTGGCATAGACTTCCAAAGAGAAGCGGCCAAAGTCGACACCGCCGCGAAGATCGACGACGGTGTAGGACGGGACGTTGAACTGACGTCCGGTGGCGGCGAGGAAGGCCGCGCTGTACTCTCCCTGCTGATCGCCCAGGAAGCGCAGCGACCCGCCGATCGACGCCTTCGTGTCGTCGGCGACATTCCAGCTGTAATCGCTATTAAGCGATACCGCGAACTTCGGAACGAAGGGCAGACGATCGCCATCGCGGCCGCCGACCAGCGGATCGGTATCCTCCTTGAGCTTCGCCTTGGTATAGGCGCCGTTGACCGACAGCTCCCAACCGCGCGTCGGGCGCATCGTCGCGGTGAACTCGACACCGTCGCTCGTCGCCTTGCCGCCATTGGCGTTGACGCCGAAATTGTTGATCACCGCGAACAGCTGGATGTCGGTCCAGTCGATATGGAAGGCGGCGACGTCGATACCGAAGCTGCGATCGCTGGTCTCGGCCTTGACGCCGATTTCGTAGCTGATGACCGAATCCGAGCTGTAGGTCTTGATGTCGGTCGGTGCGCCCGGAGGAACGATGTTCGGGCCGCCGGCACGGAACCCCTTGGCCACGCGCGCATAGATCGCGCCGGTCTCGTTAAACTTGAACTTGGGCGCGACCGACCAGGTGAAGACATTTTCCTTCGAAGTCGAATCGAGGGTGGGCGGTGCGAGCAGGCCGGTGCCGAACTGATCGGCATATTGGTCGTTATGGCTGTAACGCCCACCGAAGGTCAGATCGAAGTGCGGCCCCATATGGAGCGTGCCGTTGGCGAACGCCGCATATTCTTTATATTTCGAGCTCGTAGCCCCATCGAACAACTGGGGGATAAGCGGCGATATCGTCAGCGCGCCCTGATCATAAGCGTCCAGACGCTGGATGATCGCGCCCTTTTCATGGTTATAATAGCCGCCGAGCAGCCATTCGAAACTATCGCTTTCGGGGGAGGCCAACCGCACTTCCTGGGTGAAGCGCTCGACATTGGTCTGCTGGACGAGGCCGATATCGACCAGCGGCCCGGTAGCATCGGAATAGACACCAAGCGCGCCGCCGTAGAAGACCGTCTGATCGTCGCGCAACGACGCCTTCAATGTGCTGTAGCTGGTGACGGACGTCAGCGTCGCAAAGCCCAGATCGAGGTCGGCCACACCGTTGTACAGGCGATAGCGGACGTTGGTGTATTCGGGCACATATTGCGAAAGAGTCAGTCCGCGCCCAGCCGTCGAAAGCGAAACCGGATCGCTCTCGACAACGGTCGCGCCATCACTGTTCAGGTTCTGCAGCACTGCTGTGAGGCGCACCGAGAGCGTCTCGGTCGGTTCGAACAAACCGGATATGCGGCCGCCATAGCTCTTCGAATCGTTGATGTTCTTTTCGACGTCCGATCCGCCCAGCCCGGTCGAATCGATGAAGCCGCCATAGGAGCGATAGAAGCCGGACGCCCGGATTGCCGCATTGTCCGCGAGGGGGACGTTGATCATCGCCGAACCGCTATAGGACATATCGCCGCCCTTCACGGTTTCGGCGCTGGCACGGCCTTTCGCTTCGAAATTATCGAAGCGGGGAGCGGTGGTGACGAACTTCACGACGCCGCCCAGCGAACTTGCGCCGTAGAGCGTACCCTGCGGCCCGCGCAACACCTCGACGCGCGCGATGTCGAACGTGTCGAGCTCACCCGCGAGAATCGCCGAGTTCACCTGACCGCTCGACGACCCGAACGGCGTTTCGTCGATATAGGTCGCGACCGTCGCCGCGACGCCGCCGGTGTTGAGGCCGCGCAGCACGATCCGCGCTTCGCCCGGATTGCTCTGCGAAATCTGCAGGCCCGGGATCAGCTTGGCATAGTCCTGGAAATTGAAGGCCTGGTTACGCTCGAGGGCATCGCCGCCCACGACCGAGACCGACTGCGGCACGTCGATCAGCATCTGCTCGCGCTTCTGCGCAGTCACGATGATCTCTCCCGGCTGCCCCGAATCCGCTGCGGCCGATCCCTGCGCGGCGGCGGCGCTCCCGATGAAGGCCATGGCCATCGCCGTGGACGCCGACAAGGTTGTCCGAATGAGTTTCATCGAAGGGCCTCCCAAGCCAATTTAGATATTTTTTGAGTTATTTGTCCTGATCAGAGAATTGTCAACCTGATTTGGACGAATTTGCTACGGCCCGCCGCGCCCTGTCGGTTAGCAGCAGCATCGCGGCCGCGGTTGCAGCGATCAGGGCGAGCAGAAGGAAAAAGCTGCTATGCCCGGTCCGGCTCCACACTGTTCCCACCATGCCGGCGGCCAGGCTGCCCGCGAAGCTGGCGAGGAACCAGGCGGCGACGGTGGTCGCTCCCAGCCCTTGCGGCGCCAGTCGCGCGAACAGGCCGAGGCCGGTCGGCAGGATATGGAGTTCGCCGAGCGTCAGGATGACGAAGAACAGGACCAGCCATAGCCAATGTGCGGGACCGCCGATCGCCTCGACCGCCGCGAGGATCAGATAGGCGCCGGCGACCATGGCGGCCCCCACCGCCATACGGCGGGTCGGGCGATCCTCCTTGCCCGCCGCCGCGCGTCGCCGCCACAGCGCGAGCAGCGGCGGGGTCATGACCATCACCAGCAGCGGGTTCAGCGACTGGAACCAGGTCATCGGGATCGTGACCGCGCCTGCGCGCCGGTCGACCCCGACATCGGCCCACAGCGCAAGCGTATTGCCGATCTGCTCATAAGCGCCCCGAAAGACCGTTACAGACAGCGCGATTGCCAGCAGCAGCAACAGTGTCTTGCGCGGGAAGCGAATCCGCGGTGCCGGTCTATGTTCGGCTTCGGCCTGCGGGCTGCGCACCTCCTCCGGAAGATAGCGCTGCCCCGAAATATAGATGGCGAGCCCGCCAAGCATGCCGACGCCCGCCGCGCCGAAGCCCCAATGCCAGCCATAGAGTTCGCCCAGCGTCCCGCAGATGAGCGGCGCGAGGAATCCGCCGATGTTCACGCCGACATAATAGACATTATAGGCCGAACCGGCGCGCGCATCATCTTTGGCATAGAGCGCGCCGATCTGGCTCGGCAGGCTTGGCAGGAACAGTCCGTTGCCGAGCGCGATCGTCGCCAGCGCGGGATAGAAGAGCGGCTCGAACGCCATCATGAAATGGCCCACGGCCATCACCGAGCCGCCAATCAGGATCGCGCGCCTTTTGCCCAGGAAGCGGTCGGCCACGATGCCGCCCACGATCGGGGTGAAATAGGCGCAGGCGGTGTAGGCGCCATAGACGAGCGATGCGCTGCCCTGCGACATCAGTAGCTGCTTGGTCATGTAATAGACGAGCAGCGCACGCATGCCGTAATAGGAGAATTGCTCCCACATATTGGTGAGGAACAATATGGTCAGCCCGCGCGGGTGGCCGAACCAGCTCTGCTCGGCGGTCATGCCGCGCTCGCCGCGCCCGAGCCCCAGACCTCCGGCCCGGCATGGAGCGTTCCGTCGGCATAGACGACGCCGGGACTACGGTCCCGCGCCAGGAAGGTAGGCCCGTCGAGATCGACGAGATCGGCAAGCTGACCAAGGATGAAGCCCGGGGCGGTCGCAAGGCTGGTGCCGATCATCGTTCCGACCATGACCCCCAGGCCAAGCCGGCGCGCCTCGGCCGCCATCAGCAATCCTTCGGTAAGGCCGCCGCACTTGTCGAGCTTGATGTTGACGACGTCGAACCGCCCCCTGGCGCCGGGCAGGTCGGCCAGCGACAGCAGGCTCTCGTCGCCGGCGATCGGAATGGGCGAGCGATAGCCGTCGAGGTCGGCGTCGCGGCCGCGCGCCAGCGGCTGCTCGAGCAGCGATACGGCGTGGCGGCGCAGCCCCGCGACGAGCGCGTCCAGATCGTCGCGAACGAAGCCCTGATTGCCATCGACACCCAACCAGACCTCGGGCCGCGCCGCGCGGATTGCCGCCACGCGGGCGAGATCGAGTTCCACATCGCCGGTCAGCTTGACCTTCAGTGATCGGGCGCCCGTGTAGCCAGTCGCGGTCGTCGCCATCGCCTCGGGCGTATCGGCACTCACCGTGAAGGTGGTAACGATCGGGCCGGGAGCGGATTCCAGCCCGGCCAGCGCCCACACCGGCCTGCCGGCGCGGGACGCTTCGAGTTCCCACATCGCTGCATCGACAGCGTTTCGCGCGCCGCCGGGCGGCAGGATTTGGCGCAACTCCTCACGCGTCGGCCCTGCCTCGATCGCGGCGCGCGCGCCCTCGATCGCGGCGCACATATGGTCGATGTCGTCGCCCAGATAATAAGCACCCGCACCTTCGCCCCGGCCGATATGGACGCCGTCGTTCAGCGTCACGATCAGGACGTCGGCCGTCTCGAAGACATAGCCGGCGATGCGGAAGGGCTGCGCGAGCCGGAGCTTGGCGGTAGCGGTGCCGATGGAAAGACGCGGCATCAGTAGTGCACCGTCAAGGCGAGCAGGCTGTAGGCCCAGGCGGCGAAGAAGACGATCAGCACCGCCAGCAGGACAAGAGTGTTCCACAATTTGCGCGCCCAACCCCGCCCGTCGCGCCAGGTTAGCCACGCATTCCAGGCGGCGATTCCGGTCGCGCCGATCAAAATGATCCAGCCGCCGATCTGGAGAAGCCATAGCCAGGGCGCAGCATTGCCGATCTTGTCGCCGAACAACATGCTGACGAAACCGGTCCAGCCGGCGAGCAGACCGAGCACCAGAGCCGAGGCGAGCCGGGTGGCGCGATAAGCGGTGAACGACTGTCCCGATGTTGAGCGCTGTGCGTGACGGCGGCGGACATACCAGCTGACCGGCCAATAGAGCAGGGTCAGCAGCAATATCCCGATGCTGGCGTATAACGCGGGCATCAGCCAGCCGGCGGAGCGCCAGACCGGCACGCGGTCGAAGACCATGAAGGGCGCAACAAGGTCGAAGCTCCACCGCACCACTTTGCCGTCGACGACCTGGGCTGCGAGCCGATCATGCCAGTTGCGGTCACGCCAGACGAAGGGGGCAATCTCCACCCAATTCTGTACCGCGCCGCCCGGTCCCTTCAGCGAGGGCACCACCAGATTACCCTCGGCATCGACAGTGATCTCGATCTGACCCACAAGGTTCAGAATATTGACGAAGTTGGTCGATGACCTGCGGCTGACCTCCCAATGGCCGGTCATCATCCGGGCATGCTCGGCTGCAGTCTTCGCATCGACGCGCCCGTCCCGGATCGCCGACGGGAAATAACGATCGGCGAAATCGTGAAAGAGCTGGATGCGCGCGACATGCGCCGCGGCGTCCCGTCCCGCGCTGTTGAACGAAACGTAGAGACCGACATTCTCATCCATGAACAGGTGCATGGACGTATGGAAATCGTTGGTGTCGCCGAGATGGGCGATCACGTGGCGGCCGTTTATGTTGGTCTGGAAGAAACCTAGTTCCATCCGGTTAAGCGGTGGGATGAGCGACACCGGGTCGATCTTGTCCAGCGGACTATTGTGCATCAGTGCCGCGGTCTCGGGCTTCAGCAAGCCGCGCCCCTTGTCGAGATGCGCGATCATGAAACGCGCCATGTCGAGCCCCGTCGAAGACAGCGAACCCGCGGGAGCCGGGCCGACGAACTCGAAGCCTTTCGCGGGCTCCGAGGCGCGGTCATAGCCTGCCGACATATGAGGCTGCAGGGCCTTGGGCAGCGGCTGGCGAAAGCTCGACATCCGCATGTCGAGCGGAGCGAAGATGCGGCGTTCGACATAGTCGTCGAACGGCATGCCGGAAACGCGCTGCACGATATAGCCGGCGAGCGC
The DNA here is from genome assembly GCF_000971055.1 of Sphingomonas sp. SRS2. Classification (GTDB taxonomy): domain Bacteria; phylum Pseudomonadota; class Alphaproteobacteria; order Sphingomonadales; family Sphingomonadaceae; genus Rhizorhabdus. Next base: position 57,976 of record NZ_LARW01000084.1, read on the forward strand.
GGTCGCCCAGTTCGAGTAATTCGGCGTGGTGCCAGCATCGAAGATGCGCGTCGGCACCCAGTCCTTCAGATAGACTTCGAGTGGAACCTGTACCTTGGGGTCATAGACGATGATGTTCTTCAACACCTCCTCAAACCCGCCGGTATGCGTCATGATCTGGCGCAGCGTGACGGGCTTCCCGTTGCGCGGCGGAATCTTGAAATCGAGATAGGCGTTCACGTCGCGATCGAGATCGAGCTTGCCTGCCTCGACCTGCTGCATCACCGCCGTCCAGGTGACGAGCTTAGAGGTTGATCCCGGCCGGAACAGCGTTCGCGCCGGATCAACGGGCGTCCGCTTGGCGACATCGGCATAGCCATAGCCCCGTGCGGCGATCACCTGACCATCCTTGACGACGGTGACGACCGCGCCCGCGATGTCGCCGCTGTGAAGCGCGTAGGGCGTATAGCCGTCGAGCCACGCGTTAACATCGGCGGCGACGAGCGCATGGCTGCCTGGCGGCGAGAGCGGCGTCGGCGCGGCGATCACGGGGACAGGCGCGGGAGCAGGCATTCGCAGCGCCGGCCCCTGCGCGAACACCACGCTTCCGACCAGCATAGCCACCGTGGCGATCAGCGCTCCTGTACGCATTGACATCTCTCCTGCCCATTGCCGCGCCTTCCAAACTTCTATATTGAAGATGGAACGCTCTGATCGGGACTTAATGATCCTGATTAGAGAATTGGTCAACAGCTTTCGGGAAGGATCACCGTGTCGTCAGCGCCGTCCACCTTGGGAGTTCTGCTCCGTGGCCTGCGGTCCCGGGAGGGATGGACACTGAAGGAGATGAGCGAGAAGAGCGGCATCCCGGTTTCCACCCTGTCCAAGATCGAACATGATCGCCTGACCCTCACATACGACAAGCTTCAGTCGCTGGCGCAGCGGCTTGGCCTGCGCTTGTCCGAACTCTTCGCCGAGACCGGGGACGAACCGGTTCAGGCCGTGACCGCACGGCGCAGCCTCAGCGACATTTCGCGGTCAGTCCGGGTCGAGACGCCTAATTACGACTATTATTATCTCTGCACCGAGCTTCGCCGAAAGCGCATGGTTCCGCTGCTGACGAAGATTCGCGCGCGTTCGGTCGAGCAGTTCGGGGAACTGGTCCACCATAGCGGCGAGGAATTCCTCTATGTGCTGAGCGGCAAGGTGGTCGTGCAGACCGAATTCTACGATCCGGTTACGCTGGGACCCGGCGAGGCGCTGTATATCGATTCAAGCATGGGTCATGCCTATCTGGCCGCCGAAGGCTGCGATGAGGCGGAGGTGCTGGCGGTGATGTCCAGCGCCGACGAAGACCTGATGGAATCGCTGCTCGAAATCCATGATGTGCAGAAGGGTGCCAAGACAATCGCGAAAAGCACATCGGGCGCACGCCCCCGCGGTGTGAAACGCGGACGATGATCAAGCGCTCGATCGTGCTTCTGCTGGCGGCGGCCTGCGCGCCGCTGATGTCGCCGGCCCATGCCGCGTCGCCCGATTACGAAGCCCGCGTCGCCGGCATCCTGCGCGCGATGCCGCTGATCGACGGGCATAATGACTGGCCCGAAGCCTTGCGCGAACGGGAAGGCGATGGCCGATGGACAGCCGACCTCACCGATCTGTCGGGCCGCTCCCCTCGCTACAACACCGACATCAAGCGCCTCCGCAGGGGGATGGTCGGCGGGCAGTTCTGGTCAGTCTGGGTATCCCCCACCCTCCCCGGCAAGGAGCAGGTCGAACAGACGCTCGAACAGATCGACCTCGTGAAGTCGATCGCGGCACGTTACCCGGACGATTTCGCCATGGTCCGCACCGCCGACGATGTGCGCCGCGCCCATGCCTCCGGCCGGATCGCCAGCCTGATCGGGGTCGAGGGCGGCGGTCAGATCGACAACAACCTGTCGGTGCTGCGCTCCTATGCGGCGCTCGGCGCCGGCTATCTCACTCTCACCCATTCGCTGACGATCGAATGGGCCGACTCCGCGACCGACAATCCCAAACATGGCGGGCTGACCGAGTTCGGCCATATGGTCGTCCTGGAGCTCAACCGGCTCGGTATGCTCGTCGACCTGAGCCATGTCAGCGAAGCGGCGATGCGCGATGCGCTCGCGGTGACCAAGGCGCCGGTGATGTTTTCGCATTCGAGCGCGCGCGCCATTGACGATCATCCCCGCAATGTATCCGACGCGGTGCTCAAGCTCGTTCGCCAGAATGGCGGCGTGGTGATGGTCAATTACGCACCTGCCTATATTTCAGACGCCTATCGCCGCTGGTCGGCCGATGCCGCGGCGGAAAGGACGCGCCGCAACTCACCGCCTTTCGATGGCCTCGATATCGGGCAGCCGGAACGGGCGGCCGCCAATTTCGCCACATGGCTGAAGGCCCATCCGGCGCCGCGCGTGACATTGTCAGAGGTCGCCGATCATATCGATCATATCGCCCGCATCGCCGGCGTCGATCATGTGGGCATCGGTTCGGATTTTGACGGCGTCGGCGAGGCGCTCCCCACCGGTCTCGAAGATGTCGCGACCTATCCCGCACTGTTCGCCGAACTGATGCGCCGCGGATGGAGCGATGCCGACCTGTCAAAGCTGGCCGGCGGCAATATATTGCGGGTGATGGAGGCCGCCGAGCAGGTGCGCGTCAGCCTTGCGCCAGCCGCGACGGGGGCGAAGACCAGGCCCTAATGTGAAGGGCCACCCGCCGGAAACGCGCGGGTGCCGAGTTTACCGGGCGATCGGGCTCGATAGCTGGATGCCCGGGCCTATGTCGTTCACCCCCCGTTTCACCGAGCCGCTGCTGTCGGCGATGAAATAGGTCGTCCAGCTTACCGGAACGGCCAGCCGGGCGCGATTGTTCGCGACGACCAGATCCCTGGACGGATTGCGCCGGGACTCCGCCGCCACCGCGATCAGGGCCATGTGGTTTTCCTTGTTGGAACCCTGCACCAACAGGTTGCCGCTGATCCGCCCCTGCGAACCATCGGGCAGGTCGATCAGATAGTTGGTGCCGCGGCCGTCGCTGTCGTCGAACTTCGTCCGGTCGACGAAGATCTGCGCTGCCCGACTCTTGAGATAATGGCCACCGGTCCCTTTGTGGAAAAGACATCCCGTCACCGTGAGCGACCGCACCGAACTTATATAGACCGCGTGGGCGCAGCTCCGTCCGCCGTGGCAGCCGCCAAGGCCGGAGAAGGTCGAGTTCATGATGACGATGTCCGAGGTCTGATCACCGCCGCCATCCAATATTCCGGATTCGGAGTTACGGAATGTGCTCTCGGCGACCTTGAGCGGCCCCCTTTCGATACGGATTCCCGCACCATTGCCGTCAGGCACGCGGAGGTCCTGGAAGACGATCCCCTCCACCACCGCGCCCCGGCCGCGCAGAACCAAAGTCGCCTTGCCCTCGCATGTGCCGCCGTCGAAGACGGCGGTTGACGGTTTCTCCGCGCGATAGGTGATCTTGCCCGCGGTCTGGACGGCGCAATCGCGATAAGTGCCCGGCGCGATCGAAATGACGGCTTCGCCATCGCCGATCGCTATCACCGCATCCGCCAGCGTGCCGTAGGATTTACCCGTCGGCTGGACCTGAAATGGCTGGGCGGACGCGGAGCCGGCCATCAGCAGAGCGGCATAGAAAAAGCAACTGATCCGCATCGTTCGATCCTTCATGATCAGGTCCGCAGCTTGAGGAGCGGACCCGCGAGGAAGGGCGCGATCCTGAGCAGCCGCAGGATGAGTCTCCATTTGCCGGTCAGCCTGTCGGTATTGACGCGCGCGAACTTCGCCAGCGCCGGCCGGGTCTGACCCTGGTGGAGAAGCTCGAACGCCTCGGCGACCTCGATATCCTTTTCGAGTTCCGAACACATCTCGGCCGCGGCCAGCTCTTCGGGCCTGCCCTTGAGGCGCTCCCTGGCTCTGCCGGTCGCGACCAGAGCGGTGCGGAGCATTCCGGTCGAGTTGCGTGATGCCTGAAGACCATGCCGCCGATAGCGCACCAGCGGGCGGGGAATATAGGCCAGCTCCCAACCGGACTCCATCATGCGTATCCACGCGTCGAAATCCTCGGAAGAAATGAGGCTCGTGTCGAACCCGCCGATGCCCATGATCGCTTCGCGCCGCATCACAGTCTGCGAAAAGACATTGAACTCGCGCCGTATCACGCGTTCGAGCGACGCCGGCAGCTTCTGGGGACAATAGCTCGAGAACAGTTCCCCATTTCGATCGGCCCCGAAAAAGGTGGCGTCGCAGGTGACGAAACCGACCCGATCTGACGTGAAGGCGGCGAGCATGGCGGACAGGAAATCGGGATCGAGCTGATCGTCGCCGTCGATCAGACCGATATATTCGGTGGTGGCCTTGCTCATCCCGCGATTCCGGGCTGTCGATGGCCCACCATTATCGGTCTGCAGAAAGGTGAAGCGATCATCGTCCAGATAGGGTCGCACATGATCGGCAGCACGCGGATCGCCGTCATCGACGACGATCGCCAACCAGTCCTGACGGCTTTGCGCGAGCAGCGAATCCAGCGCATCGCAGATCATGCCGCCCACACCATAGGCCGGGATAACCATCGTAATTGTCGCGGAGCCGGTTGTCATGGAGAGGCCCTCGTCAGCTCGGCTTGGTTCGCACGAGGAACGCTGTTCCGGAAGGCGACATCACCCGCCCGCGAACGCGTTCCGGAAGGACTTGCGAAAGATCGAGCGCGTCCAGGACCTGCCCGATACGGGTCGGCGGGGCATGATAGACCGCAACGATCTGATCGGCTGGCCCGACGTCACCGATAACGAGCCGCAGCGGCGCGGACGCGAAAGGCGCGATCCTGACATTGGGGCTGCCGTCGATGGTGAGGAGTATCTCGGCGCGCTTCACCACGTCGGAATCGCCAGCGATGACGGCGCGCGGATAGGTGCGCGCGGCCGTCGCAAGCGCCTCGCTCGACCAGCGTGGGTCCCGGTTGGTGGCGGAAAGCAGCAACAGATTGGACGCCACGATAAGGGCAAGTACGCCGAGGACCGTCCGGTTCGTCTGCCGGCTCAGCCATAGGGCGACAACCAGCAGCATCGCAATGGCCGCAAGGCTGAAATAGCGCGGGTTCAGGACCAGCTTCGTATATAGCAGCGATATGACGACGAAGCTGGCCAGCGCCATGCCGCCGATCAGGAAAAAAGCGTCCCTTCCGCTTCTGACAGCCCCCGTCGGCAGCCGTTTCAGCAGCAGGACAGCACCACCGATCCAGAACAGCAGCCCGAAGTCGTCGTTGACCAGCAGGACGAGCAGCGGATCGATCGCCGGGTGAACCAGGAAGTTACCTTCCAGATTGGCCGGACGGTTGATGTGGGAGTCATGGTTCGCGGCGATCCCATAGCGGTGGAAGGCATTGCCGGTGACCCAATATTGGAAGAGCATTTCCGCGCCGAGCACCAGCACTATGCCTACACCGACCAGCAGCAACCGCCGCCGCATGGCCGCCCCCCGCATCAGGAAGGGAATGGCCAGGCCGGCGAGCGCCAGTATCGCGGTCTCGCGGCACAGGACGGCGTGGCCGAAGCTGCACCCCGCGAAAAGCGCCGATCGGGTCTGCCGCCCCCCGATCAGCAGCCATAGCCCGCCCACCAGAAAGACCGCCTCCGGCAGGTCGCAATTGACGATCGATGCGTTGGTCGCGATCACCGGCAAGGTGGCGGCGAGGATCGCGGCGATCCAACCCGCGCGCCGCCCCGCCAGCTGCCAGCTCAGGCCTGCCGTCACACCGACGATGGCGAGATACCAGAACAGGGACACGAGGTGGAAGGCGAGCAGGCTTCGCCCGAACATGGCGATCGAGCCCACGAAACCAAGCACGACGGGAAAACGCGTCGCCCAATGGTTGGCGCCCGGTGCTGGTGGGTTCGTGAACCATTGCAGCGCCGCATAATAATATAGCCCGTCGTCCGACGCCATGAAGCCGACCCAGCCCGCCCAGACCGCGGCGATGCCAAGGACCGCCAGGAGTATCGGCCAGCCGGCATTTCGCAGCATCATGGTCACGCCGCGGGAGCCTCTGCCGACCGGGGCCGACGCCCGACGAACCAGAGCGCGCCCAGCAGAAGCACCGGCGCTATGTCATAATGCGCGCGGTTATTTTCCCAGACGTCGAAGCTCGACGAGACCATGATCACGAACAGCCCGAAGCCGGCGATGATGATGGGGATCGCCAGCGATTCATCCGGCCGCTGACGCAGGCGCACCGCCCTAAGCAAGGCGGCCAGACAGGCGAAACCCGCGCCCAGAAAGGCAAGGGTGAGGAGCAGGGCCGAATAGGAAGGCTGCAGCCAGATCGACTGCGGCCGCTGCTTATCCAGTGAGCTGCCGAACCAGGCGGTGGGTTGCAGCCCGATCACGGCATTGCTGAACCGGTCCCACCCCCGGATGTGCGCCAGATTGCGCTCCAGCCCCTTGAACTCGCTCGCAGGGCGGTGAAAATGGTAGAGCGACGTCACCAGCACCTTGGCGAAGGAAGCGGGAGCATAGCGCATGGCGAACAGCGCGTCGTGCACCCGCTCAGGGCCTATCTTCGTGTACAGCACATGGTTCCAGTTCGCCTCGCCCGACGATTTTTCCATATTGTCGAGAAGCGGTACGCCGGTTTTCGCGGGAGCCGGCATGACCTTGAGATAGTCGCCTGGCGGCGCGAAGACGCTGACGGGCGCAAAGCGTGAAAGCTTGCCCTGGTGCATCAGTTCGATGCGCGTCGCGACGGGCAGCCTTTCGACCGTGGTATGACCAAGCGACAGCGGTGCCCAACTGCTGAGCTGGACGATCCCGAACACCATGAAATTCTTAGCCAGCACCAGCAGGATCGCCGCAGCGGGTCCGATCGCCGTCACTATCAGCCGCCGCCTTTGACCGGGGAACAGGGCGACCATGATCCCGGCGGCGAGGAATAACAGCAACGGATGGATCATCGCGCGCAGCAATATCGTCGCGGCGAGCATCGAGAAACCGAACAGCAGGCGGGGGCCGCTCCGTCGCACGGCGCCGCTGTGAAGCCCCCACAAAGCCATCATCAACATCCACGGGACGAGGCCGTCATAATAAAGCTTCTGCGAGAACAGCAGGACCGATGGCGCCACGCACAACCATGCCGCCACGATAAACGACAGTCGCGGGCGGCCCGAAATGTCGGCGGCGACCGCATGGAAAGCCAGTATCCCGCCGAGCGTCACCACGCCGTAGATCAGCAGCATCACCCAGGGAAAGGCCGCCAGCCCGAGCTTCAGCGTCAGCCCGATCAGCAGGTTGAACAAGGGCGGTTGGGTATGAAGATAATAGAGGCTGCGCCAGAGGTCGTGGCGCAGCAATTCCAGATCGATGATCTGCATCCAGGACGTGAGATTGTCCGCATCGAAGCGGCTACCCGCCAGAAGCATGACGATTTTCGCCGCCAGATAGAGCAGGATCAGACGAACAGCCGCCTGGCGCGGAGTCCATTCCAAAGCGCGCGTCAGACGATCGGCCCAGCCGGAAGGGCTCGCGCCAGAGAATGTCTTACTTTTCATCGCGCGCCGCTATAGTGCATGGCGCATAGGCGGTGACGGGAAATGACGATGGCGGCTGCCCATGAGCAGGGGACCATACACATAGCTGGTCCAGCCGCAACGGCGATAGATCGTACCGCATGACGCGGAATTGGCGCAGATATCCTGTGCTTGGAGATATTGGATGAGCTTCGGACGCCGCCTTGCAAATTATCTCGGCCGGCTGTTCGGCGTGGACATCGTTACGTCGCGCTATGCGAGCTATTGGTTCGAAGAACGCTATTTCTCCCAATATCTGACCGCGCTTCAGGTCGATTGCGTATTCGATGTCGGCGCGAACGTCGGTCAGTTCGGGCGGCTGGTGCGCAAGTGCGGTTTTGCCGGCACGATATTGTCATTCGAGCCCGCGCCGAAAGCCTTCGCCGCCCTGGCCGAAGCTGCGAAAAATGATCCGCATTGGCATGTGTTCAACATCGCCCTGGGTTCCGCCGATACGAAGCTGCCTTTCAACGTCATGGAATCTGACGACTTCTCGTCCTTCAAGGCGCCGACCACGTCCGAAGATGGCACCTTCGTGAAGCATAATGTCGTGCAGTCCGTCATCGAGGTGCCCGTCGAGCGGCTGGATGGGTTCCTGAAAAATATCAAAGCCCAGCACGATTTTTCGCGCCCATTCCTGAAAATGGATACGCAAGGATATGATCTCGAAGTGATCCGGGGGGCGGGAGCCGATGTCCGGAATTTCGTTGGCCTGTCGAGCGAACTGGCCGTCCGCCGTATCTACGAGGACAGCCCCGACATGGCGGAGAGCATCTCGCTCATCAATGAACTGGGCTTTGATTTCGTGAATTTCTTCCCGGTGAACCCCAATCTCACGATCAATCCCGTTGAACTCAACAGCTATGCCGTGCGCCGCGATCTGACCGCTTAGGCTGCTCGCGGCCGCGTAAGCATAGACCTTCGGGCCGGCACCTGAGCCGTCATTGCGGTGCTCGACCTCCCCCGGTCAGCAGGGTCCAACCCAGCTTCACCATCGTTGACAGCCCACGCCGCGACGGCGCCAGCATCACAGACTGAACGGCGAATTCCCAGGCCGTGCGAACCCGGCCGTCCTCGACCGCGTGCCCGGCAAGCTCCAGCAAGCGCCAGGCGCGGTTGCCGCGCGCCACTTTTCGCAGACCGGGATCGGTAAGCAGCGTCTCGGCGCGCAGCGCCGCCGTGATACCGAACAGGACACGATCCCGCTCGGTGAAGGAGCGCCCGATACTGATATGCGGACCGACGTCGGCATCGGCCGTGACCGTGGACCGGTACAGGATGGTGCCGGCGCGATCGGCGAGGCGGAACGCGAGATCGAGATCTTCGCAAAAGCTGATTTTTTCCCAATAGGAATTCAGCTGCGCAAGAAGTTCACGGGCGACGACGAGAGTATTGGCGGGGAAGATTCGGTGGCGCAGGAAGCTGGCGACGACGTCGCGCTTCAGCCTGTGGACGTCGCTTTCACCGGCGATCAGCTGCTCCGGACCAGCGGAAATGATGCCGTGAAGGCCGTACCAGTCGCGATCGACCACGATACCCTCGCGGGAGGTCTGCATGTTCGAGACGAACAGGTCGGCCCCGGCTGCATCCATCGCGCGCGCGGCGACCCCCAGATGATCCGAGCGGGTCCAATAATCATCATCGTCGCAAAAGGCGACATATTGTCCCTTTGCCAGGGAAATGCCGGTGTTGCGACCGGCCCCCGGACCGCCCGGATGAGGCCTGCGCGTCAGTTGGAAACGATCGTCCAGCTCGCGCCATAAACCATCATATTGCTGGATAGTATCTTCGGATGAACCATCGTCGACAACGATGCATTCGAAGTCGTCGAATGCCTGCTCCCTGACTGTCTTGAGTAACCTCGCCAATTCTTTCGGGCGATTACGGGTCGCTATGACAACGGAAACCTTGGGATTGGGCATCAACTTTCCCTGCCACATAATTTAGCGCTAGAAGAGTATGTCATCGCTCGAAGTCTATACTTCCAGACCAGATATCTCGCGCATGGTACATTTCCGAGTACCCGCTGCCAACGGCCAAATATTGACACGGATTCCTGCCGCGAGGCGCCCTGGAACGGGGCGGCGGAACCCGATCGGGAAAGCGCGGCAGAAGTTGGCGGCATCGAAGACAGAGTCTTGAGATCAGCGCGAGCGAATCCCGATTGAGAGTGCGCAACGTTACCAGAAGAAATTATGTTGATATGTGACTCTGTGCGGGAGTCTCGACGACTATCTGAGCTAACCACATTCTCGTTAAGGATACTGTTGTATATTTTCAGCCCTATTCAACAAAAGTATAACCTACCATTGGCGTAGCTGGCGGCAAACAATGTTAAATCGTTGTAAAATCCGTCACCTTTTATTCGATCGCTATGCGGACTATTGATTTTCGCCTCATTTCATCATAGGCCATGGATGCCGGAGGGAATGTGGTGGGTATGCGTACGAAGCTGTTGGCATTGTTGTGCGCGTTGCTCGCATGCGTGAGCGTGCAGCCAGCGCAGGCCGCCAATTTGCTGGTGAACGGCGATTTCGAGCAGATCACCGTCAACCGCTCGTCGATCTTCGATTCCGCTCCCAATTCGCGGCCCTGGGGCCCGAATGGCCCTTCGGACAATATTCAGCAGACCGTGGTCGGCTGGGAATCGATTGGCTTCAACTTCGTCATGCGGCCCGGTGACGTCGATACCATCGGCGCGGTGAGCCCCTATGCCGGCGCGAACCTCATCCTGTGGGGGCCGGGCAACGGTGTCGCCAACGGGCTGACCGGCAGCCCGACCGGCGGCAATTTCATCGCCGCCGACGGCGCGTTCCGCAACGGCCCGATCAGCCAGACCGTCAGCAACCTGCAGATCGGCGAGAGCTATACCGTCAAATTCTGGTGGGCCGCCGGTCAGCAGAAGAACTTCCTGGGCGCCACCACCGACCGGTGGGATGTCTGTTTCGGAACGTGCGATTTCCAGGTGAACAACGCTCCCGACGGTTATGGCATGTTCCTGAATGGCACGGTCAAATCCTCCTCGACCGTCGCCCTTCCCGACAAGGGGTTCTCGCCTTGGAAAGAGGAGTCGATGACCTTCGTTGCGACCGCTCAGACCCAGAAGCTGTCACTGCTCGCTTATGGCACCCCGCTCGGCCAGCCGCCCTTCGCCCTGATCGACGGCATCAGCCTTGAGGGCGGCATCGTTCCCCCCGTTGCGGTGCCCGAGCCTTCGACCTGGGCGATGATGCTGATCGGCTTCTTCGCGGTCGGAGCCACGCTGCGTGGCCGGCGCTCCATCCACGTCCCGCGCTCCGCTCGGCAGCAGATCATTTAACGGCACTATCCGCCACGGCGCGTCAGCGCACGCCTGAGTTGCCGCCAGAACAAGCGCCGATCCCCCGGAAACAGCAGATCCGAACGGACGCCCGGATCGAGCGTCAGCCCGACGGCTTCGACCAGCGACCACGCCTTGCGCGACCAGGATACCGCACGGTCCCGCCATAGCGACACGAGATAGCCCAATTCGTGCGGGTAGAGGTGGCGGCACCTTATGCCGATATCCCCTTCCACCAGCTGTGCGGGCACATCACCAAAGAAGCTGTCCGCCAGCAGCCGTGGAAAATCGACCCCTGCATAGAGGCTCAGATGCAGCGATCCCCAAAAGCGGAAGTTGATTTCCATGAGCCAGAATTCACCGCTGGCCTCATCATAGCGATATTCGACCATCGCAACGCCCTGCCAGCCGATCGCGGCGAGCTTGGCTTCGGCGTCGGCCATGATCTCGGGCATCCACCATGACTGGCGCAACGAAGACGCCCCACCGGTATGCGGCATTTCGTGCAAGCGCCGGTGCATCATCCGCGCCACCGTCCGGCAATCCCACCGCAAGGTGAAGGCGCCGACGCCTCTCCCCGCGACATAGCCCTGCACCAGCGCGTGCGAATAGTCGGCGGCGAGCCTCTGGAGGGCGGCACGCGCCGCTTCGCCATTCGGGCAGCGCAGCACGTCGTCCCCCGACGCGCCCGTCGTCCCCAGTGCGCCGTCGAGCTTGATGAACAGCGGCACGCCAAGGGACGCCAGTTCATCCGCCGTCGGCAATGGCGCGGCCAGATCGACCAGCAGGAAAGGCGGCAGATGCGCGGCGGCTTCGCCGTCATGCTGCGACAGCCGCTCGAACAGGCGAAATTTGGATGCCGCGATCGCGCCTTGTTGTGGGCCGCCGTTGAAGGGGAAAACTGCTTCATGCTTTCGGGCGAAGGACGCGTCCGGGTCGAAACCGCCGCCCGGCATGACGAGCGCGATATCGTTGCGCTTCACATAGTCGTCGAACCAGCCCTGAAACTCTTCCGATGACAGCGGCGGATGAACCGCGCGTTCGTCCGCATAACGCGACGCCAGCCCCAAGGCGTCTCTGCTGGGCGCCACCGCATGGACGCGATAGCCGGCGCGCCCGAGCGAGCGGATCACGCCGATCCCGCCGAGCGAATGCGCTGCGGGAACAAGCACGTTTTTACGTCGACGCTGCCCCGGCGTCACGAGCGGCTTTTCCTGGTAGCTGTCGAAGGAGCGGCGGTCCGAGCCGCACGCCGCGGACACTCTCGCCGCGCAGACGAGCACAGCCGGATATCATGCTGGTCGTCTATTCCCACGCGCTGGGAGGATAGCGATTATTGCAGTGCGCTCAAGGGGGCCGGATCACCATCTTCGTTGGCATATTCCCGAAATGCCCGATAGAGATCGTGACGGCATTCGAGACGTCTTTGCCACGGACATCACGGGGAACTTGTGCTTTCGATTGAGTTCACCGCACCTGCCGCACCAGCCCTTGTTTCGCGGCAATCCCGGCCATCTTCCGCCATGCGTACGGACCCGCGATGAGCGATCCGGCGGACTCGCTCAGCCGGCGCACCGCGACCGGCGCGGCCTGGATGGTCGCCTGGCGGATGGGGGCGCGCGTCATCGGGCTGGCAAGCACCCTGGTCCTCGCCAGAGTGCTCGCGCCCGCCGATTTCGGGCTCGTCGCCATGGCGATGGTGTTTGCCGGCGCGATCGACTCCCTGTCGCAATTTGGGTTGGCGGAGGCGCTCATCCGGCGCGAGGAGCATGACGAGAATCTTCTCAATGCCGCCTTCTCGATCCAGTTCATACGGGGACTGGCCACCGCGCTGATCATCGCCGGCGTCGCCTGGCCGGCGAGCGTCTGGTTCAACGAGCCGCGCCTGTTCTACATGCTGCTGCCGTTGGCAGCGGGTTCGATCCTATCGGGATTGGAGAATATCGGCATCGTCGAGTTCCGGCGCAATATCCGCTTCGACATGGAATTCCGGCTGCTCGTCACGCCCCGGATCCTGCAGGTGCTCGTCACCATATTGCTGGCCTTCACGCTACAATCCTATTGGGCGCTGATCGGGGGGATCGTCTTCGGGAAGCTCGCCCGGCTGGTGATGACCTACAGCTTCCACCCCTATCGCCCGCGATTTTCCCTGACGGGATGGCGGGAGCTAATGGGCTTTTCCTTTTGGACGTGGCTCGGTGGTCTCGTCACGATGGTATGGGAGCGCGCGGATTCCTTCGTGATCGGACCGGTCGTGGGGGCGTCGGTGCTGGGCATTTATCTGCTGGGGGTGGAGATAGCGATCCTGCCCGTCACCGAGCTGATCGCGCCGGCAACCGCCGCGCTGTTCGCCGGGATCGCGCGCGCCCGCTCTCGCGACAGCGGGATCAGCGATCGGGCCCTGCCGCTGATATCGCTCGTGCTGCTGCTGGTGGCGCCGCTGGCCATCACCTTGTCGGCGACGTCGGGTTATGTGGTCAATGTGCTGCTCGGCGCGCAGTGGAAGGCGGCCCAGCCGCTGATTTCGATCTTCGCGATGATCAGCATATTCGCGCCATTCAGCTATGTCTGCACCACTATCCTGTTGGCGGAGGGCCGTGTTCGCCAGAATTTTCAGGTCGTGGCGATTTCCGCAGCAATGAAGGTCGCTTTGCTGACCGGGATGACCACCGTCACCCATCGGCCCGAACTGATCGCCGCCGCATCGGTCTGCTCGAACATATTCGAATGCATCTTCTTTCTTATTCAATCGAGAAGGATCGGCCCGCTCGGCTGGTCCGCGGCCAAGGGCGGGATGCTGCGCACCCTGCTGGCCACCATGGTCACTGCGGCGGCCCTTTATCTGACCGGGCTCGGCTGGCAGCCGCCGGGCACCGATCACATAGTCCTCAACATCATCATGGGCGCACTGATCGGCTCGGGTGCGATGGGCCTTGCGCTGTTGCTCCAGTTCGGATTGTGGCGGCTGGGCGGCTCTCCGCCGGGTGCCGAAGAACGCGCCCTGGGGTTGTGGACCGAAATGCGTGGTCGCCGGACGAAATGAAGCTGGTCGTCGACCTTCAGAGTATTTCCCGGGACCATATCCCGTTCAACACCGCGTTTCTCAAGCTGCTGCGCCAGGCGGCGCGGAACGAGCCGATCGCGATGCTGTGCCGGCAGGATCATGCTGACGCGATAGCGCCCTATGTCGCCGATGATGATATCCGGTTCCTCGCGCTGCCATCGCATCTGCACGAGCCGCCGCGAGGTCGCTTCGTCCGGTTCAACGAACGCGAACAGCACGCCTTCGTCGAGACGATTTGGCGCCAGACCAGCGCCGACCATCTTATCCTTCTGGGCTGCCGGGCGGACATGCTGGAGCGCCTGCGCCGCCGTCCTCCACCGGTCGCCATGGACGTCGTGCTCCATGCGACGCTGGCGGAGGGGATCAAGTGGCGATCGCGCAATCCGCTGCGCCGGCGACGCGATATGTTCGCCACGCTCAGGCGGCGATTTCCATCCACAGTGCGGCTGATCTTCCTGGAGCAGGGCATTGCGGATCGGGCCCGCCCGCTGATCGGCAGGGACACGCAATATGCCATCCTCCCCCATCCGATCGTCGGCAGTCCGATGGAGACCGCACCTGGGCCCGACCGGCATATGATCAAGGTCGGGTTCCTTGGCGAGGACGCGATGGGGAAGGGTTTCGCTCACTTCATGGAGCTTGCCCGACACGCGCCTCCCCACCTGCAGCTTAGAGTCGAGCACGATCAAGATTGCACATATCCGGCATGGCGGAGATAGTTTGAGCATTCGTCGGGTTTGAATTTTTCGAGGATGATCTGCAGGGCGTCGCAAATGGCGTCGAAGGACCGCGGGGCCATTCGGCGGAGCAGTTTCTTGATTTTGGCGAAGACCTGCTCGATCGGATTGAAGTCGGGGCTGTACGACGGGAGATAGAGCAGCCCCATGCCTGCGTCCTCGAGGCAGTCGCGGATGCCGGCGACCTTGTGGGCGGGCAGATTGTCGGCGACGACGATGCTGCCCGGCGCCATTTCGGGGATCAGGCATTCGACCAGCCATTGGCGGAAGATTTCGCCGGTCATCGGCGTATCGATCAGCATCGGCGCGAGGATGCCGTCGTGCTGCAGCCCGGCCACGAAGGTCGACGTCATCCAATGGCCATGCGGCGCCTTGCCGATGAGCGGCTTGCCCTTGTGGCCCCAGCCATGGGTTCGCACCATGCTCGTGGTCGTGCCGGTCTCATCGATGAACACCAGCGACTGGAAGTCGAACCCGGCCTGCGCCGCCTGCCAGATCGCACGTGCTATCGCGACGTCGGGCCGGTCTTGCTCGCTGGCGTAGATGGTTCTTTTTTTAAGCGCAGCCCCAGCTTCTTCACCGTCCGCCATACGCTCGTATAGCTCACCTCGGTGCCACGGCCGGCAAGACCCTCACGCACATCCGTCAACGTCAGCTCCGGCACCGCCGCCAGGCGCTCTGCGATCCAGTTCACCTCGGCGGTCAATTTCGAACGATGGTCGCCGCCCATCGGCAAGGCCGCGTAGCTGGTCGTCCGCTGATAGCGCCGATACCAGTTGCCCGCCGTACTCGGCGCTACGCCAAAAATCGCGCCCGCTTCGCGGCAGCTCCGGCCCCCGACCATCGACGCTACCACGCGCTCCCGCAAATCATCCGAATAAGGTTTGCCCATCCATGCCGACCTCCATCCCAGCCAGCACTCTGAATCACAAATCAGCCTCAAAGGGAATCCGCCGATTCAACACGATCGTGTTCGACTCTAGGTCTGGATATGCGTTCGCCCCACCACCCATAGCCCCCGTCGGTGAACGATATGGGCACGAAGTCTCCGCCTCGATCCGGAGATAGCGGTAACAACAGCAACGCTCCGTTTTGAGCAGAAGTAGAGAGGATGTCGATAGTTACTGAAAAAGGTTTGCGTCGAGATAATGGTGATGTGGTAAGCGCCATGTTCAATATATTTCAGCGCCGTGTGGAACAATTCACTTCAACATAGATTGCAGGTAGACTATGAGCAATTATCTCTGGCGAAACATGCGCGCGGACGATTTGGCCGGGGTGGTTTCGGTAGCTGCCGTGTCCTTCCCATCTCATTTTGAAGGGCATAACTGTTTCCAAGAGCGTTTTGCGGTCTTCCCGCAGGGATGCTTCTCGCTGACTTCGGCCGATGCTTTGCGGGGCTATTTAATCGCGTATCCCTGGCCACTAGGATCGATCCCGCCTCTTAACAGCTTACTTGGCATTCTGTCGGAACCGGGGGACGCCCTATATCTGCATGACCTCGCCCTGCATCCGGACGTGCGGGGGCAGGGTTACACCCGATCGATCGTCGAGCGGGTCGCTCGAGAGATGAGCCAACTCGGTGCCCGGAGGATCGCGCTCGTATCGGTCAATGACACGGTGGGCTTCTGGCAAGGGATGGGGTTTGGATCCGTGACTGGGGATGACGCGATCACGCAAAAGCTTGAAAGTTATGGCGATCGATCGAGCTACATGATTCGCGAGCTCTGAAGCATCGGCAAAGACTCGGGCTGCTACGAAGCGCCTGACGTAGATAGTGGAAGAATGGTCTCGCCCATCGCGTGGATCAGCCATTGGCGGAAACGCCGGATCAGGGGCTGGTCCCATCGATCGGCCCGCGCGATGAAATGGTAGATGCCCATGCCATAGCTTTCGAATGCCGGCTCGTTTAGGCCGACTTCGATGAGATGACCTGCCTTGAGATCCTCGACGACGATCATATGGTTGGCCAGAGCCACACCGCGACCGTGGCGTGCGGCTTCGAGCGTTAGGTGACCCTGCCATAGCAAGGGCCCGTTTAGATCGAGGTCCTCATACACGCGGTGCGCGGCAAACCAAGTAGCCCAGCTATCGAAATTATGCTCGTGCAGGAGCCGATGCTTGGTAAGTTCGGCGGGGGTCTTTATCGGCGGGTGCGAGGCAAGATA
This sequence comes from Sphingomonas sp. SRS2, assembly GCF_000971055.1. GTDB lineage: Bacteria > Pseudomonadota > Alphaproteobacteria > Sphingomonadales > Sphingomonadaceae > Rhizorhabdus. The sequence goes on from NZ_LARW01000084.1 coordinate 74,843, forward strand.
AGCGGGGCTGGCGACGGGGACGATCGGGACACGGGCAAGCTCGATGCTCTTGAGGCCCGGCGCAAGTTCGAACGGATCGCCGTATGTCGAGACGAACCGGATATCGATGTCGCTCTCATGATAGGCGAAATTTGGACTGCGATCCGTGGGCCGCAGCTCAATGTCGACACCTGCATTGGCTTTTTCAAATGCACCGAGCTGGCGCGACAGCCAATGGAAGGCAAAGCCGGGCATCGACCAGATATGGAGGCGGTGACGGTCGCCGCGCCGCATCAAATCGATGGTGGCGAGCGCGATATTGTCGAGCGCCTCTGCGATCTGCTTGTGATAGCGCTTCCCATCCTCGGTCAGCACGCTGCCGCCGCTCCCGCGTTCTATCAGCGTGGTGCCGGTCCAGCTTTCGATCCCGCGCAGGTGGCGGCTGACGACGGCGTGGTCGCGCCCGAGGCTGAGCGCCGCCTTGCGGATACCGCGCAGCCGCGCGACCGCGTCGAAGGCCCGCAGCGCTTCAAAGGGGGGCAGTGCCTTTCGTGAGGGTGGATTGATCGACATGCTGACTCTCGAAGGATCCATGATAACCTGCCCTCACCCTGCGAGTTCCTATGCCGCCGTCAAGCGTTGCTTTGTAAAGCGCGGATGCGCTGCGGGCAGGCGTCAGGCCAGCGACGTCGAATGGAAGGACTTCGCGACGATGCGCCAGCCGTCGGCCAGCTTCAGCAGCAGCAAGTGATCGACAAAGGCGGCGGGGGGTATTGTGCATTCGACCTTCACGCAGGCCGTGGCAGGGCCGGAGAAGTCGAGGGAGACGACGCGGTCGTTTCGCTCCAGGCCGCGCGATTGGGCCGACGGGCGCTGTTCAATCAGCTTGAGCCAGTCGGCACGGGGCAGGTCGCCCAGCGCGCCTTCGGCGCCGACAGAATAGAGATGGCTGTCGGGATGGAACGCGGACGCGATGCCGGCCGCATCGCCGTTGAAGAGCGCTTGGAGATAGGTTTGGACGACGGCGCTGACGGCGGCGATCTCGATTTGCATTTCTAGAGTCCTCATGGGTGAATGGCGTCGGGCAGGTCCGCTATGAAGGCGGCGATATCCCTCTGGATGTCTTCAGCGCGAAGGCCATCGATGATCCGGACGCGGTCTGCTGGCGAATGGGCCTGGCTGAGCTTAGAGACTCCTTCGATGCGCTCGACGTGGATGCGGAAGGCGCGGACCATCGGCAGCAGGAACTCGACCCGTCCCACCGGGGCCTGCTCCATCGTCCAGGGCCGCTCGGCGGCGGCCTCGCAGATCGTGGCCGTTTTCGCGAGGATCTGGAGCGTCGACGCTTCGTCGTCCAGCGGTTCTATCGTGCCGCGCACATGGGTGGTGACGTAGTTCCAAGTCGGAACGGTCGGGCGATCGACGTACCAGCGGGGGGACACATAGGCGTGCGGCCCATTGAACATCGCCAGGACGTCCTGCCCGTCACTTATCGCCTGCGCATGGGGATTGAGGCGGGAAAAATGGCCAATCAGAGTGTTTGTCTGATCGGGATGTTCCCAGCATATCGGTGTCATGGTCGCATGCAAGCCCGGCGAAACGAGAGTCGCGAAGGGATAGGCTCCAATGATCGGCAACGGGTTGTCGGCAATGAACTGCGGCGGCGCATAGAGCCGTGCAGCTGGCGGCGTTTTGCTATCTTCGGCGTCTGACATTGGGTTGGTCACTATCCTGTCCTCGTGCGTCAAGGATTGGGTGCTGCGGCCGGGAGCCGCCAGATGACAAGCTTCACGGATCTGGTGAGCAGGGCGCACCACCCGCATCGGCCTTAGCATCGACAAAGGCGGCTGAAACGGGGCTAGACCTGTTGCCACGATGGCCAATGGACAGCAGGTTATGATGCACGGCGCTTTTGAAGCTTCGCCGCCGATGGTTTCCGAAAGCGATGCCGAAGGATTCGCCTACAAGGTCTTTGGCGTAAAAGGTCGTGCCAAGATGCTGTCGAGCGAGCGGGACGCGAACTTTCGCCTGCTGTCGGATCGGGACAGTTTTCTGCTCAAGTTCATCAACAGCGGCGAAGACCCCGAGACCAACCGATTCCAGACAGATCTGCTCAAGCATCTGTCGGCCAGCGCTACCGAGCTGCCGGTGTCACGTCTTTGTCCGGATTTGACGGGCGGTATCCAGACCCACGTCACCCTGTCGAACGGTGTGGTCCATGCGGTGCGGCTGATGACCTTCCTGCCCGGAACGAGCGGTCATGATGTCGTTCGCGGTCCGGGATCGCGCCACCGCCTTGCTACCGTCCTTGCCGCTTTGGATATCTGTCTGGCTGACTTCAGTCAGCGACCGACGGGGCAACCCCTGCTCTGGGACGTCAGTCGGGCGGAACATGCAGCCGGATTGCTGGAGGCCATCGGGGATGACGAAAAGCGCGGGCAGGCGGCCGGAATATTTGACCATTGGCGGGCTAACATAGCGCCTGGCCTTCCGGCATTGCGCCATCAGGTAATTCACAACGACCTCAACCTTCATAATTATCTCGTTGACCAAGCGGGCGCGATTTCGGGTGTGATCGATTTCGGCGATGCCGTCTTTGCGCCGCTAGTCGCCGACTTGGCGACCGCGGCGTCGTATCAAATTCTTGATGCCGACGATCCGATAGGCGCGCTCGCCGAGATGGCTGCAACATATTGCCGCATCCTGCCCTTGTTGGACGACGAAATCGATCTGCTATGGGGCCTGTGCGCAGCCCGGTGGGCGATCACCATGAGCATCACCAATTGGCGCGCGGGTCACCATCCGGCGAATCGAAGCTACATATTGCGCAACGAACCGCTTTCGGTTCGGGGGCTTGCCTTGTTCCATGCCATCGAGCCCGACAGCGTCGCGGACCGCGTGCGCGCGATATGCCGGAGGGTGGCGGCATGAGCGCCCAGGTTCGTGATGGCGGAATGGTAAACGCCTTTACGGGAGATCCGTCCAGTCTGGCTCCTGTGACTCGGCAACTCATCGAGCGGCGCGCACGCCTGCTCGGCCCCGCCTACCGCCTTTTTTATGAGCAGCCCCTACACTTGGTCCGCGGCGACGGCGTGTGGCTCTATGATGCCGACGACCAGCCATATCTGGACGTCTATAACAACGTGGCGTCGATCGGGCACTGCCATCCGCGCGTCGTGGAGGCGATCCAGCGCCAGGTCGCCACGCTCAACACCCACACGCGATATCTCCACGAGACAATCCTCGACTACGCGGAACGATTGCTGGCGACATTCCCGCCGGAATTGAGCCAGGTCCTTTTCACCTGCACGGGTAGCGAAGCGAATGACCTAGCCCTGCGGATTGCCGAGGCGGCGACTGGTGGCACCGGTGTCATCGTCACCGAACTCGCCTATCACGGCCTGACGCATGCAGTGTCCGGCATGTCGCCGTCGCTTGGCGCGCATGTGCCGCGCGGCCCCCATGTCTGGACCGTCCCGGCGCCGAGGGATGCTCGAGATATCGAAGATGTCGGCGCAGGGTTCGCGGCGGGTGTCGCTGCTGCGCTTGCGGAGATGCAATCGCAAGGCGTTCGGCCAGCGGCGCTCTTTTGCGACACGATCTTTTCCAGCGACGGGATATTTAGCGATCCGCCAGGCTTTCTTATTGAGGCGGTCGACGCCGTGCGCGCCGCAGGTGGACTGTTCATAGCCGATGAGGTGCAGCCAGGCTTTGGTCGCACCGGACAGGCGATGTGGGGATTCGCTCGGCATAGCGTCGTTCCCGACATGGTCAGCCTGGGCAAGCCGATGGGAAATGGCCATCCGATCGCGGGTCTCGTCGTGCGCCCTGATATCGTTGCCGAGTTTGGCGCCAACGCACGCTATTTCAATACTTTCGGGGGGAATCCTGTCTCCTGCGCCGCGGGCCTTGCTACATTGTCCGCCATCGAAGAGTATGGGCTCGTAGCGCGAGCGCATTCGGTGGGGACGTATCTCCGGGAGGGGCTTTCGGCGCTGGCCGGGCGTGACGGTCGGATAGCCGCGGTGCGGGGGGTGGGACTGTTCGTCGGGGTCGAACTTGGCGAAGGCGGATTGCCGGATCCGGCCTTGACCGGGCGTATCGTCAACGGATTGCGGGAACGTCGCGTCCTGATCAGCGCGACGGGCCCATCCGCCAATGTCCTCAAGATCAGACCACCGCTGGTATTCGGGAGAGAACATGTGGACCTGCTGCTCGCGGCTCTAACGGCAGAGCTGGATGGCGCGCATTAAGCGATTTCAAAAGGGAAGGACTTGCTATGCGGTTTTTGCGAATAATGCTGGCATCGGCCATCGCGATGGCCGTCACGGCGGGCCCTGCGATTGCTGACACCGCGCCGGATCCGCAGGACAAACTGGCGACGGTCGTCAACAGCGGCGGCAAAACGATGAAGTTCGACTGGCCGATGCTGAAGATCGGTACTGCCGAATATAGCGAAGGGCCCACCGGCGTTACCGTGTTCCGGTTCGACCACAAGGTGCTGGCCGCGGTTGATGTGCGGGGCGGCGGGCCGGGGACGGTCAATACCGACTGGCTGCGGCTCAGCTATGACACCCCCGATCTCGATGCGGTCGTCTTCTCCGGGGGCTCCTGGTACGGGCTCGAAAATGTCACGGCCGTCGGCACCGCGCTGAAGGACGACGGCGTTCGCACAGGAATGTGGGACAGCATCGCGCTGTCGGTCGGCGCAATCATCTATGACTTCGGTGATCGCCGCCTCAATGAAATCTATCCCGACAAGCGGCTCGCGCAGGCGGCCTTTCATGCCGTGGAGGCTGGCACCTTCCGCAATGGGGCTTCTGGTGCAGGTCGGATGACCCGCACCGGAGATTTTTTCAAGTGCAAGGCACATTCGGGCCAGGGAGGCGCCTTCCGCCAGATCGGCGACCTGAAGATTGCAGCCTTCACCGTGGTGAATGCTCTGGGTGTAGTCACGGACCGTGAGGGGAAAGTCGTCGCCTGTAATCCGGAAGCAGGATGGCCGAAGAATCTGCGCACCGCCGATCTGATGGCCGGTTTGCCGGGCAGCCGGCGTGGCAACTGGAAGGGAGACCTGAACGCCAAACGCAACACCACCGTCAGCCTGGTGGTCGTGAACCAGAAGATGCCGGTAGCAGAGCTGCAACGCCTAGCCGTGCAGGTACATACGTCGATGGCCCGGGGTCTGCAGCCTTTCGCTACGCTGGCCGATGGCGATGTCCTCTATGCCGTCTCGACCGGCGAGATCGATGCGCCTGAAGGCAGTGCTGGATTGAGCAGCCCGGAAATGGGGGCGGTTGCCTCCGAAGTGATGTGGGATGCGATCCTGGCCTCCGTGCCGGAGCAGCCGAAGCCCGTTCCCGTCGTGACTGTCGGCAAGGACGAAATGCGGGGTTGGGGGGCTCATGCCGGCGATTACCGGTTCAGCTCCTATGTCAGCATCCGGATCACCGAAAAGGGTGGCAAGCTGTTCGCGCACGCGACCGGCGAGCGTGACGCGTTCGCCATTTCCCGTGCAACGCCGGTTGAGCTCAAGTCGGCAGGCCCAGCGATGTTCACGATCCCCGGCCGCTATCCGTTGCTTCTCAAATTCGAACGCGGTGGTGATCTGACCGTCAATCCGGGAAGCTGGCAGCAGTCGGGCAAGCGGCAGTGACGTTTCCTGCGGTGCGCGGGATGCACCGGGCGTCATTGTTTTCGCATCTGCCGTCGCGGTGCGACCCTTGACACCTTCCAGCAGGGTTAAGCCAAAAAAGGGGGCTGAGCATGACGGTATCGAAACTGTTGCTGATGACGACCGCGATGACACTGCTACATTCCGCAGCAGCCAGCGCGGAAGAGGGCAGGGACGCGGTACGCGCGTCCGATGACATTGTCGTGACGGCGCAGAAACGCGAACAGCGCCTCATCGACGTTCCTTTTACGGTGACGGCGATCACCGGTGAGGATCTGAAGGCGCGTAATATCCAGACTGTCCAGGATCTGTCCTTTGCAGTGCCCGGCGTGGTACTGCGCGCCGACGGCCCCGGTTCGATGCAAATCTTCATGCGCGGTATCGGCAATCTCGCCGGTTCGGACGCCCTCGTGGCCGTCTACCAGGATGAAACGCCGGTGACGCTCAACGGCTCGTTCCGGCAGCTCGATCTGCGTGCCCTGGATATGGCGCGAGTCGAAGTACTCAAGGGCCCGCAGGGCACGCTCTACGGACAGGGCGCCACTGCCGGCACCGTTCGCTTCGTAACCAATAAGCCGAAGCTGGACGTGACCGAAGGCAGCGTCGACGGAGAGATGTCATTTATCGATGGCGGCGCAGCGGCAACTAAGCTGACCGGCATCGTGAACCTGCCCATTGTCGATGGCAAGCTGGCCGTGCGCGTCGCCGCGACCTTGGAAAATGGCGGCGGCTGGATCGACCAGCCCGAAGCTGGGATCAAGAACGGCAATAACCAGGACCTCTACAGCATCCGCGCGAAAGTACTCTTCAAGCCGAACGAATGGCTTGAGCTCCTGGGTACGGTGCAGGCCTATCGCAACAAGAGCCGCTTCGGCCTCGACTATGAGGAAAAGGATCGCACCAACGAAGTCGGCGTCGATCGCGGCCTCATCCTACCGCCGCGCGACGATCGCTACCAGCTGTACAATCTGACCGCGACTGCGGATCTGGGGCCGGCGACGCTGACAAGCTCGACCAGCTATATCGACCTGGAGCGCGATTATCACCTAACCTATATCGCGGGGCCGCAAACCGTCTATGGCGTCCAGAACGAAGGTTACGACATCAACAACGACCATTCGACGCAGTTCACCCAGGAAGTACGCGTGGCATCGAACGGCAGCGGGCCGCTCCGCTACACTGTCGGCGGCTTCTACCGTGACGTGAAGTCGGACTTCTACGATGTCGGCGTGAACGCCTTTGCCGGGGTCAATTACCCCTATATTTATATCAACAACGAGAGCAGCAAATCTTGGTCAGTCTTCGCCGATGTCTCCTATGATATCACGGAGGCCTTCCAGATCGGTGCCGGTGCGCGTCGCTTCCGGGATCGCGCCCGCCAGTCGGACGGCACGGTGGAGCAGCGCGGTACCTTCAGGTCGACCGATCCTCGCTTCTACGCCAGCTATTCGCTGAACGATGACTGGCGCGTCTATGCCAATGTGGCCAAGGGCTTCCGCAGCGGCGGTTTCAACCGCAACGGGCTGCCACGCTTCAGCCCAGAAAAGGCTTGGAACTATGAAATCGGCACCAAGGGCGTCACTGCTGACGGCCTGCTGACCTTCGACATCGCGGCCTATTATACCGACTTCTCCGATCAGCTGCGTCGCGGTCTCTTCTACGATCCCGGCTCGCTTGGTGGGGTGCTGATCAACCGAACCAGCAACATCGGCAAGGTAGAGATTAAGGGCATCGAGGCCGGCGTCGTGGTCAAGCCGATCCGGACGCTGTCGTTGAGCGGTTCGGCGTCCTATGTCGACAGCAAGGTGAAGAGCCTCAACCTTACAGCCGGCGAGACGATTGCTGTGCAAAAAGGTGATCGCAGCGATTATGTGCCCAAGTTTAGCTTCACGCTGGCGGCGGACTCAGACTTCGACTGGACGCCTACGGTCGCGGGGTTCGCGCATGTCGACTTCAGCTATCGCAGCAAGGTCTACTACACCGACGACTTCCTCTACTTGCCGCAATTCCGCCGCCAGTCCTCGGATAGCGTCGGACTGCTGGGCGCGCGGATCGGCGCGCGCTTCGATCGAGTGTCAGCGGAACTCTTCGCAAACAACATCCTCAACACCAACAAGGCGCTCGATCCCTTCGTCGGCTTCTCGCAGGCCAATCGCACGAAGCCGCGCACGATAGGCGTACGCCTGGGCATGACCTTGAACTAACATGAGGACGAAGTGTCGCTGGTCCCTGCCCCGCGGTGGAGCGGGGCCGGCGGCACGAGGAGTACATTGTCGATGCTGATGTTTCTAAGGTCGGACGACGGCCGCCGCGTATTAAAGCTGGCGACCTGCGCGGCTGCGATGACATTAGCCTGTCAGGGCTCTGCAGGCGGGCCAGCCTGGAACGTCGCCAATACCGGCCAGCCTTCCCGCGATATCGCAATCTCTACGACCGAGGGCACGTGGATGAGCCTGGACGTCAGCCCGGACGGGAAGACGATCCTGTTCGACATGCTGGGCGATATTTTCGCGATACCGGCGAACGGCGGCGAAGCACGGCCGATCCAGGTGGGCCCCGCGATTCAGCGCACGCCCGTCTTCAGCCCGGACGGCCGCTCGATCGCCTTCATCAGCGACCTGAACGGCAGCGACAATATCTGGACATCGCGGGTCGACGGCAGTGCGCCTGTCATGCTCACCCAAGAACGGGTCGACATGCTGAGCGCTCCGGCCTGGACATCGGATGGCCAGGCAATCGCCGCCGCTCGCCTTCCCGCTGATGCGCCGCATAACTACACCACCGAGATACGCCTGTTCGATACCGCCGCGCCGACTCCCCAGGGCGGCGGCAAGACCCTGATCGGCGCTCCCGCCGCGCGGCGCGACGTGCAGGAGGCGACCTTCTCGCCGGATGGCCGCTATGTCTATTATACCGAACGGCTGAAGCGCGATAATATCTACATCGACGCGACCTTCATCAATTTCGGCGTAAAGCGCCGCGATCTCGGCCTTGGCGTGACCGAGTTGATGGCGAGCGGCTGGGGTGGCGCGATCGCGCCGGCGCTGTCGCGCGACGGCAAGCAACTCGCCTTTGTCCGCCGTGTGCGCGCTAAGACCGTCCTGTTTCGCCTCGACCTGACAACTCGCGAGCAGGTCGCGGTCTATGACGGCCTCGATCGCGATCTCGAAGGCGACTACGTCACCCAAGGCAATTATTACCCGCGCTACGCGTGGTTCCCGGACAATGTCCATGTCGCCATCTGGGCGAAGGGCAAGATCTGGAAAGTGAATATATTCACCGGCACGGCGGTGCACATCCCCTTTCACGTCAGTGCGAACCATCGCGTCACCGAACGTCTGGCCTTCACTCACGACATCGCGCCCGACAGCGTCACTGTGAAAGCCGTCCGCCAGGCGGTGGCTTCCCCGGACGGCCGAACGATCCTGGTCACCGCGCTTGGCCATATCTGGCGCAAGGAGTGGAACGACGCGGCGCCCTTTCGGCTGACGAAGGAAAGCGCGTTCGAGTTCGAACCGGCATGGTCAGGCGACGGCAAGCGCATCGTCTTCGCGACCTGGGATGACGAGCTAGGTGGGGCGATTGTCGTCACCGATGCCCAGGGGCGCGGCGCGCGGACCATTGTTAAGTCGGCCGGGGCGATCCGGCAGCCGCAATTCTCGCCCGACGGACGCGATATTGTCTATCGCATCCAGAAACCCGATCCGAGCCTAGGCGGCGCGCGCGAGAAGCCGGGCATCTATACCATCGCCGCAAAGGGCAGCGCGCCATTCTTCGTCGCGTCGGGCGACGACTATCCGATGTTCTCGCCAGACGGCGAGCGGATCTATTTCGTCGAGCAGGATAATGCGGGCGACAATATCCAGCAGGTGTTGCGCAGCATCCGGCGCGATGGGCTCGACCCACGCAAGCATGTGGTCAGCCGCGATGCCGATACCGTCGAATTGCGCCCGAGTCCCGACCTGCGCTGGATCGCGTTCAAAGACCGCCAAAAATATAATGTCGTCCGCTTCCATGACATGGGCAATATGGTCGATCTCTACGCCGCCAATCCGGAGGTGAAGGCGACGCGACTGGCCGACCAGGGTGGCTATGGCCTTTCCTGGTCGGCCGATTCCAAAGCCGTCACATGGGCGCTGGGCGCTACGATACACCGCGTTGAACCGGATGCGGCCGATGTCCGCGCCGCGACCCGGACGGTCGCGCTCGGGCTAACCGTAGCAGCCGACAAGCCGCGCGGTGCGGTCGCCTGGGTCAATGCCCGGATCATCCCGATGGTCGGGGACCAGGTGATCGAACGCGGCACCATCGTCATCCGCGACAACCGGATCGAGGCGGTTGGGCCCGCCGATACTGTCAAGTTGCCGGCCGATGCCAAGGTGATCGATGCATCGGCGAAGACGATCATGCCCGGGCTGGTCGATGCGCATGGCCATATAGATTGCTGCTACAATGTCGGCATCGTCCCGCAGAAGCAGCCGCAGCGCTATGCTGCGCTGGCCTATGGCGTCACCACCAATTTCGACCCCTATCCCAACGATCTGGTAAGCTACGAAAGCGGCGAAACAACGCAGGCGGGCATATCTGTCGGCCCGCGCTGGATCACTACCGGCGCCGCGATCTACGGCCGGTCGCGAAAGGGCGATTTCATCTACATGCCGGTCGACAGCATGGCGGATGCCCGCGATATCCTGGCGCGCAAGAAGGCGCTCGGCACCTTCACGATCAAGAATTACAAACAGCCGGCCCGTTTCCAGCGCCAAATGCTGATGCAGGCATCGCGCGAGGCGGGGATCAACGTCGCCTCCGAGGGCGAGAGCCACTATGCTTACGACCTCAGTATGATCCTCGATGGCACGACCAGTCTCGAGCATAATCTGCCGGTCGCCAATTACTATGACGATCTGGTCCAATTCATGGGCAAGGCCGGCGCGCACAACACGCCCGTCCTGGTCGTGTCTTTCGGTGAGCTGTTCGGCGAAAATTACATGTATCAGCATACGGAGGCGTGGAAAGATGTGCGCATCCGCACCTATGTGCAGCAGGTACTGAGCGGCTACAGCCCACTCGGCACGCCTTATGAGGCACCGCCTTATTCGCGGGCGATGACGACGATCAATCTGGCAGACGAGCTGTGGGACATCGGCTTCCGCAGCGTTTCGCGCGCCACCAAAAAGCTCGACGATGCCGGGGTGGTGATAAACGTCGGCTCGCACGGCGAGATACCGGGGCTGGCGATGCACTGGGAAATGAACCTGCTTGCGCAAGGCGGCATGGCACCGATACGGATTCTGCGCGCGGCGACGATTAACCCAGCCAACACGCTTGGGATCGATGCGCAGATCGGATCGCTAGTACCTGGCAAGCTCGCGGACCTTATCGTCCTTGACAAGAATCCGCTCGACGACATCCGCAACAGCGAGTCGGTGGTTCAGACCGTGGTGAACGGCCGGATCTACGACACCGCCACGATGAACGAAGCCGGCAATTACAGTCGCCCCCGCGGCAAGTTCTATTGGGAGCTGAGGCAGATGAACGGCATCAATTGGAACCCCGCCTGGACGGGGGGCGAATGATGCGCTCGATCGTTCCAGCCCTCGTGGCGGCCGCCCTTGCCAGCGCGCCGGTATCGGGCAACGGGCCCGCCTGGGACGTCGAAAACACGGGGCAGCCCTATACCAACGTCAGCTTCACCGTTTCCGAGGGAAGCTGGATGAGTCTAGACGTCAGCCCGGACGGGAAGACGATCCTGTTCGACATGCTAGGCGACATCTATGCGTTGCCCGCGACCGGCGGAAAGGCGACGCTGATCAAGGGTGGCGCCGCGATGCAGCGCGATCCGCGCTTCAGCCCCGACGGATCGCGAATCGCCTTCATCAGCGACCACAGCGGCGGTGACAATGTCTGGATCGACAAGATCGACGGATCGGATCCCCGCCAGATCACCAGCGAGACGACCAACGCGCTGACCGGACCGGCCTGGACTTTCGATGGCGGTGCGATCGCCGCGGCGCGGATGCCCGACAGCGATCATAAGCTGCACAATGCCGAACTCCGCCTATTCCAACTCTCCGGTGGCAAGGGCCAGCTACTGGTGGCGCAGCCGACTGTTGGCGAGAACGTCCACGAGGCGCAGTTCTCGCGTGACGGGCGCTATCTCTATTACACCGAGAAGCTGCTGCCGCCGACCAAGTCGGTCGTCTATCTCGACGCCAACCACGCCCAATATGCTATCAAGCGCCGCACGCTGGCGACCGGTGCGACCGAGGAGCTGATCCGCGGTTTCGGCGGCGCGACGACGCCCCGGCCGTCGCCGGACGGCAAGCGGATCGCCTTCGTACGCCGCGTCATGGCGAAGACGGTGCTGTTCTCCTACGACATTGGGACCGGCGAGCAGCGGCCGATCTTCGACGGGCTCGATCGCGATTCCCAGGCGGATTACACCTGGCAGGGTTCTTATTACCCGCAATATGCTTGGTTCCCGGACAACCGGCATGTCGCGATCTGGGCCAAGGGCAAGCTGTGGAAGGTGGACATGGAGAATGGGGCGCACAGCCCGATCCCGTTCAGCGTCACGGCGCACCACAAGCCGATCAAGCCGCCCGTCTTCACACATGACATGGCGCCCGGCACCTTCATGGTCCGTGCCATTCGTCAGCTCGCTTACACGCCCTCGGGCGACACCGTGCTGTTCAACGCGCTGGGCCGGCTCTGGCGCAAGGATCGCAATGGCGAGCCCGTCCGCCTGACCCGTTCGACCGCGCTGGAGTTCGAACCTGCGATTTCGCCGGACGGTCGATCGGTCGTCTATGTCGAATGGCGGGACGAGCAGGGGGGGGCGCTGAAGCTGCGCAATCTCGCCACCGGCGTCGAACGCACGCTCGTTACCAGTGGCGGGGTCCTGCGTCAGCCGTCCTTCTCGGCCGACGGCAAGCGCCTGGTCTACAAGATTGACGCCGGCGACCGTTGTCTGGGCGGCCACGCCGCCGAGCCCGGCATGTACTGGATAGATCTGGCTGGCAGCGAGAGCCACCCGATCGGACCGCCCGGCGAAGCGCCGATGTTCTCGCCCGATGGCACGCGCGTCTATTATGTGATCGCCGACTATATGGGCGAGGAGATGGTCTCCATGCTGGAGAGCATCGACCTGAACGGCCGTCACAAGCGGACGCATGTCCGCACCCCCGACGCCGACACCTCCGAACTGCGCATCAGCCCCGACCTGCAGTGGATCGCGTTCCGCGACCGCCAGCAATATTATGTGGCGCGTTACCGGGACAGCGGCGCGCCGATGATGCTCACCGCGGCGACCACCGAGACCCCGGTGGTGCGGATCAGCGAGATTGGCGGCTATTCGCTGCTTTGGTCGCGGGACTCGCAAAAGCTCCACTGGGCGACCGGCCCGACCCTCGAAAGTGTGCGCATCGATGGTCCCGCGCTCAAGGTCAGCAAGCTCGCCAATCTCGAGACGAGGCTGATCGTACCGAGCGATAAGCCGTCCAGCACCATCGCCTTCACCAACGCGCGCATCCTGACGATGGCGGCCGACGACAAGGTGATCGAGAAGGGCACCGTGGTCGTCCGCGGCAACCGGATCGCGGCGATCGGCAGCAGTGATCAGGTCAAGCCGCCGGCCGGCGCGAAGGTCTATGACGTCGCAGGCAAGACGATCATGCCGGGGCTGATCGACATGCACGGCCACCTCAACAACTGCTACTACACCTCGTCGGGGCTGATGCCGCAAAAGCAGTCGAGCCGCTATGCCGCCCTCGCCTTCGGCGTTACCACCAACTACGACCCCTACACGTCGGAACTGCCGAGCTATTCGCAAGCTGAGATGACCATGTCGGGCGACATGGTGGGTCCGCGTGCGATCGAATCCGGCTTCATCGCCTTCGGCCGCAGGGGAAAGGGCGATTCCGCCTATATTCCGATCGACAGCTACGGCGATGCCAAGACGTTAATGGAGCGCAAGAGCGCGCTCGGCGGCTGGATCGTCAAGAGCTACCGCCAACCGATGCGGAGCGCACGGCAGCAGTTGGTAAAGGCGGGACGCGACACCGGGCTGATGGTCGACGTGGAAGGCGAGAGCAACTTCTACAACAATGTCACCATGGTCCTGGATGGCAACACCAACCTCCAGCACAACATGCCCATCGCCAACTATTATGACGACGTCGTCCAGTTGATGAAGGGTGCCGGAGCGCATCACACGCCGACGCTGGTGGTGGTGTTCGGTGAACTGTTCGGCGAGAACTACATCTACCAGACCGAACGGGTGTGGGACGATCCCAAGGTGAAGACCTTCGTCCAGGTGGCAACCAGCGGCTATAATCCGCTGGGCACCGGCCATTATGCACCGCCGCAGGTGCGGGGCATGTCGGGGATCCGGGCGGCCGACGAGATCTGGGACATCGGTTTCCGATCCGTGGCCCGGTCGATGAAGAAGCTCGACGATGCCGGGGTCACGGTCAATGCCGGATCGCATGGCGAGTTGTCGGGCCTAGCCCAGCATTGGGAACTCGAATTGCTTTCGCAGGGCGGGATGGCGCCGATGCGCCTACTGCGCACCACGACGATCAATGTTGCGAAGACATTGGGTGTCGATGACCAGATCGGTTCGCTGGAGGAAGGCAAGCTCGCTGACCTGATCGTCCTCGACAAGAACCCGCTGGAGGACATCCGCAACAGCCGGTCGGTCATCTACACCATGGTGAACGGGCGGCTCTACGACGCGGCGACGGTGAGCGAGACGGGCAGTCGCGAACTGCCGCGCAGCAAGTTCTATTGGGAAGTCGGGCACATCAACCACATCGTCGACTGGAAGAAGGCGTGGGCGCATCAGTAGACACGCGCCTCGCCAGAGATCGACCGTGGTGATGCCCACGCACCGGGCTTCCCGATCTTGGCACCTTGGGCAAGGCAGCGGCGCAGGCCAAGCCTCTTCTGGACACGGTAAGTTTACAGGCATGCGGGGGTTATGTTGACAGGGTACGGACGAGACGCGCAGCCGAAGAAAGATCGGGCAGCAGTGTGGGTGTTGCGGGATAACATCCCGGCGACCTCATCGGATACAATCGCGCATATGGTCGATACCTATGCGGGCAAGTTGATGCCAGGGCAGCAGGTTCAGACTTTCCGCAACACCGACGTCGCCTTCTCGACGCGCCGGATAGCGCGCGGTGCCGACGTGCGGCCGTTACAATATGCCGACCTGAGGCTGGTCGACTACCCGATCCCGTCGGGCGATAAGACCTACGATCTCTACGATTATGTGTCGCGCAACCGCATCGGCGGCCTGCTGGTGATGCACGGCGGAGCACTCGTGCTGGAGCAATATGAGCTTGGCTTGGATCCCAGCACGCGCTGGCTGTCGATGTCGATGGCCAAGTCGGTGAGCACGACGCTGGTCGGCCTGGCGATCCAGGACGGTTTCATCGAGAGCGTCGACGATCTGCTGACCCGCTATCTGCCCAAGCTCGTCGGGTCCGCCTATGATGGCGTGACGATCCGTGAGCTGATGCAGATGACCTCGGGCGTACATTGGGACGACACTCATACCGAGCCCAAGTCCGAACGCCGCCGCATGCTGGAGCTCCAGATCGGCCAGCAGCCGGGCGCCATCATGGATTATATGGCGGAGCTGCCGCGCTCCGCTGATCCGGGCAGCTTGTGGAACTACAGCACAGGCGAAACCCATGTGGTGGGGGCGATCGTTCACGCCGCAACCGGCCAATGGCTGTCCGATTATTTGAGTGCGCGGATATGGTCGCGCCTGGGCATGGAGAGCGACGCCACCTGGTGGCTGGAAGCGCCGGGCGGGCTGGAGGTCGCGGGCAGCGGCATCGCGGCGACGCTGCGCGACTATGGGCGCTTCGCGGCCTTTCTGCTGGCCGATGGCGTCATTGACGGCGAGCGCGTCCTTCCCGAAGGCTGGGTCAGCGAAGCCGGCGCCCCGCGTGAGGTCGGCGGCAGGCAGCTGAACTACGGCTATATGTGGTGGGCGGTGCCCGGCAGCGACGGTTCGATGGCCGATGGCGCGTTCAGCGCGCGCGGTATCTTCGGGCAGTTTATGTACATCAACCCGGCCAGGCAGGTGGCGATCGTGGTGCTGAGCTCGCGATCGAAGCCGAAAGGCGCCGAAGCGATCATCGACAATGATTTCTTCAACGCTACCTTAGACGCGTTGCGGTAGGGCGGCAGGGAGCATGCCGATGTCATCAGAGCTCCCCCCATCCGAGACGGTGCCCGCCGGCCGCACGGCCTTCGGACACCCCCGCGGCCTCGCTTACATTGCGTTTGCCGAAGCTTGGGAGCGTTTCTCCTTTTACGGCATGCAGGCACTGCTCATGCTGTACATGACGCAGCATCTGCTGAAGCCGGGCGTGATCGAGCGGGTCGCAGGAGCGGACGGCTTCAGGCATGGCGTCGAGGCCGTGTTTGGCACGCTGTCGGACCAGGCCTTCGCATCGCAGGTCTTCGGTCTTTATGTCGGCTTCATTTATTTCGCCCCGATCTTCGGCGGCTGGCTCGGCGACCGGCTGACCGGGCGGACGGTTGCCGTGCTGGGTGGCGCCTTTTCCATGGCGATCGGCCATTTCCTGATGGCGTTCGAGGCGGCGTTCCTGCCCGCTCTCTTCGCGCTCATCGTCGGCTCGGGATTGCTGAAGGGCAATCTAGCGGCACAGGTCGGTGCGCTCTATCCGATCACCGATCGCCGACGTGATGCGGGATACACGATCTACTTCACCGCCATCAACATCGGCGCGTTCGTGGCGCCGCTGATCTGCGGATCGCTCGGCGAGTTTGTGGGTTGGCATTATGGCTTCGGCGCGGCGGGTATCGGTATGCTGCTTGCCATCGCGATCTATGTCAGCGGTCTCAAATATATGCCCACCGACAGAGTGAGCTCGGCGACCCGGCGCGAAAAGCTGTCTGCGACCGATCGGCGTGCGATCGTCATGATCGCGGCGTTGCTGGCGATCACGTCGATCTTCTGGACGATCCAGGCGCAGGTCTGGAACATATATCCGCTGTGGGTCCGTGATGTCGTCGATCGCAATATCGGCGGCGGGATCGAGATTCCGGTCTCCTGGTTCCAGTCGCTCGATGCCCTGACGGTCCTGATCCTGGCGCCGATCGCCGTCGTCTACTGGCGCTTCCAGGCCAGGCGGCAGGCGGAGCCGAACGATATCGCCAAGCTCGCCATCGGCAATGTCATCTTTGCGGCGGCGGCATTGAGCCTGGCGATCGCGCAGATGGTGTCGGGCAACGGCGGAGTATCGTTTGCATGGCCGGTGGCTTTCCACTTCCTGATCGGCGCGGGCTATGTCTATTGCGCCCCAGTGGCGTTGGCTCTGGTCTCGCGGGTAGCGCCAGCGGCGGTCAATGCAATGATGGTCGGCGCCTTCTACCTAGGCCTGTTCGCTGGTGGAATCTTCAGCGGCTGGCTGGCGCGCTTCTACGAGCCGCTGGGGCCGATCGGCTTTTGGGCAATGCACGCCGGCATCGGGTTGACGGGGGCGGTTGCAGTATTGCTGCTCGGATATATCGGTCGCGATCTCCTGATAGCGGATCGCGCCTAGGCGGGCTGATCGCCGACACATTCATGAAAGGACATCATATGCGCTTCGCATGGAGATTTCTCGCATCCCTGTCACTTGGCCTGAGCGCCACAGCGGTGATGGCCGCGTCGCCCCGCACGCTCACCGTCTGCCCGGCCAAGGCGGCCGGTTGTTTCTTCCAGGGCGGCGGCGGCATCCAGAAGGCGATCGATGCGGCGGCCGATGGCGATACGGTTCGTATCAAGGCCGGTCGCTATTCGACAGACAACTATCGCGACGTTCCCTACAAAGTCCACCAAATACGCGGCTTCCTGGTTGTCAGCGGCAAGTCCTTGACGATCACGGGCGACGACGGGGCCGTCCTCGACGGTTCGACCGGACCGGCCACGACGGCGCTGGTCATCGACCATGCCAGTCTCGCCGTCAGCGGGCTGACCATCACCGGTTTCCGCTGGGACGTCCAAGAGGACGAGATCTATGACGGCCATGGCATATTCGCGATCGACAGCGATGTCCGCATCGCCGACGTAAAGGTCGAGAAGTTCCTCAAGATGGGCCTTGTGGGACGTGGCGACACCCATATTCGCGCCGATCGGCTGACGCTGAGCGACGGCCACGTCGCGATCTGGCTGCGCGAAGGCGCCCAGCTCGACCTGCGCAACTCGATCGTTCGCCATAACGAGGGCAGCGGCGTTGCCGCTTATGACAACACATATACGCGCATCGTGGGGAGCGTGTTCGACGGGCTGGCCGACGATGTCCTCTACGCCGAGAATAGCGCGGGGATCCATGCGATCGATACGCTCATTCTGAACAGCAAGCCGTTCGCAGCCCATGCCCTCAACGATAGCGCGATCTGGATCGAACATAGCGCGATCTTCGCCAATGCCGATATATCAAAGGCCGAAGACAAGTCCCGGATCTGGCTGGGAAAGCTGATTACCACCGATCCGATGGTGGATGCGAACTACAAGCCGCGCCAGGGATCGCCGCTCCTGGGGGCAGGGCAGCCCGATGTCCTGCGGGCGAAGGGGCAGGGCGTGGATATCGGCCCGAACCGCTGACATCGGGATGGCGGCCGGCGCGGTCAGGCTTCTGCCAGGACCGCGCCGAGGCTGTCGATCAACAAATCGATTTCCGCAGACCGGATAGGCAGCGGTGGCCGGATCTTCAGCACGTCGACATTCCTTCCGGCAGCACCGATCAAGACGCCCGCATCGCGCAACCCGTTGACGATCCGAGCAGTCTCGGCCTTGCTGTCGTCGCCGGTGATCTGCACGCCAAGGAACAGGCCGGTACCCCGGATCTCGCTAATCCGCCCGTGTCGTTCGGCAAGACCCTCAATACCGGCGCGAAGGCGCTGCCCCATCGTGGCGGCATTCGCCATCAGGCTTTCGGACTCGATGACGTCGAGCACGGCCATCGATGCTGCGCAGGCCACGGTATTGCCGCCGAACGTGTTGAAATATTTCGCAGTGCTGGCGAACGCCTTCATGATTCCGGAGCGTACCGCCATCGCGGCGATCGGGTGACCGTTGCCCATAGGTTTGCCCATCGTGACGATGTCGGGGACGATGCCGTGACGCTGAAAGCCCCACATTGCCTCGCCGGTCCTTCCGAAGCCGGGCTGAACCTCGTCCGCGATGAACAGGCCACCTGCCGCGCGAATGGCGTCGGCGGCATGGGCGAGGAATCCCGCAGGATCGGTGATGACGCCGTCGCTGGAGAAATTGGTGTCAACCATTAGCCCAGCGGGGCGGACGCCGCGCGACCGGAGCAGGGCGATGGCATCGCGGACGCGATCAGCGAATTCCGCGGGCCCTTTGGCACCCAACGGGGCCTCCACAGTCACGACGTCCTTGCCTAGTGCCAGGCCGGTCGCGGGGGACATGCCCGCGATCGTCTCCGTAGTACCGTGATAGGCATAGGAGGTGACGATGAAACCAGTATTGCCTGTGGCTGCCTTGCTTACACGGACGGAGAGGTCATTGGCTTCGCTGCCGCTGCAGGTGAAGACCATGTTGTCGATCTCGGCTGGCATGGTGCCCAGCAGCCGTTCGGCCAGTTGGACAGGCTGGTCGGTGATGTAACGGGTATGGGTGTTCAGCGTCCCCGCCTGGCGGGTGATCGCGTCTACCACATGCGGATGGCAATGGCCGACGATCGGTACATTGTTATAAGCGTCGAGATAGCGGCGACCCGTGTCGTCGTATATCCATACGCGTTCGGCGCGCACGGCATGCACCGGTTCGTTGTAGAAAAGGCTGTATGTAGGCCCCATCGCTTCGCGGCGGCGTGTCAGCATGGTTTGATCCTGTTTGATGTGGACCATGTCGGTTCCTCGCGATCAGAAGGGTATGACGATGCGGGCGTGCATCAGTTGCTCGACGATCGCCACGCGGCGCTCGATATAGGTCGCGTCAACACGGGCGTAATGCACCTCGTCAGGATTGTGCGCGCGATGCCAGGACGGGATCACGGCGTCTGTGACGAGCCGGGCCGCGATCAGCCAGTTGAGCGCGGCGGCCTCGTCGGGCAGCAGTGGATTGGCGCGATGATAGGCAAGGGTGAACTCGGTCACGTCGGACAGGGCCGTCGATGGATCGGTGACCTGCGCGCTGGCGGCGATCGCGACGTCCGCAATCAAGGCGGTTTCGACCATGTCGCCGAAATCGATCACGCCGATGACGGTCGCATTATCGGCCTCGTCGACCATCACGTTGTTCGCGTTGAGATCGTTATGGACAACCTGCTGGCGGAAATCGCTCAAGCGATAGCCGACCTCCGCCCTATAGGCAGAAGCGAAATCGCTGATGAAGCCGCGGGCGGGCAGGTCGGGCAGGTCTTTCAACAGCGTCGTCACGACGTCGAAATTAGCGAGGTCCCAGATCAGGGGGCGAGCCGCGGCCGGATGGCGGAAACCGCGCAGGCCGGTCGCCATTGCGGCTGCCAGCTGCGCACAGCCCCGCCGCTGTAGGCTCGATCGGTCGGCATCCCGCAGTGGACGGCCGGGCACCCATCCCAGCAACCGGACGGTGCGCGCCTGTCCATTATCGTCGGAAAAGTGAACCAGCGTCTGGCCGTTCAGGGCGCGATGGACACGCGGGCAGACGATATCAGGCGCCGTCGCTTCCATGTGCAGCAGTGCAGCCGTCATCAGCGACAGAGTCGCTTCGTCCTCGGCCGGATGTGATATCTTCAGGACGAAGCTGTCGCCCTCGGCGGTGCTGATGCGGAAATTTTCATCGCGTTCGCCGGTCAGGCGGTCGATCCGTCCCGCGACGCCGAAGGTCGTCCGCGCAATGGCGGTTGCCGTCTCGATGGCTAGTGGCGGACCGGCCGCGACCATCGCTTCGAGAAGTTGGCCCAGTTCGTACGCCATCCCATTCCTTATGGTCGCGGGTCATCCATCAGCGCTGTCTGTGCCCAAGGCCCGGCCTCCGAAAGGTGCCAACCCCTCGGTGCGTGGTGAGCAGGGGGCACCAGAGGCCGTGCCATTTGTCATCTTCCACCTTTGAGAGTCCATTGCGAAGGAGAGAGCATAGAAGTCCATGTCAACGGAGGCGCATCGTGGCGGAAGACAATACTCGTCGAAATTGGACGCATACGCAGGATTTGCAGGCGCGTGACGCCGCGCACCATCTTCATTCGTTCACAGACCCGCAGGTCATCGAGACCCAGGGATCGCGTATCATCACCCGCGCGCAGGGCAGCACCGTCTGGGACAGCGACGGCAATGAGCTGCTGGACGGGATGGCTGGCCTGTGGTGCGTGAATGTCGGCTATGGCCGCGAGGAGCTTGTCGACGCCGCGACGCGGCAGATGCACGAACTA
The DNA here is from genome assembly GCF_000971055.1 of Sphingomonas sp. SRS2. Taxonomy (GTDB): domain Bacteria; phylum Pseudomonadota; class Alphaproteobacteria; order Sphingomonadales; family Sphingomonadaceae; genus Rhizorhabdus. Next base: position 95,894 of record NZ_LARW01000084.1, read on the forward strand.
CCTTATTACAACAACCACTTCCAGAGCACGACCCCGCCGATCATCGCCTTGGCGGAGAAGCTGGCCACGCTGACCCCCGCCGGGCTCGACCGCTTCTATTTCGGCAGTTCGGGATCGGAGGCGAATGACACGATCGTGCGGATGGCGCGACAATATTGGCGCATCAAGGGTCAGCCTGAAAAGACCATCTTCATCAGCCGGACGCTGGCCTATCACGGCACGACCGTCGCCGCGACGAGCCTGGGCGGCATGCCGCACATGCACGCGATGGATGGCACTCCGGGGCCGGGCTATTCGCATATCGACCATCCGCACTGGTACCTGCGCGGCGACGGACTGACCCCGGAAGAGTTCGGCCTGAGGGCGGCCCGCGCGCTAGAAGAACGGATCCTGGAGCTCGGCGCAGACAAGGTCGCGGCGTTCATCGGCGAGCCGATCCAGGGCGCCGGCGGTGTGATCGTGCCGCCCGACAGCTACTGGCCCGAAATCCAGCGTATCTGCCGCAAATACGACATCCTGCTGGTGGCGGACGAGGTAATCTGCGGCTTCGGACGCACCGGTACGTGGTTCGCGTCCGAGCAGTTCGCCATCGAGCCCGACCTTATGCCCATGGCGAAGGGCCTGTCGTCGGGATACCTGCCCATTTCGGCCGTCGCGATCTCATCGCGCGTCTACGACGTTGTGAGCAAGGGCGGCCTGTTCGCCCATGGCTATACCTATTCGGGTCATCCGGTCGCCTGTGCCGTGGCACTGGCCAATATCGGGATCATCGAGCGCGAAGGCCTGGTCGAGCGCGTAGGTGGCGACATCGGTCCCTATTTCCAGTCCGCGCTGGCCAGCCTCGCCGATCATCCGATCGTCGGCGAAAAGCGTGGGCTCGGCCTTATGGCTGCCCTGCAGCTGGTACGGGACCGCGACAGCAAGACGATGTTCGCGCCCGAGGACAATGTTGCGATCATCTGCCGCGATGCCTGCTATGCAGAAGGTCTGATAGCGCGGGCCATTTCGGGCTCGATGGTATTGAGCCCGCCGCTGGTGGTCACCCATTCGGAAGTCGACAACATGGTCGAGCGTCTCGGTCGCGCGCTCGACAGCACTGCCCAGAAGTTCGGAGTTCTTTGATGACCGATGCCCTGCCTCTTTCCGCCGCCGCTGCAACGCTGCTGCGGGAGGCGCTCGATTTCGCGCGGCCCGCATGCGCCAGCTTCGCCGTGTTCGATCCCTCGAACGGTGCGCATATCGCCGACGTGCCCGACCATGGGGCGGAAGCGACCGAAGCCGCGATCGCCGAAGCGAAGGCGGCGTTCCGGCCCTGGAGCAAGCGTACCGCCAAGGATCGCGCCGCGATCCTGCGTCGCTGGCATGGCCTGATCGTCGACAATGCTGACGCGCTGGGCGAAATCCTGACCCTCGAACAGGGCAAGCCGCTGGCCGAAGCGCGCGGCGAGATCCTGTTCGGCGCGAACTTCGTCGAATGGTTCGCGGAAGAGGGCAAAAGGATTTACGGGGACGTGGTGCCCAACCATGCGCCGGACAAGCGCTGCATCGTGCTGAAGCAGCCGATCGGCGTGGTCGCGGCGATTACGCCCTGGAACTTTCCCAGCGGGATGATCACCCGCAAGGTCTCCCCGGCGTTGGCCGCCGGCTGCACCATCGTCGTGAAGCCCGCCGAGGATACGCCGCTGTCGGCGCTGGCGCTGGCGGTACTGGCCGAGCGTGCGGGTCTGCCTGCTGGGGTGATGAGCATCGTCACCGCGGCGAAGGCCGCAATCGTCGCGGGCGTGCTGACCGCGAGCCCGGACATCCGAAAGCTGTCGTTTACCGGATCGACGCGGGTCGGCAAGCTACTGATGAGCCAGTGCGCCGATACGGTGAAGAAGCTGTCGCTCGAACTTGGCGGCAACGCGCCCTTTATAGTGTTCAACGATGCCGACATTGACGCTGCGGTTGCCGGAGCGATCATCTGCAAGTTTCGCAATGCCGGCCAGACCTGCGTTTCCGCCAACCGGATTTATGTCCAGGCCGGGATCATCGAAGAATTCTCGGAACGCCTCGCGGCAGACGCCGCCAAGCTCATTGTCGGCGGCGGGCGCGATAGCGGTACGACGATCGGGCCGCTGATCAATGCCGCTGCCGTGATGAAAGTGGAGGGACTTCTCCAGGATGCACTGGCGAAAGGCGCAAAGGCGCTGCAGGGGGGAGGGCGTCATGTGCTTGGTGGCAATTATCTCGAACCCACGGTGCTGTCGGGCGCGACTCCGGACATGCAGATCGCTTCGGAAGAGATTTTCGGTCCTGTTGCCGCGATTTATTCCTTCGCGGACGAGGACGACGTCGTCCGCATTGCCAATGACACGCGCTACGGCCTTGCGGCCTATTTCTGGGCGCGGGACATCGGGCGCATCTGGCGCGTCGCCGAAGCGCTCGAATTCGGCATGGTCGGCGTCAACGAGGTACTGAGCTCCAACGAAGGCGCGCCGTTCGGCGGGGTCAAGGAGTCCGGGATCGGTCGCGAAGGATCGCGCTACGGCATCGATGACTTCGTTGAGATCAAATATGTCGCCTTGGGCGGTCTCGATCGTTGACGGCCAAGCCTGAGCGCCCCCTCACGTAAATAGGGGACCCCCATCACCAAAGCTTCCAGACATCGTTCGTAGGCGAGCGATGCGCGTGGAGGATCGGAGGACATAATGAAACTCGTTCGTCTCGCAGCGTTCGCCGGATTATTCTTTGCCGCAACTGCGGAAGCGCAGCCGGTTCCGAGCCCGCTTTATCGAATGGAAACAAGCGTAAGTCTGCTAAGCACCGACACCGACTGGGACTATGTGAAATTCCAGCCTGGCAGCGCCCGGTTGTTCATGGCGCGGATCAAGGACGGCCTGACGGTCTTCGACGCTGACACCAATCGATCGCTCGCGACGATAGCGAATTCGTCCGGTGCCAATGGTCCGTTGCTTTTGCCGGACCATAACCGCGGTTACGTCGCCATGGACGACGGATCGCTGCTTTCTTTCGAGCTGGACAGCCTAAAGCTGATCAACCGCGTCGTCCTCACAAAGGACGGCGGGCTCAACAGTGGAATATTGGATCGTGCCACGGGCCGGATCCACTTCATTACAAGCTCTCGCCCTGTGGAATCGACCTGGTTCACGCTGAATCCGGCGACGGGAAAATTGCTGAGCCAAATCCGTTTCCCTTTCCGCAAGATGGACGATCCGGCTGGTGATGATACGGGCCACCTCTTCGCGCCCGTTCGCTACGACCAGATGGTTCTGCAACTCGATGCCCGCACATTGCGGGAGCAGGCGCGATGGAAGGTCGGCTGCAATGTCTCGAAGCTTCGGTACGACAATCGGTCGCAGCGGCTCGTCGGCGCATGCGGTGGCGACCAGCCTTCGGTTTTCATCCTCGATCCGAAGATCGGCAAGGTTACGGCACGTGTGACGATCGGAAAGGGGATTGATGCAATGATCATCGATCGGACGCGTGAGCGGATCGTAACGAGCAACGGCGAAGGATCGATGACGATAATTCGCTACGACGGCGGTGATGGTCTCGACGTCATAGGCACGATCCCAACCCGGGTTGGCGCCCGGATGATGGATATCGATCAACGCACCGGGAAATTATATCTGGTGAGCGCAGATTCCACGATTTTCCCTACCAAGGATGGGGCAGAAGCTGTGACGCGTTACCACGACGATAGCTTTCGGGTCGAGGTCTACACCCCGCTCTAGGTGGTTGGATCGGTGAACGAGCGCCGAGATCGGTACCAGCTTGCTGACCCACAACATCCAGATCGGGGGAGCGGCCGCTCGCATACTCGTCATCGTATCGATCCCGAGTTGGCGACATGGCCGCTACTGGGCTGTTGCGGGTGCGATGACAAAGGGGAGAACCCATATGACTTTGCCGAAATACGCCTCGACGGCCCTCGCGGTGCTGTTGCTGACCGGCGCGGGCCACCGCATCACGACGGCCGCGCCACAGCCGTGACCGTGAAGGCAAAGACCACGCGCGGCGGGCCGCGGGCCGGGATCGTCAGGCTGCATCGCTGGCTGGGCCTCGTTGCGGCGGCCTTCTGGCTGCTGCAGGCGGTCACCGGCACCCTCATCGTCTTCCACTGGGAAATCCGCGATGCGGCGATCGGCGACACCCATCGCCCGACAGACCTTGCCGCCATTGAGCGCCGCCTGACCACGCTCGCACCGCCCGGAAGCGGCGCCGCGATCGGAACGATGTGGACGACCGCCGGCCTGCCCGACCGCTACGACATCTATTACACCGATGCGAAAGGCGAGGACCGTTCGGCGCGGATCATCGGCGACGGAACGGTCCTGGGCACGGACACCGCGACCGGCGGCGTGCTCGATACGATGGTCGGGCTCCATCACAACCTGCTCGCCGGCCCGACCGGCGACTGGATCCTCGCGATCACCGGAACGCTGCTGGCCAGCAACCTGATCGCCGGACTGGTGGCGGCGTGGCCGCACAAGGGAACATGGGCCGTCGCCCTGAAGCCGATCGGCAAGGGCAATGCCGCCGCCCGCCTCTACTCCTGGCATCGCGCGGTCGGCCTGTGGCTCGTGCTGCCCGCGCTGCTGATCGCGATCACCGGCACGCTGCTCAAATTTCCGGACGGCGTGGCAAACCTGCTTGGTTCGGCCAAGCCTAGCCTGCCGCCCGTTCCGGTCCGCGCCGCGCCGGTCGGCTTCGCCGTCGCGGTCGGTGCGGCGCTGAAGGCGCTCCCCGGCAGCGCGCTGGTATCGGTCAGCTTCCCGGAGACGAAAGACGCCACCTATATCGTCCTGCTCCGCACCCCCGAGGAGATGCGCAATGCCTATGGCGCCAGCCGGGTCCTGATCGACGCCAATGACGGAACGGTGCGCGGCAGCTTCCCGATCGTCGCGGCCTCGGTCGGCACGCAGGCCTCCAATGCCATCGTTCCCCTTCACACCGGACAGGCCGCGGGTCTCGTCGGCCGTCTGGTAATCCTCGCAACCGGGCTGGGCCTTATCGCCATGATCGTGACGGGTCCGCTGCTCTGGGCTCGTCGCCGCAAGAAGAGAAGAAGAACATGACCCCCAAGATCTCCACCCTGCTGTCCCTGCCGCTTCCGGTGCTCGCGCTCGTCGCGGCGATGCCGGCATCGGCCCAGACAAATACCCCCGCCAGCCGGGTCGAGCTGCTGGAGCGTGAGCTTGCCGCCCAAAAGGATCGGATCTCGCGGCTCGAGGCGCTGGTCGAACGGCAGAATGCCGCGCTCGAACGCCTCGCGCCACCCCAGCAGCTGGCCGCCGGCCCGCAGGCGTCGCTGCCGCCCGTGGTCGCCGTCGCGCCGCCGCCGCCATCGTGCGCGGCGCATGCGCCGCTTTCGGCGCTCGCCGTGGTCGCCCCGGTCACCGCCGCCCAGGCGCCCATCGGGCTCGCCACCTTTGCCGGCTCCGGTGCGCCGTCGAAGGACGTGTTCCGCATTCCCGGCCTCGACGTCAGCGGTGACGTCCGCGTGCGCGAGGAGTTCAACTGGTCCGACAAGGACGCCCGCAGCCGCACCCGCAGCGTGCTGCGCGCCCGGTTGCGCGCCACCTATCAGATCACCAGGACCCTGTCGGTCGGCGGGCAGCTCGCCACCGGCGATCCCGATGATCCCAATTCGACCGACATCCCCCTGACCGGCTTCGACGACGATCTCGAGCCGTCGCTCGACCAGGCCTGGATCCGCTACAAGGCCGGCGGGCTGACCGCCTATGCCGGCAAATTCCCCAGCCTGTTCCGGCGCACCGACATGATCTGGGACGGCGACGTCGTCCCCGAGGGCGCCGGGGCCAGCTACAGCGTCAAGCTCGGCGACCGCGCGACCTTCGACGCCCACGCCACCTATTTCATCATCGACGAGGCCCCGGCCGGCCGCGACAGCGACATGCTGGGCTTCCAGGGCGTGTTGCAGACACCGATCGGCAGCGCGTTCAAGCTGATGCTGGCGGGCGCCTATTATGATTACAGCCTGGACTCGGTCGCGGGCGCCGATGCCGGCGATTTCCGCAGCAACCTGATCGTCAACGGCCGCTATCTCTCCGACTTCCGCCTGCTCAACGGCCTCGCCGTCGCCACCTGGACCGGGCTCGGCGAACGCTGGCCGCTGTCGCTGTCGGGCGATTATGTCCGCAACCTCGGCGCCAGGGTGTCCGCCGATACCGGTTTCAATATCGAGTTCAGCGTCGGCCGTACCGCGCACAAGGGGGACTGGCGGTTGTTTTTCAACTATTCCGAGGTCGAGGTGGGTGCGGTGTTCGCGGCCTTCTCGCATGACAATCTCGGCATCGCGACCAATTACCGGATGCACGGCGCGAGCGTCGGCTATGTCCCGGCCGAGAATGTCCTGCTGGACGCGACCTTCTACCATTATCGCCCGCTCGACAGCCTTTATGCCGGCGCAAACCAGCCGCGCGACTGGCTCAACCGGGTTCGTCTCAACATGATGTTGAGCTTCTGACGATGCTCGCCGCCGCCCTGCTGGCCTCAACCGCGGCGGTCGCCGCAACCGGCGATCTGCCGCAACCGACGCGGCACGCCCATTCGTACACTCATGCCGAAGGCGAGATCGACGAGGTACAGGGTCCGATCCTGCTGGAGACGACCTATACCGGCGAGGTGATCGGGGTCGCCGCCGGCGGGGTGCGGCGCGGCACCCGCTATCTCGACAATCTCGACATCGTGCTGGAGGCCGATCTGGTGGCGGTGGCCGGATGGCGCGGGGCGATGCTCCACGTCTACGGCCTCTACAACAACGGCACGTCGGTCTCAGACCTGGCCGGCGATGCACAGGCCGCGAGCAACATCGAGACCGGCGATCGCGCGCTGCGCCTCTACGAGGCGTGGATCGACCAGAAGCTGGGATCCCATGCCTCGGTCAAGGTCGGCCGCTACGACCTCAACTCCGAGTTCGACGCCCTGGAAACCTCCGGCCTGTTCCTCGGCAGCGCGCATGGCATCGGCACCGACATCAGCCAGACCGGGCTGAGCGGCCCGTCGATCTTTCCGAAGACGTCGCTGGCCGCGCGGCTGGAGGTTCGGCCGGCGGACGGCTGGGCGGTGCGCGCCGCGATCCTCGACGGGGTGGCCAACCGCATCGATTTTCCGCCCTCCGCGCTGCGCAAGGACGGGGCGCTGCTGATCGGCGAGGCCGAGCTGCCGGTGCTCGGCGGCCGGATGCTGATCGGCCACTGGCATTATACCGCCCGGTTCGATGCCCATGACGGCCGGCGCGAACGCGGCAATGGTGGTGTCTATCTGCGCGGCGAAGCGCCGATCGCCTCGGGCCCCGCCGGCACGCTCGCGGGCTTCTTCCGCCTCGGCACCGCCAATGGCCGGCTCAACATGTTCGATCGCTTCGCCAGCGCGGGGATGAAGCTGACCGGCTGGCTGGATGGCCGTGACGAGGATGAGCTCGGCCTCGCCGTCGCCACCGCCTTCACAGCGCGTGACTATCGCCTCGCCCAAGGCAGCGGAAAAGCCGAAACCGCCATCGAGCTGACCTACCGCGCGCCGATCGCGCCGTGGCTCAGCGTCCAGCCCAATGTCCAATATGTCCGCAACCCGTCCGCCGATCCGACGATCGCCGACGCGTTGGTGCTGGGCCTGCGCTTCGAGACGAGCTTCCGCCTGATCGGGTCGACCGGCGAAACCGCCGGTCAATCGTTGCTGTAGCTGATCGTCGTCATGTGATGGACGCGCGCGACATCTTCGCCGCTCATCTTGCGCGCCACATCCTCTTGCGTGCTCGCGACGAGGATATACCGGCCCTTGCCCCCATCGGGACGGTAAACCGCTCAGCGGCATCGGTCAGCACCTCCTTCTTCCAGCGCCTGGGTGAGAAACTGTCATTATCACAATTCACGCACTTTAGCCGGGAATGGCTACCGTTCAGTGATGGATGACTAAGCGAGCTTGGATTTGTTTTCGCTCCGGTGATCTCGCCGAAGTTGACCAATATACTTCACATCTGACTTGCCTGCCCTGAAGCGAGCAATCAGTCCCGTGCTCCCGCAATACTCGGGAGCGGGGCGTCAGAACCTCTCTGAGACAAACTCGGTCGAACCATTTCGGCCGGGTGGCATGCGCGCATGTCCAGCCGGTTCGCCGGTAAAGATCCCATGATGAGAGTTGGATAGCGGCCTGAAGGAGATCAGAGTCGGCTTGCTACCAACCGCTCTGAAAGGATTTGCCATGTCAGCAGACCCGATCTCACCGCCTGCCGCCATCCGAGTTGATCTTGGCGCAATTTTCGTTTCGCTGGAACTGTCGAAATCGACGTGGCTGGTGACTTCGCTGTCCCCAGGTAGCGAGAAGATGTCCCGTCACTCGGTAGTGGGCGGCGACATGTCAGCGTTGCTCGCCTGTCTGGATGCCCTGCGCGACAAAGCACAGGCCCGTGAAGGCCAACGCTATCCGGTGATCGTTATTCAGGAAGCGGGACTCGATGGCTTCTGGATTCATCGCGCCCTGGCGTCGGAAGATTGGGTCACCAGCCATGTGGTCGACGCCGCTTCGATTGCGGTGTCGCGCCGACACCGGCGGGCGAAGACTGACAGGATCGATGGCGAGACGCGGGTTCGTACTTTGATGGCGTGGACGCGCGGTGAGCCAAGGGTGTGCTCGATGGTTCGCGTGCCAACAATAGAGGAAGAGGATCGTCGACGGATCGGACGAGAACGCAAGGCGCTGGTCAAGGAGCGCACGCTGCACACGAACCGCATCAAAGGTCTGCTCTTCAGTGTCGGTATTCGGGGTTATGAACCCAACCGGCGAGACCGGCGCGAGCGCCTGGGGGACCTGCAGACGAGCGACGGCCAGCCACTGCCTTTGCATCTCAAGGCGCAGCTCAATCGCGAGCTCGACCGACTCGAGCTGCTCAGCGAACAGATCCGGTGCGTTGAGGCCGAGCGTGACGATATGTCCGAGACTTCGCCGCAGGCGATGCTCGCCACCCTCAAGGGCATAGGGCCGGAGTTCGCGAGCGTCCTCGCCAACGAGGGACTGTTTCGGCACTTCGATAACCGCCGCCAGATCGCAGCCTGGACGGTCTGGTATCGGCCGAATCCATACGATGGCGGAGTAAGACCGGGGTGCTGCAGAGCATTCTGGCCAAACTGAAATCCATTCGTGACCCTCATAACCCGGGGGCCGGCGCTGGCCGATGTGTAATCGGGCCTCACCACTTTCCGCGCTCCCTCCAGCGCATAGCGCAGCGCATCGATCACGTGGTTGTTCCGATCTGAGAGTTCGGGAAGGATGCTCCCGGTCAGCTTGTCGATCTTCCAACTATACAACGCCAGCTCGTCGATGAGGTGCCTGCAGCGAGGATGCACGACAATGTCGTAACCTTTGAGGAAGGTCACACCCTCCTCAATCGAGCCCGGGCCCTTCAGCGCACGCCGCATATTAAATCCATATGCTCGGACCATATGTGAGATAATCTCCTGGCGCGCGCTGTCTGCGGTGATCGGATACAGCAGCGCGCCCGGTACACCCATGTGGAGGAAGGGATTCTCCCAGCGCGGCGACTGACGACTGTCGCTTCCGGCGAACAATGCTGGCGTTTCGTCGATCTCGCACCTGACCTTATAGGCTTCATGATCAACGAAAAGGCACCGTCCATCGGGATCGGCGACGACCTCGCTGGCATAGGGCTCGCCTGCCCAACGGCCGATAAAGCATCGCACCAGCACGGCCGGATCGACGGCATAGCCCCAGTCTGCGCCAAAATAGAGCGCCGCGTCATCCGGCGCCTCGAAGGGGGCAACTCTCCACTTGTCGAATACCCGCGCTTCGCTGCGCACAAGATATTCGCCATTCCAGATATGCGCGTATTTCTCGGGATCCCGGTCCTGGTCGAACTCCATGTCGCGGTGCAGGACTTCTGGAAACCACTTGTTGTCGCGCCAATGGACCGCGAGCACGATCGAGCCGGGCGGGCGTGTGGCGGGGTCGCGGAATATCGCATCGACCGGGTCATGCGGATAGCGGGGGTTGTAACTCCACCAGATTTCGGAGCCCTCCCGACGGATGGTCGGCACAAGCGCGTCGATCGAGATCTTGCCGACAGTCGCCGCTTCTTCGACCCAAACCAAAGTGTAGCCTTCAAGCGACTTGATGGCGCTGTCTTTGCCCTTCAACCCCATAAAGCTGAAGATCGAGCCGTTCGCGCCGCGGATTTCCTTCTCGGTCACGGTGAAGAAGCCACTGCCACCGGCTCCCAATCCCAAACGATCGATGACATCCTCGAGCAGCTTCTTCGAGCTATCGCGGATCGAGTTCTGGAACTCGCGGGTGCACAGGATCCGCTCCTTGTTGAGCCATGCACGCTCGATCAGCTTGTGAGCGATCGTCCACGACTTGCCGCCACCGCGCCCGCCGTATAGAACCCGGTGACGGACGTTCGAGCGATCTTCGGCGCGGGGCACGTCGAGCCACGCGGCCCATGCGGGCAAATCGACCTTCATGATTTCTTCTCCCAAAGTTCTGCCGGCGGTGGAGCAATGCTGGACCCTTCCGCTTGGTGATAGGTCACCTTCATGTGCGCCATCTCCTGCTCGAAGAAGCGCGGCGCGTGTTTCTCGACCAGGCCGATCATCATGATCAGCTCACGCGGCGAGCCAGTCGTCATCATATGGACGAACCGCTCCATCATTATTTCCGCCGCCTTCATCGAGACGACCTGATCGCCGCGTTTGATCTTGCGGCGGCGATTGAGCGCCTGGCCGAGGATTTCGGGAAGGGAGAGCGTGCCGGTGCGTTTCTTCCCTCCCGCAGCAGCTTTGTTGCCCGGGCCGAACTGATGGCTGCGTGGCGGCTTGCGGTAGCCGACTTCATATTCGTCACTCATTTGGCTTCTCCGTTGTCGGTACGGCGTCGTATGATGTGGCCTGTCCAGGCGTTGACTGGCTCGATGCCTGTGACGTCGCAAAAGCGACGGAGCGTCACATCGGCGTAGTGGGGATCAAGCTCCATCGCAGCGCCCAACCGTCCGGTGCGTTCGGCGGCAACCAGCGTCGTGCCGGAGCCCGCGAACACGTCCAGCACCAGGCCGCCGCGCTTTGAGCAATCGAGCATGGCGTCGGCCACCAACGCGACGGGTTTGACTGTCGGATGCATCGCGAGCTGCTCGGCCCGGCCCTTCTGAAAGCTGTTCATGCCGGGCATCATCCAAACGTTCGAACGATTGCGACCGTGCTTACCCAGCTCGATATTGTTGATGTGGGGAGCGGTTCCCGCCTTGAAGACGGCCACCAGTTCGTGCTGCGAGCGGTACAGGGAGCCCATGCCACCCTGGCTTTTGACCCAGCAGCATATGTTCTTGAGTTCGGAATAGACCTCACCGGCTTTCAGCATGATGCCCAGGCCACGCCAGTCCATGCAGGAAAAGTGCATCGATCCGTCGACGCTGAAATTGATCAGCTGCTGAAATGCAGCGCGCAGGAAGCTCTCGAATTCGCCGTCGCTCATTTCACCCGAGCCCATGACGAACTCGCGGTGGCGCACCTTGCCGGCCTTGATATCAGCAAGCAGCATCTTGAGGGCAGGGCGGTCCATATTGCCGCCCGACAGTCCACCGTCATCATAGGCATCGCGAACGAGCTTCCAGCCCTCATGGCGCTGGCTGGCGATATAGGCGTCACACGCCTCGCGCTGGGCATCGAGGCTGTTGAACTCCTGCTCCAGTCCCTTCTCATCGGATTTGCGGGTATAAACCGCGCAGCGGATGACCTTGTTGTCAGCTGGCCGGCGCATCGAATTTCTCCTTCAGACCGAAGAAGCGCGGACCCGACCATGCCGCACCAGTTATTTCGCGCGCAATTGGGGTGAGCGATCGGTAATGGCGATCCTGAAACTGGAAGCCGTCTTCCAGCACCAGGACATGGTAGACGGTGCCATGCCATTGGCGGACCAGCTTGGTCCCCGGTTTGAGCTGGCGCTGCTTGCCGAGATCGATGTCACCGCTCTCGTGAAGCTGCTTGGCCAGGCGCTTCAACTCGCGGCTGGTGGCTGGCGCCAGCCCGCCGCGAACGCGCTCCTGCATCTTCCATGCGACGGCGCGGCCGGCGAGATCGCGACCCAGACCGGTCGGCATCAGCTGGCCCTTATGATATTTCCGCCATTCGGTGCGGAGCTGGGCCTGCGACAATGTCGCAAGCCCAGCCAGTTGTTCATCAAGGCTCGCCATCAGTTGGCCAGCCGATAGGAGGTCTCGCCGGTCCGGCGGGTTTCTTTGATCAAGTCCTTCTTCTTCCGGACGCCCGACAGGAAGGCCCGAGCGCTATGTGGCTGCCAGTGGGTTGCCTCCATGATCTCGGCCAGCGAGGCACCGCGGTTGCGCGAGAGTAGTTTGGTGACGATCGCGGTTTTGGAAGGGCGGGCAGGGGCGGGAGCTTGGGCTAAGTTTTCAGTGGTCGGCTGGATATCTTCCATGGTGGTTCTCCACGGGCGCGCATAATTGCGTCCCACCACCCAGAGCCCCGTCGGTCAGTCCGATCAGGGCCGCAGCGCCCTGCATCCGGGGCGCGATTCTATGCAGCACCAATGCTCTGGTTTGAACGGAAGTCGACCGATATTTTCCTTCAACGTCGCGGGCTCAGCGCATCTTCGATAGCGCTGCTATAATTGTAGCACAAAGGCGCTTTGCGATTAACGCAGGGCTATCTCGTTGCGAACGGTGCTGGAGGCGCGCCTTCTCAGACTGACCTTCCGAAACCCAGCTTGCCGAACAGCTTCGCATCGGCGTCGCTGCCCTGGTTGCCCGTGGTCAGCAGCCGGTCGCCGGTGAAGATCGAATTGGCGCCGGCGAGGAAGCAGAGCGCCTGGGTCGCGTCACTCATGCTCTCGCGGCCGGCCGACAGGCGGACGACCGAGCCGGGCATGGTGATGCGCGCGACCGCGACGGTGCGGACGAACTCGATATCGTCGATCCGCGCCTCGGGCAGCCCTTCGAGCATGTCGCCGAGTGGGGTGCCCTTGACCGGCACCAACGCGTTGATCGGCACGCTGCCGGGATGTTCGGGCAGGGTAGCGAGCGCGTGGAGGAAGCCGACCCGGTCGGCGCGGTCCTCGCCCATGCCGACGATGCCGCCGCTGCACACGTTGATTCCCGCCTTGCGGACGCGCTCGAGCGTGTCGAGCCGGTCGTCGAAGGTGCGGGTGGTGACGACCTTGTCATAATATTCGCGCGAGCTGTCGATGTTGTGGTTGTAGTAATCGAGCCCGGCGTCGGCGAGGCGATCGGTCTGGTCGTCGCTGAGCATGCCCAGCGTCATGCAGGTCTCCAGCCCCATCGCCTTGACCCCTTCGACCATCGCGACAATCGTATCCATGTCGCGGTCCTTCGGGGAGCGCCAGGCGGCGCCCATGCAGAAGCGCTCGGAGCCGGCGGCCTTCGCCTCGGCGGCGGCCTCCAGCACTTCCTGCACCTGCATCAGCTTGATCGCCTTTAGGTCGGTATCGTTACCCGCGGCCTGGCTGCAATAGCCGCAATTCTCCGCGCAGCCGCCGGTCTTGATCGACAGCAGGGTCGACAGCTGGACAGCGTTGGGATCGTGGAACTGGCGGTGCACGCCCTGCGCCTGCCACAGCAAATCGTTGAACGGCAGGTCGAATAGCGCCCGAACCTCTTCGCGGGTCCAGTCGTTGCGCGCTTGACGCGCCGGACATATTTCCTGAAGCCGAGCCGGCGTCGCCATCGCATTCTCCTCAAACCAAAACTCTATTTACAGAACTTGCTTGCGTAGAGCAAATTTGATGAGTAGCTAATCGGATAGGTGGCGGGCACGCCACGGCGCAAGATAAACTGAGAGGATCTATGCCAACGCCGACTTCAGGGCCCGATGGTCACTCCGAGCGCGCCGTCGATTATGACGTGGTGATCATCGGTGCCGGCTTCGGCGGTTTACGTGCATTTCACGAGATGACGCAGCTTGGCCTGTCGGTCCGGATCGTAGAGGCGGGGAGCGACGTCGGCGGAACCTGGCACTGGAATCGCTATCCGGGGGTCCGCACCGATTCCGAATCGTGGACCTATTGCTATTCCTTCTCAGACATCCTGATGCAGGAATGGAGCTGGCCCGAAAAGATGGCCAGCGGCGAGCAGGTCCAGGCCTATCTCGCCTTCGTGGCTGATCGCCTCGATATCCGGCGCCACATCGATTTTGGCCATCGGGTCGATGCCGTCCGGTATGATGGTGACGCCAACATATGGACAGTAACCGGGCAGACCGGCCTTAGCTACCGCAGCCGCTTCGTGATCACTGCTGTGGGTCTGCTGACCAAGGTCTACGATCCGCCCTTTCCGGGGCTCGAGAAGTTTAAGGGCGACTATTACCTGTCAGCGCGATGGCCTGACGAACGTATCGACTTCACGGGAAAGCGGGTTGCTGTGATAGGCACCGGATCGACCGGCATACAGATCTTGCCCATCGTCGCTCTCGAAGCCGAGCAAGTTACACTGTTCCAGCGCACTGCCAATTATGTGCTGCCGGCGCGCAACAATCCGATCAGCGCCGAAGAGCAGCGGGCCATCAAGAAGAATTATGAGAGGATCTGGAGCGAGGTGCGGAACCAAGTCTTTGCCTTCGCGATGCCAAGTCCCGGACGGTTGCACGACGATGTGACGGACGCCGAACGCCATGCCATCCTGGAAGCGGGGTGGGAGACGGGCGGCTTCCATTATCTGTTCGATACTTTTGATGACGTGATGGTCGACGAGCGCAGTAACGAGGCGGCCTCGGAATTCGTGCGCCAGAAAATTCGGGCGATTGTCAAGGATCCTGCCACAGCCGAAAAGCTGAGCCCTAACTATCCAATCGGAGCCAAGCGAACCGCACTGGGGCATGGCTATTATGAGACTTTCAATCGCGAGAATGTGTCGCTCGTCGATATTTCTGAGGATCCGATTGTCGAGATCACTTCCGACGGCGTGCGAACCGCCGGCGCTGCTTATGATTTCGACATATTAATATTCGCGCTGGGCTTCGATGCGGCGACGGGCGCGCTCAACGACATCGAGGTGCGCGGAAGGGACGGAATACTGTTGCGCGACAAGTGGCAAGCGGGGCCTCGCACTGCCCTTGGCGTCGCAGTGGACGGTTTTCCGAACCTCTTCATGGTATCGGGCCCGCAGGCGCCCTTCGCTAATATCCCTCCGATCACCGAAGCGGCCGCCACCTGGATCGGGCGGGCCGTGAAGACCGCACTGCAGTCAACAGAACTCTATATCGAGGCATCGCCCGAGGAGGTCCAGGCATGGACCGATCACATCACGACATTGCTCGACGCTACCCTGCTGGCGAAGGTCGGCGGTCTGACGTCGTGGTTCCTGGGCTCGAACATACCCGGCAAGCCACGCAGCCCGCTGTTCCACTTCGGTGGCGCCAACCGCTATTTCGACGAGCTTCGGGAGTCCGCCGAGAGCGGCTTCCCGGGCTTCACGATCGCGCGATCCGGATCGCGCGTCTCGTCTGACAGGAGATAGATCCGTGGACCTCACTCAAAGCCCTAGAAGCGTCGCGCTTGCCGAACGGCTGCGCGACTTTATGGCTAAGCATGTTTACTCGAATGAGCGGCGCTTCTTCCTCGAGGCCGAGCGGCTCGGCCCTTGGGCGCTTTATCCGGTCGTCGATGAGATCAAGGCCAAAGCCAAGGCAGCGGGCTTATGGAACCTATTCCTGCCCGGCCATGAGGTAGAAGGTGGGCTGACCAATCTCGAATATGCGCCGCTGTGCGAAATCATGGGGCGCAGCCTGTTCGCGCCGGAACTGTTCAACTGTTCGGCGCCCGACACGGGTAACATGGAAACCATTCTGCGCTACGGCACGGAGGCGCAGAAGGCCCGCTGGTTGGACCCGCTACTGGCGGGCGAGACGCGTTCCGCCTTTGCGATGACCGAACCCGAGGTCGCATCGTCCGATGCGACGAATATAGGCAGCTCCATCGTCCGCGATGGCGACAGCTACATACTGAATGGCCGGAAATGGTATACCACTGGGGCGACCCATCCGCGCTGCAGCATCATCATCTTCATGGGAAAGAGCGATCCCGACGGCGCCGATGTCTATCGCCGCCAGTCGATGATCCTGGTGCCGCCGGAGACACCCGGTGTCACTGTAATTCGCGCTTTGCCCGTGATGGGCTTCTACGGCGTTCCCGATCGCGCGTCCGAGGTTCTGTTCGATAACGTCCGCGTCCCCGCAGACAATATGCTGCTCGGCGAAGGACGTGGCTTCGAGATAGCGCAGGGGCGTCTTGGCCCCGGCCGGATCCATCACTGCATGCGGCTGATTGGCCTTGCCGAACGCGTTCTAGAACAGATGTGCCGTCGCGCGGAGCAGCGCGAGGCATTCGGCCGGACACTGGCCGAACAGACCGTCACGCTTGAACGCATCGCGCAGTCACGCGTCGCGATCGAACAGGCGCGGCTGCTGACTCTGAAAGCGGCCATGATGATGGATACGGTGGGCAATAAGGCAGCGCGGCAGGAGATCGCGATGATCAAGGTTGCGGCGCCGTCGATGGTTCAGCAGGTCATCGATCACGCGATCCAGATGTTCGGCGGTGGCGGCACCAACAACGATCATTTCCTGACGACGGCGTTCGCGACCGCCCGTCTGCTGAGGCTGGCCGACGGACCCGACGAGGTGCACCGCAATCAGATAGCCAAGCTGGAGCTTCGTCGCCATCGCGAACAGGACCCGGCATTGACCGGCGGCGACAGCAAGCCGTTGACTATCGTCGAGGCTCGCGCCTCCGGTGCCGATGGGCTCTGGCCGCGCCCGTCCGCGGCCTGAGGCTGCATAATGTTCGATATCAGGGGGCTCGGCGCGGTCGTAACCGGATCGTCACGCGGCATCGGGAAGGCGATCGCGGAAGCCCTCGCCGCCCAAGGCGCGAACGTCGTCATATCCTCGCGCAAGCAAGGCGCCTGCGACGAGGCCGCGGCGCAGATCAATGCCCGTGGCGGCGGCAGGGCTTTCGCCGTTGCCGCCGGAATAGGTGAACGTTCCGCAGTGGAGACGCTGATCGCGCAGGCGCAGACTCTCGTCGGCAAGGTCGATATCCTGGTCTGCAACGCGGCGACCAACCCGTTTTATGGATCGATGCGCGACATCAGCGACGCGCAGTTCGAAAAAGTGCTGCGCAACAATGTGCTGTCAACGCACTGGTTGGCGCAGTTGGTGGCGCCAGGCATGATCGAGCGCCGTGACGGAGCGATCATCATAATTTCGTCGATCGGCGGGTATCGCGGCTCAGCGTCGATCGGCGCCTATAATATATCGAAGGCGGCGGATTTTCAGCTGGCGCGTAATCTGGCGATCGAACTGGGGCCGCATAATGTTCGGGTGAACTGCGTGGCGCCAGGGCTGATCCGTACCGACTTCGCCCGCGCACTCTGGGAAGATCCGGACAATCTCGCCCGAGCGCTAACCGGAACGCCGCTCGGCCGTATCGGCGAACCCGATGATATTGCGGGAACGGTGGCGTTCCTGGCCTCGCCCGCGGCGCGCTACATCACCGGTCAGACCATCGTGGTCGATGGCGGCAACACCATCGCACCGCTCGGACTTTGACCCTAAATACGAAAGGCATCGGATGAGCGAGACGATAGGCGTGGTCGGCGCCGGGCTTATGGGTGGAGAGATCGCGCTGGTTTTCGCACTCGCCGGTCATCGGGTGCTGCTCAACGATCGAGACCAAGATGTCCTCGATCGTGCTAAGACCCGGCTTTCGACGCTTTTGCAAAAGGGCGTCGAACGCGGTTTCTATTCCGCCGATGATATCTGCCCCGCGCTGGAACGCATATCGTTCGTCACCGATATCGCCACATTTGCCGAAGCGGACATGGTAACCGAAGCGGTCTTCGAGGCGCAGGAGGTAAAAGCCGCGGTTCTTGAGCGGCTTGGCCAGGTTTGCCGCCACGATTGCGTGATCGCGTCCAACACATCGACAATCCCGATCTCCTCGCTTGCGGCGTTGCTGCCTTCCGAACGCCGGCCCTATTTTATCGGCACCCATTATTTCTCGCCGGTGTCGCGCATGAAGCTCGTCGAGGTGATCCCGGGTTTCGAGACGGCCGAAACGACGACCGAAGCTGCGATGCGGCTCACGGCATCGGCCGGCAAGACGCCGATCCGCGTCAAGGACGTTGCGGGTTTCGCGGTCAATCGCATGTTGCACATGTTCATGATCGAGGCGGTGCGCCTCGTCGAGGAGGGCGTCGCGACGCCGGAGGACATCGATACGGCATGCCAGCTGGGGCTGGGGCACCCGATCGGCCCGTTCGCGCTGATGGATGCCGTAACCTCCAGCCTGTGCGTGCAGGCACAGGAAATTATGCAGGAGGCCTATGGCGAGCGCTTCCGGCCACCGCCGCTGCTTAAGCAGCGGGTCCGTGCCGGGTTCGTTGGCGGCAAGGGCCGGCCGGGCTGGCGCCGCTAGAAAGGGCTTCCAGGACTGCCTATGCGGCAAATGAGGTCGCTTTAGCGGCCGACCCATTTCGGAGCGCGCTTCTCGATGAAGGCACGCGGCCCTTCGGCGAAATCCTCGGTCAGCATGAGGCGGCGCTGGGCTGTATCGCCGAGCGCTCTGAGCGAGGCATCGGACAGGTCCTGGCTGCGACGAGCGATGGCCAGGCTTTCGGTCACGGCCAGCGGCGCGTTCGCGGCGATCGTTTCGGCCATTTCGAGCGCGGCGTCGACAACGCCGCCCTTCGGCGCGAGCCTGTTGACCATGCCCAATTGCCAAGCCCGTTGCGCGGAAATCGGTTTGGCGGTGGCGATCATCTCCAGCGCGACTGCACGGGGCAGGGCGCGTGGCAGGCGGTAGAGACCGCCGGCCGCCGCCGCCAGGCCGCGCGTGACTTCGGGCAGGCCGAACGAGCCGTCCTCGGACGCCACGATCATGTCGCATGACAATGCGAGCTCGCATCCGCCTGCCACGGCGATTCCCTCGACCGCCGCGACCCAGGGTTTCGTGCGGTCGGCATGAGTCAGGCCGGCGAGGCCGCCCCGAAGCGTATACAGATGCTCGAGGCGGCCGTTGGCGACCACCTTTAGGTCGGCGCCGGCGCAGAAGACCTTTCCGCCGGCTCCCGTTAGGATCACGCAGCGTACCGATGAATCATGCTCGCTGTCATGGACGATCGCGTCGAGTTGCCGGGTAACCTCTTCGCTTATCGCGTTGCGCGCTTCGGGCCGGTCGATCGTGACGAGAAGAATGTGATCGCCCCGGCGCTCGCTCCGTACGAATTCCATGCTTGCCTTCTCCATCAGAAAATCTCGAACAGGCCGGCCGCGCCCATGCCGCCACCGACGCACATGGTGACGACGCCGTAGCGCGCGCCACGTCGTTTGCCCTCGATCAGCACATGGCCGGTCATGCGCGCGCCGCTCATCCCGTAAGGGTGGCCCATCGCAATCGCGCCGCCGGAAACGTTAAGTAGATCGTTTGGAATGCCGATCCGGTCACGGCAATAGAGCACTTGGCTGGCGAACGCCTCGTTCAGCTCCCAGATGCCGATATCGTCTACCGTCAGGCCATGAGCAGCCAGCAGGCGTGGTACCGCGAAGACGGGGCCGATGCCCATTTCCTCGGGGCCGCATCCCGCCACTGCCATGCCGCGATAGGCACCCAACGGCGTCAGGCCACGCTTGCTCGCCTCGGCCGCCTCCATCAGCAGCAGCGCAGCGGCACCATCGGACAGCTGCGACGCGTTGCCGGCGGTGACGCTGCGGCCTTCGCTGAGCTGCTGGCCGCCCTTGAAGGCCAGACGCAGGCCCGCCAGGCCCTCTGCGGTCGTGTCGGCGCGGGGGCCTTCATCGCTTTCCAGCCTGACCGATTTGCCGAACGGTGGTGCGCCATCCTTGGGCACCACCAGCATCTGCGCTTCGAGCGGCACGATCTCGGCAGCGAAGCGCCCCTGCCGGGTCGCCTCCTGGTAGCGCTGTTGCGACTGCAGCGCATAGGCATCCTGCGCCTCTCGTGTGACGCCATAACGCTGCGCGACGATCTCGGCGGTCTCCAGCATGCTCATATAGATCGCCGGGCAATGTTCGACGAGCCATGGATCCTGGGCGCGATAGATGTCGAGATGTTCGTTCTGAACCAGCGAGATCGATTCCACGCCGCCGCCGATGGCGATCGTCTGGCGATCGACGATGATCTGCTTCGCGGCGGTGGCGACAGCCATCAGCCCCGAGGCACATTGCCGATCGACGCTCATTCCCGCGATCGAAACCGGCAGGCCGGCACGCAGCGCGGCCTGCCGGGCGATGTTCAGGGAGGTGGCGCCTTGTTGCATGGCGCAGCCGAGCACCACGTCTTCGATCTCATCGTCGGCCACGCCCGCCCTGTCGATCGCGTGGCGGATCGCGTGGGCGGCTAGCGCCTGGGGCTGCGTGTCGTTGAACGCGCCCTTATAGGCCTTGCCGATCGGGGTCCGCGCCGTCGATATGATTACGGCTTCGCGCATGTCGTTTCCTTCCTTCAGATCAATCCTGCCGGGCGATGGCCCAGCCGAGCGCGGCGAGCGGCGCGGCGCGGGCGCCCACGATCAGGGCATCCTCGGCGCTGGCATTGCCGTCCTTGGCGCGCCGCCAGACGCCCTGGAGGATCGCAACGACGCGAAAGAGGCTGAACGCCAGGTAGAAGTTCCACGCGGGGATGTCGTCGCGGCCGGCCCGCTCGCAATATCGCTGCAGATATGCCTGCTCGGCGGGGATGCCGAGCGCCTGCTGATCGAGATCGGCGAAGCCCCGGAAGACATCCGCGCCGCCCCGCCATACCATCATATGATAGGCGAGGTCCGCGATCGGATCGCCGACGGTGGAAAGCTCCCAGTCGAGCAGCGCGATCACGCGCGGTTCGGTCGGGTGGAAGATCATGTTGTCGAGACGAAGATCGCCATGAAAGATCCGGCCGGGCTGTTCGGCGGGCAGATGCGCGGGCAGCCACTCGATCAGCGCCTCCATGGCATCGATAGGTTCGCCCTCGCTGGCACGATATTGGGCCGTCCACAGCGAGACCTGGCGTTCGATGAAGCGCTCGGGCCGGCCATAGCTGGTCAGGCCGACCTCATCGGGATCGATGCGATGAAGACTTGCGACCGCGGCGTTCATGCCGTCGAACAGCGCCGCGCGTTCGTCCGGTTCCACGCCAGGCATGCGCTGATCGTAGAATATCCGTCCTCGGACGAAATCCATCACGAAGAACGCCGCGCCCAGCAGCGATGGATCCTCGCACAACGCATGCACGCGCGGCACCGGAGCGCCACTGCCTTCAAGCGCCTTGAGCACGCGATATTCGCGTTCGATGGCATGCGCCTTGGGAAGCAGAATGCCCAGGGGCTTGCGGCGGAGAACATAGTCGCCCGACGATGCCGACAGAAGGAAGGTGGGGTTGGACTGGCCGAACCCGAATTTGCGCAGTTCGCCGGGCCCCTCATACCCGCCGACATGATCGGCAAGCCATGCCTCCGCGGCGGCGGGAAGGGGGTCGGCCAATGTCTCTGGGGAGGAGGGGCCGTATACGCTCACGTCAAAGGTCCGATGCTGATGATATCGTGCGACATCCTGGTTCGGTCATTGTCGATGGAAGCGCGGGTGGCCTGCGACATATGGCCGCCCGATATCCCCTCCATTCGCCGGGTACGGAGCCCGATCGACCATGATCCTCGAATAGCGAACGCCTCGATGATCGTCAATACTTGTTTGTGCATAGCATATTTGTGTAAGAGGGTATTTGCCGCACTGAATAAGGGCGCGAAGGGGATTGCCGCCATGGGCGCCGTGCCGCATCTCCGCATCGCGCCAGACGAGAATAGGGTAGGAGAGCCGTGACTGATCTTTTCCACCATGACTGGGTAAGGGCACATGCCCGACACCGTCCGGCACATATGGCGATCGTCGATCTGGAGACGCGCGCCGGGCGCAGCTATCTCGACCTCGACCGGCGCGTGGATAATATCGCCGGCTTCCTGTCCGAGACGATGCAGATCGGCGTGGACGACCGGGTCGCCGTCATCGCCCCGAACAGCTTGATACAGGTCGAGTTGATGCTGGCGCTCGGCCGTGCCGGCGCGATCTTCATGCCGATGAACTGGCGGCTGACGGCACCGGAGATCGGCCGCATCTTGGGCCATGCCGATCCGAAGCTGATATTCTACGCTCCCGAGTTCGGCGCGATAGCCGACGAGCTGGTCCAGCTGCTGCTCGATTGCCGGTTTGAACCGCTTAGCGAGACCGATCCGGTCGGCCGCGCCGCCGAACGGGGAACGCCGATCCGCAAGCCTGCGCGCCGCGTGCATGGGGACATCCAGACGATCATGTACACGTCTGGCACGACCGGGTTTCCCAAGGGGGTCCTGCTGACCTTCGGCATGACTGTGTGGAATGCCGTCAATCTCGGCATACCGGTGCGGATCACCCCCGATACCGTGTTCCTCTCGGTCATGCCGATGTTCCACACTGCCGGGCTCAACTGCTACGCCAATCCGGTGCTGCATGCCGGCGGCACGATCATCCTCGGCCGGGGCTTCGATGCGGGGGCGGTGCTGACCGCATTGTCCGATAGATCGCTGGGCATCACCCATTTCTTCGGCGTGCCCTCGGCCTATCAGTTCATGGCGCAGCATTCGGCCTTTGCCGGGGCGGACTTCTCGGGCCTGGCCTTCATCGGTGTTGGGGGGGCGCCGCTCCCCAATGCTGTATTCGACGCCTGGACGGCAAAGGGCGTGTCGGTGGTTAACGGCTTCGGCATGACCGAGACCGGCCCTGCCGTGACGATGCTCTCGCCGGAGGATTCGCGCGCGCATGGCACGTCGATCGGCAAGCCGCTGCTTCACGTCGAGACCCGCATCGTCACCGACGACGGCAAGGATGCGGCCGATGGCGAAGCCGGCGAGCTATGGGTGCGCGGGCCCGCTGTGACGCCCGGATATTGGCAGGCGCCCGACGCGCCGGCGCAGGCATTTTCGGACGGCTGGCTGCGTACCGGAGACGGGGGCTGGCGTGATGCGGAGGGGTTCCTGCACATCCTCGACCGGATCAAGGACATGTATATTTCGGGCGGCGAGAACGTCTATCCGGCGGAGGTGGAGAACATACTCTACCAACTCGATGGCGTGGCAGAGGTCGCGGTCGTGGGGATCGCCGACGATCGCTGGGGCGAGACGGGGTTCGCCGCGATCGTAGTCCGCGACGGGCATGGCTTGTCGGAGGCCGACGTGCGGGCGCATTGCCAGCGGTCGCTGGCGCGCTTCAAACATCCCAAGGTCATCCACTTCCTGCCGGCCCTGCCGCGCACCGCGAGCGGGAAGGTGCAAAAGACCGAGCTGCGCGGCCTGGCGACTTCGATAGGCGAGGCCGTTCCCTCCTGAAATCTCAGGAAGCAAGCAGCTCGCGGGGCAGGGTGATCGGCGTGTCGAGCAGGATCTGGGCGAAACCCTTGCCCTGCGGATCGTTGCGCAACGACGCCGTGCCGCCGCCGCCAAGACAATCGTGCAACAGGAAGTTGATCGCGCCCGGCCCCGGCAGGAAGAAGCGTTCCACCTTCGTCGGGGCATAATGCGCGAAGGTCTTGCCGACCATTTCCGGGCTGAGCTGTGCCCATAAATAGGGCAGCACCGCGAAATCGCGCGCGATGATGCCGATATTGGCGTTGTCGCCCTTGTCGCCGCTCCGTCCGAACGCCAGCGACCGGAGTGGAACGGTGACCGTGGCATCGGCCGCGGCGTCGGGGAGCGGCGGCGGCGCATCGACGACCGGAGCCGGCGTCAGGGCCGCGTTCGGCGCAGTCGGGATCGCGATTTCCTTGCCGTCGACCAACGCTCTGGGCGACAGGCGGCCCTTG
Source organism: Sphingomonas sp. SRS2 (assembly GCF_000971055.1). Lineage (GTDB taxonomy): Bacteria > Pseudomonadota > Alphaproteobacteria > Sphingomonadales > Sphingomonadaceae > Rhizorhabdus. The sequence goes on from NZ_LARW01000084.1 coordinate 119,783, forward strand.
TCGATCAGACAGGAGAACAGCCTGACCATCGGCATGGGCTTGGGCCGGTGGCCGCCCAGCCCGGTGAAGCCGGGCGCCATCGAAGTTCCCGCCGAGGTGAACTCCCGAAGGAACATCGACAGGGCTTCCTTGCGCGGATGGGATGCGGCGATCTTCAGCAGCACCTCGCGCGCATCGTCGCAGCGCGCGTTGGCACCATAGCTTTCCTCGCTTCCGAGGATCTCGACATCGGTCGCGGTGAACGGATCGAGGCCTCTGGTCGCCAGCATGCCATCGACGCGACGCAATACCGCCTCGGCGACCTTGGCGGCCTTGCGGCGGGCGTCATGGCCGATGATCGTCCATATCGCCCCCAGCCGGTAGCCGTCCTCATAGGTCATGCTGACCTTGTAACGATCCCCCGGCGGGCGGCCCCTGGCGCCGTCCACGCACACGCGGTCGGGGCCGGCCTGTTCGAGGCGCACCCCCGTGAAGTCACAACATACGTCGGGCAGAAGATAGCTGGCGGGATCGCCGATCTCGTAGACGAGTTGTTCGGCGGCCGTGCCCACGCTGACCAGTCCGCCTGTGCCGGCAGCCTTCGTCAGCACACAGGATCCATCGGAACCGATCTCGGCGATGGGATAGCCGATATCGGCCCAGTCGCCGGTCTGTTCCCAATCGGTGAAGAGGCCGCCGCTGGCTTGCGCGCCGCATTCGATAAGATGGCCCGCGAGCGAACCCGCGGCGAGACGGTCCCAATCGTCGGGAGCCCATCCGAATTCTTTCACGCATGCGCCGAGCACGAGGGCACTGTCGACACAGCGGCCGGTCACGACGATATCCGCGCCGCCTTCCAGCGCCGCCGCGACGGGCATCGCTCCCAGATAGGCGTTGGCGCTCAATGGCGATGCCGGCATCTCGCGATCCGAGAACATCTCCCTGACGCCCTCCGCACGCAGTGCATCCAGCTGGTCGAGCACGCCGTCGCCTTCGACCAGGCCGACGCGCAGGCTCAGTCCCTGGCGCTCGATCTCGCGGCGTATCGCCTCTGCGCAGGCGGCCGGGTTCACGCCCCCGGCATTGCTGATCAGGCGGATACGGCGGCGGGCCAGTTCGGGCAGATAGGGTGCGATCTGGCTGACGAAGTCGGTGGCATAGCCCAAGGCGTCGTTCGCCGCGCGCGCACGCGCCAGAATCGACATCGTGACCTCGGCGAGGAAGTCGAAGACGATATAGTTGATCCGTTCCGCACGCAGCAGCTGGGGAAAGGCGATGGCGCTGTCGCCCCAGAAGCCGGAGGCGCCGCCGAAGATCACGGGATCGCTGCTCATGCCGCATCCTCGGCGGCGATGACGATCAGCACGTCGTTATTGGCCACCTGGGTGCCGGCGGCGACATGCACCGCCTCGATCCGGCCACGCACGGCAGCCGTGATCTGATGCTCCATCTTCATCGCTTCCATGGTCATGAGGGATTGCCCGCGCTCGACGAGATCGCCGACCGAGGCGCCGATCAGGGTGATCACGCCGCTCATCGGCGCCCGCAGGACACCATCGCTGCCCTGTGCGCTGTCGTCGGGGCCGGCGAGGGTGGAATCGACGAAGCGCCATCCGCGTCCCTCGGCTTCCAGGAAAAATCCGTCGCCCGACGGGACATGGCGCACCCGCCGCCGTGCCGCGCCGACGGCATAATCGATCCAGCCGCCCGCATTGCCGTGCAGCACGATGGCGATCGGATCGCCGTTGCCGTCATCGACCAGCCATTGTCCTCCGGACCGCGACACCGATAGCGCGAAGCTCTCGTTTCCGGCCTCGATCGCGATATCGTTCCGTATCCATCGGTTGGTGGCCCAGCCGTCGCCATGCTGCGACGCAAGCAATGCGGCCGACACCGCTATCAGATCCCGGGGCGGCGGACCGTCGCCGCCGAAGCCATCGGGAAAAGCGCGTGCGATGAAAGCGGTCGTCGCCTGCCCCGATGCGAATTCGGGTTCGGACAATGCCGCCGCGAGGAAGCTCTTGTTGGTGCTCAGGCCCAGCACCGACGTGCACTCGACCGCGCGCAGCAGGCGCTGACGGGCTTCCTCGCGATCGTCGCCCCAGGCGATGATCTTGGCGAGCATGGGATCGTAATAGGGCGACACCTCACCCCCGGTGCGGATGCCCGCGTCGACGCGGACGCCGGGACCGGCGGCCGGTTCCCACAGCGCGACATGCCCGGTCTGCGGCAGGAAGTCGTTCGCCGGATCTTCGGCGTAGAGTCGTGCCTCCATCGCATGGCCGCTGATGCGGACATCGTCCTGGGTGATGGGCAGCGGTTTGCCGGCGGCGACGTCGAGCTGCAACGCGACGAGGTCGAGGCCGGTGACATGTTCGGTGACCGGATGCTCGACCTGCAGCCGGGTGTTCATCTCCAGGAAATAGAAGCTGCCGTCCTGTCCGAGCAGGAATTCGATCGTGCCCGCGCCGACATAGTCGATCGATCGTGCGGCCAGCACCGCCGCCGAGCCCATCCGCTCACGCAGTTCGGAACCGACGGCCGGCGAGGGGGCCTCTTCGATGACCTTCTGGTGGCGGCGCTGGATCGAGCAGTCGCGCTCGCCAAGATGGATGACGTTGCCGAAGCTGTCGCCGAACACCTGGATCTCGACATGCCGGGGTTCGATGATTGCGCGCTCGAGGATAAGGACATCGTCGCCAAAGGCATTGCGCGCTTCGGATCGGGCGGTACGCAGCGCCCTCGCAAGATCCGCCTCGGCCGTCACCAGGCGCATGCCCTTGCCGCCGCCGCCCGCCGCGGCCTTCACCATCAGCGGATAGCCGATCGCTTCCGCCTCGCGGGTCAGGCGTTCGTCGCTCTGGTCCGTGCCATGATAGCCGGGAACGCACGGAACGCCGGCGGCGATCATCTGCCGCTTCGCCTCCGCCTTGTCGCCCATCGACCTGACCGACTGCGGATCGGGGCCGATCACGACCAGTCCGGCGGCGAGACAGGCTTCGATGAAGTCGGCCTTTTCCGACCAGAAGCCATAGCCCGGATGTATCGCATCCGCGCCGCTGGCGCGTGCCGCGCTGAGCACCCTATCGAGGTCGAGATAGGATAGGGTGACCGGTGCGGGGCCGATATGCACGGCCTCATCGGCCATTGCGACATGCGGCGCGTCACGGTCGGCATCGCTGAAGATGGTGACGCTGCGATATCCCTTGGCGTGAACGCTTCGCAGGATGCGGCATGCAATCTCGCCGCGGTTCGCCACAAGTACCTTCGTGAAGCCGCTCACGCCTTGTCCTCCCGCCAATAAGGCTTCCGTTTCGATGCGAAGGCGGCAATCCCTTCCTGCCCCTCGCCGGTCAGCGCTTCGATGAAGATATCCGCCGCATGTTCGGCATAATGCTGGGCGTCGATCGCGCCGGCCGTATGGAACAGGGCCTTGGTGGCCGCATTGGCGCCGGGCGCGCATCTGTCGATCATAGCGATGCGGTCGGCTAGAATGGATTCGACCATGGCCGCATCGCGGGCATCATGGTCGGCCAGCCCGATCGACAGAGCCTGCGCGGCGTTGCATCGTTCGCCGGTCACGCCCAGCCGGATCGCGGTCCGCGTGCCGAGCCGGTGGAGGACGAACGGTGCGATCTGCGCGGGGACGAGCCCCAGGGAGGTTTCCGACAGGGCGAAGCTGGCATCCGGCCCCGCGATGACGATGTCGGCGCAGCAGGCAAGTCCGAAGCCGCCGCCGAAGGCCGGACCCTCGACGACCGCGATGACCGGCACGCGACTGTCGAAGATTGCGCGAAACAGCGCTCCGCCGCGCACGTTGGTTTCGCGGATCGTCGCCAGATCGTGCGATGCACCCGAACCCTTCAGCGCGCCGCCGGCGCAGAAGCTGCCATTGGCGCCACGAAGCACCAGGGCGCGCACCGCCGGATCCTGCTGCGCGGCGGCCACGGCGTCGCCGAGGGCAGCGACCATGGCGTCGCTCAGCGCGTTACGGCTCGACGGGTCGTCCATGGTGACTACGAGGGCGATGCCCTGCCGCTCGATGCTGACCGGTGACCTGCTCATAGTCGCGCCACGCCGAAGCTGTTGGGCTGCAGGACATGCTGCTCGGCGGCTTCGCAGATCGCGAGGCATTCGCCGAGGACGCGACGCGTGTCGCGCGGATCGATGATACCATCGTCCCACAGGCGCGCGCTGGCATAGGTCGCCGCCGACTGCCGTTGATATGTGTCGATCAGCCGTTCGGACATCGCCTCCATGGCGGCCCGGTCGGGCTCCTGGCCTCGGGCTTTAGCACTGTCTTCACCGATGATGGTCAGTACCTTGGCCGCCTGCTCGCCGCCCATCACCGAAACGCGGTTATTGGGCCAGGCGAAGATGAAGCGCGGCGCGAAGGCGCGCCCGCACATCGCATAATGCCCCGCGCCGAAGCTGCCGCCGAGCTGAATGGTGATCTTGGGGACCGTGGCGTTGGTCACGGCCTGGATCATTTTCGAGCCATGCTTGACGATGCCCGCGCGTTCGGCGTCGGTGCCGACCATGAAGCCGGTCGTGTTCTGCAGGAACAGGATGGGCGTGTTGGACTGGCAGCATAGCTGGATGAATTGCGCCGCCTTGGTCGCGCCGTCGGCATCGATCGGCCCGTTATTGCCGATGATACCGACGGGATGGCCCTGGATCGCCGCATGGCCGCAAAGCGTCCACGTGCCGTAACGGGGCTTGAACTCGAGGAAGTCGGAACCGTCGACGATCCGCGCCACGACTTCGCGCGCGTCATAGGGTTTGCGATGATCGGTCGGAACGATGCCCAGCAGATCTTCCGCGCCGTACAGCGGTTCGGCATAGGCGCGGTCCGGACGGTCCGGGCGGGGCATGCGGCCCACGATATTGCGCGCGATGCGGATTCCGTCGGCGTCGTTTTCAGCAAGATAGTCGCCCAGGCCGGTCACCGCGCTGTGCAGTTCGGAACCGCCCAGCGCCTCGTCGTCGGCGATCTCGCCCGTCGCCGCCTTGAGCAGCGGCGGTCCGGCGAGGAACACCTTCGATCGTGCGCGGACCATGATCGTATAATCCGACAGGCCGACCTGATAGGCGCCGCCCGCGGTCGACGATCCGTGCACCACGCCGACGACGCCATTGCCGAGCGCGGACATGCGCGCGAGATTGGCGAAGATTTTCCCGCCGTTCACGAACATCTCCGCCTGAAGCATCAGGTTCGCGCCCGCGCTCTCGATCAGCTGGACGAGCGGCAGCTTGTTCTCGATAGCGATTTCCTGCGCGCGGAGCTGCTTTTCGACGCCATAGGGGTGCGCGGCGCCGCCCTTGATCCCTGCATCATGCGCGATAACCATGATGCGGCGGCCTGAAACCAGGCCGATGCCGGCGATGATGCCGCCGCCATATACCTGATCGGCGCCGTCATCTTCATGAAAGCCGAGCCCGGCGAGCGTCGAGAGCTCGATGAAAGGGGCGCCGCGATCGAGCAGCAGGGCGACCCGCTCCCTCGGCAGCAACTGGCCGCGCTTCGCGAATTTCGCCTTTGATCGCGCCGAGGCTGCGCAAATGCGAGACTCGATCGCGCGCAACTGATCCAGCAGGGCCAGATGCGCCTCGCGATTGGCTTTGAATTGCGCGCTTTCGGCAATGATGGATGATTGCAGACTAGGCAATCGCCCCCTCCTAATTCCTTATTAAATCGGCCTTCCAGTACGATCCGGGATGGCGATAGTCAACACTTGCTAGCTCAAAACATATAAGTTAAACGGCGGGTGTATAAAGAGCGGAGAGGGGTTGGATCGAGTGTCGGCTGTGCGGCTTTTTCATTGCGAGAATGCGCGGTCGTTCCGTCCGTTGTGGGCGCTCGAAGAGCTTCGCATTCCCTATGATCTGACGATGCTGCCGTTTCCGCCGCGCATTAAGGCGCCCGACTTCCTTGAGGTCAATCCTTTGGGAACGGTGCCTTTCCTGGTCACGGAAGACGCGGCGATGACGGAATCGGTCGCGATCTGCCAATATCTCGTGAGCCGCTTCGGGCCGACCGACCTTGCCGTCGATCCGGCGGACCCCGCCTATGCTGCCTGGCTGAACGCGCTGCATTTCGGTGAGGCCACGCTGACCTTCCCGCAAGCGCTCGTGCTGCGATATGGTGTCCTGGAGCCCGAGGAGCGGCGTGCGCCGCAGGTTGTCGAAGATTATCGACGCTGGTTTCGCGGCAGATTGAAGCTGCTCGACCGGATTCTCGAGCAAGCCGATTTCGTCGCCGCCAATCGCTTCACGATCGCCGATATTTCGGTCGGCTACGCATTGATGCTCGCGCGGATCATCGGGTTGGGTGAGGCGCTTTCTCTGCTGGCCAGCCAATATCTGGACCGATTGTCGGAACGGCCCGGCTTTCATCGGGCGCTTGCTGCGCAAGCTGCCCCTTCTTCCATCGCTGTCTAAGGAAAATAGCATTGAACCAGGCGTCATCTCCCGGATTAAAGGCGGCGGCGAGCCCCTATTACACGGAAGAGCACGAAGCCTTCCGCGACACAGTGCGGCGCTGGGTCGAGTCTGAGATCGAGCCCTATGCCGATGCTTGGGAAGAAGCGGGCGAGTTCCCTCGGGATCTCTATCGCAAGGCTGCCGAACTGGGTTTGCTGCAATTGGGCTTCCCCGAGGAATATGGCGGCTTCACCGCCGACATTTTCTTCGAGATCATAGCGGTGCAGGAGGTCGCGCGGGCCGGCATAGGCGGGGTTGCTGCCGGTCTGTTTAGCCATACGATCGGCGCTCCGCCGATTGCCAATGCAGGGAGCGACGCCCTGAAAGCGCGGGTGCTGCCGAGCATATTGTCCGGCGAGAAAATCAGTGCGCTCGCCATCACAGAGGAATCGGGCGGATCGGATGTCTCCAACCTGCGGACGAGTGCGCGGCGCGATGGTGATCATTACATCGTCAACGGCAGCAAGACCTTCATTACCAGCGGCATGCGCGCCGATTACATCACCACCGCAGTGCGGACCGGCGGTGAGGGGCGTACCGGAGTGTCCCTGCTTTTGTTGGAAGGAAACATGCCGGGGCTTAGCCGCACTCCGCTGAAGAAGATGGGCTGGTGGTCGTCGGATACCGCGACGCTCTATTTCGATAATGTCCGGGTGCCAGTGGGCAATCTGCTCGGCGAGGAAAATGGTGGGTTCAGTATCGCTGCACATAATTTCAATGGCGAGCGGATCATCATGGCCGCCGATTGCGCCGCGTTTTCTCAGGCCTGCCTGGACGAAACCGTCGCTTATGCTCGCGATCGCCACACGTTCGGACAGCCGCTGATCCAGCGGCAGGTTATCCGACACAAGCTGGTCGAGATGGCGACGCGGATCACTGCCACGCAGGCGATGCTCGAAAGCTTGGCCTGGCGGGTCGAGCAGGGCGAAAAACCCGTCGCGCAGATTTGCATGCTTAAAAATCAGGCTACGCAGACGCTAGAATATTGTGCCCGCGAGGCCGTTCAGACGTTAGGCGGGGCCGGTTTCATTCGTGGTTCGAAATCGGAGCGAATCTACCGCGAGGTTCGCGTGAACGCGATCGGCGGTGGTGCGGAGGAAATAATGCGCGATCTCGCGGCGCGACAGATGGGCTGGTGAAGATGAGGTGTATCTTGACTTGCTAGTTGCAAACTAGAATTATGACACCAGACAAGAAGTGTAGGTAAGGTCCGGGCTGATTTTGATGGCGAGGTACCGATCCTATCCTCTTCAACGTATAATATTTAGGAGATTGCTATGAGCCAGGAACGCCAGGATTTTTCACGTGATGGTTGTGCTCTGGTCTATGCGGGCTCGGGCGGGCTGGGGCAGGAAATTTGCCGGCTGATCGCCAGTCGCGGCGCGAATGTCGTCTTGACATATCACTCGCGCAAGACTGCCGCGGACGAAGCTGTGGCATTAATCGAAGCTGCGGGCGGACGCGCCCTGGCGGTGCAATGCGACGTCACTGATCCGGCGTCGACCAAGGCCGCTGCCGAGGCTGCGGGCAAGGCTTTCGGCCATTTTCATACCGTCATCTCCGCGACAGGCATCCTGTTCGACACGCCGTTTATCGCCGACATGAACCCGCAGGCATTCCGCGACGTGATTGAGGCAGACGTGTTTGGCTTTTTCAATATTGCCCAGGCGACTATTCCCGCGTTGCGCGCGAATGGCGGCGGCAGCATCACCGCGCTGGTGACCGCGGCAGTCAAGCATACGATCCCTGGCGACGGCCTTTCGTCGACGCCGAAATCGGCTCTGGCAACGATCATCCGCCAGATCGCCAAGGAAGAGGGTCCTAAAGGTATTCGAGCCAATGGAGTCGGGCCGGGAGTGATCAACGCGGGTATGGTGCTGCCGATGCTGGCGACCGGCGCGAAGGAGTTGCTCGATTTCGCGACGAATACCACGCCGTTGCAGCGTCTTGGCGAAGCAATCGAGATCGCGGAGGCCGTTGCCTTCCTGGCGTCGGAGCGCGCTTCCTATATAACTGGGCACATCCTGATGGCGGATGGCGGTCTTTCCGCCTGATGCCACGACGACCGATTTGTCCGCATATTAAACCTTAAACATTGCCATGGCGCTCGGAGAGCGCCATGCATCAGGTGTAGCGACGTCCGTCGCTTTTCCGACTTAATGGATATCATGAACCGGTCTACAACGCAGCTTCCCAAAAAGCCGGTCAAGCGAACGCGGATGACGCAGGCCGAACGCACGAGCATTTCCGATGGCCGGATGATCGATGCGGCCATCGAACTCGTTCTGGAGCGTGGTACTCATAATACGACGTTGAAGGATGTCGGGGAAAAGGCCGGCTACAGTCGTGGCTTGGCGGGAATCCGGTTCGGATCCAAGGAGCAGCTCTTCAATGAGATGGCGCTGGTCTACGACCGGCGCTGGAAAGCGGAAATCGACGCGTTCGTCGGCAATCAGCGTGGTCTGGAAGCGTTCAGCGCGGCTGTGGATGCAGTCGCTCATTTCCTTGAGGAGCGGAACGACCATGCCAAAGCAATGTATTTGCTTTATTATGAGACGATCGGCAGCAGTCCGCTGATCAGAAAGCGGCTGGCCGCCGTGCATACTGCCTATAATACCGATGTTAGTCGCTGGGTCGGCGAGGCCAAGCTCGATGGCGTCGTCAAATCAGATATCTCGCCCGATCGGTTCGCGATCCAATGGTCGTCCTTTGTGTTTGGCCTGATCTATCAATGGCTGGTAAACCCGCATAAAACGGACACGGGCCAGGCGCTGAGAGATTTTCGAGAAATCTTCCTGTCATACATGACGAAGAGCTGAAGCGTCGGCCCATCCTCAACCCCGCATAATCTCGCAAAAGGCTATTTGCTAGTCACCACCAAGACTATTTTCTTGGATGGCGAGCGAGGATTCGCAGATTTTCAGTTCTAGCCACGCGCCCTAATCAAGGCGTGGAGGGCAATGTGCATTGTTGCCGGCGGCAAACGCTCAAGAGAAAAGTCGGCCATAAAAACTAATTTGCTTGCCACAAGCCACTTGATGGATTTATCGTTTTGAGATAATCCGAAGATCATCGTCGAAAAGGCGACAATTAGGAGGGAGCCTGTGATGCCGAACAAGGGCCATGTTAAATCCGCTACAACCTGTAGCGTGTTCGCTATAATGATGGCGGCCAACGCCGCGCCGTCATTTGCGCAAGAAGCAGCTGTCCCAGCGGCGGCCCAAGCACCTCAGTCGAGCTCCAATGACGGCGGCAGCATTGGCGACATCGTCGTCACGGCGCAGAAGCGCGAACAGCGCCTCCAGGATGTCGGCCTCTCGGTCACGGCGCTGAGCGCTGAGACCCTCGCGAACAAGCGGATTAGCACCCTTGCCGATATTGCACAGGCGGTTCCCGGGCTGGTTTATACCCAAAGCCAGACGGGTACGCCGGTGTATACGCTGCGCGGTGTCGGCTTTTTCGAGTCGTCGCTGGCCGCCTATCCCGATGTCAGCACTTACATCGATCAGGTGCCGCTGCCCTTGCCAACCACCGCGACGCTGACAGCCTTCGATCTTGACCGGGTCGAAGTGCTGCGCGGCCCACAGGGAACGTTGTTCGGCAATAATGCAACCGGCGGTGCGATCAATTTCATTGCCGCCAAGCCGACCGATAATTTCGTGGCGGGCGGCTCGATCGGCTACGGACGTTTCAATACGTTCAGCGCAGACGGTTATGTGGGCGGGCCGCTGTCCGATACCGTGCGTGCGCGCGCCTCATTCAAAATTGTAAAGGGCGACGACTGGCAGAAAAGCTACACCCGGGAGGCGACGACCGGCAAGACCGATACCGCCGCAGCGCGCCTGTTGATCGACTGGGATGCCAGCGACCGACTGAAAATCTCGCTCAACATCAACGGTTGGCTTGATCGCAGCGATCCGACCAGCCCGCAATACGTGAAACTCACGCCCCAGAATCCGGCGGGCACGCCCGGCATCGGCGGCGTCGTCCCGGCGGATCTGCCAATCCTGAATTACCCACTTACGCCCCGCAATGCGCGTGCGACCGATTTCAACACCACATTTCCGCCAAGGGCAAACGACCGCCTGTGGCAGACCGCCGTGCGCGCCGATTACGATGTCGTGGACGGCATCACGGCGACATCGATCACATCCTATTTAGATACGCGTCTGCGCAAGGATCTCGAATATGATGGTACCTCCTTGGAAGCGTATGACATCGTCAACAAGACGGGCCGGATCAAATCCTTCAGTCAGGAGCTTCGTCTAGCCAATGACGGCTCGGGCGGTATCCGTTGGGTCGTGGGCGGCAATTTCGAGAGCACCAAGGTGGGAGAATCCTCGCTCAATCTGAGCGGCGCTTCGACCAGTGCGCTGATCAACGGTTTCACGCAGTCGCTGTTCGCATCCCAGCAGAAGATGAAGAACTACGCCGGTTTCGGTAATGTCGAATATAAGATTACTCCGGAGATCACGCTGAAGGGTGGCGTCCGCTATACGCAGGCCAATCGCAACACCGTGTCGAGCAACTCGCAAGATCCAAACTACCCCGATCCCGGTGCGTTGGGCGTAACGCAGTTCTTCAATATCGTCTGGGGTTCGCTGGGCTTCATCTATCCCAATTATCGCCCGATCACTGTGGGGCAGTCCTTCGTTCTCGACAATCGACTCGGAGCGGACGGATTGCCGCTCGATCCGTCGACTTACGGGACTGCAGGCTTATTCCGTGGCAGTCTAAAGGAAAACAACACGTCGTGGAGCGTCGGCGTCGATTACAAGGTCGATCCGGACATCCTGCTTTATGCCAATGTGTCGCAGGGTTATAAGGCAGGGAGCTTCCCCGACGTAGCTGCTGCGACATGGTCGCAGTTCCAGAGCATCAAACAGGAATCGCTGCTCGATTATGAAGCGGGCTTCAAGGCCCAGTTTGCTAACCGCACGATCACCGTCAACGGTGCTGCCTTCTATTATGATTATCAGGACAAGCAGCTCCGCGCCAAGATCGTCGATGGGATTTTCGGCCTTCTCGACGGTCTGGTGAACGTACCGAAGTCCAAGGTGAAGGGCGCCGAACTTTCCGTGAACATGCGGCCCGTGCGTGGTCTGACCATCAATATGTCGGGAACGTATCTCGACACCGAGGTTCGCAGTTATAACGGCGTCGTTGCCGCGGCGACCGATCCCGCCACCGGGCTCCGAGTGCCGGTGCGACAGTCCTACGCGGGAGCGCGCTTACCCTTCTCGCCGAAGGTTCAGCTCGGTGCCGACTTCCTGTATGAAATGCCACTTACCGATACACTCGGTGGCTTTTTTGGAGCCGACGTGTCGGCGCAGTCCAAGAGCTATGCCGTGCTCGCCGCCACGGCGCAGGACAAGCAGGACTTCACTGTACCAAGGCGGACGCTGTTCGGGGTCAATGCCGGTATCAGAGCCGCGGATTCCAGCTGGCGGTTGGCCTTCTGGGGCAAGAACGTCTTCAACAAATATTATACCCTCAATACGATCCTCTCCTATGATACGCTCATCCGGTATGCGGGCCGCCCCGCGGAATATGGCGTGTCGCTTTCCTTCAAGATGTAGGACGATTCCCCCTGGGGAGGAGGTCGTGGCAGCCTCCTCCCCGTCTTTGTCGAGAGAGGTCCATCGTGGCGAGATTTGCCGGAAAGCACGTGCTTGTTACTGGGGGTAGCAGCGGGATAGGTCGTACGATCGTTCACCGTTTCGCCGCTGAAGGCGCCAATGTCCTGACGATAGGCCTCGGCCAGGCGGCTCTCGAGGAGACGCGCGATCTCGCTCCCGTCGATGTGCGCGATCGGATCGTCGCGATTGAGGCGGACCTGGCAAATACTGGCGATATCGGCGACCTGCTGTCCCGCATTGCGGACGCTATCGGCGAAATCGACATCCTAGTGAACAATGCGGCACTCCATGACTTCAGCGTCGGTGCCCTCGATCTCGGTATCGACACCTGGCAACGGATTGTCGGTATAAACCTGACAGCACCGTTTCAGCTGAGCCAAGCGCTGCTGCCCGCCATGGTGGCCAAGGGCGGCGGCGCCATCGTGAATATATCATCGGCCGCCGGACTGGTCGCGGGTGGCGGGGGGGCGGCCTATACGTCGACCAAGCACGCGTTGATAGGGCTGACCCGCCAACTGGCGCTGGAGTTCGGCGCCAAGGGCGTTCGCGTCAACGCGGTCTGCCCGGGCATCACCCGGACGCCCGCGCTCGACGAGGCGTTGAATGGGCAGGGCGGTGACTCGCTTCGCAACTTCATTGCGACGACGCCTGCGCGCCGGATCGCGGACCCGGACGAGATCGCCAACGCTGTACTTTTTCTGGCGGGCCCCGACGCGAGCTTCATGGATGGCTCCGCGCTGGTCGTAGACGGCGGCTACACAATTTACTGATCGGGAGGCCATCGAATGTCGGAAGCAGCGGTTCGAATGTGCAAAACCTTGTCCTTGACGGCATTAGTTGTCTGGATGGTCTATACCGTGACATGTATATTTTGGCCGACCAATCCGATCGCTCATTATAATTGGTATGTTATCACAATTGCACTCGTAGCGTTTGGCTATTTTCATGGCGCACGCCGCTATGGCTGGGGCACTACCGCGGTGCTCTTTGTGATCGCCACGGTAATTGCCACGACTTCAGAGCATTTTAGTGTCACGGCGGGTTTCCCGTTCGGTTACTATATTCACACGGCCGCGATGGGGCCGCAGATATTCCAAGTCCCAATTATCATCGGTCCGGTCTATTTCGGCATGACCTATCTCGTTTGGACGCTTGTGCTCGCGATTTTCGGCACTGCTCATGTGCGCTGCAGGACATTCATCTTCGCGGCACCTGTCATCGCTGCATGTATCGTGACCGGTTTCGATATGTGTTTCGATCCAATCGGCTCCACTGTTGGCGGCTATTGGCACTACCGCGAAAGCGGCGCTTATTTTGGGGTGCCACTGTCCAATTATGTGGGCTGGTTCATAAACGCTTGGGCGATCTTCCAAAGCTTCGCACTATTCCTGTCGTCGCGTTCGGGCGACGTCGATCCCATGCCTGCTTCTTACTGGCATGAGGCATCGACTTTCTGGGGCCTAATGGGCCTCCAATATCCGGTGCTGATGCTGGCGACCTCAGAGACGGTTTTGGTTCGAGATAGCGGCGGCTGGGTATGGCGTTCGGGCGACATCCTTCAGGCTGCGGCTATCAACAGCATCTACACTATGGTTCTTGCAGCATTTTTGAGCATCCTGGCGGTGCATCTCCGCACCAAGCAAGATGTAATTTGAAAAGACCTGTCCGCTCGCAGATTGGTTGACGGAGGAGAAGATGGTCAGCGCTCTCAATCAGTCTCTCGTAGAAGCCTCGTATGGCAAATGGGCGCAACCTGAGGCCGATCTCACCCAGATGCGGACCGGCTACGATCAGATGTGCCCACCTCCGAAAGCAGAGGTTGAGGCAGTTCGGTGCGAGATTGGCGGCGTATCTGGTTTGTACATTGTGCCGAGAGATCCGAAGCCTGGCATTATTCTTTACCTCCATGGTGGCGGATATGTCATGGGTTCGTCCTCAAGCCATTTCTCGATGGCAGCCGAGCTGACAGCCGCGGCGCAGCGAGCGTTATTCCTCGTTGACTATAGGCTGGCGCCGGAAGCGCCGTTTCCTGCTGCCCTCGATGACAGCTGCTCAGTATACCGCGCCTTGCTAGCTCAAGGTTCCGCGCCGCAGCAGATAGCGTTGGTGGGCGATTCCGCAGGTGGCGGGCTGGCTTTGTCGACGGTTTTAACGCTTCGCGACCTCGGGTTGGCAGCACCGGCTTGCGTTGGGACGATCTCCGCATGGGCCGATCTCAGCTGTTCGGCCGAAAGCCTTGTGCGTAACGCCGGGATCGATCCTATTCTTACCGCCGACGTGCCTCTGCAATATGCCGAGCTGTACCTCGGCGATCATCCGCCCACCGACCCCAAAGCGTCGGCACTGTTCGGAGACTTCGGCGGTTTTCCTCCACTGTTTATGCAGGTTGGTTCGGACGAGATACTGCTCGACGACAGCTTGCGCGTCGCCGCGCGCGCGCGACAAGCAGGCTGTGACGTCGAGATCGAGATAGCCGATGGGATGATGCATGTCTTCCAGATGCTCACTTGGCTTATTCCCGAGGCGAGGTCGGCTCTGCTGCGGATGGCAGCGTTCGTCGCGCAGAAGCTGGACGAGGCCACGATATGACAGCCCTTATGCAATTGGCGGGAGTTTTCGGCGGTCCGGGCGAGCTTTCGCTTGCGCAGGTACCGATCCCTCGCTTGGGTGCGTCCGATCTCATCATCCGTGTTCTAACATGCGGCATATGCGGTTCCGACCTTAATTACTGGCGTCGCGGGAGCCTGCCGCCGGGGTCTGTGCCTGGGCACGAGTTCGCCGGCATCGTCACCGAAGCAGGCGCCGACGTGGTCGGCTTCACGCGCGGCGACTATGTGACCGCCGATCCAATGGTGCATCGCTTTGGCCTGGGTGACGCACCAGGCGCGTTCACGCGATTTCTCCGAATAACGGGACCTGAGCTCGGTCGGACCGCCTTCAAGTTGCCAGTCGATCTTCCGCCTAAGCTCGTTAGTCTGGTCGAACCGATTGCGGTAGGCCTGCACGGCGTTGCTGTCGCAAAGGCGCAGCCTGACGACAGGGCGTTGGTACTCGGCGCGGGCACGATCGGCCTATGCGTTGCGATCGCGCTCCGTGCGCAGGGCGTATTTGACATTACCGTTCGTGATCCTTCGCCACTCCGGCGAGCGGCGGCCGAAGCCGTAGGCGCGACTGCGATGGATACCGCCCAACCTTTGCCACGCAGCGCGGACCAAGCCGACAAACCGACCTTGATATTCGATTGTGCTGGGGTCGGCTCGGCGTTGCTCGAAGCACAGGATGCGATCGCCGATGGCGGGCGTACCGTGATCCTTGCCTCCTACGCGCAACCGGTTCTGTTGGACCTTCACGAACTGATGCTTCGGGAAAGCGCTGTGCTAGGCGCGGTGGGTTATGGCGGGCAGTTCCCGGCAGCGATCGCAATGGTTGTGGACAAACGCGCGGTGATGGAACGCCTCATAAGTCACTACTTTGCCCTCGAGCAGATTCGCGAGGCCTTCAGCGTGCAAGGCGATCCGCTGCAAAGCCTCAAGGTGATCGTCGAAATCGGGGACAGGTATGGCGAACGCCCGGCTATTGAATCGGCAGACCGCCCGCAGCCGTTAGATACAGCCGTTTAGCAACCGACATAAGTACGTCGCGCACCAGCATGCCGTTCTGTGATGACGGATTGCGACATTGGACTTGCTTCCTGTCCCGAAGCACGCAATCTGACCCCGCTCCCGCGACACTCGGGAGCGGGGCGTGAGAACCTCATCAAGGAGTCAACTCGGTCGACATCATCGGCCGGGTAGCATGCGCGCATGTCCAGCCGGCAACGGTAAAGGCGCATGCGCCTGTTGGACTCCTGCAGGTTCTCAATATTCTCTAGCTGAGGTCCCCGCTTCGGGGTGCGCGGCAATGCCGTCACGATAATCAGATCATGCCTTGGCCTTTCGAGCAAGGGCTGGGGTGATCTTCCCGGAGTGCAACAGTCTCTTCGGGGTCGT
>NZ_LARW01000085.1 GCF_000971055.1 Sphingomonas sp. SRS2
ATGCAATTGCACGACAATTAAACGACCGCCCTCGCAAATGTCTCGGCTTTGAAACGCCTGCCGAGGTCTTCGGTCGCGAAATCATGAACTTGCAACCCAGTGTTGCACTTCAGACTTGAAACCGCCCTTTCATCAGGGACCTTCGTCCCTCTCACGCCCAACACGCTGACGACGCCTGAGGCGCTTTCCGCCGAGTTCGACCGCATCCGGCGAAACGGCTATGCACTGGATGAGCAGGAAATCGTACAGGGCCTGGTGTGCATAGCCGTACCGATACAGCTGGAAGGTCGCGTGATCGCGGCGGTCTCGCTGGTAGTGACGCGCAAAGGAGATGCTGTGCGTCCCACGGCCTATCTCGCCCGTTTACGTGCGGCGGCAACAGAGATCGAACGTAAGCTGCAACCCTTTTCCGACATGGTGCGGGTCTGAGCGAGGGACTGTCAGTAAACATCACTGCTGTGCGTCTTGCGAGCTGGCCTCCTCCGGCGCCAGGAAGGGTGTCGACTTCGGTCTATCGCCGCCGATACTTCGGATGGGCAGACGGGTGCTGCGTGCTCTATAGGCGCTCGGCAAAGTAGCGCGATGGCGTGGTCCCAAGTGCCTTCTTGAACATGACGATGAAGGCCGTCGTGGATTCATACCCCAGGTCGCCTGCTACCCGCTGGACCGTCGCACCGCCGGCAAGTTCCCGCAACGCGATGACGAGATGTAGCTGACGCCGCCAACGGCCAAAGCTCAATCCTGTTTCTTGGATCATAAGCCTCTTCAACGATCGCTCACTGACGGCGACATGCTCAGCCCATTGGCCGAGGGTTCGGCGGTCGCTCGGGTCTGCCAGAAGAGCCGCAGCGATCAAGGCGATCTTTGGATGGTCAGATACGGGTAGCTCCAGCCCCTCCCGCGGCATCAGCGCGAGCTCATCGAGCATGACCCGCACGAGCCGATCGACATGAGCGTCACGCGCATCGCTTTCTGATAGTTCGGCTACCCGGAGTATCATCTCCCGCAGCATCGGCGATACCGAAAGCGTACAGCATTCAGCGGGAAGCATGGCCGCGCCGGGCTCGACAAACAGGTATGTCAGACGAGCATTGGACGTGACCTGATTGCTGTGAGGAACGCCGCCGGGTATCCAGATTCCGCAGTCGGGCGGAACGATCCAGACCCCACTCTCCGCTCTGCAGGTAACCGCGCCATGTAGCGCCACGATCAGCTGACCCTGCGGGTGCTGGTGCTGGTGCTCCTCGGCTTCATAGTCGGCGAAATCCATCCTGATTGCCATCGCCGGCCCATGCGAGAGGCTCAGATCGAGAGCGGTACTGCAGGGCGGTAGCTTGTTCGAAGGTTGGCCCGATTTAGAGATCATATGGCATTATCTCGACTTTCACTCGCGGCGCAATCTTTTAGGATCTTGGGTCAGCACTCCAGGAGATTAGCCATGCGTATCGCCGTGGTTGGCGCGACCGGCAGGATCGGCGCCAAACTTACCGAGAACCTCTTGACCAAAGGCCATTCAGTCAAAGCGCTTTCGAGAGGAGGGCCCGCCCTCGATGCACTTGTCGCGAAAGGAGCAGAACCGTTCCTTGGCAGCTTCGACACAGGTGATGGTGAGCTTGGCAGGTTCTTCGAAGACGCTGACGCTGCATTCCTGATGGTCAAAACAATTTGGGAGGGAGGGGACCTTCATGGGCACTACCCTACGGTAGCGCTTCGGTTCTTCGACGCACTTCGGGACTCCCCGGTGAAGCTTGCGGTGAGCCTGACCGGAATGGGATCCGAGGTCAGCGGAAACACCGGACATTTCCAGCCCTTCCATATCCTGGATCAGATCCTCAACCGGCTACGCGGCATCAATTTGGTGCACCTGCAGGGTGGCTGGTTCATGGAGAATCTGTTCGCGTGGATCGAATCGATCGCGCAGCACGACAGGATCGGCTGGTCGCTTGACCCCAACGTCAAAACGCCTTGGATTGCCATTCAGGACATCGCGGATCTCGCGGCGAAGGAGTTCGACACGCCCACTGACCGGCACCGATCCGTAAAGCAACTTGGCATCGATTACACGATGACCGAGGTCGCCGCGATTATCGGCCGGGCGCTCGGCAGAGAGGTGGACTATCGCTTCATCGACAGGAGCGACCGCGAGGTCGAGACGGTATACCGGGAGAGGTTCGGAACTCTCGAACAATGGGTCTATGATAACGACACCTTGGCTGCTCTTAACGATGGACGTGTAAAGTTTCACGATGATCGTCCTGCGCTGCGGACGACGATGGAAGACTTCGTCAAAGACACCCTTAGACCACTAATCGAGAAAGCGCGGACGGATGCCGTCAAACCAGAGACCTTCCTAACGTGGAGCGCGCAAGGATAGTCGCCGAGTTTGCGAAATCTACGTGATGCTGCCCTATGGAGCAGGCCGAGCAATAGCACACCGCGAAACGTGCCGGCTGGACCGCCGAGCTGGCCCGCCTTCATTATCTCGTCCACGCCCTACCGGGGAAGCGGCGTGGCGCGCCGCTCTAAAGATTTTGATCGCTTGTAATTCGCGATCAGGGGCTCGCGGTGCGCCCTGAGATCCTCTTCCGTTACCGCTATGCCGCGACCTCGGGATGCCGCGCCTATCGAAAACGGCCTGACATAGATCAACCTGACGGGTGATCAGGGAACAGGAAGCGTGATCGGCGATTGAGCCTTCGGATCTTTTGCGAAGGTTATGATGAAGCTCGATTTTTTCTCGCCCGGCGAAACTGCGGACCGGTTGTCGCCCCAACTCCCACGATGCAGCCTGTGGAGCGAAACCGATCGGCTGACCGATGTCCTGCTTTGCCGCCCGGTCTTTCTCGAACCTGTGCCGTGCTGCTCGGTAACGCGGGAATCGCTGCGCGACGGGTTCCAGACATCGGTTCCCGAGGCTCTGGCCCAGCATCGCGCGCTGGAAAAGGCTTTGATGCAAAATGGCGTCCGGTGCCACTTCCTGACGCCGCAGGAGGGCATGCCGGACATGTGCTTCACGCGCGATGCGCTGCTCACGACGCCCTGGGGTCTTCTGGCTCTCAAACCCGCCGCATCGCATCGCCAGACCGAAGCCGACTATGCCCTGCGGGCGTTGCGCCAGCTCGGCGCCCCTCTCGCCGCCCGCATCCGGCGCGGAACCGCGGAGGGCGGGGACATCTCGATCGTTCGCCGCGGCCTCGTCATCATCGGCTGCTCGGGCGCGCGGACCGATGATGAGGGCGCGGACAGCGCGGCGGAGGTGTTTCGGGGCCAGGGCTGGGATGTGCTCATTTACCGCTTCGATCCCCATTTTCTCCACCTCGACACCCAGTTAGCAATGGTCGGAGACGGGCTTGCATTGGCCTGCACCGATGTCCTTTCCGAGGACTTCCTCGCCGCGCTCGATCGGCACCGGATCGACATCATCCCGGTCAGCTACAAGGAATCGCGCAAGCTGGGCTGCAATGTCCTTTCGCTCGGCGACCGGCGCGTGCTCGCCGCGAAGGACAATGAGCGGGTCAATGCCATTCTAAGAGCCAGGGGCTACACCGTCGAAGCGATCGAACTCGATCAGTTCACGCGCTGCGGCGGCGGCGTCCATTGCCTGACGATGCCGCTGGCTCGCAGCGCGGGCTGATAGCGCGGCCGGCTCGCCAGGCATGGCCGCCACAGTCCCGCCGGGCGGCATCGCTCCGATGGAGGCGAAGCTCGTTGCCGAACTTCCGGACGGGCCCGGATGGCAATATGAGCCGAAGTGGGACGGTTTCCGCGCAATCGCCTTTCGCGACGGTGACGCTGTCGAGATCCAGTCGAAGTCGGGAAAGACACTCGCGCGCTACTTTCCCGAAATCGTCTCGCTGCTGCGGGCGACGCGGACCGAGCGCTATATCGTCGACGGTGAGATTATATTGCCGATCGGCGGCATTTTGTCTTTTGACGCGCTACAGCAGCGCCTTCACCCTGCGCCAAGCCGCGTCGCGAGATTGTCGGTGGAGACGCCCGCACAGCTGATGCTGTTCGACTGTCTCGCGCTGGACGGAAGGTCGCTTCTTGCCGAACCGCTCGCCGCCCGTCGCGCCATGCTTGAAAATCTCCATTCGGCGGAGGGCAACGCTTCGTTGCTGCTGTCGCCGATGAGCGAAGATCGCACGGTCGGCGACGCGTGGCTCGCCGGAAGCGGCGGCGCGCTCGACGGCGTCGTCGCAAAACGGACCGACGAACCCTATCGGCCCGGCGAGCGCGCGATGGCCAAGGTGAAGGTCCACCGCTCGGCCGATTGCGTCGTCGCCGGGTTGCGACGGGCGGCTGACGGCGGCGGCATCGCCTCGTTGCTCCTCGGATTATATGACGAGGCCGGCAAGCTTCATCATGTCGGCTTCACATCCGGGATCAAGGCGAGCGAGCGCGCCGATATCGATCAGCGGATCCGACCCTGTCTCGGCGGCGCCGGATTCAGCGGCAAGGCGCCCGGTGGTCCAAGCCGCTGGAACGACGGGCGCGAATCCGCCTGGGAGCCGCTCGACCCCCGGCTGGTCGTAGAGGTGCTGTTCGATCAGGTCACGGGCGAGCGCTTTCGGCATGGCACGCGAATTCTGCGCTGGCGTCCCGATAAGGACCCGTCGCAATGCACGATGGAACAGCTCGTGCACGAAGTACGGCCAGCGCAGCCGGCAACGATATTGCCATTTTGACGGCTGCGGGAACGCGACGAAGCGCCGATTTTCTTTATGGAGGCGCGCGTCTGGTTGCGATCAACGCGAAGGTTCGACAGCCGCCATCAGATCGACCTCGACCAGGAATTCCGGCTTCGACAGCCGCGTCACGCCGATCAGCGTGCTCGGCGGCCGCCCATCGCCATATCGGGGCAGATCTTCGTCGTAGAAGATCTTGAGGAATTCATCGACGTCGAGGACAAACATCCGCCGGTAGACGACATCGTCCCAGCTTGCGCCCGCGGCGCGCAGCGCGATGTCGAGATTGTCCATCACCTGGATATATTGCGCCTTGTAATTGCCCGGCTCGACGGGATCGTAATTGTAAGCGGACGGCGTCTGCCCGGCGATGAAGACAAGCTTCGTGTCGCCCTGTACCGTCACCACGCGCTTGAACGCCGGATGTCTGAACAGACCTGGCGGATCGAGTTCCACACGCTCCATCGTCTTCCTCTCCCTGATCGCTGGGGCGAAGGAGGCACGATAGGAAAGCCGGACGCAATACGTCCTATTGTCTGGAGGCGATCGCGGCGTCAGGCGGCGCGAAGCTGATCGACGATACGGTCGAGTTCGGCATTCAGGCGGGTGGCGTGATCGCGCACCCGCACACCGATCGAGCGGGTGCCGTCGGCGCTGTCGCGCACCGCCGCAAGCGACCGCGTGATCGTTTCGACCGAGGCGTGGGTGTCGCCGGCATGCTGGCCGACCTGCTGCGCCACTTCCAGTATCGTGGCGGTGGTCGACTGCTGCTGGACAACCGCGCTTGCGGTACCCGTGATCGTCACGTTCAGGTTCTGAAGCAGACCGTGGACCTTTTCGACCAGCGATGTCGTGGCCTTGGCGGCGGCTTCGACGCCGGTCACGCGTTCATGGATATCGTTGGTCGTGCGATGCGTCTGCGACGCGAGACCCTTCACCTCGCTCGCGACCACGGCGAAGCCCCTGCCAGCCTCGCCGGCGCGCGCCGCCTCGATCGTCGCGTTGAGCGCGAGCAGGTTCGACTGGGTCGCGATATCCTCGATCAGCCGCGCCGCGGTGCCGATGGAATCGATCTGCAGCAACAAATCGCCGTTCGCGCCTGTCGCAGCCCCTGATTCAGCGTCGGCAAGGCGCATCGCCTGCGCCATGCGCTCGGACTGCTGGTGGATATGCTGGGTCGCGCGCTCCAGTTCCTGGATATTGTTTTCGATATCCCGAACAGCCGATGCGGAGGCCGCGCTGCGAGTCTGCGCCTGCTCGGACGCGCGCTGCTGGGTCTCGACAGACGACAAGGTAACGGCGGCGCTGCGATCGAGTTCGTCGGCGCTCTGGACAAGCTGCTCGATCAATGTGCCGATCGAATCGGAGAGTCTGTCAGCCACGCCGTGAGATATCTCGCTGAGTTGTTGCCGTTGGCGCGCCTGCTCTTCCGCCTCGGTCTGGGACAGGCGCTGCAGGCGTTGATGGGCGTCCTTCGCCTGGAGCAGGGCATTTTCGGCGGCTGCGCGCGCGGCGCGCGCGTCCTCCAGCGCGGCTTCCCGCCCGGCCAGGCTTTCCTCTGCGATCAGCGATTTGGTCTCGATGACCCGCTGCGTCACGATGACCGCGCGGATTATCTTCACCGCCAGTGCGAAGAACAGCGCGCCTGCGGCAACGATGATCCACAACAGATCGCCCATCACCGCCGCCGCCGGCGAGATCGCCTGCCAGTGCAGATGGCCGAGGATATTCGTCTCAGCATCGCGCAGCACCAGCGTCGCCTCCTCGCCTTCGCCACCCCCCTGCGCCCAGCCCAGCCCGGGCAACTGCAATGTCCTGCTCCATTCGCGCAGGACATGGTGGCCGACCGGCTTGATCAGCACGACATAGCGAAGCTCGCCATGCGGCATCGCCGCGCCGGGTGTGTAGGGAAGGATCGCCGCGGCGGAGAAGATGGCAAGCTCGCCGTGGCGCACCCCCGCCATCGTCACAGCGCCCGTGACCGCACGACGCGGCAATTTGCGGAGCAGCGTCGGCAACAGCTCCGGCGCTTCCTGGTCCAGGCGCGGCTTGAAGCGCCCATTGGGCTGCGATGCATAGAGGGTCCGGCCACGGCCATCGATGATGTAGAGCGGAATGGCGCCTTTGTAATTGCTGTCTACCCAGGCATAATCGAATCTGCCGTAGACATGCGCCACCGCATCGTCCCAACGCGCATAGTCCATGGTCGAGCCCGCGAGGGAGTTCTGCTCATAAGCCAGCGCGTTGCGTACCATGCGCAGCTTCTCGTCGGCCGCGTTGGCATCCATCGCCACCATCATCGAACCCAGCAATGCCGCCGCCGTCAGCATCGCGACCAGCACCAGTCCCACGAAATGGTACAGGGCGGACGGAAGCCCTTGAAGAAAGAGCCGCAGCCGGTCGCCTTCCCATCGGGCGCGGTCGGCTATCGAATGGAAGGAGATGCTCATCCGCGCTCTTTACGCCGCCCTCCGTCACCAAAGCGTTAACCACAGCGAACGACTGCCTGCCGCGTGAACGCGGTGGCTATGAATTTGCTTGGGGAAAGCCGTCGGGCGGCCAGATATGATCGGGATATCGACAGATTGCTAGCAGCTGCTGGGGTCAGCTGGGAATCTAGCCAAGTTCTGGTCGGGGCGACAGGATTCGAACCTGCGACCCCTTGACCCCCAGTCAAGTGCGCTACCAGGCTGCGCCACGCCCCGACCAAGGCTGCGCGCTTTAGGGAGGTCTTTTGCGCTTGGCAAGCGCCCGGTTGCACCTGCCATGCGGAACGTGATAGGCGCGCGCCATTCCGGGCCGTTTTAAAGGCTCGCACTCTTTTCCGGGATGCCCTGAACGATGTTCGCCTCACCCGCTTATGCCCAGGCCGCTGGCGCCGCTCCCGCCGCTGGTGGCGGCGCAGCAATGCTGATGCAGTTCGCGCCGCTGATCTTCATCTTCGTGATCTTCTATTTTCTGATGATCCGCCCGCAGCAGAAGAAGATGAAGGAGCATCGCCTGGCGATCGACGCCGTCGCGAAGAATGACGTTATCGTCACAGCCGGCGGCCTAATCGCGAAGGTCATCAAGGTCGACGCCAACGAGGTCGAGGCCGAGATCGCGCCCAGCGTCCGCGTCAAGATCGTCAAGGGCACCATCGCCGAGGTCCGCCCCGCGGGCTCGGGCAAGCCCGCCAACGACTGAGCCAACAATGCTCGATTTCCCGCGCTGGAAGATATTGTCGATCGTCCTGTCGCTGACGATCGGCATCCTGCTTTCGATCCCGACCTTCGTGCCCGAGGCGACCGCCGAACGCTGGGGCCTCAGCGGCCTGCCGCGGGTCAATCTTGGCCTCGATCTGTCGGGCGGCAGCCATCTGATGCTGGAGGCGGATACCAGCGATCTCGCCAAACAGAATATCGCCAAGATGGAGGAGCAGGTCCGCACCGAGATGCGGCGCGCCGAGCCGCCGATCGCGATCGGCGACATCTCCACCACGGGCGGACGGCTGTCCTTCTTCGTGCGCGACGGCGCCAAGATCGACGCCGCGGTCGAGCGTATCCGTACCCTGACCCAGCCGTCGGGCATGTCGGGCCAGCGCGACTGGAACGTGCAGGTCGTCGATTCGACCCGGATCGTCATCACCCCCACCGACGCCGGCCTGCGCCAGGCAACGGACAGCGCGATGCAGGTCGCGACCGAGGTCGTCCGCAAGCGCATCGACGAGATGGGCACGCGTGAGCCGAACATCGTCCGTCAAGGCAGCGACCGTATCCTCGTCCAGGTGCCCGGCCTTCAGGATCCGGCCGCACTCAAGGCGCTGATCGGCCGGACCGCGAAGCTGGAGTTCAAGCTGGTCGATCTGACCGCGGATCCGCAGGCGGTGATCGAAGGTCGCGCTCCGGTCGGCAGCGAAGTTCTGCCCTATGCCGACAATCCCGGCGGCTTCATCGCGGTCAAGCGCCGCGCGATGCTGAGCGGCGACGAACTGATCGACGCCAAGATGACCTTCGGCCAGCAAAACAACGAACCGGTCGTCTCGATCACCTTCAACAGCGAGGGCGGCCGCAAGTTCGCCCGCGTGACGCAGGAAAATGTCGGCAAGCCCTTCGCGATGATCCTCGACGGCAAGGTGCTGTCGGCCCCAAACATCAACGAGCCCATCCTGGGCGGCCAGGCTCAAATTTCTGGCCGCTTCACCAGCGACAGCGCCAATGAGCTCGCCATCGCATTGCGCTCGGGCAAGCTGCCGGTCGCGCTGACCGTGGTCGAGGAACGCACCGTCGGTCCCGAGCTGGGCGCCGATTCGATCCGTGCCGGCACCCTCGCCAGCGTGATCGCGGTGCTCGCGGTCATCGTCTTCATGCTCGTCACCTATGGCCGCTTCGGCGTCTATGCGAATCTCGCCGTGATCATCAACGTGTTCGTCATTCTCGGCGTCATGGCGCTGCTCAACGCGACGCTGACGCTGCCTGGCATCGCCGGCTTCGTGCTGACGATCGGCGCGGCGGTGGACGCCAACGTGCTGATCAACGAACGCATGCGCGAAGAATTGCGTCGGGGCCGTTCGATCACCCAGGCGGTCGAGCACGGCTATAAGGAAGCCAGCCGCACCATCTTCGAGGCGAACGTGACGCATGCCATCGCCGGCGGCATCATGTTCCTGCTGGGTTCGGCCCAGGTGAAGGGGTTCGCGGTGGTCCTGCTGATCGGCATCGCCACATCGGTGTTCACCGCCGTGGTCTTTACCCGCATGCTCGTGACGCTGTGGCTGCGCCGCCGGCCCACCCACATCAATATCTGATCGGATCGGTCCCATGCGTCTGCTGAAACTGGTTCCCGACAATACCAATATCGGTTTCGTCCGGATCCGTGTCGTCTGCTTCATCGTCACTGCACTGCTCACGATCGCGGCGCTTGGCCTCACCGGGGCCCGTGGCCTCAATCTGGGCGTCGATTTCGTCGGCGGCCTGATGATCGAAGCGCAGTTTCCGGAGGCTCCGCAGATCGGCCGGGTGCGCAGCACGATCGACGGACTGGGCGTCGGCACCAGCTCGCTGCAGCAGTTCGGCGATCCGCGCACGGTATCGATCCGTCTGCCGGTCGAAGAGGGCGCCGACCAGGGCGCGACCAACGCCATCGTCGGCAAGGTCTCGACGGCGCTCAAGCAGCAATTCCCCGGCATCCGCTTCACCCGCACCGACACGGTGTCGGGCAAGGTATCGGGCGAGCTGATCCGCAACGGCGTGCTGGCGGTCATCCTCGCCGTGCTCGGCATCGCGGTCTTTTCCTGGCTGCGTTACGAATGGCAGTTCGGCGTCTCGACCTTCGTCGCCATCGTCCATGACGTGATCATGACGCTGGGCTTCTTCGCGCTGACGCAGATGGAGTTCGACCTCAACATCGTCGCCGCGGTGCTCACCATCATCGGCTACTCGATCAACGACAAGATGGTGATCGACGACCGCATCCGCGAGAATATGCGCAAGTTCCGTCAGATGGACATGAAGGCGCTGATCGACCTTTCGGTCAACGAGACGCTGCCGCGCACCGTGATGACCTCGATCACCATCGGCCTCGCGCTGCTGTCGCTGCTGCTGTTCGGCGGCCATGTGCTGCGCGGCTTCTCGGCGGCGATGCTGCTCGGTGTCGTGGTCGGCACCTATTCGTCGGTCTATGTCTCCTCGTCGCTGCTGATCACCCTCGGGCTCCAGCCGCAACGCTTCGATAGCAAGCCCGACACTGGACGGCCGGATGCCGAACGGGTCGGCCCCAAGGGCTGACCGCGATGGTCAGCTTCGACCGTGACGATGCCCCGAACGGTCCGACGATCCGTGGCTTTTCGGGCACCGCCTTTCGCGTCGAGGACCGGATCGTGCCGGGTGGCCTGTGGCTCACCCCGGACAATGCGCTCGACTGGGACGCGCCCGCGATCGAGGCGTTGACCGCCGACGATCTCGTCAGGCTGCTCTCGATCGAGCCGCGCCCCGAATTCCTGCTGCTCGGGACCGGCCCGTCGATGCGCCGTCCCACCCCGGCTTTCGCGGCGGCGATCGAGGCGCTGGGTTTCGGGATCGAGGTGATGGACAGCCGCGCCGCCGCCCGGGTCTGGAATGTGCTGCGCGGCGAGGACCGCTGGATCGTCGCCGCACTGATGCCGCTTTAGCCATACACCCGTCGCCCGGCCTCGCCGGGGCGACGTTTAGAGTGTGTTTCAGCGAAGCTGAAACGGCGGTACCCGCCCGCCCCCCCACCCAACCTCCCCATATATTTCGCTGGGTCGGGGAGTTGGGTGGGGGGGCGGGGCGGGGCCCCCTCC
>NZ_LARW01000086.1 GCF_000971055.1 Sphingomonas sp. SRS2
CTGCTATCCACCCCACCCATGTCAGCCAAACATCTCTATCTCGTCGACGGTTCGGGCTATATTTTCCGGGCCTATCACCGCCTGCCGCCGCTCACCAACCGTCACGGAATCCCGGCCGGCGCGGTCTATGGTTTCACGACGATGCTGTGGAAGCTGATCAACGAGCTTCACCAGGCCGACGGGCCGACCCATCTCGCGGTGATTCTCGACGCCTCGT
Source organism: Sphingomonas sp. SRS2 (assembly GCF_000971055.1). Lineage (GTDB taxonomy): Bacteria > Pseudomonadota > Alphaproteobacteria > Sphingomonadales > Sphingomonadaceae > Rhizorhabdus. Next base: position 218 of record NZ_LARW01000086.1, read on the forward strand.
CGAAGACCTTCCGCAACGATATGTACGACCAGTACAAGGCGCACCGTCCGCCGCCGCCCGAAGACCTCGTCCCGCAATTTCCGATGATCCGCGATGCGGTGCGCGCCTTCTCGGTGCCGTGCATCGAGGAGATCGGGCTGGAGGCCGACGACATCATCGCCTGCTATTCCGAAGCGGCGCTCGCCGCCGGCTGGCAGGTCACGATCGTTTCGTCGGACAAGGATCTGATGCAGCTGATCCGCCCCGGCCTCGACATGCTCGACACGATGAACAATCGCCGCTTGGGTCGTGAACATGTCGTCGAGAAATTCGGGGTCGAACCGGAGGCGTTGGGCGACGTGCTCGCGCTGATGGGCGACAGCGTCGACAATGTTCCGGGCGTTCCGGGCATCGGCCCCAAGACGGCGAGCGAGCTGATCCGCCAATATGGCGATCTCGAAACCGTGCTGGCGAGCACCGACGAGATCAAGAAGCCCAAGCTCAAGCAGTCGCTGATCGATCACGCGGATAATGCCCGGCTGTCGCGCGAACTGGTTCGCCTGAAATGCGATTCGCCGCTGCCCGAACCGCTCGATGGTCTGGAGATCAAAGGCCTCCCGCCCGAGCCGCTGCGCGCCTTCCTCGAGGATCAGGGCTTCAAGTCGCTGCTCGCCAAGGTCGGCGCGGGCGACGGCCCGGCGACCCTGCCCGGCGGCGGCCCGACGATGCTCGCGCTCGCCCCCGGCCCGCAGGAAAAGCCCGCGCCGGTCGTTCAGCAGGTGCCGTTCAACCACAAGGACTATGAGACGGTCGTCGACGAGGCGGCCCTCGACCGCTGGATAGCCGAAGGCTTCGCCTGCGGCCGCATCGCGGTCGACACCGAGACCGATTCGGTCGATCCGGTCCGCGCCCGGCTGGTTGGCGTGAGCCTCGCCACCGCGCCGGGCAAGGCCTGCTATATTCCGCTCGCCCATATTGGCGATGGCCTGCTCTCGGAAACGCCGGCGCAGCTGCCGATGGCCGTGGCGATGGCCAAGCTCAAGCCGCTGCTCGAAGCGCCCGACATCCTGAAGATCGGGCAGAACATCAAATATGACATGGTCGTGCTCGCCCGCAACGCCGGCATCGACGTCGCGCCCTATGATGATACGATGCTGCTCTCCTACGATCTCGACGCCGGGCTTGGCGGCCATGGCATGGACGAGCTGGCGCAGCGTCACCTCGACCATGCCTGTATCGAGTTCAAGACGGTGTGCGGCGCCGGCAAGACGCAGATCAGTTTCGACAAGGTGACGCTCGACGTCGCCACCGAATATGCCGCCGAGGATGCCGACGTCACGCTGCGGCTGTGGCAGCGGCTCAAGGGCCGACTCGCCACCGAATCCGCGACCCGTGTCTACGAACTGATCGACCGCCCGCTCGTGCCCGTGCTTCAACGCATGGAGATGGCCGGGATCAGGGTCGATCGTGAAGAACTGGCGCGGCTGTCGGCCGAGTTCTCCGGAGAGGCGACGCGGCTCGAACTCGAAATCCATGCCGAGGCGGGCACCCCCTTCACGGTCGGCAGCCCCAAGCAGCTCGGCGACATATTGTTCGACAAGATGGGGCTGAAAGGCGGGCGCAAGGGCAAGACCGGCGTCTATTCGACCGACGTCAACGAGCTGGAACGCCTCGCGACCGATGGCGTCCCGATCGCCCGGCTGGTGCTCGACTGGCGTCAGCTGACCAAGCTCAGATCGACCTACACCGACGCCCTGCAGCAGCAGATCAATCCGTCGACAGGCCGGGTCCACACCTGTTTCTCGATGGCGGTCGCGCAGACCGGGCGTTTGTCCTCGACCGATCCGAACCTTCAGAATATCCCGATCAGGTCCGAGCATGGCCGCCGCATTCGCGACGCCTTCGTCGCCGAACCCGGCAAGGTCATCCTGTCGGCGGATTATTCGCAGATCGAGCTGCGGCTCGCCGCGCATATGGCCGACGTGCCCGCGCTCAAGGACGCCTTCGCCAATGGCGAGGACATCCACTCGCTGACGGCGCAGGAAGTATTCGGTGAAGTCACCCGCGATACCCGCGCCCGCGCCAAGACGATCAACTTCTCGATCCTCTACGGCATCTCGGCCTGGGGTCTGGCGGGCCGGCTCGAGGTTTCGCGCGAGGAAGCGCAGGGGATGATCGACCGCTATTTCGCGCGCTTCCCCGGCATCAACCATTATATCGCGGCGACGCTGGGCCAGGTTCGCGATCAGGGCTTCGTCACCACATTGTTCGGACGCAAGACGCATCTTCCCTGGATCCGCAGCCAGAAGCAGGGCGAGCGCCAGTCGGCCGAGCGGCAGGCGATCAACGCGCCGATCCAGGGCACGTCGGCCGATATCATCAAGCGCGCGATGATCCGGATGGAGCCGGCGCTGGCCGCCGCCGGCCTGAGCGATGTCCGCATGCTGCTCCAGGTCCATGACGAACTCGTCTTCGAGCTTCCGCCCGAGCATGTCGATGCCGCGTCGGCCGTGATCCGCGACGTGATGGCGGGGGCCGCCGAACCCCTCGTCAGCCTGTCGGTGCCGCTGGGCGTCGAAATCGGCACTGGCGCGAGCTGGGGCGCGGCCCATTGAGTCTTGCTTCAGATGCCAGGCCGCTTGATCCCAAGGAGCTGAAGGACGGCGAGGATATCCAGGCGCTCGCCAAGGGCGGCCGCACCAATTTCCTCGGTTTCCTGCTCCGGCTCGCGGCGCGCATCCCGTTCCTGATCATCGCCGGCCGATGGTATGGCGCCGAAGCGCTCGGGCGTTTCGCCTATGCCGTGATCATCGTCGAGTTCGTCGCCACACTGGCGACGCTGGGCCTCAAACGCGGGCTTGCCCAGCAATTGTCGTCGACCGACCGGCCGCATGTCCATGTCGTGTGGGACGCGCTGCTGGTGGCCGCGATCGCATCGGCGGTGGTTGCGACGATCCTTGCCATGGTGCCCCAGCTGATGTTCCCCAACAGCGGCATCAACGGGCTCGAATGGCTGTTGCCGCTCACCATCTTCGCGCTGGCCTGGTCGGATATCTCGCTCGCCGCGCTCGCCTATCGGCTCGACATCGGCGCGACGGTGCGGGCGCGCTCGATCATCGAGCCATGGACGATCAGCATCGCCGCCTTCGCGCTTGCCTTCTATTCGCTGCGCGACGGGCTGATCATATCCTATGTGATCTCGATGGCGGCGGCGCTTGTCGCGTCGATCTGGCCCTTGCTGAAGAGCTTCGGCTTGCCACGCGGCTGGCGTCCCCGGCCCTCCAGCCTGTTCATGCTGGCGCGGCACAATGTGCCGCTGGCCGCGGCCGACGCGATCGAATGGGGCTCGCGCCGCCTCGACATCGCCATTCTGGGCCTGTTCTTCTCGCCCGCGATCGTCGGCATCTACTATGTCGCGCAACAGGTGGCGTCGCTGCCGCAGAAGCTCAAGACCAGCTTCGATCCGATCCTGGGTCCGGTCATCACCCGCAATCTGGAAATCGGGAATCGCGCCGCCGTGGCCAAACAGGTCGCGCAAGTCGGCTTCTGGATCATCGCCGCGCAGGCTGCGATCGGTCTGTCGCTGGGCATCACCGGAGAGGGCGTGATGGGCCTGGTCGGTCCCAACTTCGTTGGCGGCAACGGCGCGCTTGCTTTCCTGCTGGTGGCCGAAGTCGTTGCCGCAACCGCGGTCGTCTCGGAATCCGCATTGATCTATGTGGCGCGTCACCTCAACCTGTGGATCTCGCTGGGCATGATCGGCATCCAGATTGCGCTCAGCTTCGCCATCGTCCTCGTCATGCGCAATCTCGATCTGCCCTTGATATGGCAGGCGGCGGGGCCCGCGATCGCGCTGGCGATGGCATTGGGGATCGCATCGATCCTCAAGGCCAGGCTGCTGTCGCAGCTGCTCGGCGCGCCGGTATCCAGCTGGCGGTGGCCATTGGTCTGGGCGGCGCTGGCAGCAGGCTCGGTCGGCTATTTCGCGACGCAGCTGCCCGAATGGATCGAGCTTTCGCTGGGCATTCCCGCGATCCTGCTGACCTTCGGCGTGGTGATCTGGCGCTTCGGCTTCACCAGCGAAGACCGGATGCTGTTCCGGAAAGCGTGAAACTCAGCTCCCCTGCCCGGGAAGCGGCACGATGACGCCTCGATCGGGAACATCCTCGCTCCACCGCACCGATCCGTAGGGCCGTTCGAGCATACGCCGCACCCGGATCTCTCCGTCGCCCTGATGGAAGGCGATGGCGCGATGCCAGATTTCGAGATCGGCGGCGGTCAGCCGGTCGCGCTGTCGAAGATAATCGTGCCAGGTCGGCGTGTGATAGCGCTCGGTCCACAGTTCGGGATCGGCGACGTCGCGTGAGATCGACCAGCCATAGCCACCGGTGCGATGGCGAATCGATTCGAGTCCGACGACGGTGGTATAAAAGCTGCGGGCACGATCCACGGGCACGCGATATTCGATGACCACCACGACGGGTCCGCTGCGACCGTTGAGATCGAGATTTGTCTCCGGTTCCGACAGCGGTCCGTCCCGATCGCGCTGTTGCTCGATGACGGGCATCGGCCACCACAGCCCCGTGGCAATGGACAGGATCATCACCGCACCCGACACGACCAGCGCAACGGCGGTGCCGTGGTCCGCCGCGACATGACCCCACGCCCATCCGCCGAGAGTCATGCCGCCGCATACCGCGGTATAGCAGGCGGCCAGCGCGCGCGCCGTCACCCAGCGGGGCGACGACAGCTGGATGCTGATATTGAACACCGCGGTCGTGATCATCCAGCCCGCGCCGGCGCCCATCAACAGAATGCCGGTGATCGCGGCATGTCGGCTCAATCCCGCCCCGATCGCGCCCAGCCCCAGCAACAGCGATCCTAGCTGGACCACGCGTTCGTCCGACATGCGCTCCTTGATCCGCGCCAGCATCAGCGCACCGATCACCGCGCCGATGCCGAAACAGCCGAGCATGCCACCGTACAGCCGCGCTCCGCCGCCCAGCAATTCGCGAGCTACGAGCGGCATAAGCGCTGCGCAGGACGTGCCGAGCAGCGTGGTTATCAACGTCCGGATCAGCACCGCACGAACCGGTGGCGAATGCAGGACATATCGGACGCCCGATATCACCGCCCGGCCCAGCGCCTCCGGTGGCAGCCGCGATGTCTCCGGCGCACGACGCCACATAAACATCACGATGATGAGCGGGATATAGGCGAGCGCATTGACGGCGAAGGCGGCCAGAACCCCCGCCACCGCAACCAGGAAGCCGCCGATCGCAGGCCCGAAGCTGCGGGCGATATTGTAGCTTATGGAATTGAGCGCGATCGCGGCGGGCAACTCACGCACCGGCACTTGCTCGCCGACGGAACTTTGCCACGCGGGACCGAACAGCGCCATGCCGGTCCCGATCACGAAGCAGAAGAAGAATATCCATACCGGCGTCAGCAGATCCAACGCGGTGATGATGCTAAGTCCCGTGGCGCCAGACAACGCCAGGGTCAGCGCAACCAGCGCAATCTTGCGCCGATCATAGCTGTCGGCGATGGCTCCGGCGATCAGCGACAGGAACATATAAGGCGCGAAGGTCGCCGACTGGACGAGGGCGACCATGTCCGCGCGTCCGGTGAGCTGGGTCATCGCCCAGGCGGCACCGACCGCCTGAATGAGCTGCCCGAAGTTGGAAAAGAGGCTTGCCGTCCAGATGCGACGGAACAGCTGGTGCCGCAACGGGACGAAGGGCCCGATTCGTCCTCCTGCCTCGCTGCCGTCGTCGGCCATGTCAGCCCGCCCCCTGCCCATGCCGGTCCCGGAACAACGGGACTGGCGCTCAGATCAATGCCGGAAGTGACGCATGCCCGTGAAGACCATTGCAAGCCCAGCCTCGTCCGCCGCGGCGATAACCTCGGCGTCGCGGATAGAGCCGCCGGGCTGGATCACCGCGGTCGCGCCCGCCTCAACCGCGGCAAGAAGACCATCTGCGAACGGGAAGAAGGCATCCGAAGCCACCGCAGAGCCGATCGTACGCGGTTCGCCCCAGCCTGCCTTGTCGGCGGCGTCCTTCGCTTTCCACGCCGCGATCCGCGCCGATTCGAGGCGATTCATCTGTCCCGCTCCGACCCCTGCGGTCGAACCACCCTTCGCGTAGACGATCGCATTCGATTTGACGTGCTTGGCCACCGTCCACGCGAACAGGCAATCCTGCAATTCCTGCACGGTCGGCTCGCGTTGGGTGACCACCTTCAAATCGGCCTCGCCGATCCGGCCGTTGTCGCGGGACTGGAACAGCAGGCCGCCGGCGATCGTCTTCATCGCCAGGCCGGGCCGCGCCGGATCGGGCAGGTCGCCGGTCAGCAGCAGCCGAAGATTCTTCTTCTTCGCGAACACCGCCCTGGCTTCGTCATCGGCATCGGGCGCGGCCACCACCTCGGTGAAGATGCCGCTGATCGCCTCGGCCGTCTTGCCGTCGAGCGGGCGGTTTACCGCGATAATCCCGCCAAAAGCCGAGACGCTGTCGCAGGCGAGCGCGGCTTCATAGGCCTCGATCAGCGTATCGGCAGTGGCGACGCCGCAGGGATTGGCATGCTTGACGATGACCACCGTAGGCGGACCATCGCGAAACTCGCTGACCAGTTCGAGCGCGGCGTCGGCATCGTTGTAATTATTGTAGCTCAGTTCCTTGCCCTGGACCTGGGTCGCCTGCGCAATGCCACGCGCGGCCGGTCCCACCGGAACATAGAGCGCCGCCTGCTGGTGCGGGTTCTCGCCATAGCGGAGCCCCTCCGCCTTTCGTACCGGCACCGACAGCGTGTCGGGGAAGAACCGGCCCTGATCGGCGTGGGCAAACCATGAGGATATCATCGCGTCATATGTCGCGGTAGCGGCGAATGCCTTGGCGGCGAAGCGCTTGCGCTGCTCGAGCGTGGTCGCCCCGCCGGTCGAGATGATCTCCGCATAATCGGCAGGATCGGTGGCGATCGTCACATAGCCGTGATTTTTGGCTGCCGAGCGGACCATCGATGGGCCGCCGATGTCGATATTCTCGATAATTTCCTCGCGCTCCGCGCCCTTGGCGACGGTCTGCGCGAAGGGATATAGGTTGACCACGACCAGATCGATCGCGCCGATACCATGATCGGTCATCGCCCGGGCATGTTCGGGATCGTCGCGGACCGCGAGCAGGCCGCCATGAACCATCGGGTGCAACGTCTTTACGCGACCGTCCATCATCTCGGGAAAGCCGGTAATGTCCGACACATCCTTGACCGCCAGCCCGGCGTCGCGAAGGGCGTTCGCGGTGCCGCCGGTCGACACCAGCTCAACGCCCCACCCCGCCAGCGCGACGCCCAGTTCGACCAGGCCGCTTTTGTCGGACACCGACAGCAACGCGCGTTTGATCGCGACTTTATCGGGAGCGGGGGTCGTCGGGGTCTTCATTCGTGGCAATCCTCAACCGGAACGGGAGTCGCGGTCCGGTTAAGCGAAGCCGATGTGAATTGCCAGTCGCGAAACAGCCTCCCCGCTTGGCAAGCGGGAAGGCCACGACATCAGCCGAGCGCCTTGATCGCGCTCCGGCCCGCATAGGTCGCAACGGTGCCCAGTTCCTCCTCGATACGGATGAGCTGGTTATATTTGGCGAGCCGGTCCGAACGCGCGAGGCTGCCGGTCTTGATCTGGCCGCAGTTGGTGGCGACTGCGAGGTCGGCGATCGTCGAATCCTCCGTTTCGCCCGACCGGTGCGACATCACCGCGGTATAGCCTGCGCGCTGTGCCATATTGACCGCCTCGAGCGTCTCGGACAGCGTGCCGATCTGGTTGACCTTCACGAGCAGCGAATTGGCGAGGCCATCCTTGATGCCCTGGGCAAGCCGCTTCGGGTTGGTCACGAACAGGTCGTCGCCGACCAGCTGGCATTTGTGGCCGATCTTGTCGGTCAGTATCTTCCAGCCTTCGAAATCATCTTCGCCCATACCATCCTCAATCGACACGATCGGATATTTCGCGGCGAGATCGGCCAGGTAATCGGCCATTTCGGCGGGCGAGCGCTTCACGCCCTCACCATGGAAATCATAGACGCCGTTCTTGAAGAACTCGGTCGCCGCGCAATCGAGCGCGAGCACGACGTCGTCGCCGGGCTTGTAGCCGGCCTTTTCGATCGACTGCATGATGAAGTCTAGCGCATCGGGAGCCGAAGCGAGATTGGGAGCAAAGCCGCCCTCATCACCCACCGCCGTCGCCAGCCCCTTGTCGTGCAGCGCCTTCTTGAGCGTGTGGAAGATCTCCGAGCCGCAGCGCACGGCATCGAACAGGGTCGGCGCACCGACCGGCATGATCATGAATTCCTGGAAGTCGATCGGATTGTCGGCATGCGCGCCACCATTGATGATGTTCATCATCGGCACCGGCAGCACCGACGCCGAAACCCCGCCGACATAGCGGTAGAGCGGCAGAGCGCGGGCATCGGCAGCGGCGCGCGCGACAGCAAGGCTGGCGCCCAGTATCGCGTTCGCGCCGAGCCGGGCCTTGTTGGGGGTGCCGTCGAGCTCGATCATCCGGGCATCGATCTCGCCCTGGTCCTCGGCCTCCATGCCGATGATCGCGTCGGCGATCTCGCCATTGGCGGCGTCGACGGCGTCCTGAACGCCCTTGCCGAGCCAGGCCTTGCCTCCATCGCGCTTTTCGACCGCCTCATAGGCGCCGGTCGACGCCCCGGATGGCACTGCCGCCCGGCCGAAGCTGCCGTCCTCGAGCGTGACATCGACCTCAACCGTCGGATTTCCGCGGCTGTCGATGATCTGGCGGGCGTGGACGTCGACGATGGCGGTCATTGGCGGTTGAACCTTTTGCTGATGACGATGGATGTCCGCGCTCTATCCGCGCGGCGAAAGATAGGCAAATATGAAGTCGTTTCGGGGCTGGTAAAGGAACGCTATCCGTCCCACTTGGTTGAGCAGGCACAGTGGGTTATCCGGGCTTCCACATGGAGACGAGCGACATGGCGACCGATAGCAGCAGCGAAAATCCCTTCGAGAGCGCGAAGAAGGCGTTCGGCGACACCGCGTCCAGCTTCACGGAGCAGGCCGGCACACGCGCCCGAGATTATGCCACGCAGGGCAAGGACCGCGCGGTCGAGGCGCTCGACAACGTTGCCAGCCTTGTCGGCGACGCCGCCAGCCAGGTCAGCGGAAAGCTGGGTGGGCAATATGGCGGCTATATCCAGCAGGCCGCCGATGCGGTCAGCGGTCTCGCCGGTACCTTGCGTGACAAGGACACCGACGACTTGATCGACGACGCCCGCAACGCGGTTCGCAGTTCCCCCGCCATCGCGATCGCGGCGGCGGCAGCAGTCGGCTTCCTGGTGGCCCGTGTGGTGAAGTCGGGCCTGACGCCGAAGGCCGGCGGCGGCGCTTCGTCGCCGGCAGCCAAAGAGCCTGCGGCGCGTAAGCCGGCGGCTGCGAAGGCAGCTGCTCCCACAAGTGCAGCGGCTCCGAAGCCGGCGGCGAAGCCGGCGCCCCGCAAGCCAACCGCGGAAAAGTCGACCGCGCCGGAGGCCCCCGCCACGCAGAGCCCGGTACCGCCTCCACCCACTTCCGTAGCCTGATCCTTGTATCCGGGCCCGGAACAGGAACGTGAACCGATAGGCGTGCTGTTCGCGCGCCTGATCGAAGACGGGCGCACGCTTGCCAAGGCAGAGCTGGCGCTATTCCGCACCGATTTCTATCGCCGCATCGGCCGGGCGCGGACGGGCGCCCTGCTCTGCCTGATCGGCGCGATCATGGGTCAGGCGGCAGCGGTGACGTTCCTCGTCACTCTGTCCTTCGTGCTCACGCCGTGGATCGGCCGGCTTGGCGGCGCGGCGGTCTCGGTGGTGCTCGGTCTCGGCCTCGCAATCGGGCTGATCAAGGTCGGCGTCAGCAAGCTCATGATGGTCGTCGAGGATTTCGACGAAGACGATCGCGACGCTGCCAAGGGAATTGCCCCACTCGATGAGTTATTCGACCGGATGCGGCAGAAATCGCGCGAGGCCCGCAACCAGCTGGCCGAAACGGTCGACGAGACTCAGGCGCGGCTGCACCCCCAGGCTCTGATCGCCGATCTGGTCGAAGAAATCGTCGATCATGCCCAGGCGCTTAGCCACCGCGCGATCGATGCGGCGCGGCGGCGTCCGCTCAGGGCGACGGCAGCGGTCGTTACCCTCGTGCTGATGATCGTCCGACCGCCGCTATATCGTATCGCCTCCGGCCTGTTCGTCCGTGCAACCGGGCGGGGCTCTGCGAGTTTCACGAATAAGAACGCCGGGCGACCGGCATCATCTTCAGACGAGGAGGCAAGCTAATGACGGCTCCCAAAAAGGCAGCTCCGCGCAAGGCCGCGATCAAACAACGCGTTACGACGGCAGGCGCACGCATCCGGTCCGGTAGCCAAGCCGCCAGCCAAAAGGCGGCGGCCGGCGTCGAGGAATTCCCGGTGGCGGCGCTGCTGGGCGGCCTCGCAATCGGCGCAGTGGTCGGCGCACTTCTGCCTCGCACCCGGCAGGAAGAAGATTTGCTCGGCTCGATCGGCGGAAGCATCAACGAGCGCGCGAAGGACGCTGCCGCCGCGGCGCGCGATGCCGGACAGGCGAAGCTGGATGAGCTCGGTATCAGCACCGATGCCGCTGGCAAGCAGGTCGGCAAGCTGATCGAATCGATCGCTCAGGTTGCCGAAAGCGCGGGCAGTGCGGCGGTCGACGCGGTGCGCCCCTGATATTTTCGGAACCGTCACGGTTCAATCGGGGTTCATCGCGCCGGTAATAAGACTCACTGGAACGGTGCGCCGCTTGGTGCGCCGATGGAGAAGATGATGATAATGAAGACCTTCCTCACCCTCGCCGGCGCCGCGATGATCGCCGGCGCGTCGCTGACCGTCCCGATCGCGCCGGCCCAGGCGGCGGTCGTCGCCAATCAGGATGCCGCGACGTTCATTAGTTCGCTTGGCGCCGAATCCTTCGCAGTTCTCAAGACGGGCAACAAAAACGCCGTCCGCTCCAAATTCCGCGAACTGCTGTCGACCCATTTCGCGATCGACGCGATCGGCGATCGGCTGATCCGTCGCTGGGTCAACCAGATCACGCCAGCGCAAAAAGCGGCCTACAAGCAGGCGATCCCGACCTTCATCATCGGCACCTATTCGGACAATCTCTATGATTATGCGAACGCCACGATGAAGGTGATCCGCACCACGCCCGCCGGCACCGGCTTCAACGTCACCACTCAGGTCCAGAAGCCGGGCGCGCAGCCCATCACGGCAGTATGGTCGGTCGCCAAGGTCGGCGGCGCCTTCAAGGTCACCAACCTCACTGTCGCCAACATCAACCTGGCGGTGACGCAGGGTCAGGATTTTGACGCCATCATCCAGCGCAAGGGCATCGATGGCCTCATCGCGATGATGAAGGCCCGCGGCTAAGCCGACCGCAGCTAAGCCGGCGCCCTCTTGTCATTCAGGGATATTGGGGTATCGGCTTCGCAGCAGGCGGCCCGTCCTCCCCAGGTCCGAAGGTCGCCGCTTCATATGGGAGATGGAGCGCGCAGCTTCGTCCATTGCGGCGACCAACGGAGTATATGGGATGAGCAAGATCCACCTGGTGTTCGGCGGCCGCGTCAAGGATCCCCGCGGATTGGATTTCGAAGATCTTGGCCAGATCGACGTCGTCGGCTTTTTCGCCGACTATAAGGCAGCCGAGAAGGCTTGGCGCGGAGCCGCCCAGCGCACGGTCGACGATGCCGAGATGAAATACGTCGTCGTTCACCTTCACAAGCTGCTCGAGCCCGAACTGGGCTAGCTTGCGTCCCCCCGGCGCTAAGCGATCCTGCGCCGCCGCCACAGCAACAGCGGCCGGACCAGCGCGAGCCCCGCGATGAAGCCACCGACATGCGCGGCGGTGGCAATAGACATGCCGAGGTCAGCAAAGGCCAGCCCCATCAGGAACTGGACCCCGATCCATGCGGCCGCGAGCCACAGGATGTTGACGGCGAGACCGAGTTTAGGATGCGCGGCAAAACCGCGCGGCTTGCCGTACAGAAGCGCGTAGCCGGCAAAGACCGCCGATATCGCTCCGCTGGCGCCGATCATCGGTGAAAGGTCATAAGGCCCGGCGAGATATTGCGCCGCCGCCGCCAGATAGGCCCCGGCGACATAGAGGATAGCAATTCCCAGCGGACCGATCGCCGCTTCGACCATCCGGCCGCAGAATATCAGCATCAGCATGTTGAAGCCGAGATGGATGATCCCGCCGTGCAACAGCGTCGCGGTGACAGGCGTGATCCAGACCGGCAGCGCGCCGGGCAGGACGTAGCCGCTCACCCGCGCCGGCATGAAGCCGCCCAGGATGTCGGCAGCCTCCGCCATCCCCGACAGCCAGACGAGCGCATAGGCCGTCACCGTCACGATGGCGATGCCGTTGGTACCGGGAGTCGGCGGCGATCGCATCAGGGAGCGGCCGCCGGGCGAATCAGATGAATTCGATCTTGGACACGACGTAGAAGCGGTCGCCCGAGGGAACCGTCACCTCGACCTCGTCATCGACCTTCTTGCCGATCAGCGCGCGGCCGAGCGGCGAGTTATACGAGATCTTGCCGTCCTTGGCATTCGCCTCGGTCTGGCCGACGATCTGGTAGCGGATCGGCTTCTCGTCATCGTCGAGCAGGGTCACGGTCGCGCCGAAGACGATCTTGTCGCCCGACAGGTCGCGCGGATCGATGACCTGGGCACGGCTCAGCCGATCCTCGATGTCGCCGATCGACGCCTCAATCTGGCCCTGCCGCTCCTTGGCGGCGTGATATTCGGCATTTTCGGAAAGGTCGCCATGCGCGCGCGCTTCCTCGATCGCGTCGATGATCAGCGGCCGCTCGGCTTTAAGACGCGCGAGCTCCTCGGTGAGCATCTTCTGCCCCTCCGCCAGCATCGGCATCTTCTCAACGCTCGCCATCGTCCCAGAACCCCTTCGTCAAAAACCCTGATCCCCGGACGGCCTGTTATTGGCCGCCCGCACCGTCTCCTGCAATGTGGGGATCAGGCGTGCGAAGCAGAATAATAGGATTGAAGCGCGCGTACTTCAAGCTTGCGCTCCCGAAGAGCTGCGATTGCCTGTGCCGCGGCGACGCTGGCCGCCGCCGTGGTGAAGTAGGGAACCCGCCCATACAACGCGGAGGTGCGGATCGCCTTCGAATCGAGCAGCGATTGCCAGCCTTCGGTCGTGTTGAAGATCAGGTCGACATCGCCATCGACGATCCGGTCGACGATGTTGGGCCGCCCTTCCCGCTTCTTGAGCACGCTTTCGACCGTGAGGCCCTGTTCGCGCAGATAGGCGGCGGTGCCGCTCGTCGCCAGGATCGTGAAACCCATCCCGATAAGCTGCTGTACGGCGGGCAGAATGAAGCCCTTGTCGCTTTCCTTGACCGATACGAACGCGGTGCCGCCCAGCGGCAGCTTGGTTCCCGCGCCCAGCTGCGCCTTGGCGAAGGCGGTGGCGAAATCGCTATCGATGCCCATCACCTCGCCGGTCGACTTCATCTCGGGGCTCAGCACCGGATCGACGCCGGGGAAGCGCGCGAACGGGAATACCGCCTCCTTGACCGCGATATGCGCGATATCGAGATTGATCTTCGGGAGGTCGCGCAGCATTTCGCCCGCCATCACCCGCGCCGCATATTTCGCGATAGGCTGGCCGATCGCCTTGGCCACGAAGGGCACGGTGCGGCTGGCGCGCGGATTGACCTCGATCAGGTAGACCGTGCCGTCCTTCACCGCGAACTGGATGTTCATCAGCCCGCGCACCGACAGAGCCCGCGCCAGCGCGTCGGTCTGGCGCTCGATCTCCTCGATGATCTCCCTGGGCAGGCTGTAGGGCGGCAGCGAGCAGGCGCTGTCGCCCGAATGGACCCCGGCTTCCTCGATATGCTGCAGCACGCCCGCGACGACGACATCGTCGCCATCGCACAGCGCATCGACATCGACCTCGATCGCGTCGCGCAGATATTGGTCGATCAAAACTGGTGAATCGCCAGACACTTGCACGGCAGTCGTGATATATTGTTCGAGCTGTGCAGGGTCCTCGACGATCTCCATCGCGCGTCCGCCCAGCACGTAGCTGGGCCGCATCAACACCGGATAGCCGACCCGTTCGGCGACGGCGAGCGCTTCCTCACGGCTGCGCGCGATGCCGTTGCGCGGCTGGTGCAGGCCAAGCTTGCCGACAAGATCGGCGAAGCGCTCCCGGTCCTCGGCAAGGTCGATCGCGTCGGGCGAGGTGCCGAGGATCGGAATGCCGGCATCCTCCAACTCCTGCGCCAGCTTGAGCGGGGTCTGCCCGCCGAACTGGACGATGACGCCCTTCAGCGTGCCATTGGACATCTCGACATGGAGGATTTCCAGCACATCTTCGGCAGTCAGCGGCTCAAAATACAGCCGGTCCGAGGTGTCGTAATCAGTCGACACGGTCTCCGGATTGCAGTTGATCATGATCGTCTCATAGCCGGCGTCGGCCAGCGCGAAGCAGGCGTGGCAGCAGCAATAGTCGAACTCGATCCCCTGCCCGATCCGGTTGGGACCGCCACCGAGGATGACGACCTTCTCGCGATCGGTGGGCATGCTCTCGCACTCGGGCTCACCGAAGCTCGGGGCCTCATAGGTCGAGTACATATAGGGCGTTTTCGCTTCGAACTCGGCCGCGCAGGTGTCAATGCGCTTGAAGACGGGGCGGACGCCAAGCTTTTGGCGATGCGCGCGCACCTCCTTCTCGGTGATCCCGCCGGTCATCGCCTTCATCGCATCATGGACGATGCCCGATCCACGCGCCTGCTCGCGCGCCATGCCAGCGACATTGGCCGATTGCAGCGCCAGCCACGCGAGTCGCTTGTCGGAAAAGCCCATCGCCTTGAGCTTGCGCATTCCGGCGGCGTCCTGCGGCAGACCCTCGCGGCATACCCGCTCCTCCGCCGCGACGATCTCGGCGAGGCGATCGAGGAACCAGGGCTCGAACTTTGAGATGCGGTGAATCTCGTCGACGGTCAGGCCCTCGCGCAGCGCCTGAGCCGCGACGAGGAAGCGATCGGGGGTCGGTCGGGCCAGTTCGGCTTCGATCTCGGCCTTGGGTGCGCCCCGGAGGTTCTCGATCACATTGAAGCCGGCAAGGCCCGTTTCCAGGCCCCGCAACGCCTTCTGCATCGATTCATGGATATTGCGGCCGATCGCCATCGTCTCGCCGACCGATTTCATCGCGGTCGACAGCAGCGGCTCGGCGCCTTTGAACTTCTCGAAGGCGAAACGCGGGATCTTGGTGACGACATAGTCGATCGTCGGCTCGAACGACGCCGGGGTTGCGCCAGTGATGTCGTTCATGATCTCGTCAAGTGTGTAGCCGACCGCCAGCTTGGCGGCGACCTTCGCAATCGGAAAGCCGGTCGCCTTCGACGCCAGCGCCGACGAACGCGAAACACGCGGGTTCATCTCGATCACGACCAGGCGGCCATCGGCCGGATTGACCGCAAACTGGACGTTCGAGCCGCCGGTCTCCACCCCGATCTCGCGCAGCACCGCGATGCTGGCGTTGCGCATGATCTGATATTCCTTGTCGCTCAGCGTCAGCGCCGGGGCGACGGTGATCGAGTCGCCGGTGTGGACGCCCATCGGATCGATATTCTCGATCGAGCAGATGATGATGCAGTTGTCGTTGCGATCCCGCACGACCTCCATCTCATATTCCTTCCACCCCAGCACCGATTCCTCGATCAGCACTTCGGTGGTCGGCGACGCATCGAGACCGCCGGTGACGATCTTGATGAACTCGTCCTTGTTATAGGCGATGCCGCCGCCGGTGCCACCCATCGTGAAGCTTGGCCGGATGATCGCCGGCAAACCGACATGATCCAGCGCGCGCAGCGCCTCGTCGATCGTGTGCGCAACATCAGAGCGCGGGCTTTCGAGGCCGATCTTGTCCATCGCCCGGCGGAATTTCATCCGGTCCTCGGCCTTGTCGATCGCCTCGGCATCGGCGCCGATCATCTGGCAGTTATATTTTGCGAGCGTCCCGTCGTTGAACAGCGCCAGCGCGGTGTTGAGCGCGGTCTGCCCGCCCATCGTCGGCAGGACGGCGTCGGGCCGCTCCTTCTCGATGATCTTGGCGACGATCTCGGGCGTGATCGGCTCGACATAGGTCGCGTCGGCCATGTCCGGGTCGGTCATGATCGTCGCGGGGTTCGAATTGACGAGGACGATGCGATAGCCCTCCTCGCGCAGCGCCTTGCAAGCCTGCGTCCCCGAATAGTCGAACTCGCACGCCTGACCGATGACGATCGGGCCTGCGCCGATGATGAGGATTGAGGAGATGTCAGTGCGTTTGGGCATTAGGCGCTCTTCTTCAACTGATCGACAAACTGCTCGAACAGATAATGGCTGTCCTGCGGGCCGGGGCTCGCTTCGGGATGATACTGCACGCTGAACGCGGGCTTATCGGTGAGGCGCAGGCCCGCCAACGAGCCGTCGAACAGCGAGATATGGGTTGCCTCGGCATTGGCCGGCAGCGTCGCGGTATCGACCGCAAAGCCGTGGTTCATCGAGGTGATCTCGACCTTGCCGTCCGCCGACCGCTTGACCGGATGGTTCGCGCCGCGATGGCCCTGGTGCATCTTGAAGGTCTTCGCGCCCACCGCGAGGCCGAGCATCTGGTGGCCGAGGCAGATGCCGAAGATCGGCTTGCCGATTTCCAGCAGCTGCCTGATCACCGGCACCGCATATTTGCCGGTTGCCGCCGGATCGCCGGGGCCGTTCGACAGGAAAACGCCGTCGGGCTTGTGCGCCATCACGTCCTCGAAGGTCGCGGTGGCGGGCACCACCGTCACGCGCGCGCCGGCGGCGACGAGGTTGCGCAGGATGTTGCGCTTAAGCCCGAAGTCGATCGCGACGACATGCGGCGCGTCGGCGGGCGCGGCGTCGACGTCATAGCCCTCGCCCAGCGTCCACAGGCCGTCGTCCCATTTGTAGCTCTGGGTCGAGGAGACCTGTTTGGCGAGGTCCATGCCCTCCAGCCCCGGCCAGTCGCGCGCTTTGGCCCGCAGCGCCTCGATATCGAACTGCCCCTTGGGATCATGCGCAATGACGCCGTTGGGTGCGCCGCCAACCCGGATCGCGCGGGTCAGCGCGCGGGTATCGATGCCCGACAGGCCGATCCGGCCATTGGCCTTCAGCCAGGAGTCGAGATGCTGGGTCGAACGGAAATTGGCGGGATCGGTGACGTCCTCGCGCACGACCATGCCCAGCGCGTGCGGGTTGATCGCCTCGATGTCCTCGATATTGGTGCCGACATTGCCGATGTGCGGGAAGGTGAAGGTGATGATCTGCCCGGCATAGGAGGGGTCGGTCATAACCTCCTGATAACCGGTCATCGCGGTGTTGAAGCAGACCTCGCCGACCGCGTCGCCGGTGGCTCCGAATCCCCTGCCCCAGATCAGCGTACCGTCGCCCAATACCAATACGCCCGTTGCCCCCTCGGGAGGTGTCGGACGCGCGTTATCGGTTTCGGCCACGATCGGGCTCTCCTGTTGGCAACGGGGTGCTGGGCAAACGGCGGCGTAACTAGGCACCGGTTCCCGCAGGGTCAATTCTATTAAAATAAGAATCTCTGTGCTACCGCTCCGCCTTTCCCGGTCCCTTCATGACAGGCTCCCCATGATTCGTGACGATATCAAGACGGCGCTCGTCGTCGCCATGAAGGCGCGTGACGCCACCACCACCGCGGCAATCCGCCTGATTCAGTCGTCGGTGAAGAACCGCGACATCGAATTGCGCACCGCATCGGTGCAGCCCGACGACGATCTGCTGGTGACCGAAGTGCTCCAGAAGATGATCAAGCAGCGCCGCGAATCGATCGAGATGTACGAAAAGGGCAATCGCCCCGAACTCGCCGCCGCCGAAGCCGCCGAAGTGGCGGTGATCGAGCGCTTCCTGCCGCAGCAGATGAGCGAAGCCGAAGCCAACGCGGCGATCGACGTGATCGCCACCGAGATCGGCGCGACGACGGTCAAGGACATGGGCCGGGTGATGGCCGCGTTGAAGGAGCGCCATGCCGGGCAGATGGACATGGCGAAGGCCAGCGGGCTGGTGAAGGCGCGGTTGGGATAAGTGGGCGACGGGGGCGTTGCCGCTGACCTTCCCCTCCCGCTTGCGGGAGGGGATCGAGGGGTGGGACGCCCGGTCTTCCGCTCGCGTCCTACGAAGCTTGCACGGCAACTTCGCAACCATGCGACCGACGTCGAACGCAAGCTCTGGTATCATCTTCGTGCGAGTCAATTGAACGGCTTTAAGTTCAGGCGGCAGATACCGATCGCCGGTTATGTCGCCGATTTCCTTTGCAGCTCAGTCCGTCTTGTTATCGAACTGGATGGAGGCCAGCATGATCTCCAGGCCGGCGAGGATGAGGTGCGCACGCGCCGGATCGAAGCGGAAGGCTATCGGGTGATCCGCTTCTGGAACAATGACGTGAACGACTCGCTGGACGCTGTGCTCGCCCGGATTGCCGAAGCGCTTGCGGAGAGTTCGGAGGCCCACCCCCAACCCCTCCCGCATGCGGGAGGGGAGTAAGAGGATGTCCCTCTCCCCGCAATTCCTCGACGAACTGCGCGCGCGGACGACGTTGTCGACGCTGATCGGCAAATCGGTGAAGCTCGTGAAGGCAGGCCGCGAGTATAAGGCCTGCTGCCCTTTCCATGACGAGAAGTCGCCGAGCTTCTATGTCAACGACGACAAGGGCTTCTACCACTGCTTCGGCTGCTCGGCGCATGGCGACGCGATTCGCTTCCTGACCGAGGCGAAGGGGTTGCCCTTCATGGATGCGGTGAAGGAGTTGGCGGCGGCCGCGGGAATGGACGTCCCTGCCCCCGATCCCCGCGCGGCGCAGCGCAACGAGATGCAGGCCGGACTCCATGACGTGATGGCGGCGGCGGCGAGCTGGTTTCAGGAGCAACTGGCCGGGATCGAGGGAGCCGAGGCGCGCGCCTACCTCCAGCGGCGAGGGATCGACGAGCGGCTGATAAAGAAGTTCGGCATCGGCTTCGCGCCTGATTCGCGGGGCAAGCTGAAGGCGGCGCTCAAGAACTTCGGCGACGGCAAGCTGATCGAGACCGGCATGCTCATCTTGGTCGAGGATAAGGAGCCCTATGACCGGTTCCGCGGGCGGGTGATGATCCCGATCCAGGACCAGCGCGGTCGCGTCATCGCCTTTGGCGGCCGCATCCTCGACAAGGGCGAGCCCAAATATCTGAACTCGCCCGACACGCCATTGTTCGACAAGGGCCGGACTCTTTTCAACATCGAACGCGCCAGCGCCGCATCCCGCAAGGCGAACCGGGTAATCGCGGTCGAAGGCTATATGGATGTGATCGCGCTGGCCAAGGCGGGGATCGACGAGGCCGTCGCGGCGAACGGCACCGCGCTGACCGAGATCCAGCTCGAACGGATGTGGCGGCTGGCCGAAATACCCATTCTCTGCTTCGACGGCGACAAGGCGGGGCAGAAGGCCGCCGTCCGCGCGGCGCACCGCGCGCTGCCGATGATCGCGCCGGGCCGCACACTGCGCTTCGCGCTGCTGCCGAGTGGTCAGGATCCCGACGATCTCGTCAAGAGTGGCGGCGCATCGGCGGTCGAAACGGTGTTCAGCCAGGCTATCAGCCTCGACGAACTGCTGTGGCGCACGGAATATGAGGCGCAGCCGCTGGGCACGCCCGAGGCGCGGGCGGGCCTGCGCAAGCGGCTTGGCGAGTTGGCCGGGGCGATCCAGGATCGCGACGTACGCGAGCAATATCAGGGCGAATTCCGCCGCCGCTTCGACGAAGCATTTGGCGCGCAACCTCGCCGTAACTTCGACCGTCCTCCTTCGCAACGCGGCCAGCGTCGCTTCGGGCAACCGTGGAAACCCGACATCCTGCCGCCGTCGCGTTCGGCCCATGCCGTGAACCAATCGGGCATCGATCCCCGCATGACGCGAGCCGTGATGGCCGGGATATTGCATTATCCTGGCGTATTGGCCGAAAAGATCGAGACGATCGGATCGATCCGGATCGACGACGAACGGCTTGAACGACTGCGTGCGGTAGCCTTCGACGCAAGCTTTTCCGGCCCTGCGCTTGAAAAGGACGGTCTCGAAACCATATTGCGTGATGCGGGTCTTGGGGCGGTGATCGAGGAGCTTAAGACCACGAACACTCTTGCTTTTTCGTTTTTACGTGGCAATGCCGAGTATAATCGCGCTGTGCAGGATCTTTCGGCGACGATCGAAGCTTTGGCGGCCATTCCCGTTCTGGAACTGGCCGTCCGCGAAGCTACCGAGAGACTCGGCATCGAAACGACTGACGCTAATTTGTCAGAGCAGCAGCGGTTGTCTGTAGCATTGGCGCAGGCGAAGAGCGCTCTTTCCGATCTTGCTCATGGCGAGAACGGCGAGAGCCTTTAACTATTCCACCGGAGTAATCCGGTCCGTTTGATTGAGGGTTGTCTTAATGGCGAAGACCAATGGTAGCGAAGCTGGCGATCGGGCCGAAGGCGACGCTCCGCTCATCGATCTCAACGAGGGATCGCTCAAGAAGCTGATCGCCCGCGCGAAGCGCAAGGGCTACATCACCTATGAGCAGCTCAACGAGGCGCTGCCGCAGGACCAGATGACCTCCGACCAGCTCGAGGACGTCATGTCGGCGCTCAACGAGATGGGCGTCAACATTGTCGAGAATGAGGATGCCGGCGAAGACGAGCAGCCCGACGACGATGCCGAGGATGCCGCCGCCGCCTCCGACGAGGGCGATACCGGCCCTGCCCTGACCACCACGGTCAAGAAGGAAACTGTCGATCGTACCGATGATCCGGTGCGCATGTACCTGCGCGAGATGGGCGCGGTCGAGTTGCTCAGCCGCGAGGGCGAAATCGCCATCGCCAAGCGGATCGAAGCGGGTCGCGACACGATGATCCTGGGGCTGTGCGAAAGCCCGATCACCTTCAACGCGATCATCGACTGGTCCGACGCGCTCAACGAAGGCACCATGCAGCTGCGCGAGATCCTCGATCTCGATGCGATGCTGTCGAAGGGCCCCACCGCCGAGCAGGTCGAGAATGAGGACGAAGGCGGGGAAATCTCCGCCGAGACCGCTGGCCCGACCTTCAAGGAAGAGGAAGAGCCCGAGGAGGAAGCGCCCGCCGACGAAGACGAGGAGAACATGACCGAGCGTCGTGCTCCGCGTCCGACCGAGGACGACGACGAAGACAACACCCTCAGCCTCGCCCAGATGGAAGAGCAGCTCAAGCCGCTGGCGCTCGAGCGGTTCGCAACGATCACCGATCTCTACCGGAGCTTCTCCGCGGTTCAGGCCGCCCGTGTCCAGGCGCTCAGCGTCGGCAATGATTTCCCCGCCCGCGAGGAGGATCGTTACCAGGAACTGCGCGAGCGCCTGACCGCCGAGGTCGAGAGCGTCCAGTTCCACGGCCAGAAGATCGAATATCTGGTCGACCAGCTCTATTCGTTCAACCGCCGCCTCACCACGCTGGGCGGCCAGATGTTGCGCCTGGCAGAGCGCCATAAGGTGCCGCGCAAGGACTTCCTCGACGCCTATATCAACCATGAAATGGAAGACGGCTGGATCGAGCGGGTTGGCAAGATCGACAAGAAGTGGACGGCCTTCGCCACCACCGAAGCCGAAGCGGTCGACCGCATCCGGAACGAGATCGGCGAGATCGCCCAGGCGACCGGCATGGCGCTCAGCGAGTTCCGCCGCATCGTCAACATGGTCCAGAAGGGCGAGCGCGAGGCGCGCATCGCCAAGAAGGAAATGGTCGAGGCCAATCTGCGCCTCGTGATTTCGATCGCCAAGAAATACACCAATCGCGGTCTGCAATTTCTGGATCTCATCCAGGAAGGCAATATCGGCCTGATGAAGGCCGTCGATAAGTTCGAATATCGCCGCGGCTACAAGTTCAGCACCTATGCCACCTGGTGGATCCGTCAGGCGATCACCCGCTCGATCGCCGATCAGGCGCGGACGATCCGTATCCCGGTCCACATGATCGAGACGATCAACAAGCTGGTCCGTACGAGTCGCCAGATCCTCCACGAGATCGGCCGCGAGCCGACCCCGGAAGAACTGGCCGAGCGCCTGTCGATGCCGCTCGAGAAGGTTCGCAAGGTGATGAAGATCGCCAAGGAGCCTATCTCCCTCGAAACGCCGATCGGCGACGAGGAGGATTCGCATCTCGGCGACTTCATCGAGGACAAGAACGCGGTGATCCCGGTCGATGCGGCGATCCAGGCGAACCTCAAGGAAACGGTCACGCGGGTCCTGGCGAGCCTCACCCCGCGCGAAGAGCGCGTGCTGCGCATGCGCTTCGGCATCGGCATGAACACCGATCACACGCTGGAAGAGGTCGGCCAGCAATTCTCCGTGACGCGCGAGCGTATTCGCCAGATCGAGGCCAAGGCGCTGCGCAAGCTCAAGCATCCGAGCCGCAGCCGCAAGATGCGCAGCTTCCTCGACCAGTAAGTTCTAACGGCCCGGATATACCGCCAGCAACGCACGCGCATCGCCGCGTTGCAGGCGGCGTATCCGGATCGGCCCCGCAAATCCGGGGATCCGCGCCAGCTCCATGTCGCTGGCATCGGGGCGGGCATAATGATGCTCGACCCAGAGCAGCGCGGGGCAAGGCCCCGGCGACGTGATCGCATGGCCCTGCGGCAGCAACTCGACATCGGGAACGATCAGGCGGTAGGTCAGCCCGAAAAATTCGTCGATCGCAGGGACGCTGTGAAGCTTGTCACCGGGCGCCAGCAGGCTCAGCGGGTTGAGCGCATATAGCCGGCCCTGAGGACAGGTCGCGCGAGCGGATTCTATCCGCGCAAGGTTGGTCTCCCAGCGCTGGTGAGTCAGGCCATAGGTTGTCGCCGCTCCGGCGAGCAGCAGGGCGTTCGCGCAGATCAGCCCGAAGCCGATCCGGTTGTCCTTCGCATGAGCCTTCAACAGAAGCGCGACGATCGCGGCGCCGATCGGTGCAGCGGCGATCATGTGGCGAGACAGCAGATTATGTGTGGCGAGGTTCAGCAGCGCATAGCTGGCCGCGATTGCGGCAAGGGACCCACCCATCACCAGCATGAAGCTGTGATCCTCGCCGCGTGGCGGCGTCGCGCGCGGCAATAGCGCCAGCGCCGCGACATAGGGCACTGTCGCTGAGCCCAGCACCGCCCCGATCGCCACCAGTCCGCGCAGCGCCGAGATGTCATTGACCGCAACCGGGCTGATCACCGACAGCATAGCCCCCAACGCCCCGGCCAGCGGCAGCAGCGCGAGAAGCAGGATAGAGATCGACCCCGTCGCCGCCCGTCGCCGCCCCGAAAAGGCCAGGTATATCGCCTCGGCGCCGATCAGGGTCAGCCCGATCAGGCTGCCCATATAATGAAGATTGACCAGCAGCAGCCCGGTGAGCGCCAGCATAGGCCAGGACGCCCTGCCCGCATGCAGCATCCGGAGTTGGATAATCAGACAGGCGCCGAACAGCAGTTGCAGGAAATAGGACCGGAACTCGGCCGCATAGAGGATGAAGAAAGGCGATCCGGCGACCATGACCGCGAACAGCGCCAGGAAATCGCGATCGATGCCGCGCCGCCATGCCTGTACCCCGGTCAGCGCTGCGAGCAGCAGGCCGCCCAGATTGACGAGCCGCATCGAGCGCACTGAACCGCCCAGCAACGGTTCGAGCACCCAGGCATAGGCACTGAACAGCGGCGGATGGACGTCGGCTATCCACCGTTCGCGGATGATCTCGCCGAGGCCGATGTCGTGGCGCGTAAACCAAAAGCTCGTAGCTTCGTCGAGCCATATACCACGCCCCTGCTGCAGGATCAGGATGCAGACCAGACAGGCCGAAAGCGTCGCCGCAGCCATCACGCCATTGCCACGCCGCCTGAAGGGGGTCTCGTCCACCCAAAAGGTCTAGCGGGATGCTCCGCAGGCGGCAATGCGGGCTATCTTCAGCTTTGACAGCAGGGCGCACGCTGGTAACGTCGTTGCAACAAAAAGAGTCATGGGAGATGGGTGCGTCGGGCCAAAGGGGACCTTGCATGCGATCGACTTTCACATCCGGACTTTCCAGCAGCCTGCGCGCAACCGGCGTTAGCCTTGTCGCCCTGTGCCTCGCCACACCGCTTTTCGCGCAGACCTCGCCGAGTGAGGCGGGCGACGGCGCAGACATCGTCGTTACCGCGACCCGCCGGGCAGAGAATATCAAGGACGTTCCCGTGGCCGTCACAGTGATCGGTGGCGAAAAGCTGTCGGTGCTCAACTCGAGCGGCCTCGACATCCGATTTCTGTCCTCGCGCACGCCAAGCCTTCAGATCGAAAGCTCGTTCGGCCGGACTTTCCCGCGCTTTTACATTCGCGGTCTCGGCAACACCGATTTCGATCCGAACGCCGCCCAGCCCGTCTCGGTCGTGCTCGACGATGTCGCGCTCGAAAATGCGATGCTCAAGGCGTTTCCGATATTCGACGTGGCAAGTGTCGAGGTGCTGCGCGGGCCGCAGGGCACGCTGTTCGGCCGCAACACCCCGGCCGGCGTCGTCAAGATCAACTCCGCGCGGCCCAACGATACGTTCGGCGGTCATGGCAGCGTCAGCTGGGGCACCTATAACAGCGTCAATGCTGAAGCCGCGCTGACCGGTCCGCTGGGCGAAGGACTGAGCTTCCGCGCCTCGGGCATGCTTCAGCGCCGCGATGACTGGGTGAAGAACGACACGCTCGTCACCCTCGCCGACCGCAAGCTCGAAGGCTATCGCGATCTCGCGGGACGCTTCCAGCTCGCCTATGATGCGGATGACTTCAGCGCCTTGGTCAACGTTCATGCGCGTGACCTCAAGACATCGCCCCGTGTCTTTCGCGCCGGCACATTCCAGCAGGGCAGCAACCGCTTCACCGGGGGCTTCGACAAGGACCATGTCACGCTCGACGGCATCACCAGCCAGAGCATGACCCAGTTCGGTAGCAATTTACGGCTCGAATATGCCGCTGAGGGCCTTGGCACCTTCTATTCGACTACCGCCTATGAAAAGGCCAATGTGGAGAGCACCGGCGATATCGACGGTGGCGCCACCTATGCCTTTCCCGCGCTAGGCTATGGCATCGCGCTGTTCCCGGTGAACACCGGCGGCCGCACCAAACCCAAGGAGTTCAGCCAGGAGCTGCGCTTCGCCAGCGACGATATGAACGGGCTCCGTTTCCAGGCGGGCGCCTATTATTTCCACCAGACGCTCGACTATGCCGAGTTCGCCTATGACGGCACCGGCGCGCGGGTGAGCGCGATCCTGCACGACAACAAGAACGAGAATTACGGCCTGTTCGCATCGGCGGAATATAAGGCGACCGAAGCGCTCACCTTACGCGCCGGCCTGCGCTACTCGCATGACAAGAAGCGCGACACGATCTCGCTCGATCCCGCGCTCGCGGCATCGAGCATCGCGACCCAACTGATCGCCGTGCCTTTGCCGCTGACCAACCGCGCCACGGCAAGCAACGTCTCGTGGGATGCGAGCGCGACCTATGCGGTGTCCGATCAGGTCAGCCTCTATGCGCGCGCCGCGACCGGCTATCTCGGCCCGGCGATCCAGGATCGCGTCACCTTCTTCTCGGTGCCTTCGGTCGCGAAGAAGCAGACCACCATCTCTGGTGAGGCCGGCATCAAGGGCGCGACCGCCGACCGCACCCTGCAATTCGATCTCGCCGGCTACTGGTACCGCACCAAGAACCTTCAGCTCACCGCTGTCGGCGGGGCCGCCAATTCGGCGAGCCTGATCAACGCTGACAAGGCGGTCGGCTATGGCCTGGAAGCAACGGTAGAGTTCAAGCCGGTTCCCGAACTCACGCTGACCGCAGGCGGAAGCTATAATTTCACGGAAATCCGCGACAACATGGTCTCGATCGCGCCCTGCGGTTCGCTCTGCACCGTCACCGATCCGCTGAACGCCGCCGGCCGAGCGATCATCGACGGCAACGATCTGCCTCAGGCTCCGCGCTATGTCGCGAACGCCACCGCGCGCTATGCGGTGCCGGTCGGCAGCGGCGAAGTCTTCGCCTATACCGACTGGGCGTATCGCAGCGCGATCAACTACTTCCTCTACACTGCCCGGGAATTCCGGGGCCGGTCGCTGCTCGAGGGCGGCGCGAAGCTCGGCTACAAGGCCGATGGCGGTTGGGAGGCTGCGGTGTTCGCACGCAACATCACCAATCAGATCCGTAGCGTCAGCGCGATCGACTTCAACAATCTGACCGGCATGATCAACGAACCTCGCATCCTCGGGGTCGAGTTGAAGGCTAGCTTCTGATCGGCGGGAGCGGCCCGGGCCTTTACGCGCCGGGCCGCTCCCATCTACATTTCAACGCTGAAATTATTGCAAACAATTCGCATTAGCTATTGCTAGGATGAATCGTTCGAGTTAGGCGGCGAATGTGAACCAGACGCCCACCCCCTCCAGCTTTGCCGCCAAGCGCAAGCCGACACCAAAACCATGGTATCGATCGCGTGGCTGGTGGCTCAAGCAACTCCATAGCTGGCACTGGATGAGCGCGGCGATCTCACTGGTCGGTATGATGCTCTTCGCCGCGACGGGTATTACCCTCAATCACGCCGCGACGATCGGCGCTACTCCCGCGGTCCAGGAGTATAAGGCGCAGTTGCCCGCGCAATTGCTGCGCCAGCTATCGGCTTCCGCGTCTGAGGCCGCCCCCCTTCCCGCGGCCGTCGCCACCGACATCCGGCAGAGCACCGGGCTCGACCCCACGGGCAAGCCCGGTGAATGGTCCGATGACGAGGTGTATGTCGCCATGCCGCGACCGGGCGGCGACGCCTGGGTCAGTATTGACCGGCAGAGCGGCGCGGTGAGCGCGGAACTTACCCGCCGGGGCTGGATCTCCTACGTCAACGATCTGCACAAAGGCCGCAACACCGGCGGCGCGTGGAGCTGGTTCATCGATATCTTTGCCGGCGCGTGCATCCTGTTCACGCTCACCGGCCTGTTCCTTCTCTACATGCACAGCAAACCGAGACCACTGACGTGGCCGCTGGTCGGCCTGGGCCTGCTCGCCCCGCTGATGATCATCCTGTTCCTCATCCACTGAGAGTATGTCGATGCGCTATTCCCCCTTCGTGCTTCTCGGCGGCATCGCCGCGGTTCCGGCCTCCGCGGCCAGCGTCAGCATCACCATCCCGACCCTGAAGGTCGCCGAATATCACAAGCCCTATCTTGCGGTGTGGCTTGAGCCCACGGCTGGCGGCGCGCCCCGTTCGGTATCGGTCTGGTATCAGCAGAAGAAGGGCGAAGCCGGCGAGCCCGGCACGAAATGGCTGTCGGACCTGCGCGCCTGGTGGCGCAAGGGCGGCAAGAGCGTGAAAATGCCCGCCGACGGCGTCAGCGGCGCGACCCGCGCGCCCGGCACCCATGTCATCCCGCTGCCCGCCGACGTGAAGCCCGGCGCCTATGTCCTCCATGTCGAGGCGGCCCGCGAAACCGGTGGCCGTGAACTCGTATCGCTGCCCCTCACCGTCAGCGCCAAGGCTTCGGGCAAGACCGAACTCGGCGCCATCTCCATCTCCGCCCGTTGAAAGGATCGCCCATGACGCGTTTCCAGACCCGCCTGCTCACTGCCGCAGCCCTGCTGGCGCTGCCCGTCGCCGCTTCGGCGCACCGCCAATGGATGGTGCCGAATGCGACCGTCTTTTCGGGTCAGAATTCCTGGGTGACCGTCGATGCCGCAAGCTCGAACGACCTGTTCTTCGCCGACCATAATGCGATGCGGCTCGACGGTGTGAAGGTCTGGGCACCCGATGGTACGGAGGGCAAGATCGAGAATGCTTCGACCGGGCGCTACCGTTCGACCTTCGACGTCAAGCTCGACAAGCCCGGCACCTGGAAGATCGGTACGCTGAACCAGAGCGTTTCGGGCACGTTCAAGCTCAATGGCGAGGAACGCCGTGTCGGTGGACGTCCTGGCGGCGGAGGACCCGGCATGGGTGGGCCGGGCGGCCAGCCCGGCGCGGGGGCTCCGCAACGCGCACCGGCCGTATCGGTCGCGGACATTCCGGCCGAAGCGACCGACGTGAAGCTCACCCAGATGATCGGGCGCAACGAGATCTACATCACCGCCAACGAATCGAGCGCGACCGTCTTCAAGCCGACCGGCAAGGGCATCGAGTTCGAGCCGGTAACCCGTCCCGACGAGCTGGTTGTGGGCGAGAAGGCGAGCTTCCGCTTCCTCGTCGACGGCAAGCCTGCCGCCGGCCTCAAGGTCACGGTCGTTCCCGGCGGCAAGCGCTATCGCAACGATGACGGTGCGCGCGACTTCACGACCGGCGCAGACGGCGTGGTCGGCATCGACTGGCCGACGCCAGGCATGTACTGGATCAATACCGGCCTGACCGACGACAAGCCATCCGAACCGAAAGCCACCCAGCGCCGGATGAGCTACACCACCACCGTCGAAGTGTTGCTCCCCTGACGACGATGCGCATCGCCCTGCCGCGCGAGATCGCGATCTCGGCCTTCGCCGGCCGCGATCCCGCACGGCCGGTCGCGGCGCTCGGCGGGGAAACGATGGGGACCAGCTGGTCGGTGCGTTTCGCCGTGCCACGGGCTGCCGATATCGAAGCGGTCAAGGCGGCGATCCAGATCCGCCTCGATATCATCATTGACGAGATGAGCCATTGGCGGCCGGATTCGCTGATATCCGAATATAACCGGTCGGACGCCGGCAGTTCGGTGCGACTACCCCCGGATTTCGAGACGGTGGTCGCGGCGGCGATCGATGTCGCGCGGCGCAGCGGCGGCGCCTTCGATCCGACGATCGGGCGGATCGTCGATCTGCGAGGCTTTGGTCCCTATCCGACGCACTACAGCGATGACGAGGCCCATATCGCTTCGCTACACGAACATGCCGGCTGGCATCGCCTGCGGCATGAGGACGGCCGATTGGTTCAACCCGGCGGCCTCGCGCTCGATCTTTCGGGCATCGCCAAGGGTCATGCGGTCGATGCGGTCGCAGACTGCCTCGCCGGTCAGGGTATCGCGCATGCGCTGGTCGAAATCGGCGGCGAACTCGCTGGCAGGGGCGTGCGGCCCGATGGCGAACCTTGGTGGGTGGATCTGGAGAACCCGCCGGGCATCACCCTGCCCCCGTTGCGCATCGCGCTGCACGGCCTCGCCGTCGCGACATCGGGCGACTACCGGCGCGGCGCGCACACGATCGATCCGCGCAGCGGACGCTCGGCCGCCAATGGGCTGCGTTCGGTCAGCGTCATCCATCGAAGCGCCATGCTCGCCGACGCATGGGCCACCGCGCTCACCGTTCTGGGCACCGAGGAAGGGCTGGAAATAGCCACCCGCGAGGGGCTTGCCGCCCGCTTCGTGGACCAGCGCGAGCATCTCAGCCCCGCGCTAGCCGAAATGCTCGAATAATAGGGCCGCGCCCCCTTGCCCCGCCGGGCCTTCGGCTTCATAGGGGCGGCACATTTCCAAATATGAGGCCGCGATGAAAACCCGCGTCTATGTCACCCTGAAGGGTGGCGTTCTCGATCCGCAAGGCAAGGCTATCCATCATGCGCTGGGCTCGCTCGGCTTTTCGGGCGTCAACGACGTTCGCGCGGGCAAGTTGATCGAGCTCGACCATGACGACGGCGTCAGCGACGCCGACATCGAGGCGATGTGCAAGAAGCTGCTTGCCAACACCGTCATCGAGAATTTCCGGATCGAACGCGCGAGCTGAGGAGCCCAGGCCATGAAGAGCGCGGTCATTGTCTTCCCCGGTTCCAATTGCGATCGCGACCTTGCCGTCGCGATCCGCGATGTCACGGGCCATGCGCCCGACATGCTGTGGCATGGCGAGACCGAGCTTCCCGCCGGCATCGGCCTGATCGCCGTCCCGGGCGGCTTCTCCTATGGCGACTATCTGCGTTCCGGCGCGATGGCGGCGCGGTCGCCGATCATGCGCGCGATCGTCGATGCGGCAGGGCGCGGCGTGCCGGTGCTTGGCATCTGCAATGGCTTCCAGATCCTGACCGAGGCGGGCCTGCTGCCCGGAGCGCTGATGCGCAACGAAGGGCTGAACTTCGTCTGCCGCGAAGTCGCGCTGACCGTCGAGAACAGCCAGTCGACCTTCACCGCGCACTACGACAAGGGTGAGACCGTCTATTTCCCGGTCGCGCATCATGACGGCAACTATACCGCCGACGCCGAGACGCTGAACCGGATCGAAGGCGAAGGCCGCATCGCCTTTCGCTATGCCGAAGCCGTCAACGGTTCCGCCAAGGGCATCGCCGGAATCCTCAACGATGCGGGCAATGTGCTGGGCATGATGCCCCATCCAGAGCGGGTGATCGAAGCAGCGCATGGCAATAGCGACGGGCGGCGCCTGTTCGAGGGCCTGCTGGAAACGGCGGCGTGACACACGGAGCCGGCTGCCTCTGCGGCGCGGTTCGTTTCTCCATTGATGCCGAGCCGATGGCGGCGCGCACCTGCTGGTGCCGGCTGTGCCAATATCTCGGCGGCGGCACCGCGATGGCGAACATCTGCTTCCCGTCCGACAAGGTCAGCTGGACCGGTGAGATCCGCTATCATGACAGCGTCGCCGACAGCGGCAATTCGCTGCGGCGTGGCTTCTGCCCGACCTGCGGCACGCCGCTGACCAGCGAGGCGCTGAACCGCCCGCATCTCATCTTCCTGCGCATTGGCACGCTCGACGACCCGAACCTGATGGGCCCGCAGATGACGATCTGGACCGCACAGGCCCCCGATTGGGCCAGTGTCTCGGCGGAGATACCGAGCGTCGAAGCGCAACCGCCACCGGTCGCATGATGGCTGGCGCGGGCGGCCTGAACATCTTCCTTCTCGCGGCACTGGCCGAGATCGGCGGCTGCTATGCCTTCTGGCTCTGGCTGCGGCTCGGGAAGTCCCCATTTTGGGCTGTCGGCGGCGGCGCGCTGCTGGTTCTGTTCGCCTGGCTGCTCACCCGCACCGACAGCGCCGCCGCAGGGCGCACGTTTGCGGCCTATGGCGGCATCTACATCGTCATGTCGCTGGGCTGGATGTGGGCGATAGAGGGAACACGGCCCGATCGCTGGGACTATGCCGGGGCCGCGCTCTGTATCCTGGGTGGCGCCGTCATACTGCTCGGGCCCAGAACGGCCTAGGATCTGCGTCCCGCATATCCCAGTTCCCGCGAGATCGACCGACCGGTCTCCCTGATCATATCCATCATTCCACGATCCGGCTGAGAAGTGCTCTGACGAAGGGGTACGCTCACCCCCATCGCGCAGTAAAGCTGCCCCTGCATATCGAAGACGGGGGCGGCGCAGGCGGCAAAATGGGGCAGCACGCTTCCATCGGTCCAGTAGACCTCCTGCTCCAGAATGCCTGGGCAGACCTCGTCATCGAACCACCGGATGACCTCCGTTAGATCCCTGTCTTCGCTGGCGGTATCACGCGCGATGACCCGCTCGGTAGTCGAACGGTCAAGATAGGCGACGAAGATCGGGCCTGCTGCCGAGGATATGGTCGAGATCGTCGAGCCAATCCGTATCCAGGCGACGGCATGCTGGACATTGTGGCTTTGAACCAGAACCGGGCCCGACTCGGTCCACACACAGACGAAGGTGTTGAAGCCCGTCTGCTTCGACAATGACGTCACCCGCTCATGGATCAGATCGAACCCGTCAAAGCGCGACAGCGCGGTAAGCCCCATCGAAATGGCCGCCGATCCTACGTCATATAGGCCGGTCGTCTGATGCTGGCGGACCATATTGTACCGCGACAGACTGACCAGATAGCGATGCAGCTTGCTGGGAGCGAGTTGCGTCCTGTCGGACAATTCGATCAGACTCATCGGCGTGCGGCTGGATATGATCGCGTTGAGGACATCCAACCCTATTTCCGCGGCGCGAATCCCCACCCGCGCCTCTTCGGAGCGCGACGGGCGGCCGGCGCGCTTCGGCCCGGCTCGGGAAACCGCCGTTTCTGTCGTTGCTCGCTCCTTTGCCGTCACCCGCTCCTAATTCGCGTCGTTGTTGATGCCGAAAGCCCCATCCAGATGCTCAAAAAGGCCGACGGGAGCAAGACGAATTCACAGCGCCTCGAATTCGAGTGAAATATTTTCTCCAAATTGACTTTTGATGTAGGCTCATGCGAATCGCGCGGAAAGAGTCCGCGTGGAGAAACGACGGAACCGCCAACACAGGCGGCCGGAATCTGGGAGATGATCATGGGGTATCCGTTGAAGACGACCGTGCTTTTGCTGTGTTCGGCCGCACTGACGCCCTTGACGCCGGCCTTGGCGCAGGTTGCCCAGCCGGGCGAATCTGACGCGGTGCTGCAGGATATCGTGGTTACGGCGCAGAAGCGGGCGACCAACGTGCAGGACACGCCGCTAGCGCTGACCGCGGTCAGCGGCGCGGAGCTTGCCGCACGCCGCGTGGTCGATATCGAAACGCTCGCCCCCTCCCTCCCGAACGTCAATTTCGGCAAGAATGTCGGCTTCGCCCGGATTGCGATCCGCGGCCTGGGCCTCGACACCACGGTGGCTGGCCAGGAAGGGCGCGTCGCCTATCACCTCGACGGTGTCTATATAAGCCGGCCGACCGCAGCGCTGGCCACCTTCTTCGATGTCGAGCGGGTCGAGGTCGTCCGCGGGCCCCAAGGCACGCTCTATGGCCGCAACGCGACCGCAGGCGCAGTCAATGTCATCTCCAGTTCACCGGAGTTCGAGACCGGGGGCTATGCCAAGCTGACGATCGGCAATTATGGCCTGTTCAGCACGCAGGGCGCCATAACCGGCGCGGTGAACGACAAGATCGCCGCCCGCATCGCTATCAGCACCACCGATCGCAAGGGCTATGGACGCAATCTCAGCAGCGGCGAGCAGATCGACAACGAGCATAATTATGCCGGTCGCGCCAAGCTGCTGATCCGCCCGAGCGATACCATCGATATCATGTTGTCGGCCGACTATAGCCGGCAGGACGACAATAATTTCGTCTATCATTATCTCGGCGCGGGCAATCCCAATGTCGTGCCGTTCGCGCAGGCCGGCGGCGGACTGGTGCCCGCCAATCCGCGCGACACCTTCGGCAATGTCGATCAGATCAACAAGCGCCGCTTCTACGGCTTCCTCGGCACGGTCGACATCGATCTGGGCGCCGCCACGCTGACCTCGGTGACCGGGTATCGGCATTCGAACTCGCGCTATCTGACCGAAGGCGACGGGACGCAACTTGCGGTTTCGGCCTTCCATATCCTCGAGCGGGCGAGCCAGTTCAGCGAGGAGCTGCGGCTTGCCGGCAAGACCGGCAACCTGAACTACCTGTTCGGCCTCTATTATTTCGATGAGAAGGTGGCCGGGCGCACGCGCTTCACGCCGTTGCGTTCGCCGGTTCCGCCAAACCGCCAGGTTCAGGGCCTCGACTATATCGGCGATCAGGGCACCACGGCCTATGCCGCCTTCGGACAGCTCGATTATGAAATCGTCGATGGGCTGACGCTGTCCGCCGGCGCACGCTACAGCTATGAAAAGAAGTCGATCGACCAGCGCGGCGTCGCCGATTTCGCGACGCCCTACAATCCCGCCGTGCCGTCCGCGTACAACCTGTTTCAGGACGCGTCGAAGACCTACAAGAAGTTCACGCCCAAGATCACGGTGCAGTACGAGCCGACCTCGGACCTGATGGTCTATGCGACCTATTCGAAAGGCTTCAAGAGCGGCGGCTACAGCCTCACCGCCTTCGTCGCGCCGGTCGAACCCGAGAACCTGACCGACTATGAAGTCGGCCTCAAGGCCGAATTTCTGGACCGCAAGGTCCGCACCAACCTGGCCGCATTTTATTATGACTATACTAATTTGCAGGTGCAGATCATCCAGGGCGCGTCGGCGATTCCGCTCAACGCAGCGTCGGCGAAGGTCCAGGGCGTCGAATTCGAGCTAGCCGCCAAGCCGTTCGCCAATTTCGAGGTGAGCGGCAACGCCGCCTGGCTCGACAGCGAATATAAGGGATTTGCCACGGTGGATGCGGCGCGGCCCGCGCTGGGCGTGCTCGATCTTTCGGGCAACCGCCTGTCGCAGGCGCCCAGATATACGGTCAACTTCTCGGCCCAATATACCGTGCCGACCGACATCGGCGATTTCAGCCTGCGCGGTGAAGGCAAATGGGTAGGCCGCGTCTATTTCTCGCCCTTCAACCGCATCGTGACGTCACAGGCCGCGCATGAGAAATATAACGCCTATCTGAACTTCGAGCGGCCGGGCGGTTTCAACGCCTCGCTGTTCATCCTCAACATCGCCAACAAACGGACCGTATCGACCTCACAGGTCAGCGCCGGCTTCATCGGATCGCCGATCATGGGCGCGTTCGATCCGCCGCGGACCTATGGCGCTTCGGTGGGCATGCGCTTCTGACCGAAGGGACGGACATGAAGTTCCTCAAAAATGTCTGGTATGTCGCAGCGCTTCCCGATCAGGTTGGTCGGGAACTGCTGGGCCGCAAGATAGCTGGGGTGCATGTGCTGCTCTATCGGACACAAGCCGGCGAAGCGGTTGCGATCGCAGACACCTGTCCGCACCGCTTCGCGCCCCTGAACAAGGGCAGCCTGATCGGGGACAATGTCGAGTGCCTTTATCACGGCCTCCAATTCTCGCCGGCCGGGCGCTGCGTCCGCAATCCCCAGGCCGATCTCATATCGCCGAACATGCATATCGGCCGCTATCCAGTGGTCGAACGCCACGGCCTCGTTTGGCTATGGCCGGGCGACGAGCGACTGGCCGATCCGGCGAAGATACCCGATCTGTCGCACATCGAGAATTCTCCCACACGCCGGACGGTGCATAGTTTCATCGAAGCGCCGTATCGCCACGATATCCTGATCGATAATCTGATGGATCTGACCCATATCGATTTCCTGCATGTCGGCAGCTTTTCCGGTGGTCCGCCGGAAAGCGGGGAGACCGTGGTTGAAGAGCGGGACAATCAGGTGATCGTCACCCGGACCCAATATCGCGGTGCGCCGCCGCCGCGTGATGCGGATATGGGCCCGCTGGTAGATCGTCGCTTCCATATCCGCTGGTTTCCGAGTCAGGTGACAGCCTTCGAAGGCCGCATGGTCCTCCCCGGCGGGTCGCTGGACCAAGGCCGCAAGACGGTGTTCACGCATATCGCCACACCCGCCGACGCCAAAAACACCAATTATTTCATGTCCTTCACGCGCGAGCATGCCGTGGAAGATCGCGACCTCGACGCCATCATCTCCGCAACCCAGAAAAAGGTTATCGCGACCGAGGACGGGCCGATGCTGGAAGCCATCGACCGGCGCATGAACGGGGCCGATCTGATGGAACTCCGTCCGGTGGTCCTGCCGGGCGACACGGGGGCGCTTCGAGTGCGCCGCGTCGTGAAGCGGCTTCTGCAGGAGGAGGAGCGGCACCAGGCCGCATCGGAAGTCCGATCCGCCTAGACACCCGTTCTGAAGGGCGTGAAGTTCGTCTTTTCGTCAAAGATGTCGACGCCTTCGCGTCGCTTCAGCCCATTGACCACCGCATAGGTCAGCGGCGTCAGGATCACCTCCCAGCTCACCTTCAGGACCCATTGGGTGACGAGGACCTTGAGCACCAGCCCGCCGGTCCAGCCTTGCGCGCCCCAAAAGGCGAGCGGGTAAAAGATCAGGCTGTCGATTCCCTGCCCCGCGATGGTCGATCCGATCGTGCGGCTCCATAGATGCTTGCCTTTGGTCAGCAGCTTCATCCGGGCCATGACATAGCTATTGACGAATTCGCCAGCCCAGAAGGCTGCGATCGATGCGAGGACGATCCTCGGCACCTGACCGAAGACCTGCTCATAGGCGCCCTGCCCGCCCCAGTCGGCGGCTGGCGGCAAGGCCACCACCACCCAGCTCATGAACGCCATGAACAGCAGCGCGGCGGTCCCCGCCCAGATGCAGCGGCGGGCGCGGGCATAGCCATAGACCTCGGTCAGGATATCGCCGATCACATAGCCGATAGGGAAAAAGAGGATGCCCGCTCCGAACGGCCAGTCGCCGATACCCGGAAGATCGACCACCGCGACCTTCCCAGCGCCTAGCACATTGGACAGCAGCAGGATCGTGACGAAGGCCGCCATCACGAAATCGAAATAGCGCAACGGCCGCCCTTTGAGGGCTTCGGCGTCCAGCGCCTGCGGAACTCGGGTCAAATCGCTCATCGCGACAGACTAACCGCGTTCCATCGCAGCGCAATCCGCGCTATCGGAGCACCGTGCGCGCCCGTAGCTCAGTTGGATAGAGCACGAGCCTTCTAAGCTTGGGGCCACAGGTTCGAATCCTGTCGGGCGCGCCACTTCGGTATAAAACTGCGAACGCCACCAGCCGCCGATTCTACGCCGGCGGCGGCGACAAGTGTCCGTAGCAGTTCGGTTTTCGTGCCGAGGATACGGATTTCGCTCGGATCGACGACCTCGACGCGTTGCGCGAGCGCCCGCAAATGGTCCCGCCGATAGGTTCCATCTTCGTTCCGCAGCTTGCGTCGGGCAGCGAGCGCAAACCGGCGCAAACTGTCCGACGTGATAGCAGGCCCGAGCCGCTCCACAGCGGAAGTTGCGCGCTCCGCGTCGGCCTGCGCCTGGTCGCGCACGGCGGTTAGTTCTGCGATGCGATCCTTCAGCGATGGGTCGGCTACATCGACCACGCCGTTCTCGATCGCTTCGTAAAGGCGCTTCAACTTCGCTTCCGCTTCCGCGGCGCGCTTGCGTAGCTCCGCGATGTGCCCGCGACGCCGTTCATTCCATTCCTCTCGTCGCTCAAGTAACTGATCCATCATCGTCTCCAAACGCACCGGATCGAGCAGGCGCCACTCCAGGTGATCGACGACAGCACGATCGAGTTTGTCCATAGGCACTGTCAGACCGCGACAGCCACGCTCGCCCTGCCGCGCCTTCGTCGAGCAGGTGTAGTAGCGATACATGCCGCCGGCGCTGCCCTTGCCAGTCCGTAGCGTCATCGCACCGCCACAGGATGCGCAGAAGCAAATCCCGGTCAGCAAAGTCGGACCACTCACCGCGCGTGGCGGCATCCATTTCGGACTGCGCGCCTTCAGCGCCGCCTGGACTGCCTCGAATTCCACTTCGGTGACGATCGGCGGAACGTCCATGACCGCATGCTCGGCCTCGGGTTTTGCCGTGCGCGTCTTGTGGTCGCGCGTGTTGAACCGATGTTCGCCGATATAGGTGGTCCGCGTGAGTATCTGATGCACCGAGGCGATGCCCCACCGCCCGCCGTCGCGGGTACGGATGTTACGCTCGTTGAGATAGGTGGTGATCGACTTGATCCCCATCGGGCCTCTGTCGCCGTCACCATTGAGCGCCAGCCTGTAGATCAAGCGCACTGTGTCGGCGTGGATCGGATCGACCTCCAGCTTCTTTTTGATCTTCGCACCGCGTTGCTCGGCGGCGACGATGCGGTAGCCGATCGGCGGCAAAGCGCCGTTCCAATAGCCCTGACGTGCATTCTCCTTCATGGCGCGCAACGTGTGCTTGGCGTTCTCCTTCGACTGGTATTCGTCGAACAGCGTCATGATCTGACGCATCATCACGCTCATCGGATCGTCGCCGAGGTCCTGCGTGATCGAGATCAACCGCACGCCGTTCTTGGCCAGTTTGCGAACGTAGAACTCAAACTGGAACTGATCGCGGAAGAAGCGCGAGAAGGAGTGGACGATGATGACGGTGAAGGTCGGCGGCTTCACCAACGCGGCGTCAATCATCGCCTGGAACGCTGGCCGGCGATCGTCGGTGGCGGTGTTGCCCGGCTCAACGAACTCGGCCGCGACGTCCCAGCCTTTGGCTACGCAATAGGCGGTGATCTGCCGCCGCTGATCGGGAATCGACAGATCGCTCTCCGCCTGCCTTCCGGTCGAGACGCGCAAGTAGAGGGCCGCCTTGGCAAGCGCAGTCCCAGGCGTGGCGTCAGGCGATGCAGGTGCTGCGTCGGTCATGGTTCCACCAGTCGCTGGATCGCGTGCATCGACAGCACCAACCGAAGCGAATCCGGGAGGCGCACGAAACCATTTCCCTCATAGAAGGCGGCGGCGCGCTCGCTGATGGCGTCCACCACCAGCATCGAGGAACCGACCGTGGCGGCGCTCGCATACGCGCGCTGCACCGCGTCGGCGAGAAGCATCGCGCCAAGGCGCTCGCCCTGCCGCGCTTCCGAGACCGCCAGCCGTCCGACCAGCGTGGCGCTGACCAGCGGATAGCGCGGGATGTGCTTGCGGGCAGCGGCGGGCACGTTGCCCTGCGCCACGCCCGTCGCGCATAGCGTATAGTAGCCCAGCACAACCTCCGGCCTGTCCGGCTCGACCAGAATGAAGACCCCGTTTGCCTTGCGCCGCACATCCTGGCTCGCCTGCGTCCGGAGATACCTGTCGAGGCTGTCGACGCCGCAGGTAAAGCTGTCCCGATCGTGATGCGACGCGAGCGCCTCGATCTTCAAATCTGGCCGAGACGCCGTCATGCTTAGGAAGCGACCCGGCGCTTATGCTCTGCCAGGGCGCGGACCAGCCGCTCGCTCGGCTCACGCGGATTGACCAGCGCGTCGAAGAATGCCGCGCGGTCGCGATCGGACAGCACTAGCGTTTCATGCTCGGCGATCGTCCGGCGCGCGGTGTCAGTGAGCGCGGTCACGCAAAAGTCGCTGACCTTGCGCCGTGACAGATGCGCGGCCCGCTCGATAAGGTCCTTCGTCTCTTCATCCAGCCGGAATCCGAGGCGCTCGACGCGGTTAGGCGTTTCCCGTTCGATCTTGGGCTGCTTGCGCGGCATTGGGGTCACTCCCGACATGGTCTACGTTTCCCCAACAATGTACGTCATATGGACGAACAAATCAAGTTCCTATTTCTGCCGCCCATCAGGCTCGCGGCCCGAAAAGCTCGTCCAG
Organism: Sphingomonas sp. SRS2; assembly: GCF_000971055.1. Classification (GTDB taxonomy): domain Bacteria; phylum Pseudomonadota; class Alphaproteobacteria; order Sphingomonadales; family Sphingomonadaceae; genus Rhizorhabdus. Next base: position 39,208 of record NZ_LARW01000086.1, read on the forward strand.
CTCTTCGCCGAAATGGCCTTCCATGACCCTCAACTCGGCGTCCGTGATCGGCACGATCTCGGGCCAGTCGTCCGTCACCGTGATCGCCCCCTCCAAATGCAGGGGCGACCGCCCCGCGCGCGGCGCCGGCGGATACGCATAGTCATACAGGTCTTCAGGATCGCCGGACCATTCAGGCAGGACCCGGCGCATACGTCGCTTCTCGGCCATGCGTCATCATGGAACGATGTGCTGCACCCGCTGCAAGTGCAACGACGAGGCATCGTGCTGTGGCGTACAACGACAGGGGAACGGCGGGCCAACCCGCGCCTGTGCTCCCCAGTCTACAAGAGCAGGGCGCCGACCGGTCGCCGATTCACCTTCGCGTCAACTGAGCACTTTGTGGAACTTGAGGAGTCGTTCAAAAAACCGCGCGATGACATCTGGCGCGCCATCACCAACCAGTTCGTTCGCGCCGAAGCGGTAAATCTCGTAGCCGTTCAAGCGCAGATCCCGGTCAGCGGAAACCATGTCAGCATAGACGGCCAGCGAGGGCTTCCCGTCACGACTGAAATGGTGTGCGCCATCGACCTCGATGACGACCCGTTGATAGTTCGGCAAGAGCATCAAGAAATCCATTCGCTGCCGCGGCAGCGCGGCGCGGTGACGTAGGTTCTTCACGACGGCTGGATCATAGTGCAGGTAGACCTGCGGGATGAGCGCTGGCAGCGCTGACCCAAGGCGCGGCTTGTAGACGCGGAAGTACGCTTCGAACAGATTGCGCTCCGCGTCCGAGGCAAGCGAGACGTGGAGGCGCAGGCCGAGCGCGCGTGCAGAGTCCCCCGAGACCCCGCCCTCCTGTGCGCCCCACCAATCGACCAACTCGGACCACAGGAGGCCGTCCCGCCGGATCGGACGGTCAAAGATCAGACAACTCTCCTCATTCGAGAGAATGACTATGTCGTTGTTGATGGCGTCGCTGAAGCCGATCTCCGGCTTAGGCCCATTGGACGCGAAGATGAGATTTTTCGGGGCGCCGGTGACACCCCGTGTCGCTGATCTCAACCAATAGACCGGATAACCGGACTCCTCGCCCGCGACGGTGAGGATGTAGCCATCGCGCCGAAAAACCTCGTTCAGGTGCTCGGCCAAGGTCGCTTGAGCTGGACCGCGGCGGCCGAGAGGGTGCAGTGCCGCTTCTATCACGCGTGAGAACCGATCGCGCGAGCACGAGAACGCGCCAATCCTCTCGAAGAGGTATTCGACGGTCCAATCGCCGAAGTTCGAAATCATGTGTCGCTCGATATCGCTCGCCAACGACCGCCCGGCGAAGAAGTCTGCGCTCAAGGTGTCGATGGGAAAGAACCTGCGCACGAGTTCAAGGACATTCTGCTCGCCAGAGAGATCGTCGCCAAAGCACTTGGCCGCGTCCCTTCGGGTGATCTCGCTGATCGGGGGCTCTCCCTCTTCAAGGACCGCGGAGCCGGCCTCTTCGAGCGCATAGTCACCCCAGTGCGCGCCCAGCCGGCGAGCGACTTCACCCAGCTCACGAGGGGACTTACCGTCGAGGGCAGCAAGCGCCCTATCACGCTTGCTCATGCCCTCTGCCTCCGCCGCCATGATCAGGCCGGCTTCAAGCGCGACGCTCGGCATGACCTGGTGGGTGCAGCGGTCCTTGAGCGCCCCGGCGATCCGAAGCGCAAGATTGCTTGCGACGCTCATATGGCGATCTCCGGGACGCCGGCGTCGGTCAGCAGTTGAAAGAGGTCCGCTACCCGCCTGCGCTGGCCCCGTCCCTGGCAGAACGCGAAGATCGCCCTCTGCTTAGCTCGGGACAACGCCACAAAGAACGTCGCTAGACCCTCGGGATTCCCGGGCGTGTGGCTCCACCAAGCTTGATCGTCCAAGCCGACGAAGATGACCGTGTCGTACTCCAGGCCCTTGCTCTTGTGTACCGTCATCAACGGAATCTGTGCGACGCCTTCGAATGAGTCGAGGCATGCTGACCAGCTCGCAGCTCCAGCAACGGACGCCGCCAGGTGCAGCCCAAACGCTTCGACCATGATGGCCAGCAACTCACCCGTTCCATACTCAAGAAAGGTTCGAGCGACCGCACCCAGATCGAGAAATCCAAAGAGACGACCAGTAATGGTCTGGCTGTTCTCCACTGTTGGCGCGGCGCGCGCCATTTCTGCTCGAAGATCCCCCAGAAACACGGTGAGTTCCGCTTCGACCCTATGGCAAGCCAGCTCATCGTCGGGATCGACCGCACGCAGGCTTTGGAGCGCGTTCGACGCCAGCCGCCACGCGTCGGGCGCGCGCCGGAGCGCTCCTAGGCGCAGTAGCGCGATCGCGATGCGAGCGAGCTCGTCAGCCAACAAATCCTGCAGCGTGGTGCGGCCGAGCGCATGACTCTCATTTCGTAGCCGCAAGCCCGCCTGGGCAAGTGGCGCAGAGAGCTCCGCTTCGTAGTCGTCCGACTTCTGTCGAACAAGTAAGGCGTAGTCGCGCGGCGACCGACCGCGACGCGCCATGTCCTCGGCGAGCCATCGGGTGAGATATTCAGCTTCGCCATCTCGCGTTTGACTGTTCCAGACCTGAGCGACATCGCCATCCACGAGCTGAGCAGCCTGCGCCACGCCTGCGATCGCGTTCGCGTCCAATGCGCGGGCGACCACATGCTGAATCCGCACGAGGCCCGGCGACGACCGAAAGTTGAAGGCCAAGGGAATCCGGACGGCACCAAAATCCGCCTCAAACCGCTGAAACGCGTCCAGCCGCGCACCAGCCCACGCCATAATCCGCTGCTTATCGTCTCCCACTGCGGTTACGGTCGTCCGGCCGTCGGCGAAAGCAGAGAGGAGGAAATCGTACTGCGCGTAAGTCGTGTCCTGGAATTCGTCGACGAAGACGAAGGGATACGTCGCCCGCAACGCGTGGCGAATCTGCGGGTTCGCCCTCAACAACAGTTCGGCGAGGCGATTGAGGCTGACGAAGGTAAGTGACGCCCGCGCCCGCCCTCGAATTTGGCCGTGCCACCAACGATCGACAGCATATTCCTCGCCAGACGCCGGCTCGGCGCGAATTACCGGCAGGCGGTGACCACCCACATGTCGCGACTCGAAATCTCCGACCCCGAAGCCCGCAATCGCGGACTGCCATTGCGGCGGGGCGCCGAGGCGCGTCTGGTCGAGGAATCCTTCAACCTGTCGCCGTGTCGGGAACGCGATATCGTAGGGCCGACCTGGGCGCCAATCGGGCGGGATGGCGGTGGTGAAGCGGTCGACCAAGCCCTTGGTGAAGGCGTCAAAGGTGAGCGAGACGAAGCGGCCCGCCAACTCGGGCGGACACCGTTGCCGCACGCGCGCTGCGAGATTGTCGGCCGCATCGGTCTTGAACGAAATGGCGAGTACCCGATAGGGCGGCGGACAAGCGCCTGTCTCGAGCAGATAAACCGCACGCTGCGCCAAGAACTCCGTCTTGCCGGCGCCAGGCCCGGCGACGACACAGGTGCAGCCGGCCTGACGGAGCGCTCGCCAAGCCTGGGGTTCGAGGTCCTCTATCCCTCGCGGTCGCCAGTCGTCCGGCCGAACGCGCGGCATGGTCAGGCTTCCACCGGCGCCGGCGGCTCAAGCCGTGCGACGATCGCGGTGAGCAGCGCGCGCAGCTCCTCCGGCGCGCCGGCCGCGAGATCCGCGGCCGCCATGCCACTCAACACCCGGACGTGCGTGCTCGGCTTGCCGCGGCCGAGGAAGAGGTAGCGATACCAACGTAGCAGCCCATCCTGATCAGCTGGATATAGCGCTGGTAATCCGTCGTCGCCGAGTACCGCCGTCCGTGGATCGCCGCGGTTCGAGGGTCCCTGCCGATTGGGCTCCGCCACCTGATACGCGGCGGGGAAGGCGCGCAGCATCGAATAGTCCAGATCGAGCGGCGCGCAGAAGAACACGCCAAACTGGCGCAGCCACTTTGCCCAAGCATCAAGATTGTTGGAGTCATCGGCAGCGAGGCGATCGAACGCGGCGAGGTTCGCGGCCGGGCCATCAGCTTGAAGGTGTTCACCGAACAACGCACGCGGCGTGACGCCATTTTCTAGCAATTGCGTGCACGCCGTCTTGACGCGACCCCAGCCGCCCCCGGCCCGACCCCAGTCGAGGTCCAGCAGCGTCGCGTAGGGAATGTCGAGGTCCGTTAGGAGGCGCCAGAGATGGTTCACATGCCGGCCGCCGAGCGGAACGACGGCCACGAACGAGCGATCGATCGCGAAGCCGAGCGCGTCTGCCAACCGCGGCAACACGACTTCCTCCGAAGCGCCTTCTCCCAAAACCGCGAAGCGCGCGAAATATAGTTCTGGATAGGTTCGCACTGCCTCGCGCACAAATTTCGATGCCGCTTCCTGACCTTCGGGCAGCCGGATCGGACGAACCTTCGCCGTGCGGTCGGCCGGATCGAGGCGAAAATGCCGGACTTGTGTCGGGTCGATGCGCGCGAGAATGCTTGGCGAGTGGCTGGAGACCACCGCTTGTGCGCGCCTCCCGCGTGTCAGGTCTTCGATCTGCCGGATGATCCGCGACAGATAAAACGGCGCGAGATTGTTCTCTGGCTCCTCGACTGCGATCAGAGTCAGGGCAGGCAGCGAGACACCGTCCGCCTGGAAGCCGATTCCAGCCGGGTCCGCAGCGATTCGCGCTTCGACATCAAGAATGGCGGCGGTCATGGCGAGATGGAAAAGCGAACGCTGCCCATCGCTGAGATCGTCGAGACTGCGCTCGCGACCAGCTTCGTCGGGGTGAAAGACGACCTCAACCTTGCGGATGAATTCCTGAAACCGCAGATCGAGCGGTCGAAAGACAGGAGTCGTATCGGTGCCCGCGCTATGCACTTCCTGCCAGCGCCGCTTGACCGCCGCGGCCACCAGATCGACGGCTGCCTCTCCGCCGAACGCCCCGTTCAAGGTGGCGCCGGCTTCGGCGAAAACGTCCCTCACTTCCTGCGACCAGTCGATGGCGCGCCAAAGCCGCCCGCGCAGGAACGCCGTCACCTGCGAAGCGCCGTCGCGCGCCGCAGGAACGTAGATCATCTGAACGCGGGCGCGGTCGATCGCTTTCAACTCGATGCAGTCGGTCTCGGTGAAATCGCCGAATGTTCGGATCGCCCAGAATTTCTGTTCGATGGCGCCGTCAAGGGAGCCGTCTTCAGTCCAAGTCGCCTGTAGGCGTAGGCGACATTTCAGCCTGCCAGCGTCGTCCGCGGCCATCTGGTGGAAGAACTCTGGCACGGCGGCGTTGTCGCCGCCTTCCGCATCGAGCTCGGGGAAGGCGAGGATCGCTTCGATCACGAAGGCCCGCTGTCGCGCCGGTGCGGCTTCGGCGACCGGCACATGGAAGTCCTGACGCCGCAGGCGGCGTTGGTCGCCGGTCACCCCGAACAGGCGTTGCAGTGCCTGCATGACCGCTGTCTTGCCGGCACCATTTACCCCCACAAACGCGGTCAAGCCGGACGCCAGGTCGATCGATCCGGGTTCGGGACCGAAGCAGCGGAAATTGGTCAGGATCAAGCGTTCGATGAACATGAAGTCAGCGGCATACCCGCCCCCTTGACGAAAGAGGCCTTGACGAGAAGGCCATGTAAGATTATCTTACCATATGTCGGATGAAGGAGCAACCCGCATGGATGCCGCCAAGCTCAAAGAGAAATTGATCGCCGTCCTCGGCCAGATTCAGGCTGATAGCGGCCTCGAATGCCCGCCGCTGACGGGCGCGACCAAGCCGGTCGAAAATATCCCGAGGTTCGACAGCAAAGTCTGGCCTGTCGCCACGACTATCCTGTCGACCGAGATCGGCGCGTCGATCCCGAACGACGTGAACATCTTCGTCGACGAGACGACCAAGTTGCCGCGCTCTATCGACGAAACAGCCGCCTTCGTGTGCGAACTGCTGAAGAGGCAGACCGAGAAAGAAGCGGCCGCCGCATGAATGACGCCGAAGCCGCCAAGCGCGCCCTGATCGCCGAACGCCTTAAGGAGGCGCGCAAACTCGCGGGGCTCTCGCAGGGCCAGGTGGCCAAGATACTCGGCTTACACCGGCCGTCGGTCTCGGAGATAGAGGCCGGCAACCGCCGGGTCTCGGCCGACGAACTCGCGCGCCTTGCCGAAATCTATGATGTGGGCGTCGCCTGGCTGCTCGGCGAGGCACCGGATACCCTCGATGCTCAGGATCCCCGACTCGAACTCGCCGCCCGTGAACTCACCAAGCTCAAGCCGGACGACCTCGACCGCCTGCTGAAGCTCCTCGCAGCCATGCGCAGCGATTCCACCCCGAACGCCGAGGGAGGCGATCGGTGATGGACCTGATGCGCACCAACAAGCCCAGCTTCAATCGTCGCGCGCTTGCGACCCAAGCTATGCACACGGCCATTGCCACCCGAGCGAAAGCCAAGCTCGATCAGCATGGCCCGATCTGCATCTATGGGCTTTCCGAGACGCTCGGCGTCACGGTGCGTTTCAATAACATCAACATGGAGGGGATGTACCAACGCGCCGCGCCGCCGCGCATCCACCTCTCGGCTCGCCGCCCGCTGCCTCGGCGCGCCTATAATTGCGCGCACGAGCTTGGCCATCACGTCTTCGGCCACGGCTCGTCGATCGATGAGTTGCGCGAAGGTGCTAAGGAGAACCCCTGGGAAGATCCCAAGGAATTCCTCGCAGATACGTTTGCGGGCTTCACCCTGATGCCGACCATGGGTCTGCGCCGCGCATTCGCCACACGCGGCTGGAAACCTGAGACCGCGACGGCGGCGCAAATGTTCATGATCGCCTGCGACTTCGGCGTCGGCTACCGCACGCTCCTCACCCACCTCTCGGCCGGTGTGAACATGATATCGCGGGCGCGCGCCGCCGCCCTGCAGCGCGTGACGCCAAAGGCCCTACGCGCCGACATCCTCGGTGCCCTGACACCCGAACCCCTGATCATCGCCGACCGCCATCGAGCGGGATCGACCCTCGACGCTGAGGTGAAGATGCTGTTGCTGCTTCCGCCGGGAACGGAGACGACCGGCGCTAGCCTCGCCTACGAGTGCGAGCTAGCGAGCGGTCGTCTGTTCCGCGCGGTGCGGCCTGGAATCGTTCAGGCAAGCGCCAACAGCGGCGCTTGGGCGGTGTTCGTTCGTATCGCACCCGAGGCCTATGTCGGGCTCGCCCAATACCGCCATCTGGAGGACGACCCGGATGAGTAAGTCGAAAACATCGGCCGCGCCGGAGCCCGTCATGATCAACGACGACAACCTGTCGCGTGCTTGGTCGCGCCTCCTGCTCAGGGTTCTCGACGGCGCCGGCACCGAGGTCTCGCCGCTGGTGTTGAGCGTGACCGGATTCGACGGCAATGGTGTAGTGCCTGAAGATCCGGCCGTGCGCCAAGCCGTCGATCAGCTCCTCAAACGCAAGGGACGTCTCAAGGTCGAGGATGTCGCCTTCACCATCTTTCCTCAGCGCCTTTGGGAGATGTCGCGTGGCGACCGCACCCGCCTTTTTACACTCTATCGTGCGACATTCCCGCGCTGGCAGGCGATGAATAAGAAAGCCAATGGCCGCGGCCTATATTTCGAACGCATGGTTATGTACGGCCGCGGGCCGTGCGACGGAAATCAGTTGGAGTGGATATTGTCACAGTATGGTTCGCGAGCGGGCGTGCGCCGCTCGATGTTGCAGGCGACGACGTTCGACCCGGGCCGCGATCATGTCGCGAGCGCGCAGCTCGGCTTTCCTTGCCTGCAACAGGTCAGCTTCGAGCCGACCACCGCCGGCTTGGTCGTGAACGCCTTCTATGCGACCCAGCAAGTTTTCGACAAAGCCTATGGCAACTATCTCGGCCTCGCCCAGCTTGGCGCCTTCATGGCCCATGAAATGGATATACCGCTGGCGCGGCTGAATGTCATGGTAGGTGTCGCCAAGCTGGAGCGCATTACTAAGAGCGATCCCGATTTCGCGCCGCTCGTCGTCGCCGCCGAAGCACTGGTGTCTGGCTCTGTCGCGGCGCCGGCACGGCCCGCAGTTCCGGTCATGGCCATCGGGGCAGAGTCTTGAGGAAGAAGCTCCCAAAGCCTGCCGCCAAACGCCCGCGCGGCCGCCCGCCAAAACAGCGCATCGATCCCACAGCCGCCACGCTACCGCTCGACCTACCCGTCGTGCCGAGGGCGAACGAGGCATCTGCCACAGCCGCGCCGGCGCCGATCATTCTGCGCCATCTCGCGCCCGCCAAGGTCTCGGAGGTCTATGAGAGCTATTGGCGCTTCGCCGCCGAACGACAGGACGTCTTCTTCCGACGAGCACGCGGCGAGGAGCGTCCTTGGACCGGCAACGCGGTGCTCACGACTTACAAGTTCACCAACGCCTATCGGGCTTCGGATCGGGCGAGCCAGTATATGATTCGGCGCGTCATCTATCGCGCCGATTTACCGAATTCGCCCCGAGAAGTCTTCTTTCGCATTCTGCTGTTCAAGCTGTTCAACAAGATCGAGACCTGGGATCTGCTGGAACGATCGTTCGGACCGATCACGTTCGAGGATTACCACTTCTCGCGCTACGATGAGGTGCTCGCACGGGCGATGCGTGACGGTCGCCGCATCTATTCGGCCGCCTACATCATGCCGCCGGGAAGCAGCGCGTTCGGCAGGCCCGCCAAGCATCAGAACCATCTGTTGTTGCTTGAACGCATGATGGAGGATCGGCTTCCAGAACGGTTGGCGCAAACTCGCACCATGCAGGAGGGCTTCGAGAAGCTTCGCGCTTATCCGACCATCGGCGATTTCCTCGCCTATCAGTTCATCACCGACATCAACTACAGCGAAATCACCGATTTCAGCGAGATGGACTTCGTCGTGCCAGGTCCCGGCGCGCGAGACGGGCTGCGCAAATGCTTCGCCGATCCCGGAGGACTCAACGAGCCCGAACTGATCCGGCTCATGGCAGATCTCCAGGAGCAGGAGTTCGAGCGACTTGGGCTAGATTTTCAATCGCTTTGGGGGCGGCGGCTCCAATTGATCGACTGCCAGAATTTGTTCTGCGAAGTCGACAAATATGCGCGCGTCGCGCACCCGCAGGTCGCGGGGCGAACCGGCCGCACGCGGATCAAGCAGAAGTTCGAGCCAACTCTGACTCCGATCGAGCTCTTCTATCCTCCCAAATGGAAGTTGAACGAGAAGATACGCGCCGGCGCCGACACGCCGCTTGGCGCAGTCGACGCGGCCAGGGCCGCCGCTGGATGAAGCGCCGAAGGAGACGATGATGGATTTCGACCGCTATCAGAAGGAGGCTCTGCGCACTGATCGCGTCCCGGCGCGCCAGGGCTCGGATGATGTCCTTTCCCTCATCGTTCCCATGCTAGGTCTCGCCGGCGAAACCGGCCAGCTCCTGAGCGAATACAAGAAACATCTGCGCGACGGCGAAGCGCACCGGCTCTTCAAGGAGCGCGTGTCCGAAGAGCTGGGCGATCTGCTCTGGTACATCGCGAACGTCGCCAGCAAGTTCGACCTGACTCTCGACGAGATAGCGGTTTCGAACCTTGCGAAGGTGAAGGCGCGCTGGGCGACGGAGCGCACCGAGCCGCTGTGCTTCGATGCGACCCTGCCCGAAGGCGAGCGCCTTCCGCGCCGGTTCGAGGTCGAACTGGTTGATGTCGAAGGCGAAGATCGCCAGCGGGTTCGCGTGTCGATCAACGGCAAGCCGTTCGGCGGGGAGCTGACTGATAACGCCTATGATCCGGATGGCTACCGCTTCCACGACGTCTTCCATTTCGCATATGCCGCCGTGCTGGGCTGGTCGCCGATCACGCGCGCGCTGCTCCGCCGCAAGCGCAAGAGCCGCCCGCTGCTCGACGAGGTCGAGGATGGCGGGCGCGCCGCAGTGATCGAAGAGGGTGTGGCCGCGCTCGCCTTCGATTATGCCCGGCGCCATCATATGCTCGAGGGCGTTAGCGTGCTCGACTTCCAGCTCTTGCGCACGATCAAGGACATGACCTCGCATCTGGAGGTCAAGCAGTGCACGACGGGCGAGTGGGAGCAGGCGATCTTGCAGGGCTTCAAGGTATGGCGCGCGGTTCTCGCCGCGCGCGGCGGCCGGATCGCGGTCGATCTCGACCAGCGCCGCATCGATTATACCGGCCCGGCTGAAGCTGATCAGGCGCGATCGGATCCGTCGCCGTGAGGCGCGCCGCCGATCGCGATGGCGCTCGCCATGGCCATTGCGCCAGCATGGCTGATGCTCAGCCGCCATTCGACGATGCCAAGTGCAATGGCGACCTTTGCGGCACCACCCGTGAGCCGGACCTGCGGCGGCGCACCCGCCACGCGATGGATGATCACGTCGGAGAAAGCGACGCCCGCTCCGAACCCTGTACCCAGCGCTTTCAGAACAGCCTCCTTCGCAGCGAACCGGCCGGCCAGGCGCTCGACCCTGTCGGGGCCGTCGCCGATTTCATCGATCTCCTCCTCCGTGAAGCAGCGCGGAATCAACGGATCGCGCGGATCGTCGATCCAACGCCGAATCTCGACGATGTCCACCAGATCGATCCCGTGCCCGACAATGTTCACACCTACCGCCGATCTCCGCCGGGTCGCGCGCTAATCGCAGCGATCGGCCATGCGCTTAGAAGAGCAACAACAAGGTGTCCAAGCGGGTAGAGACTCACGACTCCGCGCTGAACATCCCGGGGGATGAGGATACGCCATGACCAAGACGAACGCGATGTTCTGGAGTAGGGAAACTTTGCGCGAACGGCTGGCCCCGCTCATCGAGCCCTTCGCGCCCGAGCGCGTCGACTGCGCGGCCAATAGAGGGAGAGGACTGCGGCTGTCGCCGTGACGGGTTGAGGGTCGAGAGAGAGGCTCCCGGCCGGCCCGTCTTGGAGATTCCGCCATGACCCAGATAAGCACCATCGCCGATGACGACGCCTTCGGCGCGCCGCCGGTTTCAGCCGGCTATAAAGTCGACATCTCACGAGGCGAACGGATCGGGCGCGTGTCGTCCGAATGGTTTTCGCGGCCCGACGACGAGCGCTATCTGTCGCTCAGCGCCCTCTATGCCGCCGTTCGCGCGCGCGCCGACCGCGCCACCGCCCGCACCATCGAGACCCGGAGCCTTCGTGTCGAGGCGAGTCGTGATAACGCCGAACGCCTGGCCCTGATCGTGCCCGGTCGCGAAGAACCCATCGCTCCGACACACTGGTCATTCGGTCAGATGTGCAGCCTGGTCGGCGCGCCCGCCGGCTATATGCGGCAACTCCCTGCGCTGCTTGCCGGCATCAACATGCAGCACGGGCTGCTCGCGCACCGGGCCGAGCTGGTGAAGACACTGGAAGCGGACGACGGGCGGATCGAACTGCGCGCCGTCACCGGTCCGGACTATGGCCGTATCTGGGACCATGAGCTGGTCGCCGCGGTCATGAAGATCGCCGGCGAGGGAACAGGCGATACGCGCTGGAAGGTGCCGGGACTGCTCGATTGGTCGACCATGACGCACAACCCGTTCGTCGAGGTGACCAAGGATACGACCACCCTCTATGCGTCCGATCGCGATGTCTTCCTCTTCCTTGTCGATGACGCCCATCCGATCGAAGCCGGCCGCCTCCCGAACGGCGATCCCGATCTCTACTTCCGAGGCTTCTATTGCTGGAACAGCGAAGTGGGCTCCAAGACGCTCGGCATGGCGTCCTTCTATCTTCGCGCCGTCTGCATGAATCGCAACATCTGGGGCGCCGAGGGCTTCGAGGAGATCTCGATCAGGCACAGCAAATTCGCCAGCCACCGCTTCGCGCATCAGGCGGCGCCGGCGCTGGAACGTTTCGCCACGTCGTCGCCCGCGCCGTTTCTGGCGGGGATCAGAGCGGCTCGCGAGCAGATCGTCGCCCGCAAGGATGACGATCGCGAGAGCTTCTTGCGCAGGCGCGGCTTCTCGCGTCCCGAGACCGAGAAGATCATCGCCACGGTGCTGGAGGAGGAAGGGCGGCCGCCGGAATCGATCTTCGATTTCGTGCAGGGGATCACGGCGCTCGCCCGTGCCAAGCCACATCAGGATGCGCGGCTGGAGCTGGAGGGCAAAGCCGCGAAACTCCTTTCCAGCGTCCGGTAATACCGGGAGGCGTGGAGCCGGATCCACGGCTCCACGCCTTTGCGCTTCCGCGCAGCCCCAGCCTCCTAGAGGAAGAGGGCTGCGCTCGCTTCGTGACGGGTTGAGGTCGAGAGAGAGTCTCACGGCCGCCCGTCATGGAGAATGACCATGACCCGAGTTCAGAAGATCATACTGTCCTCATCGCGGGACATCCCGTTCAACAAGCTGGTGCTGAGCCAGTCCAATGTCCGCCGGATCAAAGCCGGCGTCTCGATCGACGAGCTGGCCGAGGACATCGCCCGGCGCACGCTCCTGCAGAGCATCACCGTGCGGCCGGTTCGCGATACCGAAGGCGCCGAGACCGGCATGTTCGAGGTTCCGGCTGGCGGCCGGCGCTTCCGCGCGCTTGAACTTCTGGTCAAGCAGAAGCGCTTGGCCAAGACCGCGCCCGTGCCCTGCGTCGTGCGCGAGGACGGCATTCCCGAGGAAGACAGTCTCGCCGAGAACGTCCAGCGCGCGCCGCTACATCCGCTCGATCAGTTCCGGGCCTTTCTGGCGCTGCGTGAGAAGGGTCAATCCGAGGAGGACATCGCCGCGGCCTTCTTCGTCGCCGTGTCGGTCGTCAAGCAGCGCCTCCGCCTCGCATCCGTCTCGCCCAAGCTGCTCGACATCTATGCCGACGACGGCATGACGCTGGACCAGCTTATGGCGTTCGCCGTCAACGGCGATCATGAGCGCCAGGAGCAAGTGTTCCAGCGGCTGAGCCAGTCCTACTCCAAGGAGCCGCATATCATCCGCCGAATGCTCACCGAGGGCGCCGTGCGGGCGTCGGACAAGCGCGCGCAGTTCATCGGCCTCGACACCTACACCGAGGCGGGCGGCGTGATTCTGCGCGATCTGTTCCAGGGCGACGATGGTGGCTGGCTGCAGGATGTCGGTCTCCTCGACATGCTGGTGGCGGAGAAACTGCGCGAGCAGTCCGAGGCGATCCGCGCCGAGGGCTGGAAGTGGATCGATGTCGCGCCCGACTTTGCCTACGGCCACACCTATGGGCTGCGGCAATTGCGCGGCGAGCAGATTCCGCTCACCGACGATGAGCAGGCGACGCGCGATGCGCTGCAGGCCGAGATGGACGGCCTGGAGGAGACCTACGCCGAAGCCGAGGAGCTGCCCGACGAGGTCGATCGCCGGCTCGGCGAGATCGAGACGGCGCTTGCCGCCTTCGATGATCGCCCCCAGGCCTTCGATCCCGAGGAGGTCGCGCGAGCTGGCGCCTTCGTCAGCATCGACGGTTCGGGCGTCCTGCGCATCGAGCGCGGCTATGTCCGCCCCGAGGACGAACGTCCGATCGCACCGGAGAACGACGCCGAGACCGATCCGGCCAACGAGCCGACGATCGCGGTGCGAACCGGGCATGACGGTGCGAGCGTCGTCGCAGGCACGGAGCCTCCGGCGGATGAGCCCGAGGAAGACGGTGGTATCAAGCCGATCCCCGATAGGCTGATGACCGAGCTGACGTCCCATCGGACCCTCGCGCTTCGCCACGCGCTGGGCGAGAATCCTGACATCGCCTTCGTCGCCGCGCTTCACGCCCTGTGCCTCAAGGTGTTCTACCGCTATGCGCAGGACACCTGTCTTGAGCTCGATCTGAAGAGCACCGGTTTCAGCGCTCAGGCGCCGGGCCTCGCGGACAGCACGCTCGCTGTCGCTTTCGACGCGCGGCATCAGGCTTGGCTTTCTGCTCTGCCCAAGGAACCCGCTGACCTCTGGGACGGGCTTATGGCGTTCGACGGTGACAGCCGTCAGGCGCTCTTCGCGCATTGCGTCTCGCTGTCGGTCAACGCGATCTATGAGGCGTACAATCGCAAGCCTCGCGCGCTGGCCCACGCCGACCGGATCGCCCAGGCCGTCGATCTCGACATGGTCGTAGCCGGCTGGACGCCGACGATCGGCACCTATTTCGGCCGGGTGACCAAGGCCCGCATCCTGGCGGCCGTGCGGGAGGCGAAAGGTGCGCGCGCGGGCGACCGCATCGAGCACCTGAAGAAGGCCGAGATGGCCGAGCAGGCCCAGACGCTGTTGGCGGAGTCCGGATGGCTTCCGGAACCGTTGCGCACGCCCGGTCGCGACGTGCCGAACGCCGTTGAGACCGACGCCATCGACGCCGCGGAAGCAGACGCCGATACGGCGGGCGTAGAAATGGCGGCGGACGGCGGCGAAACGGCCGTGGTGGAAGATGAGGAAGTGGCCGAGGATGACTCGGTCGCGCTCGAAGCCCACGCGACCGCGGCCGAATAACGAAGGAGCCAACCGCACTGCCAGGGGCCCGCCAGCGATGGCGGGCCCTTTTCGTCTCGGAGGATACGATGTCGGACAACGCATCCGATCTGGCGCGCCGTATGGCCATGCAGGCTGAGGCAGTCTGCCGTCATTATCTTTCCAACGGCCGCCGCGAGGGACACTACTGGCTGGTAGGCGATGCTCGCAACACGCCGGGGCGGTCCATGTTCGTCCGCCTAAAGGGCGCCGAGTCCGGCAAGGGCGCCGCAGGCAAATGGACCGACGCCGCTACTGGCGAACACGGCGATTTGCTCGATGTCATCCGCGAGACGCGCGGTCTGGTCGACTTCAACGATGTCGCCGATGAGGCGCGAACCTTCCTTAGCCTTCCGCATCCCGAGCGGCAATCAAGTCCGCGACAGGCGCCAGCGCCGACCGGATCGCCGGAGGCGGCACGCCGGCTCTTCGCCATGTCGCAACCGATACCGGGCACGGTCGTGGAAACGTACTTGCGCCAACGCGGCATCACGGCTTTGCACGGAACCGGATCGCTGCGCTTCCATCCCCGATGCTATTACAGGCCGGGCGAGCACAGTCCGACCGAGAGCTGGCCGGCGATAATTGCATCCGTCACCGACCTTGGCGGCCGGATCACCGGAGCGCACCGCACCTGGCTTGCACCCGACGGCGGCGGCAAGGCGCCGGTTGATACGCCCAGGCGGGCTATGGGCGACCTCCTCGGCCACGCCGTCCGGTTCGGCGTGGCGCATGACGTAATGGCGGCCGGCGAAGGCATCGAAACCATTCTGTCGCTGCGAATGGTCGCGCCCCGTATGCCGATGGTCGCCGCTCTATCGGCCGCGCACCTCGGAGCCGTCCTGTTCCCGGCAACACTCCGCCGACTCTACATCGTGCGTGACGACGACACGGCCGGCGACATCGCGCGAGATAGCTTGGTCGCACGCGCAAACGCTGTCGGGATCGAGGCGATTGCACTGTCGCCAATGCTCGGCGACCTCAATGAGGATCTCAGGCTGATCGGCATCTCTGCACTTCGGGCCAACGTCCGCGTCCAGCTCGCCCCGGAAGATGTCGCACGCTTCATCGCGACAGAGGCGGTGTAGTTCCGGAGGGATGAGACCAGAGCGGCGGCAGCGTCAGCGCTATCGCTCTGGCTGCTTCCCATCTCGCCGGAAAGACCGCGACCCGGCCTTCGAGAGGGCGATCGGCCGTCAAACGGTCCGGCCCGGCAATGGCTGCGCCCGGTTCTTTTCCGCCGGCCCTCCGGGCCTTTGCATCGCGAAGCAAAACAACCGGGCTTCGCCATCCTCCGCTGACGCTTCGGCCCTGCGCTTCGCTCTGGGTGCAGGTCCGGCCCGCCCGACGGCTTTCGTCGCCAGAAGGCCGCGAGGGTCGCGGTCAGACCGACGAAGGAGCATCCCATGACGAGTGATCGCGACGACTTCGAGCCCCATCACGCTTCATCTCCCACCGACCACGTTCTCACCGAACTTCAGCTTTACGGCTTCCGTCCCTTCCAGGACGAACTCGACCCGAGGCCGCTGCCCGAGGGGAACGCCGTCGCCGGCGCCATCGCCGACATCTTCGATGCGCTGATCGTCACCTTGCAGGACACCCGCCTCGAGCCCGATCTCGACGATCTGCTCTGGTCGACCGTCAACCTCTTCCATCGCGCGACCGGCCGGATCGAGCGCGAGCTCGACGACAACGAGCAGGCTCAGCGGCGGAGCCAGCGGGAACAGGACGGCTCCGAGGTGAAGTCCGTCGAGCTGGAGCGGCTTACCGCCGAGGGCCAGACGCTGATCGAACGCCGTGACGCCTTCGAGTTGATGCGCGACCAGGCCGCCCAGCATTTCGAACGCCACACCAACTCATCGTGGCGGCCACGCAGCGGATCGATGGTCAACCATCGCAATCTGACCTCGGCGATGATCGACAGCCGTGACTTCCTCGCCGCCAGGAAGCGCGCCAAGAACGAAGTCCTTCTCCCGGCTGGCTCGAAGATCGCGCTCACCGGCGGCCTCGACTTCAACGATCATCGGCTCATCTGGGCCAAGCTCGATCAGGTTCACGCCAAGCACCCGGACATGGTGCTGTTGCACGGCGGCAGCCCAAAGGGCGCCGAACGCATCGCCGCACGTTGGGCCGATCATCGCAACGTGCCGCAGATTGCCTTCAAGCCCGACTGGACGAAGCACGCCAAGGCCGCGCCATTCAAGCGCAACGACCAGATGCTCGACGTCTTGCCGATTGGCGTCATGCACTTCCCGGGCACGGGCATTCAGGACAATCTCGCTGACAAGGCCCGCAAGCTCGGCATCCCGGTCTGGAAGTTCGGCGGCGCGTAAGCGCCGCCATCTTTCACCTTCCGCCATCCTGATCGGCGAAAGAGTTCAAGGCTGCTGGCGCCAGAACTGCGTGCTGTAATTGTTCAACCCGCGGGAGTGAGAATCGACCGTCGCCTGGAAGGTGTCCGGAATCTTGTCTCCGTCACCGCCTTCCCTGAAATAGTCCCTGACCGAATAGAGCGCACCTCTCATAAAGTGCTCCCAGGTTTGATATAGCCTGTTTTGTAGGTCCTGCTCCTGCTTGGCGGCGCTCGGCTTTCGCTTGGGGGCCGGTGTCGTATAGTCCGGACGAAGATCGACGTCGTGGACGAACGTTATGCTGCCAAACGTCCACTCGTCATCGACAGTTCGGCGCCACCGATAGCTCACCCTGACACTCAGATGCTTGCTGAAGCGATGAGGCGGTATGATCTGGTCATCGACGATGAAGAGCTGCGCTTCCTTCCGTTCGGTTTCCAGCCGTTGCTTCATGGCCCGACGGCGAAGGACAAATCATGGCCTGCACGTCGAAGGGCGTCTCCTGTTTCCGCCCGCTTTCGTGGCGCCTTGGCCACGCGGTGTTTCGCCAGCGCCTGTTCGAAGTAATGGAGTTTTGTCGAGATGTAAGGACCGCAGCTTGTGAGAGGGAGACCATGCAGATCGCCCGATCGTTCTTCCCGGATCGCCTGATCGACAAGCCTGTCCAGATCGTTGGTGTCTATCGCTTTGAGGGCATTCTGTTGATCGCGAGGGATGTTGATCTCTCCCATGCCTTGCTCCCTTACGTTTTGTCTGTTGCGGCTCGAGTGATTGTGACGACCTCTACCGCGCGCCGACTCACAGTCCATTCTAGCCGATCAGCCGTCGCATCGTGACGGTAACGATGTTCCAGCCGAGAGCCACGCGGCCCTGACAACCGGACTCCTGCCGGCGGGCGCCACCCTGCTCGCAGTAGCGCTGATCCTTGGTCCGGCCGAGGGCCTGACGCCATCAACCCGTAAAGGGTCGGCTTACGCGAAGCGTGCCGCCGCTGCGTCTTCGCCTTCGCGGTGATTGCGGCCCTCTGCCGAACACATCGGGCGCCTGTCGCGCGGGGATGGTCCCCGCCTCTGCACAGGAGCCGGATCGATGTCTCAATCCCTCGCTTTCGCTAACGGTTGGAACCTCGCCACCACCCTCATGGTCTGCGTGGTCGTCTTTCATGCTGACACTGGCAACTATGGCGTCATGCCGGCCGCCGAATATGACGGCGATCCCGGCGCCGTGATCCACGAATTCGACCCCTTCCAACCATGAAGGGGCGTAGTGCCACGTAAGCTGCATCGCAGAAGGCCAGCGGGATTTCCACTCCTGCTGACGCCTGTTTGCGGCTATACTCGTGGTCGCGCCGGGGTGGTGGTGGAAGGCGCGACCGTCAGACCTTTTCTCACGGGAGACCATCGCCATGATCTTCATTGGCATCCTCGCCAGCATCGCCGCCATTGGCATGCTCTGCTGGCTCTTGTTCACCCTTGCTGTATTCGCGCTGCCTGCCTTCGTCGGCGTCACTGCCGGAGTCTGGGCCTATCAGACCGGCGCAGGCTGGATCGGCGGCATCGTCGTTGGCCTGGTTGCCGCCGCACTGACGTTCGGCATCAGCCAGTTCCTACTCGCCTTCGCGAGGCCGCTCTGGCTGCGCCTCGCGATCGCGTTCGCATTCGTCGCGCCCGCGGCGCTCGCCGGCTATCACGCCACCCACGGCATCGTGCAGCACACCATGCCCTCCGATACGTGGCAGGTCATCTTTTCCGTCGTCGGTGCGATTGCCGTTGGCATCACCGCGTTCGTTCGGGTGACAGCTATGGCAGCGCCCGGACAGTCGGGGCGGGGCTTGGCGCGTGCCTAACGCTAACAGCAGCGGAGGGTGGAACCTTCGGCCGATCTTCACCGCGCCGCCCCCCGTCATCGAAACCCCGAGATGGCGATAGGCGCGCAGACCTAAGCCTCGGCCGACCCGTGTCGCGTCATCGCAGTCTTCCGCTGGAGCAGCGTGACGCTGTTCGGTCGCGCGATCAAAGCATCGGTGCGCTGGCTTTCTTGCCAGAGCTCTGTCGGCATCGGGACGCGGTCAAGCCTGGAACCGCTCCGTGGAATCGCCGACTCTGTTGCTGCCGAAATCGTGACGGCAGCGCCGTGCCCGCCACGTTCTCCTTGATCAATCTCTGTCTAACCGACCGCTCCAAAACGGCCTCTTCAATGGGCTGATCTGACCGAAGGCCGGCTGCGCCTCGATCGCCTATGCGGCAATGGCGCCTATCGACTTTCTTCCCCTGCCGGCTGTGCCGTCATTCCTCGCGAAACAACAAAGTCGCCTGGCCCCCATCCTCCGCTGCGCTGCGGTCGCAAGCGATGTCGCGTCGATCGCCTCCGGCCTGCCGATCGCCATCGAGACCGCAATGGTGCGGGCTCGGAACAGAGTTCAAGGAGAACTATCATGGCGACCATCGGCACCTTCAAGAAGACCGGCAACAACTACACCGGCGAAATCGTTACCCTAAGCGTTCAGGCCAAGAACGTCCGCATCGTCCCCGAGGAGACTCGCTCCAACGACAACGCCCCTTCGCACCGCGTCTTCGTTGGCAAGGCTGAGATCGGCGCCGCCTGGTCCAAGCGCTCGAACGAAGGCCGCGACTATCTGGGCCTCAAGCTCGACGATCCGAGCTTCACCGCCCCTATCTTCGCCAACCTTTTCGACGACGAAGGCGGCGAGGGCTACAGCCTCATCTGGTCCCGCCCCAGCCGCCGCA
The DNA here is from genome assembly GCF_000971055.1 of Sphingomonas sp. SRS2. Classification (GTDB taxonomy): domain Bacteria; phylum Pseudomonadota; class Alphaproteobacteria; order Sphingomonadales; family Sphingomonadaceae; genus Rhizorhabdus. Next base: position 58,701 of record NZ_LARW01000086.1, read on the forward strand.
ACGCGGATTGACCGACTGGCTCAGGACGCCCCGCCCGATCATCGGGCGGGGCAAGTCCTTTCAGGGTTCGCCGATCCGGCTTTTGGCGCAACGTCGGTTTTACGCGTTAGCGGCTTGCCGGCTTTGCACGTTTCCGTCGATCCGACTGTGCGGATCGCGCCGGCGAGTCGGGATTCGCTCCGCGACTCGCTGAGACTTATGTCTCAGCGTCCTCCACCGTCTCATCGAGAAGGTCGGCAGGTCTCACACCCAACGCCTCCGACAAATGCCACATCGTCAACAACGTCACATTCTGCTGGCCCCGCTCCATGCCGCTCACATAGGCGCGGTCCACGCCCATCTTCACGGCGACCGCTTCCTGGCTCAGACCGGCAGCGACGCGATACCTCCTGACGTTGGCTCCAAAAACTCTGCGAATGTCCATCCGCAGGTTAGAAGGCAATCGTGCATTATAGCGCTACGTGTTATAATACACGGCCGCGAAGCCCGCTCGCGATGCCGCAGATGGTCCGGCGCGATGCGTGAAAAGCATCGGGAAATTTCAGTTGTCGGTCTGGTTTGCAGTTGCGATGTGGATACGATCGATTAACCAAAGAAAATGAGCGCGTCGATGACCGTCATTACTTTTCAGGATCGTCCGCCCGACGGTGACCGCCTGACAGGCTACGACGAAAGCCATCTTGCGCTCTATATCCGGCTCCTCGACGCCGCTGCCGAAGGCGCCGATTGGCGTGAGGCGGTGCAAATTCTTTTCGGGCTTGATCCCGACGGCGATCCCGACCGCGCCCGAACGATTCACGACAGCCATCTCGCCCGTGCCCGCTGGATGACCACGACGGGTTATCGCGAGCTCCTCCGTCCCCGTGTGTCCTAGAGCAGGACACTCTTCCCGGTTGTGCGGGGCATCGCGCCCCGCGGTTTTGGGGACTTCCGCCGCGCCTCGGCGGCGGCAAGCTTAGTGTGCAGGGGGCCACTCAAAGCGCGGACCAGGAGACGCGTATGGCCGAGCCGCCCGATTGGCGATTGCATACAACCGAACGCGCGCTGAACCGGCTGGAGCGGCAAGGGTTCGCGTGGGAATTTCTGCGCCGGAATCCCGACTATCGCGGCGACTATGACCGGCTGCGCGGCATTTCGATCAGCCGGTCAGACACCTCATTGCCTCGCAGGAGCGCAGCCCTGCAATGGGGGTTGCGATTTCCTGCTCGATCCCGACCGCTCGGCCAGCGAGACCGCGATTTTCTGGCGGCCCGAGCTTGTCGCAAGTGTTCTGATGCTTGAAGCCGCGCCAGCCGTCTTTCGCACGGCCCGGCGGCTCGAACAGCTCGACCTGACCGACGCCACGCTGCACGCGCACCGCGATGATGGAAGCGCGATCATCCTGGCCGATCCCGATGGTGACCACTATTTGATCGCCGACGCTATCAGCCCGGCTCAACCGCTCGCCGTCCTGATACCGCTCGACGACAGCTTCCACATTCGCGCCGAAGCGGCGTTGCGATTCCAACGCCGCCTGTTCCGACGCGCCGCCGGTCCGCTACCGCGCGCGCTCACACTCACGCCGCGCCACCGCTTGCGGCTGGTGCGCATGGTGCGCGCGCTCGATGGCCGATCCGCGGGCGCGACTTATCGCGAAATCGCCTGGGTGCTGTTCAACAGGCAGTGGCAGTCCGCTACCGAATGGAAGACGTCGTCCATCCGTGCCCAGACGATCCGCTTGGTCAAGGATGCGCACACAATGATGCGCGGCGGCTATCTCCGCCTGCTCGCCGGCCGCTAACCCGCACAACAGTTCGCCTCAACCATCGCCGAGAGGGGTACGCGCACGCGGGGGCCTCACTCCGTCATCCACCTTGACGCCCGTGCTTCGCCATCGTGGTCGTCGCTTCGCCACCGCACGCTGGAGGCGCAGCCGACACCCGGAGGCAGCCATGCCAGCAGCGCGACTCGACACCCCTCCACGCTATCTCCGCACGCCCGAGGCGGCGCGCTTCCTGGGTCTGTCCGGTCGCACTCTGGAGAAGCACCGCACCTATGGCACCGGACCAGTCTATCGCAAGCTTGGCGGCCGCATCGTCTATGCCCTCGACGATCTCCAGGCCTGGGCGGATCGTGGCACACGCCTATCCACGTCCGATCCAGGCCATGACGTTGTACATCCGGCCAAGCCGCATGCGAGACTCACCCAGGCGACTCCCACCCGGCGCGGTGGCGGTGCGTCATGATCGTCGCGCTCCTCAGCCAGAAGGGTGGCGTCGGCAAGACGACGCTCGCGCTGCATCTAGCCGGTGAATGGGCCAGCAGGGGAAGGCGCGTTCTATTCATTGACGCCGACCCGCAGGGCTCGGCGCTGGACTGGTCACAGCAGCGCGGGCGCGAAGGCCTGCCGCGCCTCTTCGGCGTTGTCGGTCTGGCGCGGGACACGCTTCACAGCGAGGCGCCTGAGCTGGCGAGAGACGCAGATCATGTGGTGGTCGACGGACCGCCCCGCGTCGCCAGCCTGATGCGCTCCGCGCTGCTCGCCGCCGACCTGGTGCTGATCCCTGTACAGCCCTCGCCGTTCGACGGCTGGGCCTCCGCGGAGATGCTGTCGCTGTTCCGCGAAGCGCGGATCTATCGTCCACAGCTCGCCGCCCGCTTCGTCCTCAACCGATGCGCCGCGCGCACCATCATCGCCCGCGAGACGGCCGAGACACTGGCCGATCACGATCCGCCGGTGCTCGCGTCCACAATTGGCCAACGTGTCGCTTTCGCCGACACCGCGCGGTCTGGACGCCTCGTCTCGGAAATCAACGGGCACGGCCCGGCAGCGCGCGAAATCACTGCGCTGTGCGCCGAGGTCGGGAGGATCGCGCCATGACGGAGCGATTCCACAAGCGTGCCTTCACTGCACGTCCAGCCGATCCTGAGAGCTGGGTAAAAGCCCCCGATCCGCGCGCCGCGCGCGGTGGCGACGCCGCCAATTTCACCGCGCGCATCACCATCGACGTCACGCCCGACATGCGCGGCCAGATCAAGATCGCCGCGTTTCAGCGCGGCGTCACCGTCGCCGACATGCTGCGCGAACTGCTCGCCCGCGAGTTTCCCCCAACCGAAGGAGATACGCCATGAACGGCGCTGCTCATTTGCGCCGTGTACCGGCGGCGCTCCTCTTCGACGGTCTGACTCGCGTCGAACTGACCTGGATCGAGAAGAGGATCGAATACTGGATTCGGTTCGGCCGAGACGTCCAGGAACAGATTCTCGACCGCCGCCAGCGAGTCGTCAGCTTCCCGCCCCATAGCGTCTTCGCCTTTGTCCGTTGGGCGGCCAATGACTTCGGGACGATCATCTCACGCATCGACATCCTGCGCGCGGTCTCGCCGGGCGAACCCTATCAGACGCTGCCCTTCGTGCGCCCCGGCGGCGACATTCTGCTGAAGGCCGAGAGCTGGCCGAAAGTCGAACGCGTCCTGCAGATTGTCGACGCCATCGAGGCGATCGGCATCAATCCGGCCGAGGTCTCGCCGCATCACTGGCGGCACGTTCACAATCGTCTCTCTGCCGGCCAGGAGCCGCGCAGCTACACGGCCGACCAGCATCGAGCCATCCTTCTGCGTCGGAAGGTCGAGCCATGACCCGCTTCGGCTACGTCATGACGACGTACTTCACCGTGATGCTGATCGGTGGCCTGTCTTTCATCCACGTCACGCCCAGGCTGATCTGGAATGCGTCCGCCAGTACGCCGGTCGGCCTCTATTCAATCGATCGGTCGCCGCAGCTCGAAGTGACCGACTTGGTCGCCGTGAACGCACCCGAGCCGCTCGCCTCGTTCCTCGCCGAGCGCGGCTACCTGCCTCGCGGCCTCCCGCTCATGAAACGCGTCGCCGGTCTATCGGGGCAACAAGTCTGCCGCACCGGCGCACACGTCACCGTCGACGGCATCGCAATGGGCGATGCGCTGACGCGCGACCGTCTCGGCCGCGATCTTCCCATTTGGCAGGGCTGCCGGCGCATCGCCGACGGCGAGATCTTCCTCATGAACTGGTCCGTCGAGGACAGCCTCGACGGTCGCTACTTCGGTCCGATCTCCGCCCGCTCGATCATCGGCCGCGCAACGCCCGTGTGGACCGATGAAGACGGCAGCGGCCGCTTCGAATGGCGCGCCGCGACGCGGTGAACGACGCGCCTACTCGACCTCACCGCATAACAAAGGAGTCTTTCCATGCCGCAGATCGGCGAATTCACGCGCACAAAGAACGGCTACGCCGGCCACATCCGCACACTCTCGCTCGACCTCGATATCGTGCTTGTCCCCGCCGAGCACACCGACGCCGAGAATGCGCCGGACTATCGCGTTCACCACGGCAACGATGACGGACCTGAGATCGGCGCCGGATGGAAACGCACCGGCGAAAAGGCCGGCGATTACGTCTCCCTGCAGATCGACGATCCCACCCTGGCCCAGCCGATCCGCGCGAACCTCTTCCAATCGACAGAGGACAAATCCGCCTGGAGCCTGCACTGGAATCGTCCGCCCAAGCGCGGCGAGCGGGACTAAACGATGTCCGGCCCGCGCCATCAAGCTGTCGTCGGGCGGCCAAACGCCGTCCGACCGACAGCCTTCCTTCTCCTTTCCGGCCTGCTCCTCGCCGCGCCACTAAGCGCTACAGCGAACGCTCAGAATGCACCCGCCACCCGCACGGCGCCGACCCATCCGTTCGCGGCCAACATTGACGAGGCCGCACGGCGTTTTGGCATTCCGGCCGCGTGGATTCGCGCCGTCATGCGTGCGGAAAGCGCTGGCGATGTGCGCGCGATCTCCTCTGCCGGCGCGATGGGCCTGATGCAGATCATGCCCGGTACGTGGGCGGAGCTGCGCGTCCGCCATAGGCTCGGGCGCAACCCATACGATCCGCGCGATAACATCCTGGCCGGCGCTGCGTACTTGCGCGAGTTGTATGATCGCTACGGTTCGCCGGGATTTCTTGCGGCCTACAACGCGGGACCAGGGCGCTACGAAGAGTATCTCGCGGGCCGCCCGTTGCCGGCCGAGACCCGCGCCTATGTAGCCGCGCTGGTCCCTTCCTTCGGCGGCGGTGACCTGCCCGGTGCAGTCACCGTCGCCGCGGCTGATCCTCGCGCCTGGACTCGCGCACCGTTGTTCATCACGCGCGCTGGCGGCACCACCGCTGTCGATCCAGCGCAGACGGAAAGCCCTCCGGATGACGCTCCGGCAGCAACTCCGGCGCGCGAGACTTCTGCGATCGTCCCGCAATCCTCGGGCCTGTTCGTGGCGCGCTCGGATGGTGGAGGCCCGCGATGACGGCGCTTCGCCCGGATCGCGGTCTGGCGGGCTCCAGCGCATCATGGAGTGCGTGGAGGGGGAAGCAGGGCAGCACAACCGCACGATGGCAGGATAAAGGGGCGCGATGTGCGCCTCGGTTCGGTTGTGCTTTTTCAATGGCTTACGCTGCGAATTCGCGAGGTGCGCCTGTTCGGCGCAGCCTGCGGCTCCGGCGATTTCATAAGCAAATCAGCGCTATCGCGCGATGTGCGGTCTTGCCGCCATGAGCGACGACAACGATTTCCGCGTCCGGCCAGGCCGCATCCGCTCGACGCGCGCGCAGCGCGCGAGACCGTTCATCGCCCAAGCGTTGGCCGCCGCCCAGCGCGCGGGCGGATCGGTCTCCCGGCAAGGGACGATCGGTCCCGGCCACCGCTCTCGGTTCGGCCGCGGCCAGCGTGCATCGTTGCAGGCCAATCGGCTCATCACCTCCCGCTCGCGCGGCGCTGTCGTCAAGGCGCGTGTGGTCCGCCACGGCGGACGCAACGCACCGCTCGCGACCCACCTGAACTATCTGCGCCGCGAGGGCGTCACCCGGGATGGAGAGAAGGCCCGGCTGTTCGGGCCTGGCGCCGATGACGCTGACCCGAAGGCGTTCGCGGAGCGGTGCGAGAATGACCGGCATCATTTCCGGTTCATCGTATCGCCCGACGACGCCGTCGAAATGGCGGACCTCAAGACCTTCGCGCGCGATCTCGTCGGGCAGATGGAAAAAGACCTCGGCGCCAAGCTCGATTGGGTCGCCGTCGACCATTGGAACACCGAGCATCCGCACCTCCACCTGATTGTGCGTGGCGTGCGCGAGGATGGCGAAAACCTCGTCATCTCCCGCGACTACATCAAGGAGGGCATGCGCGACCGGGCGCGCGACCTGATCACCCAAGAACTCGGACCGCGCACCGATCATGAAATCCGCCGCACGCTCGAGCGCCAAGTCGACACGGAGCGCTGGACCAATCTTGATCGGCAGCTCGCCCGCGACAGCTACCGCACCGGCGTCGTCGACCTCGCGCCGCGGCCCGACCGCCAGCCTGACGAATTTCATGCGCTCAAGGTCGGACGCCTGCGAAAGCTTGAGTCCCTCGGCCTCGCCGATCAGATCGGTCCCGGCCAGTGGGCGATTTCGGAGAACGCCGAGACGACGCTACGCCAGCTCGGTGAACGCGGCGACATCATAAAGCGCATCCATCGCGGCCTGACCGAACACGGCATCGAGCGCGGCGCGTCCAACTATGTGCTCGCCGGGGAAAGCCTGGACGATCCTGTCGTCGGCCGGCTGGTCGCCCGCGGTCTCGACGATGAGCTGAAGGGTACAGCCTATGCCGTGGTCGACGGCATGGACGGCCGCACCCATCACATCAAGCTGCCCGATCTCGACGCCGCCGGCGATAGCGCGCCCGGCTCAATCGTCGAGCTGCGCAGGTTCGACGACGCGAAGGGGCAGCGTCGCGTCGCGATGGCGGTCCGATCAGACCTCACCATCGAGCAGCAGATCACCGCGACCGGCGCCACTTGGCTTGATCGACAGGCGATCGCCCGCGAGCCGGTTGCGCTCGGTGGCGGGGGCTTCGGCGCGGAGGTGCGCGACGCCCTGGACCGGCGCGCCGAACACCTGATTGGGCGAGGTCTGGCCGAACGTCAGAACCGCGGCGTCAGCTTCAGCCGCAACCTGATCGAGACGCTCCGCCGGCGCGAGTTGGACGCCGTGGGCGCCAAGATCGCGGCAGAAAGCGGCCGCCCATTCAATAAGGCTGCGGCGGGGGAATACGTCGCTGGCGCCTACCAGCGGCGCATCGCGCTCGCCTCCGGCCGCTTCGCGATGATCGATGACGGCCTCGGCTTCCAGCTCGTGCCCTGGTCGCCCTCACTCGAAAAGAAACTCGGCCGGCATGTCTCCGGTCTCGCGCGCAGCGATGGCGGCATCGACTGGAGCTTCGGCCGCAAGCGGAGGCTGGGCCTGTGAACAGCACGCCTCATCAAGAAAGGACTCCACTATGTCGGCCACCAAAATCCTCTGGGGCCAGATCCTTGTCGTCTCCCTGATTGTGCTCGCGACCACCTGGGCCGCGACGCAGTGGACGGCATGGCAGCTCGGCTTCCAGCCGCAGCTCGGCCGGCCATGGTTCGAACTCTTCGGCTGGCCGATCTACTATCCGCCGGCCTTCTTCTGGTGGTGGTACTTCTACGATGCCTATGCACCGCACGTTTTCGTCGAGGGCGCCTATATCGCGGCATCCGGCGGCTTCATCGCCATCGCGGTCGCCATCGGTATGTCGGTCTGGCGCGCGCGCGAGGCCAAGAATGTCGAGACCTACGGCTCGGCGCGCTGGGCGCGAGCCGATGAAGTCCGGGCGGCCGGCCTGCTTGGACCCGATGGTGTGGTGCTCGGCAGGTTCGACGGCGCCTATCTTCGTCATGACGGACCTGAGCATGTGCTGTGCTTCGCCCCGACCCGCTCCGGCAAGGGCGTCGGCCTTGTTGTGCCGTCGCTGCTGACCTGGCCAGGCTCCGCCATTGTTCACGACATCAAGGGCGAGAACTGGCAGCTCACCGCCGGCTTCCGCGCCCGACACGGCCGGGTGCTGCTGTTCGACCCGACCAACGCGAAGTCGTCCGCCTACAACCCGCTGCTCGAGGTCCGCCGCGGCGAATGGGAGGTTCGCGACGTCCAGAACATCGCCGACATTCTCGTCGATCCCGAAGGGAGTTTGGAACGCCGCAATCATTGGGAGAAGACGTCCCACGCGCTGCTGGTCGGCGCCATTCTGCACGTTCTATACGCCGAGACCGACAAGACGCTCGCCGGCGTCGCCGCCTTCCTGTCCGACCCCAAGCGGCCGATCGAGTCGACGCTCGCCGCCATGATGAAGACGGCGCATCTCGGCGAAGCTGGACCGCACCCGGTCATCGCGTCGGCGGCGCGTGAGCTGCTGAACAAATCAGACAATGAGCGGTCCGGCGTGCTGTCCACCGCCATGTCGTTCCTCGGGCTTTACCGCGATCCGGTAGTGGCCGAAGTGACTCGCCGCTGTGATTGGCGCATCACCGACATCGTCGGCGGGACGCGGCCATCGACGCTCTACCTCGTGGTGCCGCCGTCCGACATCGCGCGCACCAAGCCGCTGATCCGGCTTCTCCTCAACCAGATCGGACGCCGCCTGACCGAGGACCTGCGGGCAAAGGGAGGCCGACACCGTCTGCTCCTCATGCTCGACGAGTTTCCAGCGCTCGGGCGCCTCGACTTCTTCGAGTCCGCGTTGGCCTTTATGGCCGGCTATGGCCTGAAGAGCTTCCTGATCGCGCAGTCGTTGAACCAGATCGAGAAAGCCTATGGCCCGAACAACTCGATCCTCGACAACTGCCATGTCCGCGTCAGCTTCGCGACCAATGACGAGCGGACGGCCAAGCGCGTGTCGGATGCGCTGGGCACCGCGACCGAGATGCGCGCGATGCGGAACTATGCCGGACACCGGCTCAGCCCTTGGCTCGGCCATCTGATGGTGTCGCGATCGGAGACGGCGCGCCCGCTGCTGACGCCGGGCGAGGTGATGCAGCTCCCGCCCGCGGACGAGATCGTCATGATCGCGGGCACGCCGCCGATCCGGGCGAAGAAGGCGCGCTACTTCGAGGATCGCAGGTTTCAGGAACGCATCCTGCCACCGCCGGCGCTGGCAAAGACAGCGGCGGCAAAGCCGGACGACTGGAGCAAGATGCCGCTGCCGCCGCGGCCGGAGATCGGGGGCGCCGCCGCAAAGGATGGCCAGGGCGACGACGAGGACCCGACCGGCTCGGAACGCCGCCACCAGCCCGAGCTGAACAAGGCCGGGACCGTCGAGAAGAAGGCGCCGATCGACAACGAGTTCGACCTCGATGGTCCCGACGACGCCGATGACGACGCCGCGCGCGCACGCCGGCTGAACCAGGTGATGCAGGGCGTCGCGCGGCAGGTCTCGCTCGATCCCAACGACGGCATGGACCTCTGAGCGTGGCGATCATGAAGATTCCGAAGAAGCAGCGCCTCTCGGTCTATCTCGATCCGGACATCATGAAGGCGCTCGCCGCTTATGCCGCTCGTCGCGATCAATCGCGATCCCTGGTCGCGGAAGCGGCGATCGCATCCTTCCTGTCACCCGACACCGCCGAGCGCCAGGAAGCCGCGACCACCAAGCGATTGGACCAGCTCGACCGGCGCATGACGCGCATGGAACGCGACCTCGGCATTTCGGTGGAAATGCTCGCGGTGTTCGTCCGCCACTGGCTCACCACCAACCCGCCATTGCCGGAGCCAGCCCAGGCGGCCGCACGCGCACAGGCGGGCGAGCGGTACGACGCCTTCGTCGCCGCGCTCGGCCGACGACTCGCGAAGGGACCGAAGGTGCGTGAGGAGATTTCCGAAGACGTCGCAGGTGTCCCGGGCGCGTAATAATCGTCGCCCCGGGCATCGCAAGAGTTTGTCCGTTCCGCCGTCGCCCTGTCTTTGTACGCCACAGCACTACGACCCCATCCTGCTTGTTGTCATGACCTGATTTCTGCCTCTTCTACTGATCCCCGATCCAGGGCCGCATGTTTGCGGTCCCGCGCAGAACGGGGACGACATGGCGGTTTCTCACCAGCAATCTGAAGCGATCCTTCGAGGCGCGCGCATGTTGCGCACCGCCCTTGGCCCCGCCATCGCCGGATTCCTGGAAGACCCGTCGATCGTCGAGGTGATGCTCAATCCCGATGGACGGCTCTGGATCGACCGGCTGTCCGAGGGCCTTTCCGACAGCGGAGAGCGTCTGTCGCCCGCGGACGGCGAGCGCATCGTCCGCCTCGTCGCGCATCATGTCGGCGCAGAGGTTCATTCCGGTTCACCACGCGTTTCGGCGGAGCTTCCCGAAACGGGGGAGCGGTTCGAAGGCCTCTTGCCTCCTGTCGTGGCGGCGCCGGCGTTCGCGATCCGCAAACCCGCCGTCGCTGTCTTCACGCTCGATGACTACGTCGCCGCCGACATCATGTCGGTCGAACAGGCGGAGGTGCTCCGCCACGCCGTCGCGGACCGCCGCAACATCCTCGTCGCCGGCGGCACCTCGACCGGCAAGACGACGCTCACCAACGCGCTGCTCGCCGAGGTGTCGAAGACCTCCGACCGCGTCGTTCTGATCGAGGACACGCGCGAGCTGCAATGCGCCGCGCCCAACCTGGTCGCCATGCGGACGAAGGATGGCGTCGCATCGCTCTCCGATCTCGTCCGCTCCTCGCTTCGCTTGCGCCCCGATCGCATTCCGATCGGAGAGGTGCGCGGCGCCGAGGCGTTGGATTTGCTCAAGGCATGGGGGACGGGCCACCCGGGCGGCATCGGCACGATCCACGCCGGCACCGCGATCGGCGCGCTGCGCCGCCTCGAGCAGCTCATTCAGGAAGCCGTCATCACCGTCCCGCGCGCGCTGATCGCCGAGACCATCGATCTCGTCGCCGTGCTCAGCGGCCGCGGCTCGACCCGTCGCCTCGCCGCACTCGCCCGCGTCAAAGGCCTTCAGCCGGACGGCGACTACCGCGTCATCCCCGCAACCCAGCCCGTCTCAGGAGACCCCGAATGATCCGTCATGCCTTGCTCGCGCGCCGTCACATCGCGACAGCCGTGTCCGTCACCGTCGTCAGCATGATGCTGGCGCCGGCGGCTTATGCTTCCGGCTCATCGATGCCGTGGGAAGCGCCGCTGCAGTCCATCCTCGAATCCATCGAGGGACCTGTGGCCAAGATCATCGCCGTGATGATCATCATCATCACGGGTCTGACGCTCGCCTTCGGCGACACATCAGGCGGTGCGCGGAAGCTGATCCAGATCGTCTTCGGCCTGTCGATCGCCTTCGCCGCGTCGAGCTTCTTCCTGTCGTTCTTCTCTTTCGGCGGCGGAGCGCTCGTTTGATGGCGAGCTTGATCGATAGCACCGGCGACGTGCCGGGCTACGCCGTCCCGGTCCATCGGGCGCTCACCGAGCATATCCTGCTCGGCGGCGCGCCGCGCTCGATCGCCATCCTCAACGGCACGCTCGCGGCGGCGCTCGGCCTCGGCCTGCGCCTCTGGCTGGTCGGTCTCGGGCTCTGGGCGATCGGGCATTTCGCGGCGGTGTGGGCGGCCAAACGCGATCCGCAATTCGTCGACGTGGTGCGCCGTCACCTGCGCATCCCCGGCCACCTGAGCGCGTGAGGCCCCGATGATGAACCTTGCCGAATATCGCCGGACCTCAACCCGCCTCGCGGATTTCCTGCCCTGGGCCGCGCTCGCGGGCGAGGGCATCGTCCTCAACAAGGACGGCAGCTTCCAACGCACCGCTCGCTTTCGCGGTCCCGACCTCGATTCCGCGGTGCCGGCCGAACTTGTCGCCGTCGCCGGCCGCCTCAACAACGCCTTCCGCCGGCTTGGCTCGGGATGGGCGATCTTCGTCGAGGCGCAGCGGCATGGCGCCGGCGCCTATCCGGCGAGCCGCTTTCCCGAGGCCGCGTCCGCCCTGGTCGACGCCGAACGCAAAGCCGATTTCGAGGAAGACGCCTCGCACTTTGAGTCCAGCTACTTCCTGACCTTCGTCTACCTGCCACCGGCCGAGGACGCCGCCCGCGCCGAAAGCTGGCTGTATGAAGGCAAGGCCGAAAACGGTCTTGACCCACATGAGGCGTTACGCGGCTTCGCTGATCGCACCGATCGCGTGCTCCAGCTCGTCGAGAACTTCATGCCGGAATGTGCATGGCTCGATGACGGCGAGACGCTGACTTATCTTCATTCGACCGTCTCGACCAAACGCCATCGTGTGCGCGTGCCCGAGACGCCCATGTATCTCGATGCGCTGCTGGCCGATCAGCCGCTCACGGGCGGATTGGAGCCGCGCCTCGGCGACAAGCATCTCCGCATCCTGACCATCGTCGGCTTTCCGACCGCGACCACGCCCGGGCTGCTCGATGACCTCAACCGGCTCGCCTTCCCGTATCGCTGGTCGACGCGCGCCGTCCTTCTCGACAAGACCGACGCCACCAAGCTGCTCACCAAGATCCGCCGGCAATGGTTCGCCAAGCGCAAGAGCATCATGGCGATCCTGAAGGAGGTGATGACCAACGAGGCGTCGGTCCTCGTCGACACCGATGCGGCGAACAAGGCGGCCGATGCCGATCTCGCGCTTCAGGAACTCGGCGCGGACTATGCCGGTCAGGCCTATGTCACCGCGACGGTCGCCGTCTGGGACGCCGATCCACGCATCGCCGCCGAGAAGCTGCGCCTGGTGGAGAAGATCGTTCAGGGCCGCGACTTCACCGCGATGGCTGAGACGATCAACGCCGTCGACGCCTGGCTTGGCTCGCTGCCCGGCCATGTCTACGCCAACGTCCGGCAACCGCCGATCTCGACGCTCAATCTCGCCCACATGATTCCGCTGTCGGCGGTGTGGGCGGGGCCGGAGCGGGACGAGCATTTCGGGCAACCCCCCTTGCTTTATGGCAGGACCGAAGGCTCGACCCCGTTCCGGTTTTCCCTTCATGTCGGCGATGTCGGTCACACGCTCGTCGTCGGACCGACGGGCGCCGGCAAATCCGTGCTCCTGGCGCTGATGGCGCTCCAGTTCCGGCGCTATCCCAACTCACAGGTTTTCGCCTTCGACTTCGGGGGAAGCATCCGAGCCGCGGCGCTCGCGATGGGCGGTGACTGGCACGATCTCGGCGGCGGTTTGACCGGGGGCGTGGCCGACAGCGTGTCGCTGCAACCGCTCTCCGGCATCCACCACGTGCCGGAACGCGCGTGGGCGGCGGATTGGATCGTCGCCATCCTGCAGCGCGAGGGCGTGACGATCGAGCCGGAGGTGAAGGAATACATCTGGACTGCGCTGACCTCGCTGGCGAGCGCGCCCGTCGGCGAACGCACGCTCACCGGACTGGCCGTCCTCCTTCAATCGAACGATCTCAAACAGGCGCTCCGGCCCTATTGCGTCGGCGGCGCCTGTGGCCGGCTGCTCGACGCCGAGAACGAGCATCTTGGCGAAGCCTCTGTGCAGGCGTTCGAGACCGAGGGCCTGATTGGCACCGGCGCCGCACCGGCCGTGCTCGCCTATCTCTTCCACCGCATCGAGGACCGCCTTGACGGCAGCCCCACGCTGCTCATCGTCGATGAAGGCTGGCTGGCGCTCGACGACGAGGATTTCGCTGGTCAGCTCCGCGAGTGGCTGAAGACACTGCGCAAGAAGAACGCCTCCGTCGTCTTCGCCACCCAATCGCTTTCCGACATCGACAGCTCGGCGATCGCGCCCGCCATTATCGAGAGCTGCCAGACGCGGCTGTTGCTGCCGAATGAACGTGCGATCGAGCCGCAGATCACCGCGATCTACCGCCGCTTCGGGCTCAATGACCGCCAGATCGAGATCCTCGCCCGCGCGATGCCGAAGCGCGATTACTACTGCCAGTCCCGGCGGGGCAACCGGCTGTTCGAGCTCGGTCTGTCCGACGTGGCGCTGGCGCTCTGCGCCGCTTCCTCGAAGACTGATCAGGCCGCGATCGAACGCATCGTGGCGGAGCACGGCCGCGAAGGATTCCTGCCGGCCTGGCTGCGTCTGCGCGGCGTCGCCTGGGCCGCCGACCTCATCCCCAACCTCAATAACCTGGAGACCCAGCCATGATCTTCCGTCGCTCGCGCGCGGCGCTTCTTGCCGCGTCGATCCTTTCCGTCCCCGTGGCGATGTCGCCCGTGATGGTCCAGCCCGCGTCCGCGCAATGGATCGTCTACGATCCGACGAACTACGTGCAGAATGTGCTCTCAGCGGCCCGCGCGCTGGAGCAGATCAATAATCAGATCACCTCGCTTCAGAACGAAGCGACGATGCTGATCAATCAGGCGCGCAACCTCGCGAGTCTGCCTTACTCCTCGCTTCAGCGCCTGCAGCAGTCCGTGCAGCGGACGCAGCAACTCCTCGCTCAGGCGCAGCGCATCGCCTACGACGTCCAGCAGATCGACCAGGCCTTCACGTCCACCTACGGCAACGCGTCGCTCTCGGCATCGGATCAGCAACTCGTGGCGCAGGGGCGCGAGCGCTGGCAGAACACGGTCGGCGGCTTGCAGGACGCCATGCGGGTGCAGGCCGGTGTTGTCGGCAACATCGAGACCAACCGCGCCGAAATGTCGGCGCTCATCGGTCAAAGCCAGGGCGCGACCGGCGCCCTGCAGGCGGCGCAGGCCGGCAATCAGCTCCTCGCGCTGCAGGCCCAGCAGCTCGCCGATCTCACGGCTGTCGTTGCCGCGAACGGGCGGGCCCAAGCCCTGTCCGAAGCGGAGCGCGCGGCGGCTGCCGAGCAGGGTCGCGAGCAGCGCCGCCGCTTCCTGACCCCCGGCAGCGGCTATCAGCCCGGCAACGCCCGCATGTTCCCGAATGGCAACTAAGGCCCCTCGCGAGGATCAGGTCATGGACGGCAAGCTCTTGGCGCGCCTTGGCGCCGTCGTCTTCGTCGCCGTCGCCATCACCGCGACGGCGATCGAGATGACCCGGAAAGAGGAAGAACCCGTCCAGGCGTCGCGCCCAAGCGAAGACGCGCCGACGGATCCTCTGCGCGAGGCGCAGCGGCGGTGCCAACTGCTTGGCGAGGCCGCCGCGCGCGATGCCGAATGCCTGCGCACCTGGGCCGAAACCCGCGACCGCTTTCTCGGTGTCGCGCCCGCACCAGCGCGGACATCGCCGCAGCATGACGACGGGCGGTGATCCATGGGCGGCACCGGCGTCATCGACCAATTCCTAGAGGTCTTCACCCGCTATATCGATAGCGGCTTTGGCCTGCTCGGCGGCGAGGTGGCGTTCATCGCCACAACGCTGATCGTCATCGACGTGACCTTGGCCGCACTGTTTTGGAGTTGGGGCGCCGACGACGACATCATGGCGCGCCTGGTCAAGAAGACGCTGTTCGTCGGCGTCTTCGCCTACATCATCGGCAACTGGAATAGCCTCGCGCGCATCGTGTTCGAGAGCTTCGCGGGGCTGGGCCTGAAAGCGTCAGGCACCGGATTCACCATCGAGGATCTCATGCGGCCCGGCCGCGTTGCGCAGACCGGCCTCGACGCCGGCCGCCCGCTGCTCGATTCCATCTCCAACCTGATGGGCTGGATCGCCTTCTTCGAGAATTTCATCCAGATCGCCTGCCTGTTGTTCGCCTGGGCGCTGGTGCTGCTCGCCTTCTTCATTCTCGCCGTCCAGCTCTTCGTCACCCTGATCGAATTCAAGCTGACGACGCTTGCCGGCTTCGTGCTGATTCCCTTCGGCCTCTTCGGCAAATCCGCGTTCATGGCCGAACGCGTCCTCGGCAACGTCATCTCGAGCGGCATCAAGGTGCTGGTCCTCGCCGTCATCATCGGCATCGGCTCAACCTTGTTCTCCCAGTTCACCGCCGGTTTCGCCGGCCAGACGCCGACGATCGACCAGGCGATGGCGATCGTGCTCGCCGCGCTGTCGCTGCTCGGACTCGGAATCTTCGGTCCCGGCATCGCCAACGGCCTCGTCTCCGGCGGTCCCCAGCTCGGCGCTGGCGCGGCGGTCGGAACCGGCCTCGCGGCGGGTGGCGCTCTGGTCGCGGCCGGCGCGGCGGGCGGAATGGCCCTGCGCGGCGGCGGCGCCGCTCTTTCCGGAACCGCTGCGGCCGCGCGCGGTGGCGCGGCGATGGCAGGTGGCGCTTCGACGGCCTACAGCCTCGGCGCCGCTGGCCAGTCGGGCGCGTCTGCCGTCGGGTCTGGACTCAGTGGCGTTGCTCGCGCCGCTGGCGCGGCCGCCACGTCACCCCTGCGTCGCGCGGCCTCCCAGGCAGCAGACAGCATGAAGTCGAGCTTCTCCGAGGGCGCCAAATCCGCGTTCGCGGCCACCGGCGGCACGTCGACCATGGGCACGATCGGTGGAAGCGCGGCCGAGGCTGCGTCACCCGTTGCGGCTGACGGACCGCCGGCCTGGGCCCAGCGCATGAAGCGCTCACAAGCCCTGAGCCACGGTGTGACGGCCGCCGCCCACGCCGTTCGCAGCGGCGACAGCCATGGCGGCGGCTCCTCCATCAACCTCTCCCAAGGCGATCGCTGATGTTCAAAAGACCTTCTACTCACTACGGCAAAGCACCAGAACCCGAGACGCCATATCAGCGCGCCGCTCAGGTCTGGGACGAGCGTATCGGCGCCGCGCGCGTCCAGGCGAAGAATTGGCGGCTCATGGCCTTCGGTTCTTTGGTCCTGTCCGCCAGCTTTGCGGCGGCGCTGGTCTGGCAATCGGCCCGCGGCACGATCGTGCCATGGGTTGTGCAGGTCGACCGGCTCGGCCAGGCGCAGGCGGTGGCGCCAGCGGTCGCCGACTATCGTCCGACCGATCCCCAGATCGCCTTTCATCTCGCACGCTTCATCGAGCAGGTGCGCTCGATTCCGTCCGACGCCATCATCGTTCGGCAGAACTGGCTGCGCGCCTACGATTTCACGACGGATCGCGGCGCCATGGCGCTCAACGACTACGCGCGATCGAACGACCCCTTCACCAAGGTCGGCCGGCAGCAGGTCGCCGTCGACGTCTCCAGCGTCATCCGGGCTTCGCCCAACAGCTTCCGCGTCGCATGGGCCGAACGCCGGTACGAGAATGGCCAGCTCGCCGAGACGACCCGCTGGACCGCCATCCTCACCATCGTCGTGCAGGTGCCCCGCAACGCCGACCGGCTGCGCGCCAACCCGCTCGGAATCTACGTCAACGCCATCAACTGGTCACGGGAGCTTGGGCAATGAAACCGTCTTTCCGTAAAGCCGGCGACCCGGCTTTCCGCACTTCCACACTTGCGATTTTGCTCTGCACGTCGGCGCTCGCCGGCTGCGCCACGGCGAACAGGCCGCCGGAGATCTCCTACGACAACGCCGTCCCTGCGGCGCTAAGCGCTGATCCTCCGGCGCCCGTGCGCGTGGTCGAAATCCCGAGGCCGCTCCCACTGCCCGGGCAACTGCAGCCCGTTGAATCGACGCGCCGACCGCCGGAGCCGGCCGAGCCCACAGCGCGCGTCAACCAGGCCAATGCCGCCGCGCGCGTTCAGCCCGTCCGCGACGGCTTCATCAACGCCATGCAGGTTTATCCCTATACGGGCGGCGCGCTCTATCAGGTTTACACCGCCGTCGGCCAGATCACCGACATCGCCCTCCAGCCGGGCGAACAATTGGTCGGCTCCGGCCCGGTCGCCGCTGGCGACACCGTGCGGTGGATCATCGGCGACACGGTGAGCGGTTCGGGCGCCACCCAACAAGTCCACATCCTGGTCAAGCCGACCCGCGCCGACTTGATGACGAATCTCATCATCAACACCAATCTGCGCACCTATCACATGGAGCTGCGCTCGACCGAACGCACCTATATGGCTTCGGTGTCCTGGCAGTATCCGCAGGATCAGCTCATCGCGCTGCGCCGCCAGAACGCGCAGGCCGAGGCCAGCAGTCCCGTCGCCACCGGCGTCGACCTCGCCAACATCAATTTCCGCTATGCCATCGAAGGCGATCGTGCGCCGTGGCGGCCACTGCGCGCCTACGATGATGGACGCCAGGTCTTCATCGAGTTTCCGCGTGGCATCGGTCAGGGCGAGATGCCGCCGCTGTTTGTGGTCGGTCCGGAGGGCAACACCTCCGAGCTCGTGAACTACCGCGTCCGTGCCAACTACATGATCGTCGACCGGCTGTTCGCGGCCGCGGAGCTGCGTTTCGGCGCTGGCGACCGCCAGAAGCGCGTCCGGATCGTCCGCACCGATGGGAGGCCGGCGTCGTGAGCGAGCCAGAACCCCGGAAAGAAGAAGACGAGGCGCCGCTGACCGGGTCGGCGGACGACGCGGCCGCCCCGATGCGGCTGCGTGCGGAAGCGCCGCGTGTCACACGGCTCTCGCGAAAGGTGCTCGCCGGCATCGGACTCGTGGCGAGCGTCGGAATCGGCGCCGCGTTGATCTATGCGCTCCAGACCGGCG
The DNA here is from genome assembly GCF_000971055.1 of Sphingomonas sp. SRS2. GTDB lineage: Bacteria > Pseudomonadota > Alphaproteobacteria > Sphingomonadales > Sphingomonadaceae > Rhizorhabdus. Next base: position 76,986 of record NZ_LARW01000086.1, read on the forward strand.
ACGCGGGGAGGCCGGCGGACGAACTTTACTCGACCGATAATCGGTCGACCGCCGATGGCCTGGCCGGATTGCCGCGCGATTACAGCGGTGTTCCCCAATTGGGTCCGCCGCTTCCGGGCGACCTCGGGCGACCCATTCTGGGCGCGCAAAATCGTGGCCAGCCATTGCCAAACCAGCCCGGCCTCAGCGCGGAGGAGCAACGCCGGCTGCAGGAAATAGAGACCGCCCGCGTCAGTAGGCTGTTCAGCGGCGCCGAGAACAGGTCCATGGCCTCGACGGGCCCCGGCGCCGCGACGATCGCGCCGCCGCCCACTCCGGACCTCACCGGCCTCGGCCTCGCGCCGCCACCCGCCACCCCATCGGCCCAGGATCGACAGCTCGCATTTCTCAATGCGGCGGCCGATCGGCGCACCGTCGCACCCGATCGCGTCGCCGCACCGGCGTCGCCTTACATCCTTCAGGCAGGCGCCGTGATCGCGGCGGCGCTCATCACCGGCATCCGCTCCGACCTACCCGGCCAGATCACCGCGCAGGTGACGGAGAACATCTATGACAGCCCAACGGGACGTATCCTCCTGGTGCCGCAAGGCACGCGGATCATTGGCCAGTATGACAACAATGTTCAGTTCGGCCAAAGCCGCGTCCTCTTGGTCTGGAATCGTCTGATCTTCCCGAACGGACGCTCGATCGTTCTCGAGCGTCAGCCCGGCGCCGATGCCGAGGGCTATGCCGGCCTTCAGGATGGCGTCGATTATCACTGGTGGGAGCTGGCCAAGGCAGCGGGGCTTTCCACGCTGCTGAGCGTCGGCGCCGAACTCGCCGCCAACGACGATGACCGCTTGATTCAGGCCATCCGCAACGGCGGGCAGGACACTATCAACGATGCCGGCCAGCAGATCGTGCGCCGTCAGCTTAACGTCGCGCCGACGCTGACGATCCGGCCGGGCTTTCCCGTGCGCGTGATTGTCACCCGGGATTTGGTGCTCGAACCTTACGGAGGCTAGCCGATGGCCAAGCTGAAGCTCGGGCCGCTCGAAGACGACAAGCCGGTGAAGATCTCGGTGGAACTGCCCGCCGCCCTTCACCGCGATCTCATCGCGTATGCAGAAATCCTTGGCCGAGAAAGCGGGCAAGCCGTCGAGCCCGCTAAGCTGATCGCACCAATGATTGAGCGTTTTATGGCGACGGATCGGGGATTCGCGAAGATGCGCCACGCGGCCCGTTCCCGTTCGCAACCGGCGGGAAGCGCTCCTCCAAGAGGCGAATGAAGTTCCGGAGCGCTGGGTTGTCGTTGCCGTCTCGCCAATAGGCGCGATACCCGATCCGGGTCGAGCCGTTGCCGTCGCGCGCCTCGCGGTAGACGACGCCGGTATAGCTGGCTCCCATGCACGCCTCACACATAAGGCTGACGCCGCGGTTGGCCCCAACCAGGCTCTTGATGTTTTCCGGGCTCACATCGTGCCGGACGACGTCGGGCAGATCGCCAGGGGAACTGAGCTTGGCAACGAGGATGTCTTGGATCTCCGGTCCCGGATCGCGCTCGCTCAGCAAGAAGCGCTCATGCTTTAAGTCTGTCCAATAGATGACTTCGTTCGCTGCGAGCGGATGATCCTCGGGCAAAGCGACGATGATGCGCTCGCTCCAGAGCACCATCGAGCGATTGCAATCTGAAGCCGGCTCCCCGGTGACGATGGCAATGTCGATCATGCTATTCTGTATTCCGTCGAACAATCGCGTTCGCGATCCTTCGATAGTTTTGATCTCAACCTGGGGAAAGCGACGGCCGTACTCGACAAGACTTGCCCTGAGATTGCCGGCTGAGAGGGACGTGTAGAAGCCGATCGTCAAATACCCGGCCTCGCCGCGTCCGACGGCCTTGGCTCCGTCGACGACAATCTGCAAATCATTGAGAACCCGGCGAACGCCGTTCACAAAGTCCCGGCCTGCCGCCGTCGGCCTGACGCCGCCATTCGTTCGTTCGAACAACGCTACGCCGAGTTGCTCCTCCAGATGTCGGATTCGTCGGCTGAGATTAGACTGCTTGAGGGCGAGCAGATCTGCCGCCTTGCGAAAACTGCCACAGCGTTCCGCCGCCTCAGCGTATCGCAGATGTTTAATCTCGATCGACACGAGAGCGCTCGTCTCGCTGCGCGGAAACAGCGCTGTCGAAGAACGCACCGCGTTCCGCATACATCGGAAGCGCTCGGTAGACGTCGTCTACGCATTTCATCATCTCTGTGACGCTCCTCACGCAGTTCAATATTCGCCCCGATACCTACCGGACTTGGAGACTACCGTAGCCGCTCATCTATGGCGGCTTGGGACTTCGCTCTCAAAAGCAAACATAGTATCTCCAAGTCATTCAGAAGGTGCTCGGGATCGCGATCGACTGCGGTCCTAAGAGCGTCCTTCAGCCAGTCGCTCATGCCAGGATGGGCGAGCACCCACGCGATCTGCTTTTCGGCCTCGAGGAGAGGCTCAACGGGCGATTGCGAAGCGGCCATTCTGCTCTCCCTTCGTTCCCTTGGTCACGGGTTGCACTCCCCGCATTGCCCCGGGTCCGCTGTCGCCGCCTTCACCGCGCGCTCTTCCCGGTAACCGCAACCCTCACAGCTATAGACATCAGCTTTCAGCGCGAGCGTTGGGCCTCCGCACCATGAGCATGGCAGGCCGGATAGCCGTTTGGTGATGGCAAATCCGGGTCGAGCGCAGATCGGGCACGGGCTCCGAAACCGGCGGACAAGGTCCAGCGTCGCGCGTTTGATGGTGCGCATTCGGGTGGGGTTGCGATGGGCGCGCATATCGGTCTCAACGAAGGCGGCGCCGCAGATCGTGATCACCTCCTCAATCGCCCTTTGCAGTTCGGCCCAAGCGTCAATGTCCTTGATCAGCGCGCGCCTGGGCGCCGGCTGCTGATCGACGCAGCCCATGACGATCACCCCATGTCCGGGAAATCGCGCGCGTTCGGCGAACGCACTGGCGCCGGCCAGGTCCGTAACGACCGCGTGGCCAAAATTCGTCGACAGGCCCGCATAATGACCGATCAATTCGAGACCGCTGACGCGATCCCTCATTACGACGAGCTCGCGGCCGAGCGGGACGAAGGGAATTTGGGGATGAGGCCCGAAGCTGCCTTCGCTGGCCAGCGCGACGTTGACATCGGGCGCGGCCGCGAATGCTGCGGCGATCTTAGCCCGCGCCGCATCGAGTTGCGAACCGGTTCGTTCGACGTCACGACTGAAGGTGCCAAAGCGGTCGGTGTCGACATTCGTCGTCGCGGCGACCCGCAATCCCAGTGCCCGCTCCAGGAGGGGTGCGATTACCCGCTCCTTGCCGTGCATCGTCGCGAGGACGGCGTCCGTGCGCTCGTAGGGTCGTGGCGCGCTGGTCATCGCTAGAAATACCCCTCGCGCTTCTTCTGCTCGAGCGAGCCGCCATCCTCGCCGTCGCTGATCCGGCCCTGACGTTCGGAGCCCGAGGCCGCCAAGGTTTCCTGGACGACGGAGGGGAGGTCGGTCGCCTCGGACGCGATCGCCGCGGTGACCGGCCAACAGCCTAGCGTTCGGAAGCGCACGGCCCTTGTTTCGACGGTCTCCCCTGTCCGGAGCGGCATGCGGGATTCTTCGTCGATGACGATCAAACCCCCGCCCCGCTCAACCACCGGCCTCGGAGCCGCGAAGTAGAGCGGGGCGAGCGCGATGTCGTGGGCAAGCGCGTAGGTCCAGACGTCGGTTTCGGTCCAGTTCGACACCGGGAACACCCGCGCCGACTGGTCTTTGCCAAGACGGGCATTATAGAGGCTCCAGAGCTCGGGGCGCTGTTGGCGCGGATCCCAAGCGTGGCCAGCAGAGCGGACCGAGAAGATCCGCTCCTTCGCCCGCGACTTCTCCTCGTCGCGGCGGGCGCCGCCGAAGACGATGTCATAGCCGCCTTGGTCGAGCGCGTCCTTGAGCGGTTCGGTCCGCATCGCCAGCGTGTAGCGGTCGCCATGGTCGAAGGGATTGAGGCCGGCCGCTCGCCCCTCCTCATTGGCATGGACGATGAGCTCGAACCCATGCTCGCGCGCAAACGCGTCGCGGAAGTCGAGGAGCGACCGGAACTCCCAGGTGGAGTCGATATGGAGCAGCGGGAACGGCGGGCGGCCCGGAAAGAAGGCGCGCAGCGCGAGATGCGCCAGCACCGTCGAGTCCTTGCCCGCCGAGAACAGCATCACCGGCTTGCGTCCTTCGGCGACCGCTTCTCGTAGGATATGGATCGCTTCGGATTCCAGTCGCGCGAGATGGGAGAGCCGGGCGGTCACGTCGCGGCCTCCCATCTCAAATCGCCGGCATAGCGGCGGATTGTCCACCCCTCGTCCCCGAGACGGAACAGGTGGACCCAGCCGTTGTCGATAAGTTGCCGGACGCTGGCGTGCGCTTCGATGACACGGTTCAGCGCGTCCTCGGGCGCCTCGATGAAGACGGTGAGCCGCAGCGGCTCGTGGACGAAGCGTGTCCCGTCATGCACCGACTGCCAAGGCAGCCCGACCTTCAGATCGCCGGTATTGCCTTCGAGGACGCCGAGCTGGCCGACGACGTTGTGGAGCAGCTTGTTGCCGCTGCCAAAGGCGCGGTTGTTCACGGTCGAGGCGTAATATTGCAGGTTAATCCAGCTCGCGACGACCATGGGGGCAGTCATGATGAGTTCGAGCACGCTGAACCCGGCGTCCTTCTGCCAGTCGTAATCGTGCAGGAAGGCGCGGCCGGCGAGGTCGAGCCCGCGCGTGCGCTCGCGCGGCGCGGCGATGAAGGCGGCATTTCCTGCCAGGCCCCATTCGGGACGCACCTGCGCCCAGTCGCGGCTGCGCGCCCTTACCGCGCGATCGACATCCTCGCTCTTGCCGATGCCGAGCAGCTGTGCCCGCTCATCGCGGGCGAGCGAGGAGGCCTTGGCGAGCGCTTCGCGCAGCCGCGCGAGATCGCCGGCATGCGACGCCGGCAGCCGATCGGCATCGAAGATGCGCACCTCGTCGGTCGTGGTGTCGTGCAGGCAGCCGATGAACCAGCTGTCCTTCGGGATGTCGATGCCCTTGGCGGCCAGCCCCACCCGGACGCCGGGATCGTTGAGGATGGCGGCGGCGATCCGCGCGTTCGCCTCGCCCGTGTGCCCGCCACACGCTCCGCAATCCAGCCCCGAAGCATGGGGATTGTTGACGGTCGTGCTGCCGTGTCCCGTCAGCAGGACCAGCCGCGCGAAGTCTTGGGTCATCGACATCGCCCGCAGCACCGCCTCGGCCATGGCGACGCGCTGCCCGTCGTCGAAGCCGGTGACCCGACCGCCCACCGCGCCCGGTTCGAGCCGCGGTCCGATGCGGCCGATCACACCCTTGTCGAGGCCATCGGTATTGGGGTCGCTGACCGTCCGCGTCAGGCGCGCGCTGTCACCGACGAGCTTGGCGGCAAACAACAACCCCACCGTCTCGACATAGGTGAACGACGACACCGCCGAGAGCTTGAACGCCTTCCACGCCTTCGCCGCGCGGCGGCGCAGCAGGCGGAGGTTCATGATCTCCGCCTCCTCGGCTTCCGACGCATTGGCGACTGCCTCGCACACCACGAAGGCGGGCTTCAACAGCACCGGGCACTGCGCCCCACCGGTCTCGCGGCCGATCGGCACATATTCGATCGGGAAGCCGAAGAAGCCAGCGAACCCGATCGTCTCGGCGTCGGGGCAGACGGTCTCGAGCGCGCGTCGATAGACTTCGGAGCGAACGTCGATGCAGAATGCCGCCTGGAACGCCTTACGCGTGGGGGCGGGCTTTGACACGGGCGCCTCGAAATGCTGCGACAGCCGCGCGAGCAGCCGACGCCGGTAGGCCGCTTCATAGGCTTCGTGCAGGATGAGATCGAGCGCGAGCTCTGGATCGTCGCCGAGCCGCTCGTCTTTGGGCAGTGTCGCTGCGTCGGCCATCGCCTTTGCCCAGGCCGCCGTGAACGCGGTGTCGGGGCGTTCGAGGAACAGCGCGTAGCCCCAGACGACGCGGATCGCGAGCAACTCCACCAGCGTATCGTCGTCGCGCCCGTAAAGTGCATTGTCCCAGACGAGATAGCGTGCATAGGCCGCCCAGCCGCCGATATCGATCAGCGCCCGGTGCAGATAATCCTCGATGGCGCGATCAGGGATGCCCAGCGCCAGGACGACCGCCGCGATCGCCTCGCGTGGGTCCTTGGGCATGGCGGCGACGGCCTTGCGGAAGCCCCGGATGCCCATCGTCTCCGGGTTGCGGTCGAACCGCATCGCGGCACGCCACGCGGTATAGGCCGGGAGCGCGCGCGACGGCAGCTTCCAGGCGGCTTGTCCTTCGTCGAAATAGGCGGCGCACCATTTCGAGATCTCGTCGACCATGAACGCGGTGCGCGAGGCCTGACGGTCGCCGGCCGCCAAGCCGTCCAGGACCTCGGCGACGGTCGCGACGACCGGGCCCGGCCGACTGGTCCAGACGGGATCGCGCGCTGCGGCTAAGCGGAGCGAGGCGGCGTCGTGCGCGAAGGCCGGATGGCCGGACGTAGCAGCAGCCATGGCTGCCTCCAGGTCGTGCTCCTCGATGGTCCCCGCCGCCAGCGCCTGGCGGTAGAAGGCGCGCGGCATCAGCATATCGACTCCGGCAACCCGGCGAAGCGTAGCGCAGGTCGCAGCGAAGCTCTGGTCACTGAAGCCGAGGAATGGGTTCACCGCGACGAAATGCTTGAGCGGCCAGAGCGGCGCGATCTTGTCGCACGCTTGGGCGATGGCCGCCTCGATCGAGGCTGTCTTCGCGCCTGGTCTTTCGCAGGTTACAGCGATGGGGCTTCGCGGACCGGTCTCGGAGGCGATGGCGATACTCATGGGCGGACCCCGCCGGCGGACGTAGTGGAGGGGGATCGTGCGCCGTAACCAGGTGGCGGGCTGGGCCAGAAGTGCAGCACAAGCCGGTTCGCGAGCGTGTTGACGTAGAGACCGTTGGCGAGGTGGACGTAGAACGCCTGCCAGCGCGGCGCGGCGGCTCGGCCCGGCAGCAGGCTCTGGAAAACGGTCACCGTGCCGAAGGCAAGCACAACCAGAGCGACGATGGCGAGGTCGAAGGGGCCGCGTAGCGCCTGAACCGGCGGCAGCGAGCCGGCCAGTAGATGCTCAGTCGCGAACTGGAGCCAGAAATAGGCGAGCCCAACTACAACTGCGAGCGCCACCGTGCGGCCGATGACATAGACGCTCGGCCGTTCATCGAGCGCTTGCGTGACCAGATGAGCGAGGCCGAGCATCACCACCGCGCCGAGCGCGAAGACGCCGGGTTGCTGCGTTATCGTAGCGCCGAACAACGTGCCGATCACGAGCGTCACCGCCAGCACGAGGCCAACGACCATCGCCATCCGCGCCCTGTGCGGCCGCCCGCTAGGGCTCGGTGACCACGACGCCCGCGCCAGATCAATGACGCTGCCCGACGATAGGAAGGCGTGCGCCTTGTAGAGTGAGTGGGCGACGATGTGCAGCAGCGCGGCGGAGAAGGCGCCGAGCCCGCATTGCAGCATCATGAAACCCATCTGCGCGATCGTCGAATAGGCCAACGAGACTTTGACGCTGGTCTGTGTGAGCATTACCGTCGAGCCGAACAAGGCCGTGAAGCCGCCGACGATGACGAGGACCTCCAGCGAGGGCGACGACAGCGAGATCACGCCGGCGAAGCGCAGCACCAGGAAGCCGCCGGCATTGATTACGCCGGCGTGAAGCAACGCCGACACCGGCGTCGGCGTCTCCATCACCTCGGTCAGCCAGCCATGCAGCGGAAACTGCGCCGATTTGAGCAGCGCGGCGATGACCAGCAACACCGCGACGGCGTGGATTGTGCCCGGAACGACTCCGGCGACGCGCATCGCCTCGGCGCCGGCGAACAGGACCGCATAATCGAGGCTGTCGAACGTCTGGTGGAGCAACACCATCGCGGCGACCAGACAGACATCGCCGACACGGCTGGCGATGAACTTCTTACGTGCCGCGAGCACGGCCGCCTGTCGTTCGGGATAGAAGAGCAGGAGCTTGTTGAGACCAACGCTCGTCGCGATCCAGGCGAGCGCGAACTGGAACAAATTGCCTGAGACGATCAGCAGCAGCACTGCCGCGAGCGTCAGGCACAGCCACTGGGTGAAACGGTCCTGGCCGGGATCGCCGTCGAGATAGTTTCGGCTGTAGACGACCACGATCAGGCCAACGAAGGCGACGAGCGCGAACATGATCGCGCTCAGCGCATCGACATAGAAGCCGAGCCCAACGCCCTCGATCCCGACGGTGACCGTTGCGAACGGACCGTGCAGTGCGACGGCAACGCCCGCGGCGACAGCCACGGCCAGTGCAAACGCCGCCACGAGGGCTGCGCTCGTCCCGGCCTGTCGGCGAGGCAGCTTGGCGGCACCAGCCACCAGGCCGGACGCTACGAGTGCGAGGGGCCCGAGAGCAAGGCACCAGGGCAGCGCTGAGGTCATGGTCGTCTCCGGCGAGAAGCGACCCCTTACCTAGCGCCCATCCACCCTTCTTGATAATATAAAGATTGTGGGAATTCGTTCGCTTCCATAAAACTATGCCGATGGCCAGCCTCAATTACCACCATCTACGATACTTCTGGGCGATCGCCCACGAGGGCAGCCTGACGCGCGCCGCCGAACGCCTCAACCTGTCTCAGTCGGCGCTCTCGGTGCAGTTGGGAAAGCTCGAGCAGCAGCTCGGGCATCCGCTGTTCGAGCGAACAGGCAAGCGCCTCGTGCTCACAGAGGCGGGCCGCATCGCGCTCGACTACTCCGACACCGTGTTCCAGGCCGGCGATGAACTCGTCAGCACTATGCAAGGACGACCGCTCGATCGGCGACAGGCGTTCCGGGTCGGGGCGTTGACGACCCTGTCGCGCAACTTCCAGCTGGAGTTCCTCCGTCCCCTGGTCGGCCGCGCGGATGTCGAGCTGATTGTCCGCTCGGGTACGATGTATGATCTACTCGCCCAACTTAAGGCGCACACGGTCGACGTCGTGCTCGCCAACAGCGCGCCGCAGCAGGACGCACAGTCTTCGTTTCGGAGCCAACTGCTCGCTCAGCAGCCGGTCGGCCTGGTCCGCCGGCCCGGCGCGGCGGCGTCACCGTTCCGCTTTCCGGAAGACCTGGCCTCCGAACCAATCCTCCTGCCAAGTTTGGACAGCGAGATTCGCCTGGCGTTTGACCGGATCCTTGAGCGTGCCGGAGTGCGCCCGGTCATCCTGGCCGAGGTCGACGACATGGCTATGTTGCGCCTGCTCGCCCGCGACAGCCAGGGTCTCACGCTGGTGCCCCCGATCGTAGTCCGCGACGAATTGGCCTCCGGCGCCCTCGTCGAGGTCTGTCGAATCCCGACGCTCAGCGAGAGCTTCTACGCGATCACGCAGAAGCGGCGGTTCCCGAACCCACTGCTCGCCGAACTTATGGCACGAGCTGCGAGGCAGGAGCAGTCGTAATCGAGCCGACCGACCGAGTCGATCAGGGCAATCTTGCAAGCGGTTGCCACTCCCAGTAGTAGGCAGGTTCGAGAGCCTGACCCCCGCTGAAAGTTGATCGGCGCGTTTTCCATTCCGCCGAGTCGCGGTGTGTGCAGGGGGATTTCTAGAAGGCGTGTGTGTCTGTTTCGCTGCAACATCGTTACATGTGCATGGCGGCATTAATTCGTTGCTGGGCAATGGGCGCAGTCGCGTGTTTCGATTGGATCTGGCCCGAGCTTCGCGTTCATTTGGGAACTAGGATAGTTCCGCGCTCACGCGGGTAAACGATGGCCACCCACCTAAAAAGAGACAAGTAGAAGAAGCGCAATGGTCCGAATGGATGCATTTCTTACGCGATTGCTCACGCTCCATCCCAAGCGGATCGATCTCTCCCTCGACCGCATGTGGCGCATTCTCGACCGGCTTGGGCATCCCGAGCGACGCTTGCCGCCGGTGATCCACGTCGCTGGCACCAATGGCAAGGGTTCGACCGTCGCCTTTCTCCGCGCGATCGTGGAAGCGGCCGGGCGCGCCGTGCACGTCTACACCTCGCCCCACCTCGTGCGCTTCAACGAGCGCATCCGTCTTGCGCGACCGGGCGGCGGCGCGCTGGTCGAGGACGACGAGCTTGCGGATGCATTTGCGACCTGCGAGCGGTTGAATGCCGGAGATCCAATCACGTTCTTCGAGATCACCACCGCTGCAGCCTTCCTGCTGTTCGCGCGCCATCCCGCCGATGTGCTGCTGCTCGAGGTCGGCCTGGGTGGCCGGCTCGACGCTACCAACGTGATCGAACGCTTGCTTGCGAGCGTGATCACTCCAATCTCGCTCGACCATCAGGACTTCCTCGGCAACACCATCGAGCTGATCGCGGCGGAGAAGGCGGGTATCCTCAAGCCCAATGTGCTGGCGGTAACCGCGCCGCAGTCGCGAGAGGCGCTCACGGTGATCGAACGGCAGGCCGCGCGCATGCGCGCGCCGCTTCGGATTGCTGGCAAGCACTGGGTCGTGACGCCCGAGCGCGGTCGCATGGCCTATCGGGACGAGCACGGGCTCATCGACCTCCCGGCGCCTTGTCTGTCTGGCCGTCACCAGTTCGACAACGCGGGTACCGCAATCGCCACCTTGCGCAGCATCCCTGCACTGCAGATTCCGCACGCGGCCTTCAAGCAAGGCGTCGCCAAGGTCGAATGGCCAGCGCGCATGCAGCGTCTCCCTCACGGCCGGCTGGTGGAACTGGCGCCGCAAGGCAGCGAGCTGTGGCTCGACGGCGGCCACAATCCAGACTGCGGCCGTGCGGTCGTCGGCGCGCTTGCCGATCTTGAGAAGCGCGGTCCGCGGCCGCTCATACTCATCGTCGGCATGCTCGCGAGCAAGGATTGCGAAGGCTTTCTCATGAACTTCGCCGTGCTCGTCTGCCGTGTCATCGCGGTGCCGATCCAGCAAGACACGGCTCTGCCGTCCGAGGAGATCGCACAAGTTGCCCGCTGCGTCGGCATCCCGGCCGAGACCCGCGACAGTGTCGGGGACGCGCTTGCCACCATCTCCGCGCTTGGCCTCGATCCAGCCCCCCGAATTCTCATTACCGGCTCGCTCTATCTCGCCGGGGAGGTGCTTGCCGCGAACGGCACCCTGCCGATCTGATCTGATACGCGTGGTCGCAATGGCATACCTTAGCTACACCCATAAAAAGTTGCTGCTTTTCGCGTAAAGAGCGACTTGGTCACATTGCTTGTCGAGGACACAGCAATGAACTTCAGATTAATAACAAGAAAGCGGACGGCAAAGATCAAAAAATATGATTCCGTCCCGGCTTGTTTAGAAATGCTAAACTCAAGCGAAAGGAATCAGGATCAAACCAGTGCCCGTATCACTCCGTAGATGCTGGTGATCGTGAGCACGACGCCTACCAGGATGAGCAGCGGCCTGGCCGGGACCCGCTTCGCCACCAAAGCGCCAAGGGGCGCAGCGGCGATACCCCCGATAAGCAGCCCGACCGTGGCGGTGGTGAAGGCTCCTAGGCCGAGGGTGGCGATGAAAGTGGCGGAGATGGTCACTGCCAAGAAGAACTCGGCGGTGTTCACGGTACCGACGACTTTTCGCGGGCTCCCGCCCTGTGCCAACAGGTTGCTGGTCACCACTGCCCCCCAGCCGCCGCCGCCTGCTGCATCCAGGAAGCCCCCGACAAGCCCAAGCGGCGCGACAAACTTAGGCCTCTTTTCCACAGAAGGAACTTTGATGCCGCGCCAAAGCAGATATAGGCCGATGGCAGTCAAGTAGGCGAGTACGATCGGTCGCGCCGCTTCGGCGCTGATCCTAGTCAATACGTAGGCGCCCAAGATGCCACCAGCCACGCCGGGAATCACGAGCCGCCCGAAGAGTCGCCAATCCACATTGCGATGGGCAATGTGGCTGATACCGGAGGCTGCGGTGGTGAAGCTTTCGGCCGCATGGACGCCCGCCGAGGCTGCCGCCGGGGGGACACCCATGCTTATCAGCAGCGTGTTCGAGATAACGCCGAACGCCATGCCAAGCGCGCCGTCCACCAGTTGCGCCGCAAAGCCGATGGCGATGAAGGGCAGCAGTGCCTCAAGTGGGAAACCGGAAAGGTCCACGCGGCTATTCCCTCCTCAAGGTCGAGCTATGGACGCCGTTCTTGTGGTTTGATGGCCATATGTCAGTGAATCGCTATAAGCCAAACATCTCAGACGAACGGGTCTCATCGGTTGAGGGACGGCTCCTCCACCGCCTTGGTTCTCGTGCCTGGCGCCTTCCATGCGCCGTGCCCGGACCTTGGTGCCTGTGCATCATGGTGCTGATTTAGTTAGCGTCGCTGGCCCATGAACTGAAGGAGGAAGGTGAACATGTTGACGAAGTCGAGGTAGAGCGACAGCGCGCCCATTATAACGGTCTTGCCCATCATGTCCGTCCCCGCAACCTGCGCGTACAGGCTCTTGATCCGCTGCGTGTCGTAGGCGGTAAGGCCTGCGAACAGCAGCACGCCGATGAAGCTGATCACCAGGCTCATGGTCCCCGACTGGAGAAACAGGTTGATGATCATCGCCACCAGCAAGCCGACCACGCCCATGATCAGGAAGGTGCCTAAGGCCGACAGGTCACGCTTGGTCGTATAGCCGTAAAGGCTGAGACCCCCGAACGCCGCCGCGGTCGCGAAGAAGGTGGTCGCGATCGAGGTTCCCGTAAACACCAGAAAGATCGACGCCATCGACAGACCCATCACCGTCGCGAACGCCCAGAACAGCAATTGGGCCGTCCCGGTCGAAAGACGAGTGATGCCGAAGCTGAGCACCAGAACGAACGCCAGTGGCGCAAACATGATGGCATATTTGAGGATCCCCGGCCCGCCGAGCACGGCAGCCGCGTAGCCGCTGTTGGCGAACAACAGCGCCACGATGCCCGTCAGCAGCACCCCGGAGGCCATGTAATTGTACACGGACAGCATGTAGGACCGTAGGCCCACATCGATCGTCGTGTCTTCACGGCCGATCCGGGTCGATTCCGGCACTGCTATTATCCGTGGATCAAATCCGTTTGCCACTTTCATTCTCCATTTTCCGAAGAGTCACCTGCCCGTCAGCGAGGAATATCAGGTGGCTTCGGACTGCTTTCAATCTGCCTTCACCCGCAACCAGTGTGGTGGGCCTCATGCTGATTGAGCGACGTTGCCTCAGGCTCGAGATTGAGTCCATTCGAAAGGATACCCTGAACGTGATAGGTATTGGCTATCGCTATGGAGTCTTCCCATGCCAACGTTGCGCCAGCTGGAATATCTCGTTGCCGTGGCTGACCTTCAGAATTTCGGCCGCGCGGCGGATGTATGCCACGTCTCGCAACCGACGCTCAGCCAGCAGCTGCGCGCGCTGGAGGATCGGCTCGGAGTCGCCCTGATCGAACGAAGAACCTCGGGGGCGGAGTTGACCCCGATCGGACGCGAGATAACTGCACGGGCCCGACGTTTGGTGATCGAGGTGCAGGATATTCGCGACCTAGCGCGGCGGGCCGGCGAGCATCTCGTGGGGACACTCCGCTTCGGAGTGACGCCCACCTTGGGGCCCTATTTGATGCCCCCGATCGTCGCTGCGCTCCACCGCGAGCAGCCTGATCTCAGGCTTCATATCAGGGAGGGCATTCCGGAAGAGCAGGCGCTCGTGCTTTCGCGAGGCGCGCTTGACATGCTGCTCGGACCGCTGCCGATCGAGGGTGGCGACCTTGAAGTCCAGCCCTTGTTTCGCGAGCGATTGTTTCTCGTCGCACCTCCCGACCATCCGCTCGCCATGCGCCCCAAACTTTGCGTCGAGGATCTGAAAGGCGCGCAGGTTCTCAGCCTCGGTAGGTCCCACCATCTGCATCGCCAAGTGGCCGAAATCTGCGCGGAACTCGGCATGGAACTGCTGCGTGACTATGAGGGCACAAGCCTCGATAGCGTTCATCAGATGGCCAGCTCAGGGGTGGGGCTTGCGGTCCTCCCAGAGCTTTACATCGGCTCGGATGTCGGAGGCCGTACGGGCATCGAAGTGCTTAAGCCTCAGGGATGGAAATTCACACGCAGCATCGCCGCGGCGTGGCGATCCGGCGCTGCTTACCGGGACGCGTATCGGACGATTGCTGACCGGATTCAGGCTGAAGCCCGCGCTTTGATCGGGTGAAATGCCTGCCCACCGCATTGAGTGGCGATAGCCTGCTGCTATTGCTCCATGCGAGAAGTCGGATTGGCCGCCAATCGCGGGTAAGCCTAGATTGGTTCTCGCGGACCGGGCCCCTCTGGCGGCTGTTCCCCCTGACAGTCGCGATGTCGGACCGCTTCGGGCTAGCTCGATGCAGTGCGTATGCCCATATGTCGCTGCGTCATGGCTAACCCGATCGGTGAAACCATCGATCTGGAGAGAGGCTATGAGTGCCCTAGTGTATAAATTGACCGTCGTTCATCACAGACTGGACGACCAAATTCGCCAAGAGCTAAAGCGGCGATTTCCCGATGGTATCCGGCTGCTGCGGCTGAAGAAGCTGAGGCTGGCGGTCAAAGATCGACTGCATATGCTGGCCCGCTTCCCCAAGCGTGGAAGGGATTGAGCCATGCGAAGCGCAGAAGCCGTCGCCGCTATGCCTTGTCCGATCTGCAAGACCGGCCTGACCTTGTCCAACCGCCAGGGCGTCGAAATCGACTATTGCCAGACGTGTCGGGGCGTCTGGCTCGACCGCGGCGAACTAGACAAGATCATTGAACGCAGCGTTGAAGATGCGGTGCCGGCCCGGCGCGAAGCCGAGCCAAGGTCGGACTACCGGCCAGGCGGTTATCGCGACGACGATGACGATCACCGCTACCGTCACGGCAAGCGGAAGAAGTCATTCCTGTCGGAGATGTTTGACTAACGATCACCACCACCGACCTAGGTCGGTGGTGGCCTTCTCGTGCCAAGCGATCCGGAACCCTTTGATGGCTGAGCGATCGGCCGTGATGTCGGATCAAGACCAAACCGCTCGGTGATGAGCGATTAGATCGGATCGGACACATGGAATTCCTAGGATACATCTGGCTCGACAAGCCGCTGTGGATGTGGGCTGCTTTTCTCGCGATCGTTGTGACGCTGCTCACGCTCGACCTCGGCGTGCTGCACAAGAAGCAGCGCGAGATCGGCGTCACCGAAAGCCTGACGCTCTCGGCCGTCTACATCGTGCTCGGGCTCGGCTTCGGCGGCTGGGTCTGGTGGTACATGGGCGCGACCGCCGGCATGCAGTATGTCACCGGCTTCGTCATCGAGAAGAGCCTCGCGATGGACAATGTGTTCGTCATCGCGATGATCTTCGCCTATTTCGCGGTGCCGCGCCTCTACCAGCACCGGGTCCTGTTCTACGGCATCCTCGGCGTCATCATCCTGCGCGCCATCATGATCGGGCTCGGCGCGACGCTGGTCGAGCAGTTCAGCTGGGTGCTGTACGTCTTCGCGGCTTTCCTGATCTTTACCGGCGTGAAGATGTGGGCGCTCGCCGACAAGGCGTATGACGTAGGCGCGTCGCCGGTGCTCCGCTGGGTCAAGCGGCGGTTCCGGGTGACCGACGACCTCCACGGCGAGCGCTTCTTCGTCAAGCAGGCGGATGCTAAGACCGGCAAACTCGCCTGGTATATGACGCCGCTGTTCCTGGCCCTCATCATGGTCGAGGTTGTCGACCTCGTGTTCGCGGTTGATTCGGTTCCGGCGATCTTCGCCATCACCACCGACCCGTTCATCGTCTACACCTCGAACATCTTCGCGATCCTCGGCCTGCGCGCGCTCTACTTCGCGCTCGCGGCGATGGTCGACCGCTTCCACTATCTCAAATATGCGCTCGCGGTGCTGCTGGTGTTCATCGGCTCGAAGATCTTCGTCGCCGATGCGCTTGGCCTCGCCAAGGTCCCGCCGGCCGCATCGCTGTCGATCACCTTCGCGATTCTCGCAGTCGGCGTCGGCTACTCGCTCTGGAAGACACGTGGCAGGGCGATCGCGGAGGTCGGGTCCAGGCAGCCGTGAGCGACAGGTGCCCCCCGGCCGGATTTAGGCGTGTTCTGGAGCCTGCTGAAGACGCGGGGAGCCGCCCCGGCCGACACCGCACTAACTGTTCCCTGACCCTTGCGAACAAAGGAGAGTTCCTATGCAGGACTTCATCGCCGCCCTGGTCTCGTTCTTCCTGATCGAGCCGCTCCAAGCAGAGATGGCCGAGAGGCTTGCGGCCGCCCAGGCGCCACAGGCCGTGGTCGCCGAGTTGACCGCATGCGCTCGGAGCGGCGCGCCCACGCTCCTGGAGCGTGCCACGAACGATCCGGCATGGGCGGCTTCGAACGCCGTCCGGCTCTGGGCGGGCTGGGTGCGCCCCGACCAGGTGCTCGTCGAGGCCGCGCCCGGCTGCGCGGCGGCCGTCGAGGCGGCGCGACCCTTCCTAACCGAGCCGTCGTCGTGACGGCCGCAGAAGCGGGGTCTCACATCACGACCTTGACGATACAGGCTTGTGTCCATGGCCGGCTTCCTCGTTTTCGATCTGTTAATCGTCGGTTTCGCGTGGGCCCCGGCTTGGCTGTGGTGCCTGGCGAGCCGGCACCGGGTGCGGCGGGTCAGCCGGCACGAAGTGCTGGATGCGGCCGACATCAACCCGCTCATGACCGCTGAACCGCAAGCACTCACGACGGCGTGCCCGGCGGTGCTGGCGGCCGCCCGCCTGGGTTTCACTGCGCGCTCCTACAAGGGTGAAGCAGCGACTCTGGATGACCTGTGCCGATGCTTCGTCAACTTGAGTATCTCGTCGCGCTTGCCAACCTCAGGCACTTCGGGCGCGCAGCCTATGCCTGCCACGTCTCGCAATCGACGCTCAGCCAGCAGCTGCGTGCGCTGGAGGATCGGCTCGGAGTCGCGCTGATCGAACGAAGAACCTCGGGGGCGGAGTTGACCCCGATCCGGGGCTGCTTACGGGGATGTCTATCGGACGATTGCCGACCGGATTCAGACAGAGGCTCGCCCTCTGATCGGGTGACTGCTTGCCGCTGCGGAGGTAACGATAGCCTGGGGCTATTGCTCCGCGCGAGAAATCGGATTGGCCGCCAATCGCGGCTAAGACTAGATTGGTTGTCGCGGACCGGGCCCCTCTGGTGGCTGTTCCCCCTGACAGCTGCGATGTCGGACCGCATCGAGCCAGCTCGATGCAGTTCACGCCCCCGTTGCTGCATCGTGGCTGGCCCGATCGATCGAACCATCGATTAGGAGAAAAAGCCATGAACGCACTCAATTACCGACTGCTCCTTGTCCACAGCAAGCTGGACGCCGAGGTGCGTCGGGAGCACAAGCGGCGCTTCCCGAACGCGTTGCGGCTGTTGCGGCTGAAGAAGCTCAGGCTCGCAATCAAGGATCGCATGTACCGGCTCGCGTTCGTCCACCAAACTGGGGCGGCATGAGCCATGCGAACCGCAGAAACAGTCGCCGCGATGCCCTGTCCGATCTGCAAGACCGGGCTGACTTTATCCGATCGCCAAGGCGTCGAGATCGACTTTTGCCCCACTTGCCGCGGCGTGTGGCTGGACCGTGGAGAGCTGGACAAGGTCATCGAACGCAGCATCGAAGATGCGGCGCCGGCCCGCCGTGAACCGGCCCCCCCGGGCCGAGGCTACAGGCCGAGTGGATATGACGACGACGACGGCCGCTATCGCCATGGCAAGCGGAAGAAGTCGTTTCTGTCGGAGCTGTTCGACTGAAGGGAGCAGCCGCTTGCGTCGAGCAGGCGGCGTCTCTCCTTCCGCGACCCTATCGACGCCGCAGTATCTAAACCGGCGACCTCGATATTGCATCCCTCATCATGGTCGGTCTCCGCAGCTCATGCACAACCACCGCCGAGCTTGTTCCTAACTCAGAGCCGCGTGACGCGGTCAATGTGAAGCAGCCGATCAATTGAGGAGATAAGAGAATGGCTTTCAAGGATGTCCTGCTCCAGTTGAGCAGCTATCCCGAACCGACCCCGGCTGCGGCGATCGACCAAGCGGTCGGCTTCGCTGAGGCGCTGGGCGCGCACATCTCGGCGCTGACTTTCAAAATAGAGATTCCGAACGCCGGCAACGCACTGGCGAACGCACTGCTGAACATCCCGGGCATGATTGCGGCCGAGCGGCAGAAGAGTGTGGCGAATGCCCAAAATCTGGTCAGTGTGTTCGAAGGCATGGCGACGCAGCGTGGCGTTGCACACGACCAGATCGTCGGGTCGTGCCCGAGCTCGCAGCTCGCGGCCATCGTGACTGAACACGCCAGGATGCACGATGTCACGATGATCCCGATCGGCGAGCAGGCTCTTCAGCAATACGTCGCCGAGTCTGTGATATTCGGCTCCGGGCGACCGACGATCGTCTTCCCGGAAGTGCCGAAAAGCAGCAATTCCTTTCCCCTCGACGTGGTCGGTGTGGCTTGGGATTTCAGCCGGGCCGCGGCGCGGGCGGTGGCCGATGCCCTCCCGGTCCTGCAGCGCGCCAAGACCATACGGGTGGTCACGATCACACAGGAGAAGACGATCGACACTAGGCACTCGGGCGAGGATTTGGCGAAGTATCTCGCCTGGCATGGCATCGAGGTTGTCCTGGAGGAAGAAGGCGCCGCCGGCCGCACGATCGGACAGGCTCTAGAGGAATATGCAACCGCACACGACCTCGACCTGCTCGTAATGGGAGCCTACGGGCACTCACGGATGCAAAACTTCATCCTGGGCGGCGCGACAAAGACCATCGTCGCCAACCCGCCGCTGCCAGTGCTCCTCTCACATTGATGCTGCGTCCGCGGCTGCGCAACGCGAGAACCAGGACGACACCACCACGAGCCCATTGGCGCAATCGCAATTGGGGCCGCTCGCCACCGTCTCAGGCACTCCCGAAAGGTCCGGGCCCCGCTAGCGGTCGAACATGGACGCAATGAGGAGCCTGTAACCCATTCAACGGGTGCTCCCAAACACCCGAAAAGTAAGGATTACCCATGGAACTGCTCACCGATATCCTGACCAGCGATTTCCTTGGAAAGTCTGCTTGGCTTTGGTTCGCCTTTCTCGGCGTGGTCGGCGCGCTGCTCGCCTTCGACCTCGGAATACTCCACAAGCAGGACAAAGAGCTCGGTGTCGGCGAAAGCTTGTTCTTGTCCGCGTTCTACATCGCGATCGCGCTGGTGTTCGGCGCCTGGGTGTGGTGGTCCATGGGCCCGACCTCTGGCATGGAGTATTTCACGGGTTATGCCCTCGAGAAGGCGCTTTCGATCGACAATGTCTTCGTAATCTCGCTCATCTTCGGCTACTTCGCCATTCCCGCCAAATACCAGTACCGAGCGCTCCTCTGGGGCATCCTCGCGGTGCTGGTCTTGCGCGGCATTATGATCGGGCTCGGCGCAGCGCTCGTACAACAGTATGAATGGGTGCTCTATATCTTCGGCGCCTTCCTGATCGCCACGGGGATCAAGATGCTCGTCATGGGAGAGAGCGAGCAGGACGTGTCGAAGAATCCGATCGTGCGCTTCCTGTCCAGGCGCATGCGGGTCTCGGCCGAGTTGCACGGTTCGCACTTCTTCGTCCGCAAACCCGATCCGGAGACGGGGAAGCTCGCGCGCTTCGCGACGCCTCTGTTCCTGGCGCTCGTCGTGATCAACATCGCGGATCTCGTGTTCGCGGTCGACTCGGTGCCAGCAATCTTCGCCATCACGACCGACACCTACATCGTGTTTACGGCCAATATCATGGCGATCCTCGGTCTCCGCGCCCTCTATTTTGCCCTCGCTGCGATGGTGCACCGCTTCGAGTATCTGAAATACGCGCTCGCCATCGTGCTCGTTTTCATCGGGGCCAAGATCTTCTGGAATCAGATCGTCGGCAAGGTCGATCCCGCGATCTCGCTCGGAGTGACCTTGTCCATCATCGCAGCCGGCGTCCTGTTCTCGCTCTGGAAAACCCGTGCGGCCACGACAGACGAAGCCGCTCGCCACCGCCTGACAGCTTCGCTCCCGGATCCCATCGGGAAACGTCCCTCCGCTCGCCCTGCCGGAGACGATTGATGACTATTGATGTCCTATCTGCCGCCATCAAGGACACCTCTGCATCCTCCGGCGCCCCCGCCTGGTGCATTGATGTCGATACTCGCGACAACGTTATCGCCCGTCGAAACATACTTGCCGCGCTATGGGCCGGGCGCCTCATGGGCTTGTCTGACGTCACGATAACGACCTATGCGGTCGAGGTGCATCTTGCCGACTGCGAGGTGCGCGGCGACATGGTCGTAGTCGAAAAGCTCACGCGCGACCTGAATGATCCGGGTTGCCGATCCCAGCTGAAGTGGTGCACGAGAAGCTGTGCTCCTTCCATCGCGAAGCACTCCTTCAGACGCACACGACTGACTGATATCTAGGCTCGGCTCGGCCTCACTCGTGCGGTCTGCGGTCGCGTGGAGGGCTTGCAGACATGAAACCAAAGGATCGAGACCAATGACGGCGCGCACCGAGAAAACGCGCAGACCCGAAGACAATCTGCGCCGTATTGCGCCGCGTCAGGCGGGCCCTATCGGCAAGCTGCAGGAAGTGCTGGAATCGGCTCGACTTCAGAGCGCGATCATTGTGCTGATTGTGATCAACGCAATCACGCTGGGCCTTGAAACAAGCCCAACGATCATGGGGTCGATCGGCGCCGAGTTGATGTTGTTGGACCAGATCATCCTGGGCGTGTTCGTCGTTGAACTGGTGGCCAAGCTGCTTGTCTACCGAACGCGTTTTCACATGGACCCATGGAACCTGTTTGATCTGGCAATCGTGACGATTGCGCTACTGCCTGCGACCGGCAGTCTCTCGGTCCTGCGGGCGCTCAGAATCCTGCGTGTGCTACGACTGGTGTCGGCGGTGCCGTCGATGCGGCGGGGGGGAGGTGCTTTGCTGGCCGCCGTGCCTGGAATCGCTTCTATCCTCGGGCTTCTGTCGCTATTGTTCTACGTTTTCTCGGTGATGGCGACCAAACTGTTCGGGGCCGACTATCCCGAATGGTTCGGCTCGATCGGCGCATCGGCCTACTCACTGTTTCAGATCATGACCCTGGAAAGCTGGTCGATGGGCATCGTCCGCCCGGTGATGGAGGTCTACCCACTGGCATGGATCTTTTTCGTGCCGTTCATTCTGGTGACGTCTTTCACTGTGCTGAACCTGTTTATCGGCATCGTGGTTGACGCCATGCAGCGCCAGCACGAAGCAGGAGAAGCGGATGCACAGAAAACCCTGGCTGAGAAAAATCAGAGCGAACGGGCAGAAATCCTTGCAGCACTTCGATCGCTTCGGCTCCAGATTGCTGAGCTTGGCAGCAAGTCCAGCGAGCGATGACCAACTTCGAGCGAACGCGCTCAGACACCAGATCGGCGTGCTGTCTCAAATCAAGCAATAGCTCGCGCCCTCGATCTGGCTGTCGAACTTGGCTTCGGACGCATCCGCAAAGTCCAAAAGAACATTCCCTGGCGTTGCGAGGCGGCCCACGTGCCTGTCATCTGGGCGACCCAGGTCTTGGCTGGGATGGTCGAACAAGGAGCGCCCAGGCGGACGGAAGCAACCGACGCGGCCAGGGGGCAGCGCGCCGAATGGGTGATGCTCAACAAGGACCATTCATCGTCGAAGCAGGGCGTTTCCTCGGCGATGTGCTGCGCCGCATAGATCGCCACCAGTCGAAGAAGACGGTGAGACTCGAGCCGATGGGCGTCCGGATGAGACCGCAAGGCGCGCGTCAGACGCGGGAAGCGGGGCGAAGGTGACCCGAGTGAATGAGATAATGCTTCCTAAACCCGACGACTGGCACGTGCACCTTCGCGATGGCGATATGCTGCGCATGGCGCTGCCCTGGACGGCACGCACGTTCGGACGCGCCATCGTCATGCCGAACCTCGATCCGCCGGTGACGACGGCCGCCCAGGCGGCCGCCTATCGCGATCGGATCCGGCGCGTGTTGCCCGACGGCTCGAGGTTCGAGCCGCTGATGACGTGTTTCCTGACCGATGAGACCGGTCCCGAAGACGTCGCAAGAGGCTTCGCCGAAGGGGTGCTAACGGCGGTCAAGATGTATCCGGCGCGCAGCACCACGAACTCCGCCGCCGGCGTGACCGACATTCGCCGGGTCTACCGGGTGTTGGAGCGGATGCAGGGCGTCGGCATGCCACTTTTGCTCCATGGTGAGGTGGCCGATCAGGAAACGGACGTTTTCGACAGGGAGAAGGCGTTCATAGACCGGGTGCTTGTCCGGCTGCGAGCCGATTTCCCCGCGCTGCGGATCGTCTTGGAGCACATTACGACCGCCGAAGCCGTGGACTACGTGCAGCACGCCGAGGGTCCCATCGGCGCCACCATCACGGCGCACCACCTCATGATCAACCGCAATGCGATGTTCGCAGGCGGCATCCGGCCGCATATGTACTGTTTGCCCGTGGCCAAGCGGGAGGGCCATCGCCTCGCATTGAGGGACGCCGCGACCTCGGGCGATCCCCGGTTCTTCCTCGGCACGGATTCGGCGCCGCACCTGATCCAGGACAAGGAATCGGCATGCGGCTGCGCCGGCATCTTCAGCGCGCCGGTTGCGCTCGAATTGTACGCCCAGGTCTTCGAAGAAGAAGGGGCGCTCGATCGGCTCGAAGCCTTCGCTTCGCTCAACGGCGCACGGTTTTACGGCCTGCCGCCGAACACCGAGACAGTCACGCTCGTGCAATCGCCGTGGCAACCGCCAGAATTGCTGCCGGTCGGCGAGGCTGATCACGTGCGTGTATTCTGCCCGGAGGGCAAAGCTCGTTGGCGCCTGCTCGAACCGGCGGACTGAAAGAGCTTGATCCCAGTTCAATGAGGGAACCCGACCCATGGCACATCATTTCGACAAATCCAGACTGCCAAGCCGCCACACGACAGTCGGCCCCGAGCGGGCGCCGCATCGGTCGTTCCTCTACGCCATGGGATTGACCGATGCCGAGATCGCACAGCCCTTCGTCGGTGTCGCCACGTGCTGGAACGAGGCGGCCCCGTGCAACATCACCCTCAGCCGTCAAGCGCAGGCTGTCAAACTGGGCGTCAAGGCGGGTGGCGGCACGCCGCGCGAGTTCACCACCATCACCGTGACCGACGGCATCGCCATGGGCCACCAGGGCATGAAGTCGTCGCTGGTGAGCCGCGAGGTGATCGCAGATTCGGTCGAACTCACCATGCGCGGCCATTGCTACGACGCGCTGGTAGGCCTTGCCGGGTGCGACAAGTCACTGCCCGGCATGATGATGGCCATGGTCCGCCTCAACGTGCCGAGCGTGTTCATATACGGCGGTACGATCCTGCCGGGGCGCTTCCGCGGCAAGGACGTCACCGTGCAGGACGTCTATGAAGCGGTGGGCAGCTACCAGGCCGGCCAAATCTCCGAGGACGAGCTACACGCTCTCGAATGTGTCGCTTGCCCTTCCGCTGGTTCGTGCGGCGGCCAGTTTACCGCCAACACCATGGCTTGCGTCTCCGAGGCGCTCGGCCTCGCACTGCCCGGTTCGACCGGTGCGCCGGCACCCTACGAGAGCCGTGACGCCTTCGCGGAAGCGTCTGGCAAGGCCGTGATGAACCTGTTGGCTCGCGACCTCAGGCCGCGCGACATCGTCACCCGCAAGGCGCTGGAGAACGCCGCCGCCGTGGTGGCGGCCTCCGGCGGGTCGACCAATGTGGCGCTGCATCTGCCGGCAATCGCACACGAGGCGGGCATCGACTTCGACCTGAATGCGGTTGCCGAGATTTTCAAGCGCACACCCTATATCGCCGACCTCAAGCCTGGAGGGCGCTACCTCGCCAAGGATCTGTTCGAGATCGGCGGCGTGTCGGTGATCCTGAAGGCGCTGCTCGAC
Organism: Sphingomonas sp. SRS2; assembly: GCF_000971055.1. Lineage (GTDB taxonomy): Bacteria > Pseudomonadota > Alphaproteobacteria > Sphingomonadales > Sphingomonadaceae > Rhizorhabdus. The sequence goes on from NZ_LARW01000086.1 coordinate 100,880, forward strand.
GGCGGCTACTTGCACGGCGACTGCATCACGGTGACAGGCAAGATGATCGCCGAAAACCTGGCCGACGTGGTCTTCCCGACCAACCAGGACATTGTTCGCCCGATCTCCGACCCGATCACCACCACCGGCGGCGTAGTCGGTCTGCGCGGCACGCTCGCCCCGGAGGGCGCGATCGTCAAGGTGGCCGGCATGACGGACCTCAAGTTCCGCGGGCCGGCCCGGTGCTTCGCCTCCGAGGAGGCGGCTTTCGACGCCGTGCAGAAGCGTGAGTACAAGCCGGGCGAGGTCATTGTCATTCGCTACGAAGGGCCGAAAGGCGGTCCCGGCATGCGCGAGATGCTGGCGACCACGGCGGCGATTTACGGCCAGGGCATGGGCGACAAGGTGGCGCTGATCACGGACGGACGCTTCTCCGGCGCCACGCGCGGCTTCTGCGTTGGCCATGTCGGCCCCGAAGCAGCAGTTGGCGGCCCGATCGCTCTGCTGAAGGACGGAGACATCATCACCATCGATGCCGAATTGGGCACGCTCGATGTCGAGTTCTCGGCCGAGGAATTGGAGGCTCGCCGCAAGGAGTGGCGCCCGCGCCGTCACGATTTCCAGTCGGGTGCGCTATGGAAATTTGCGCAAACCGTGGGGCCGGCGGCAAAGGGCGCAGTCACTCATCCCGGCGCCACCGCCGAGACGCATACCTATGCCGACATCTGAGAGCCGGCTGCACCAGAAAGGTTGTCAGCGGCCCATTTGCGATGGGTGCACCGCGTCTCGCCAACTTGGCCAAGCCCGACGCAGAGCAAGGTATCCACAATGGCCCTTGGCGACGTTGAGAAGCCGTAACCCGCGCGGCGGCACAATTTCAAGAGTTGGAAGCTTTAGCTTGAACCGCCCCGGTTTGTCGGAGGCTCCAACTCTTGAGAAGGTGGAGCGATGACGAGCAAGACGACGAACAAATTTTCGCCTGAGGTGCGGGATCGTGCAGTGCGGATGGTGCTGGATCATGAGCCGTAGCCCCCGTCTCGCTAGGCAATCATCCTGTCGATCGCCGCCAAGATCGGCTGTACGGGGTGGGCGCTGAATGAATGATCGCAGTGCATCTGGCCAATGCCGGATACGCTCGGCGGTTCACGCAAGCCCAAGGCGGCGTTATCAGAGTGCACCAGCGGAGACATAGTTATCAGTTTCATCTACGGTGGGGCGCCACTATCACCGCCTGCGCCTGTGGAAAGGATGTGGAACATGGCAAAGCTCGTGTTCGGAATGAACCAGTCGCTTGACGGCTATATTGACCATATGGCCTTTGCGCCCGACCCCACGCTCTTCCGCCACTTCATCAAGGAAGCCCAGACCCAGACGGGCAGTGTGTACGGGCGCCGGATGTATGACATCATGCGCTACTGGGACGACGATCATAGCGAGTGGAATGACGAGGAACGCGCCTTCGCGGTTGCGTGGCGGAACCAACCGAAATGGGTCGTCTCGCGCACGTCGCAGTCGGTCGGCCCCAACGCCACGCTGGTTGGCGACGATCTTGCCAGCGCGATTCGAACGCTGAAGGCGGAGCATGACGGGGAGATCGAACTTGCGGGTCCGAATCTGGCCCACAGCTTCACCGCGCTTGGCCTGATCGATGAATATCGAATCTACCTGCATCCCGTCATACTCGGCGAGGGCTCGCCATATTTTGTCGGCCCCCGACCGCCGCTTCGCCTGGTGACCCATGACCGGATTGGGAAGGATGTTATCAGGTTGAGCTACGTTCCCGCTTAAGCGCGGGACGCGCATCGCTAAGCGTTGATCATCGCGCGCAAAAGCCAGGCGACCGCGCCCAGCACGGCAACGCTCATTGCCCATATTCCCGCAAACCATGCCAGCCTGCGCCAGAGGGGGCCGGGCTCAGTGATAGCCGGCTTCATCGACCTTGCCCCGGAACACCCAATAGGCCCAGGCGGTATAGCCCAGAATGATCGGCACCATCACCGCCGCCCCGACCAGCATGAAGACCTGGCTACGCTCGGGCGCGGCGGCTTGCCAGATCGAGACGCGGCCGGGAATGACGTCGGGCCAGATCGAGATGGCCAGACCGAGCATGGAGAGGCCGAACAGCATCAGGGTGAGCAGAAAGGGCATGCCGTCGCGCGGCCCGTCGATCGACTTCCATAGATAAAGGCCGGTCAGCGCGACGAGCAGCGGCACGGGGATCGTGACGAGAAGCCCCGGAAAGGCGAACCAGCGCTGGTAATATTGCCCTTCGAGGAACGGCGTATAGGCGCTGACGGCGGCGATCGCGACCAGCAGGGCGATGGCGAAATAACGCGCGAGCCGACGTGCGTCCTCTTGCACCGGCCCATGCGTCTTCCAGATCATCCACCCCGCGCCGAGCAGGGCATAGCCGACGATCAGGCTGACTCCGGTGAGCAGCGAGAACGGCGTCAACCAATCCCACCAGCCCCCGGCATAGGCCCTTCCCTGCACCTCGATTCCCTGAAGCAGCGCGCCGAGAGTAATGCCCTGCGCCATCGTCGCGAGCAGCGAACCGGCGGTGAACGCAAAGTCCCAGAGGGCGCGATGATCCGGATCGCGCCAGCGCAACTCGAAGGCGACGCCGCGAAAGATAAGCCCGAGCAGCATCACGGTCAGCGGCGCGTAAAGCGCAGGCAATATGATCGCATAGGCCAGCGGAAAGGCGGCGAGCAGCCCACCCCCGCCCAGCACCAGCCAGGTCTCGTTGCCGTCCCACACCGGAGCGATGCTGTTCATCGCCATGTCGCGCTCGCCGCCGACCCGGAAGAAGGGAAACAGAATACCGATGCCCAGATCGAACCCGTCCATCAGCACATAGGCAGCCACCGCGAAGGCGATGATGCCCGCCCAGATGATCGTGAGGTCGAGACCCATCATGATTTCCCTCCGTCGACAGAGGGTGCGGGAGTGATGCCAGCGCTGCGGATCGGACCATGGTCGACGGGATCGGCCTTCTCAAAGGCTTTGGGCGGCTTCGCCATGAGCTTCAGGATATACCAGGCGCCCGCCCCGAACACCGCGAAATAGACGATGATGAAGGCCACCAGCGACGCGCCCACGGCCGGCGCGGCGAGCGGCGACGCGGAGTCCGCCGTGCGCAGAAGACCGTAGATCGTATAGGGTTGGCGGCCCACTTCTGTGGTGATCCAGCCCGCGATCACGGCGACGAAGCCTGCCGGACCGAGCAGGATCGCAACGCGGTGGAGCAGCCGCCATTCGAACAACCGCCCCCGTGCCCGCGCGAGCAGGCTGAACAGGCCCAGCGCGAAGATCGCGAAGCCGATGCCGACCATGATCCGGAACGACCAGAACACGACGCCGACCGGCGGCTCCTGATCATCGGGAATCGTGTCGAGTCCAGCAAGCGGCGCATTGGGGTCATGCTTCAGGATCAGCGACGACGCCTTGGGGATTTCGATCGCATAGTCGACGCGTTTCTCTGCGCTGTTGGGTATGCCGAACAGGATCAGCGGCGCGCCCTTGGGATGGCTTTCATAATGGCCTTCCATCGCCATCACCTTGGCGGGCTGGTGCTCGAGCGTGTTGAGGCCATGCGCGTCGCCCGCAAGAATCTGGACCGGCGCGACGAGCGACGCCATCCACATCGCCATCGAGAACATCGTCCGCGCGCCGCGGTTGTCGGGCGTCCTGATGAGATGCCACGCCCCGACCGCGCCGACCACAAGCGACGTGGTGAGATAAGCGGCGATCACGGTGTGGACGAGGCGATAAGGGAAGCTGGGGTTGAAGATGATCGCGATCCAGCTCGGCCCCGGCAAGAACTGCCCGTTGGCGCCGATTTCATAGCCCGTCGGCGTATGCATCCAGCTGTTCACCGACAATATCCAGAATGCCGAGATGAAAGTACCGACCGCGACCGCGCAGGTCGCCGCGAAATGTAGCTTGGGGCCGACCTTGTTGATGCCGAACAGCATCACGCCAAGGAAGCCCGCTTCCAGGAAGAAAGCGGTCAGCACCTCATAGGCCATCAGCGGTCCGATCACCGGGCCTGCCTTGTCGCTGAACACCGACCAGTTGGTGCCGAACTGATAGGACATGACAATGCCGGAGACGACGCCCATCGCGAAGGCTATCGCGAAAATCTTCAGCCAGTAGCGGTAGAGATTGTCATAGACATGCTTGCCGGTCGCCAGCCACAGCCCCTCCAGCACCATCAGAAAACTTGCCAGTCCGATCGAGAAGGACGGGAAGATGAAATGGAAGCTGACCGTGAATCCGAACTGGATCCGCGCGAGCAGGACAGGATCGAAGGCGTCGAACATCAGCTGGCGATTCCCCGATGGATGACAGCGCCGCTATGGCACACTCCGCCGATCGAACAGATCGAATTCTGTACGATCGGCTTCAGCATGGATCAGGTTGCCATGCCCCGCGTTTATCCCTCGTGTCCAACGAAGCCGCTTTATGACGCGGAGAAGATCATGGGCGATGTGATCGGCTGGAAGCTCGATCCTATCCAACGGGCCGAATTGCTTCGGCGCTTCCCACCGCGTTGGCCGGATGTCGTGGCCGATCATGTCACGCTGCAGGCGAACGCACCGCATGACGCCGCACTGCCTGCCGCTACCGCAGGCGAGTTGGTCGGGCGTATCGATGACGGACAGGGACTACAGGCGATGGTGGTGCGCATAGCCGGCACGACCGCGCGACCCGACGGCAGCGTCTATCACATCACCTGGTCGCTCGATCGCAAGCGCGGACGGCGCGCCGTGGAAAGCAATCAGGTGTTGGCTGATCATGGCTGGATCAGTCTGGACGAGCCGATCCCGCTCTCGCTGCGTCCGGCGAGATTCTGATGCAACTCTTCCTCGATTGTGACGGCGTGCTCGCCGATTTCGATCGCGGCGCGGAAACGGTACTCGGCATGCCACCGCGCCAGTTCCAGAGCCGTCATGGTCTCGCCGAATTCTGGCGACGGCTCGCCCGGCACGGCGACTTCTACGCTACGCTGCCGCTGATGCCCGATGCCGTACGGCTGTTTGACGCCGTCAGGCACCTCAAGCCGGTCATCCTGACAGGTTGTCCACGCGGCGGATGGGCCGAGGGCCAGAAGGAGCGTTGGGCGGCAGCGCATTTTCCGGGCACGCGCATCATCACATGCATGGCGGTCGACAAGCGCCGCCATGCCGTCCGCGGCGACATTCTGATCGATGACACGCTGAAGCACCGCCACCTCTGGGAAGCGGCTGGCGGCGTCTTCATCCACCATGTCGATGCCGACCGCTCGATCGCGGCGCTCGATAGTCTGCTCCCGGGCGGCCTGGACAGCCGTCCGGGAGATCCTGACTATTGCTCGAAATTATCCGCCACGAACTTGTCGAGCAGCCGCACGCCATAGCCGGTCGCGCCCTTGTCCCAGGTGGCGCCGGGCTTGGACGCCCAGACCATGCCGGCGATGTCGAGATGCGCCCAGCGCACGCCATCGTCGATATAGCGCTTCAGGAACTGCGCGGCGGTGATCGAGCCACCTTCGCGCGGGCCGACATTCTTCATGTCGGCGATCGGGGAGTCGATCAGCTTGTCATACGGGTCGCCAAGCGGCAGCCGCCACAACTTGTCGCCAACCGAAGCGCCCGCCGCCAGCAACTCGCCGGCCAAGCCGTCATCATTCGAGAACATGCCGCCATATTCATAGCCCAGCGTGACGATGATCGCACCGGTCAGCGTCGCGAGGTCGACGATCGTCTTGGGGTTATAGGTCTTCTGGACCCAGGTCAGCGCGTCGCACAGCACGAGTCGGCCCTCGGCATCGGTGTTGATCACTTCGATGGTCTGGCCGGACATCGACGTGACGACGTCGCCGGGGCGTTGCGCGTTGCCGTCGGGCATATTCTCGACGAGGCCGCATACGCCGATGACGTGCGCCTTCGCCTTGCGCAGCGCCAGCGCCTTCATCGTGCCCGCGACCGCGCCCGCGCCGCCCATGTCCCACTTCATGTCTTCCATGCCGGCAGGCGGCTTGAGCGAGATGCCGCCAGTGTCGAAGGTAACGCCCTTTCCGACCAGCGCGAGCGGCGGCGACGCGCCATCGGTGCCGTCCCAGGTCATCACCAGCAGCTGCGGCTCGCGAACCGAGCCCTGCGAGACGCCGAGCAGAGCGCCCATTCCAAGCGCCGCCATCGCGTCGCGGCCGAGCACTTCGATCTTCACGCCCAGATCGGCGAGCGGTCGGCAACGTTCGACAAAGCTTTCGGGATAAAGGATGTTCGCGGGCTCGGTGATCAGCGTACGGGTGAACATCACGCCCTCGGCGACCCCCTCACGATCCTTCCACAGCTCGGCGGCTTCGGAACCGCCGCCAACGATGGTGATATGTTCGAGCGAGCGCCGCTGCTTGGACTCCAGCTTGGTGCGATAGACATCGTAGCGCCAGCTGCGCAGCACCGCACCAAATGCCAGCGAGATCGCGGCTTCGGCGGGCTTGTCTCCGGCCACGGCGGAAATATCGACCACCAGATTGGTTTCACCCGACGTCAGCAGCTTTGCGGTCAGCGCCGCGCCAGCGCGCTCGAAATCATTCTTCGCCCCGATGCCGACGAGGAGCAGGCGGCGATGCGCGGCGTCGGTTTCGCCGAAGAACTCGACGACCGCGCCATTTTCGCCGTCGAAGCGGTTGGCCTGTGCCGCCGCGCGGGCGAGCGCCTGGGCGGGTTCCGGCAAGGCCGACAATCCGGCACCCCCGATCATGGCGGGGGCGACGACGATCGCCAGCGCGTGAGTCGCGGCCGGGCGGCTGTCGGCAAAGCTGATACGCATGGAGAGGATTTCCTTATTATGTTCGTGGATCCCATCTAGGGTGGCGATTTCCACGCCGCAACGGTGCTGATCGACGTCATGACGACAAACGGGATAGCCGCCAAAGGATTGCAGGGCGGGTCCGGGTGCGATAGGCGGCGCGAACGCGATTGAAGGCCCGGCCGTTGGCGCCCGTCATGTGGGGTTGTGTGAAGAAACCTATCCATTTCCTGCTCGCGGCCAGCCTTCCCTTCCTGAGCACAGGAACGCCGTTGCTCGCTCAGAAGCTGGCGACGCCAGCGGCGGGCCCGCCCTTGCAGGGCGACGCCCCTACCCCGGCGAACGAGGATGAGATCACCTTTGCCGCCGACAGCCTGTCCTATGACGACAGTAGCGAGGTCGTCACCGCGACCGGCAACGTCCGGATGATGCGGCAGGGCGATCGTCTGCGCGCCGACAAGGTGGAGTGGAATCAGAAGACCGGCGTGGTCCGAGCCAATGGCAATGTCGCGGTGGTCAATTCCGGCAACGATACGGTCTATGGCGATTCGGTCGAACTGACAGATTCGCTGCGCGACGGCGTGATCGAAAATCTGCTGATCGTACTCAATGATGGCGGCCGGCTTGCCGCTGTCCATGGCGAACGCCGCAATGGCGTGTCGACCCTCAACAAGGCGGTATACACGCCCTGTTCGGTGATCGACAGTGGCGGATGCCCCAAGGAGCCGATCTGGAAGATCAGCGCGGTCCGCGTCGTCCACGATCCGGCCAAGCATCGCATCAGCTATGACGGCGCGCGGATCAGCTTCCTCGGCGCGCCGATCCTCTGGCTACCCGGCCTTTCGCATCCCGATGGCAGTTCGGGCGGCGGATCGGGCCTTCTTCTTCCCGATATCCGCTATAGCCGCACCAACGGCGCCGAATTCAGCCTGCCCTATTATATTCAGCTGGCGCCCAACCGCGATCTCACGATCACCCCGCACATCTACACCAAGGTGCTGCCGGCGATCGAAGCTCAATATCGCGCGCTGACCGACAATGGAGCCTGGCAGGCGACGGGCATGCTGACCTACAGCTCGCGCTTCGCAGCAACGGCGGGCGGCATCGCGGCACCGAACGGCAATCGCGACATTCGCGGCTATATCGACGCCAACGGCCGTTTTCAGTTCGGCCCGGACTGGACGCTGTCGGGATCGCTGCGCGCGGCCAGCGACCGTACCTTCCTGCGCCGTTACGATATCTCGCGCGACGACCGGCTCCGCAACCAGATCAACGCCGAACGGATCACCGCCAGCAGCTATCTGTCGATCAAGGGTTGGGCGGTGCAGACGCTGCGGACCAACGACCCGCAGGGGCAGCAGCCGATTGCCCTGCCCGCCATCGACTTTCGTATGCGCCTGACAGATCCGTGGGCGGGTGGCATCGTTCAGCTTCAGGCCAATTCGCTCGCTCTGCTGCGCACCAACGGCCAGGACACGCAACGCGCCTTTGCCGGCGCGCAGTGGATGTTGCGGCGCTACACCCCGATGGGCCAGGAGGTCTCGCTGACCGCTTATGCCCGGGGCGACATCTATCATACCGATCAGGTCGGCCGGACGACCACGGTGGTCTATCGCGGCAATCCAGGCTGGACCGGACGGGGCATAGCCGCGCTGGCCGCCGATGTTCGCTGGCCGCTGATCGGCGAGTTCCTCAACGGATCGCAGCGCATCACCCCGCGCGTCCAGATCGTCGCCAGCCCCAAGACGCGCAACCTGAGCCTCCCCAACGAGGACTCCCGGTCGATCGATCTCGAGGATTCCAACCTTTTCGCGCTCAACCGCTTCTCGGGCTATGATCGCTGGGAGGACGGCAGCCGGATCACCTACGGCGCCGAATGGGCGGTCGATGTCCCCGGCATCTCCTTCGCCACCGTGATCGGCCAGAGTTACCGGCTGACCGACAAGCCCAGCCTGCTGCCGGTCGGCACCGGCCTGTCGGACCGGCTGTCGGACGTCGTCGGCCGGACTACGCTGAAATATGGACGATTCCTCGAATTCACCCACCGGTTCCGGCTCGACAAGGACAATTTCGCGATCCGCCGCAACGAGATCGACGCGACGATCGGCACGAGCAGGACCTACGCGATCGTCGGCTACCTCAAGCTGAACCGCAATGTGACCCCCGGGATCGAGGATCTTCGCGATCGTGAGGAGGTTCGTCTGGGCGGCCGAATTCAACTCGCGCGCTACTGGTCTGTGTTCGGGTCGACCGTGGTCGACCTGACGAGCCGCAAGGAAGATCCTCTTACGCTTTCAGATGGTTATCAGCCGATCCGCCATCGGCTCGGTATCCTGTATGATGACGACTGCATCGAGCTCGGCGTCACCTGGCGGCGCGAATATGACGCAATCGGAGACGCCCGCCGCGGCAATACCTTCCTGTTGCGGCTGGCGCTCAAGAATTTGGGCCGCTAAGCGTGCATTCAGCGGGCGCGTGTCAGGAGACGCCCACCCCATATGATTGAGGATGTGACTAGGTGCGTGGAAAGAAGCTGAGCCAGGGCAAGTTTCTCCTGTTGACCGTCGTAGGTGCGGTGGCGCTGTCCGCGCCGCTGATCGGCCAGACGGTGCCGAATGAGGATGACATTTCCGGTGGGCTCAACATTCCCAAGGACGTCACGGTCTTCGGCAATCGCGATCCCAACGTCCGCACCGCGACGGCGATCGTCAACGGCACCATCATCACCCAGACCGACGTCGATCAGCGTCTCGCGCTAGTGATCGCTGCCAATGGCGGCCGCCTGCCCGATGAGGAGAAGGAACGGCTGCGACTCCAGGTGCTGCGCAACCTCATCGACGAGACGCTGCAGATCCAGGAAGCCGCCGCGCAGAAGATCGAGGTGTCGCGCGAGGAAGTGCAGCAGACCTTTGAGCGCGTTGCCGCCAATTTCAAGAAATCGCCCAAGGAGTTCAGTAAGTTCTTGCGCGATCAGGGCGCATCGGACGCATCGATCAAGCGTCAGATCGAGGGCGAGGCCGCATGGCGCCGGGTGCTGAGCCGCCGGGTCGAGCCGTTCGTCGCGGTCAGTGAAGACGAGGTCAACGCTATCATCGCGCGCCTCAACGCGTCCAAGGGCGCGAACGAATATCATGTCGGTGAAATCTTCCTCTCGGCGACTCCCGAGACGATGGGCGATGCGCTGGCCAACGCGGAGCGGATCATCGATCAGATCCGCAAGGGCGCGTCCTTCCCCGCCTATGCCCGCCAGTTCTCCGAGGCATCGACCGCCGCGGTTGGCGGCGACCTTGGCTGGGTTCGCGCCGAACAGCTCCCCGACGCGCTGTCAGGCGTTCTCGGCCAGCTCAATTCGGGGCAGATCAGCCAGCCTATCGCGGTACCCGGCGGATATTCGGTCATCGTCCTGATCGACAAGCGCCAGGTGCTGGGCACGGATCCTCGCGACGCGATGCTCTCGCTCAAGCAGCTCACCATCGCCTTCCCCGCCGGCATGACCCAGGCGCAAGCCGGTCCCAAAGTCGAGGCCTTCGCCAAGGCAGTCCAGACGATTCAGGGCTGCGGTACCGCCAACGACATCGCCGCTTCGGTAGGCGCCGACGTCGTTCAGAATGATTCGATGAAGATTCGCGACCTTCCGCCGCAGCTGCAGGATGTGATGCTCAACCTGCAGGTCGGCCAGTCGACCCCGCCCTTCGGATCGCTGGCCGACGGCGTCCGCGCACTCGTGCTGTGCGGCCGCGACGATCCGCCGCCGACCGCCGGCCCTTCATTCGAGCAGATCCAGTCGCAAATCGAGCAGGAACGCGTGAACCGGCGCGCCCAGCGCTATCTTCGCGATCTCCGTCGTGACGCGGTCATCGAATATCGATGAAGCGATGGAGATAAGCCCGCTCGCCATAGCCTTGGGCGATCCCGCCGGAATTGGCCCGGAAATCGTCGCCAAGGCGTGGGATGCGCGCGGGCAATATGGGCTGGCCCCCTTCTTCGCGGTCGGCGATCAGAGGTCGATCGAAGCGGTGTGGTCGGGGCCGATCCAGCTGATTACCAGCCCGGACGAGGCGGTCGGCTGTTTCCAGCAGGCGCTGCCGCTGATCCAGATCGAAGATACCGGCCTGATCATCCCCGGCGAACCCGACCTCGCGGGCGCACGTTGCGCGCTCGATTCGCTCGAGCTTGCCGCTGGCCTGGCGCGATCGCCGATGGTCAGCGGGCTCGTGACCGCTCCGGTGGCGAAGGCACAGCTTTACGCGATCGGGTTCGCCCATCCCGGCCAGACCGAATTCGTCGCCGAGCGCTGCGGCATCGCGGCGTCTAACGCGGTGATGATGCTGGCGGGGCCAACCTTGCGGGCCGTGCCGATCACCACGCACATGCCGCTGCGCGATGTCTCCGATTATGTGACCGTTGATCTTATCCTCGCGAAAGCGCGCGCCACCGAGCGCGGGCTCGCCAAGAATTTCGGGATCGAGCGCCCGCGCCTCGCGATCGCCGGCTTCAATCCGCATGCCGGCGAAAAGGGTGCGATCGGCCGCGAAGAGATCGAACTGATCATTCCCGCAGTGGAGATTCTGCAGGCTGAAGGTGTCGACATCGTCGGTCCGCTCGCGGCCGACACGATGTTCCATGCCCGCGCCCGCGCCCAATATGATTGTGCGCTGTGCCTTTATCATGATCAGGCGCTTATCCCGCTGAAGACGCTGCATTTCGACGAGGGCGTCAACATGACCCTCGGCCTGCCGATCGTGCGCACCGCGCCCGATCATGGCACCGCCTTCGCGATCGCCGGGCAGAACAAGGCCAATCCCGGCGCGATGATCGCCGCCATCGCGCTTGCCGCAGAAGCCGCGCGGAACCGCCTTATCTACATATGACCGGGACATTGCCGGATCTGCCGCCGCTGCGCGAGGTCATCGCGCGCCACGGCCTGAGCGCGAACAAGGCGCTTGGCCAGAACTTCCTCCTCGATGGGCAGCTTCTCGACCGGATCGCGCGTGTGCCGGGCGATCTGTCGGGCCAGATCGTCTATGAGGTTGGCCCCGGGCCGGGCGGACTGACCCGGGCTTTGCTGGGTGCGGGCGCGCAGGTAATCGCGGTCGAGCGCGACGATCGCTGCATGGCGGCGCTCGAAGAACTGAACCAGGCATCGGGGGGGCGGCTGCGGGTCATCCCGGCGGACGCGATGAAGATCGACGAACGCGCCGAGACCGGCGACGGCGCCCATATCGCCTCCAACCTGCCCTATAATATCGGCACGGCGCTATTCGTGCGCTGGATGACGCTCGACGCCTGGCCCCCTTGGTGGCGATCATTGACGCTGATGTTCCAGAAGGAAGTCGCTGAGCGAATCGTCGCCAAGCCGGGCACCCCCGCTTATGGGCGGCTCGCCGTGTTGGCGCAGTGGCGCGCGAAACCCGTTATCGCGATGAACGTCCACCGATCGGCGTTCGTGCCGCCGCCCAAGGTGATGTCGGCAGTGATTCACGTCGTGCCGGGCGAACAGCCTGAGGGCGTGTCGATCGGCATGGTCGAGGCGCTGACCGCTGCAGCCTTCGGCCAGCGGCGCAAGATGCTGCGCCAAAGTCTCAAGGGCGTGAAAGGCGCGGTCGAGGCGCTCGGCGGCGTGGGCATCGATCCTGAACGCCGCGCCGAAACCTTGTCGGTCGATGAGTTCGTATCGCTGGGCCGAGCGCTTCAGGCGCAGCAATAGTCATCATCCCGGCTTTCGCCGGAATGATGAGCAGGCTTTATTTCTCGCCCGCGGTACTCTTTTCCTGGCCCTTGGGCGGAACCTTGTCGCTGTTCTGCGCAGCAACGACGGCGGGCGGCGGGCCCTTCGCGATCGCGGCGGCGAGCTGGGTCGCGGGTGCGCAGTCGCCCTTGCACAGCGTCTTCACACGGACAAGATTGGCGCGGGCACGCTCGACGGCGCCCTTCTGGACCATTGCCTCGCCCTGCGCCGACAGCGCATTGACGTCATTCGGCTCGAGCGACAGCGCCTCGAAATACATCCGGATCGCCTTGCCCGGCAGCTGCTGCGCCTGCGCCACGCGGCCGAGCGCGACAAAGGCGCTGCGGTTGCGCGGATCGATCGCGAGCGCGGTTTCCAGCGCATCATTGGCTTCGGACAGGTTGCCGGCCTTCAGCGCGGCCTGACCCTGCGCCAGCAGCGCGAGCGACCTGGGATTGATCTGATCATCGGCCTTCTGGCCGTTCACTCCGCTCGAAACCGCCAACAGTGTCAGCGACAAAGCAATCGCAACAGGCGAAAAACGCATCAAAATCTCCACTACAGAAGCATAACGCCTCTCTATCATGCGCGGCGTAGCCTTGCGACGAAAAAGCCGTCGGTGCCATCATGGGCGGGGCTCAACAGCTTACCGGGACCAAGATAGCGCCCGGGGGTAAAGATGTCCCGTTCTGGGGTGAAGCCGATACTCCGGGCCAGGAAAGCGGCGATCTGCCCCGCACCTTCCTCCTCGATCAGCGAGCAGACCGCATAGACCAGCGCGCCGCCCGGCTTGACCAGCTGGGCCGCGATATCGAGCAGGCCCGATTGGGTTTCAGTTAATTTGGCAAGCCGGTCGGGTGTCAGCCGCCAGCGCGCCTCGGGATTGCGCCGCCAGGTGCCGGTGCCCGAGCAGGGCGCATCGACCAGCACGACGTCGCACTGTTCCTCAAGATCGCCCAACACATTCGCTTCACGGCCGGGATCGAGCAGACGGCTCTCGATGAAGCCGGCATCGACACGTTGCGCGCGCGGCGGGAGCCGCGACAGCCGGGCGCGGTTGGTATCGCTCGCGATCAGCCGGCCCTCGCCGCCCATTGCATCAGCCAGCGCCAGCGTCTTGCCTCCCGCGCCGGCGCACAGATCGAGCACGGTCATGCCCGGCCGCGCCCGCGCCGCCAATGCGATCAATTGGCTGCCCTCGTCCTGAATCTCGATCAGGCCGTCGAGCCAGGGCTGGGTCGCCTCGACCGCACTCCCCTCCGGCAGCCTCAATCCGTTCGGCACGTGCGGGGTGGGAACGGCGTCGGGCAGCATTGCGGCAACCGCATCGCGATCGGTCTTGCGGCTGTTGACGCGGATGTCGAGAGGCGCGCGTTCGAGCAATGCCGCATGTTCGCTGCGGTCGATACGCTTGGCTAGCCAGCGCGGCAGGACGCCGGGCCTGGTGCTGACCTCGTCGTCGGTGATCGGCGCCGGCGTGTGCGGCGATCCGTCGAAGGCCGCCGCAAGTTCGCTGTCTTCGCGGGCGAGGCCGATCAGCGCCGCCCGGCCGTGCGCCGGCGGATCGCCCGCACGGCGAATCGCGCGGTAGACGAGATCGCGGATCGCACGGCGATCCTTCGATCCCGCATAGCGCCGTGTCTTGAAGTAGCGGGCGATCAGCGTGTCGGCCGCGGCCCCGCCGTCACGTGCGGCGACGATGATCTCGTCGAGCAACTCTATCGCGGCCTGGGCGCGCCCTCCCGGCCTCATCAGGTCCTACCGTGTCGGATAATTGGGCGCCTCGCGGGTGATCGATACATCGTGCACATGGCTTTCCTGCAGGCCCGCATTGGTGATGCGGACGAATTTGGCGCGCTTCTGAAGGTCGGGGATCGTCTTGGATCCGGTATAGCCCATCGCCGCCTTCACGCCGCCGACAAGCTGGTGGATTACGTCGCGGGCCGGCCCCTTATAAGCCACCTGCCCCTCAATGCCTTCGGGAACCAGTTTCATCTGGTCCTTGATGTCCTGCTGGAAATACCGATCCGCGGACCCCCGCGCCATGGCGCCGACCGAGCCCATGCCGCGATAGCTCTTATAAGCGCGGCCCTGATAGAGGAAGGTTTCGCCCGGAGCTTCCTCGGTGCCGGCAAGGAGCGACCCGACCATCACGCACCCAGCGCCGGCGGCAAGCGCCTTGGCGAGATCCCCCGAAGTGCGCAGCCCGCCATCCGCGATCACGGGGATGCCAGACTTGGCGGCCTCCTCGGCCGATTCCATCACCGCGCTAAGCTGCGGCACGCCGACGCCGGCGACAACGCGCGTGGTGCAGATCGATCCCGGGCCAATCCCGACCTTGATCCCATCCGCGCCCGCGTCGATCAGGGCGCGGGTCGCCTCGGCGGTGGCGACATTGCCGGCAATGACCTGAACCGAATTGGACAGGCGCTTCACCCGCTCGACCGCGCGGGCGACATCCTTGTTATGGCCGTGCGCGGTATCGATCACGATCAGGTCGCATTCGGCATCGATCAGCGCTTCGGTGCGCTCGAAGCCCTTGTCACCGACTGTTGTAGCGGCTGCTACACGCAGGCGGCCAGTCCCGTCCTTGGTGGCGTTGGGATAGGTAACGGCCTTCTCGATATCCTTGACCGTGATCAGGCCGACGCAGCGATAACCGTCGTCGACGACGAGCAACTTCTCGATCCGGCGCTGGTGCAGCGTGCGGCGCGCTTCTTCCTGCGAGACTCCGGTGCGGACGACGGCGAGGTTCTGGCTGGTCATCAGCTCGGCAACCGGCTGATTGGGATTTTCGGCGAAGCGGACATCGCGATTGGTCAGGATGCCGAGCAGCTTGCCGTCGGCTTGCACCACCGGAATACCGGAGATGCGGTGCCGCGCCATCAGCTCAAGCGCGTCGGACAATGTCTGCTCCGGGCGCATCGTGATGGGATTGACCACCATACCCGATTCGAACCGCTTGACCGCGCGGACGGCGGCGGCCTGCTCCTCGACGGTGAGATTACGATGGAGAACACCGAGGCCGCCAAGCTGCGCCATCACGATAGCCATGTCGGCTTCGGTGACGGTGTCCATCGCCGACGATAGGATCGGGATATTGAGCCGGATCGCCTTGGTCACATGGGTGGCGGTGTCGGCCTGACTCGGCAGCACATCCGATTCGCCGGGCCGGAGGAGCACGTCGTCGAAGGTGAGGCCGAGGCTGATGTCCATGAAGTCGAATCCCCGCGAGGTGGTTAAGGATTCGAGGCCATATATGTCGAGCGGCCCGCGATAACCAGCCCGTGCTTGCCTTATTTGTAATAACAATAACGGCCGACACCCGGGAGGATGTCGGCCTTCCTGGAACTAGGCGTTCGAGCGCCTATTCCTCTCCGTGGATGATCACGCGGTTCCGGCCGCCATTCTTGGCGTTGTAGAGCGCTTCGTCGGCGCGGCGGAGCATGTCCCCGTCTGCTTCACCGGGCAGAAGCTGCGCGATGCCTGCCGAAAAAGTGACGGTGCCGAGCGGCTCGCCATTGGTCTTGGAGACCAGATGCCGGCCCGACAGTTCGTCGCGGATTTCGTCGACCCGCATCGCCGCGCGCCGCGCCATGATCCCGTCGAACAGGATCAGGAACTCCTCGCCGCCGAAGCGGCCGACGAAAGCGTCCTCTCCGGCGCCATCGGTCAATGCGTCGGCCACCATCTTGAGGATGCGATCGCCAGTGTCATGGCCGAAATTGTCATTGATCTTCTTGAAATGATCGATGTCGCAGAAGGCGACCGACAGCGGCGTACCCTCTGCCTGCGCCTGCGCCATGGCGCGGACGAGCCGCGACTGGAAAGCACGGCGGTTGGCGAGGCCGGTCAGCGGATCGCTCTCGGCGACCGCCTGGGCCTCAGCGAGGTCGCCCTGGAGAGATTCCATCTGCGTGCCCATCTCGGCGAGACGGCGCTCGGCATTCTGGGTCTTGTCGATCATCGTCCGGGTCAGTTCGACCATCAAACCGAGCGCGCGGGTGGCCGACTCGCCGCCGGCATCGAGCGCCCCCGCACCCTTGTCGAGGGCGCTGCCATAAGCCTTGGCATCGGTCCGCGACTGGCCGACCAGGCTGGCAGCAAGCGTCATGCTCTGGTGCGCCTGATCGATCAGCTTCTCGACCAGCTCGCTCGACACCTGGTTGGCGGCCGCGTCGGAGATCTCTTCCGCGACATTCGCTAGCAGCACACCGTCACGGGCGATCGCGGCCTCGACCGCGACGACCAGTTCGGAATTGTGCCCACCTAGATACTGATAGGCGAGATCATAGTTGACGGGTGTCGGATCGAGCGGGTGCGCCTTCAGGAACCCGCCGATACGGAAAAACAGATCGTTGGCTGGCGCCGGTTCGGCGCGCGCAGCGACCATTGCCGGTGCAGCAGGGGCAGGAGCGGCAACGGGCTCGGCAGTGCGGCCCAGCAGGGTGTCCAGGCTCCAGCCCTTGCGGCCAGCGGAGGAAGGTGGCTTCGATTCGAACATGGTTATCCGCCCAGAAGAGTAGGCGACCGGCTTAGTTCTTTGGTCTTAATTTTCCGCCCAGCGATCATGGTAAAGATTTGATGTCCGGCTTTACCCACCCGCGGCGCGCGGCAACCGAAAACAGCACATCGCGACTATAGAAATGCAGCGGCCAATCGCGCTGTCCCTCGGACGATTCAAGGAGACTATTGACGCGGTCGACCAGCGTCACGTCAGGGCAGCGCGCCAGCCAGCTGCGTACCCCTGCGATGAAGCTGTGGGTTATCGTGTCATGATAGCCGCCCTGATCGTCGTTCAAGCCACCGACCGCCTCGTTATATCCGCCGATGATCGCGCGCATGTCCGTGTCCGGATCGATATCGGGACACTCGGTGATGATCCACAGGCAGGCGGCGAGATGCGCCTCATGGGTCCATGCCTCCTTGGGCAGGCTGCGGTCGAGCAGGCCATGGCCGATATGGCGTACGCTTTCGTCATCCGCGAACAGGCGCGGCTTTTCCTGACCGGTCATCTTCCTACTCCAAATACAAGAAGGGCGCCCCCGCCGAAGCCGGGGCGCCCTCCTGAAAGCCGAGAGGCTCCTGTGGATGTGGTCAGGCCGCCTTCGGTGCCGCCTGACGAACGCCTTCGTCGACATGATCCGCGAATTGCGCGAAATTCTCGATGAACTGGCCGACGAGGTTCCGGGCCGTCGCGTCATAATCGGCCTTGTCTGCCCAGGTGTCACGCGGCTGCAGGATCTTGCTGTCGACCCCGGCAACCGCGAGCGGGACGCGGAAACCGAAATTGGGATCGACGACGAACTCGGCGTCGTTCAGGCTGCCGTCGAGCGCGGCGTTGAGCAGCGCGCGGGTAGCCTTGATTGGCATGCGGTTGCCGACGCCATATTTGCCTCCGGTCCAGCCCGTGTTGACCAGCCAGCAATCGACGCCACCCTTGGCGATCCGCTCTTTAAGCAAATTGCCGTAGATCGAGGGATGGCGTGGCATGAACGGCGCGCCGAAGCAGGTCGAGAAGGTAGCCGAAGGCTCGGTCACGCCGATTTCGGTGCCTGCAACCCGCGCGGTATAACCCGACAGGAAGTGGTACATCGCCTGTTCGGGGGTCAGCTTCGCGATCGGCGGCAATACGCCATAGGCGTCGGCGGTCAGGAAGATGATGTTCTTCGGCACCGGCCCCAGATTGTCCTTCGACGCATTGGGGATGAAATCGATCGGATAGGAACCGCGGCTATTCTCGGCCAAACTGTTGTCGTTGAAGTCGAGTTCGCGGGTGTCCGGGTCGATCACGACATTCTCGAGCACCGTACCGAAGCGCTTCGAGGTCGCGTAGATTTCCGGTTCGGCCTCAGGCGAAAGATTGATCATCTTCGCATAGCAGCCGCCTTCGAAGTTGAAGACCGCCTCGTCCGACCAGCCATGCTCGTCGTCGCCGATCAGGGTACGGCTGGCGTCGGCGGAAAGCGTCGTCTTGCCGGTGCCCGACAGGCCGAAGAAGACCGCGGTGTCGCCCTTGGGGCCGATATTGGCGGAGCAGTGCATCGGCATCACGCCGGCGACCGGCAGCTTGTAATTGAGGATGCCGAACACCGACTTCTTCATCTCGCCCGCATAGCGCGTGCCGCCGATCAGGATCAGCTTCTCGGTGAAGTTGACCGCGATCACCGTCTCGCTGCGGCAACCGTGGCGCGCGGGATCGGCGGCGAAGCTCGGCAGGTCGATGATCGTGAATTCGGGCACGAAGCTCGCCAGTTGGGCGGAGTCAGGGCGCACCAGCAGGGTGCGGATGAACAGGCTGTGCCAGGCGAATTCGGTGATCACGCGGGTGTTCACCCGATGCGCGGGCTGCGAACCGCCGAAGAGGTCCTGGACGAAAAGGGTGTCCTTCGTCTTGAGATGCGCGAGGAAATCCGCCTTCAGCGTAGCGAACTGCTCGGGCGCCATCCCCTTGTTGGTCTTGCCCCACCAGACAGTGTCCTCGGTCTCGGCGTCGCGGACGATGAACTTGTCGTTGGCCGAACGGCCGGTGTGAGCGCCTGTCTTGACGACGAGCGGACCATCCTTGGCGAGGATGCCTTCGCCACGCTGCACGGCCATTTCGACCAGTGGCGCGGTTCCGAGATTCCAGTGAAGCCTGGCGACGACATCAAGTCCCTGCTTGTCGAGGCCAAAGGCGGGCGTGAGCTGAGGCACGATATTCTCCTATTCGGGTGAGCCCCCCGGTTACGGGAGTGCTCTCCTAATGTAGCCCGAGCAGGTCCCCCATCTTGGCGGGGGCCTCCTTCGCGCCTTTATCTTTCCCATCGCGCATAGTTTCAAAGGCGGTCATCGTAAAGGGGTGCGCAGCACGGTTGAACGGGCGGGGGGGCTGCGCTAGGCAGGGCGCGCAATTTCCGGGCCATGGCGTGTAGGCCATTATCACAAGCAGGAGGCCATCCGGTCCCATGACGCCCACGATCGCACTGGTCGATGACGATCGCAACATCCTGACATCGGTATCGATCGCGCTGCAATCCGAAGGTTTTACGGTGCGCGTCTATTCGGATGGCGAAGCCGCGCTCAAGGCATTGCTGGACAATCCGCCCGACCTCGCGGTGCTCGACATCAAGATGCCGCGGATGGACGGGATGGAGCTGCTCCGGCGGTTGCGCGAGAAAAGCAGCGTGCCCACGATCTTCCTCACCTCCAAGGATGACGAGCTCGACGAAGCGCTCGGCCTTGCGATGGGCGCGGACGATTATATCACCAAGCCCTTTTCGCAGCGGCTGCTGATCGCACGGATTCGCGCTATTCTTCGGCGCACCGAGGCGCGCGCGCAGCCCGACGACCAGCCCGACGCGCCGCCCGCCGAAAAGATCGTCCGCGGCCGCCTCGCCATGGACCCGGCGCGCCACCGGGTGCAATGGAATGGGCAGGACGTGACGCTGACCGTCACCGAGTTCCTGATCCTCGAAGCGCTCGCCCAGCGCCCCGGCTTCGTCAAATCGCGCGATCAGCTGATGGACACCGCCTATCAGGACGATGTCTATGTCGACGACCGCACGATCGACAGCCACATCAAGCGGCTGCGCCGGAAATTCCGCCAGGTCGACAACGAGTTTAAGGCCATCGAGACGCTGTACGGCGTGGGATACCGCTTTGCTGAGGAATGACAGCGCCCTCGGCACGCCCGAGGCGGCCGCGCGCACGTCGCTCACCACCCGCATCCTGGCGGTCAATATCTTCGCGCTGGCGATGCTGGCGGGCGGATTCTTCTATCTCGACAGCTATCGCTCGCAGCTTATCGACGCGCGGCTGGAAGAAACCGCAACCCAAGTGCGGCTCATCGCCGAAGCCTATTCGGTGACGCCACCCGCCGGCCGGCCCGCTTTGCTCGCCAAATTCGGGCTGCTCACCGATACACGGCTGCGCGTCTATCACTATCCCGATCCCGGCGCGCCGGCTACCGGCATCAACGTTGCCTTCGATAGCTGGTCGATGTCGGGGCGAACCTATGATCTGCGCGATCCCAGTCAGGAAGAATGGCAAAAGCGCGTCGCACGGTTTCTCGACCGCTCGATCGACGTGATCGTCGCCGCCGACCGCCCCCCAAATTATCTGGAACCTCATCCCGACACCCTCGCCGCCTGGCCGGAGGCGCTGACGGCACTGCGCGAGCGCAACATCGTGACCGCGGTGCAACGTGCTCCCGATCGCACCCCGATGATCATCGCGGCGATCGACGTGCGTGGGACTCGAGGTAGCGGCAATGTGCTGTTGTCGACCGAGAATCAGCGCGACATCACTCGGATCGTTCGCGCCGAGCGGCTCCGCCTCGGGGTCGTCCTGCTAATCGTCGTGTTAGTGTCGGTAAGCCTGTCGCTATTCCTGGCGCGGACGATCGTGCGCCCGTTGCGCCGGCTGGCGCTCGCGGCACATCACGTGCGTCTTGGCCGCGCGCGCGAGGTCCAGGTGCCGCGCCTGCCCGAACGCCGCGATGAGATCGGCACGCTGGCGCGGGCCCTGTCCGATATGAGCTTCGCCATCCGCCAGCGGATCGACGCCACTGAAGCCTTCGCGGCGGACGTCACGCACGAACTTAAGAACCCCCTCGCCTCGCTGCGCTCTGCGGTCGACAGCCTTGGCCTGGTCCAGGACCCCGGGCTTCAGAAGCAGCTGATCGACGTCATCCGCGACGATGTCGGCCGGCTCGACCGGCTGATCACCGACATCGCCGAAGCGTCGCGGGTCGACGCCGAGCTCGCCCGCGCGCGATTCGAATCGATCGATCTGGGAATCATGATCGAAGGGCTGCTGACGACACGCGAGGAGCGCGGCCGCAATCGTGAGGTCCGCGTCGCGTTCGCCCGGCCTCACCGTGGCACTGCCGTCGTGTTCGGCGACGGCTCGCGGCTGACCCGCGTCGTCGAGAATCTGGTCGAGAATGCGGTGTCCTTCTCGCCGCCGGCCGGGCTCGTTCAGGTTGCAGCCACGCGCGATGGCGATGATGTCGTGATTCGGGTGGAAGACGAAGGGCCCGGCGTGCCGCCCGAGGCGCGCGAGGCAATCTTCAACCGCTTCCACAGCGACCGCCCGGAGGGCGAGCAGTTCGGCCGTCATAGCGGCCTGGGCCTCGCCATCGCCAAGGCAATTGTCGAGGGTCATAATGGCACGATTATCGCAACCGACCGGGATAATGCCCCTACAGGCGCCAGATTCGTGATTCGCCTGCCGGCCTGGAGCCGCTGACGGTGGCGAACGCCAACCCGCTGCACGCAACCGGCGTGATGATCGGTGGGCGGGTGCTGCTGCTCGTCGGGGCACCGGGGCGCGGCAAATCGGATCTGGCGCTGCGCTTGATCGATCGCGGCGCGCTGCTGCTATCGGATGACTATACTCATCTGACCGCGCGCGACGGCGCTCTTTACGCCAGTCCACCGGCGACGATCGCCGGCCAGATCGAGATACGCGGCGTCGGTATCGTCGACATCGCCTTTGCCGGCGAGGGACCGGTCGCGCTGGTTCTCGACTTGGACAACCCACCGGAGCGGTTGCCCGACGAGCCACTGGCGATGGCCGAATATTGCGGCGTGGCGATCCCGACCCTCCCAATCGCGGCCCTTGAGGCATCGGCGCCGATCAAGGCCGAGTTGGCGCTGCTTCGTTATGGGCTCCGAGGAGCCTCATGACCAGGAAGCCCGGCCCGCGCCGTATATTGTTCGTCACCGGCATGTCCGGATCGGGCAAGAAGACCGCGCTCAAGGCGCTCGAGGATATGGGCTGGGAAACCGTCGACAATCTGCCGGTGTCGCTGCTCGATCGCCTGCTCGCCGCAAGCCCGCCCGAAGGAAGCCATGACGACGGTCGCCCACTCGCGCTGGGGATCGACAGCCGGACGCGGGATTTCGACAGCCGACAGATCGTCGGCCGCGCTCAATCGCTGCGCGACGGCGGCCGCGATACCTCGATCCTGTTCCTCGATGCGTCGGGCGCCGAGATCACCCGCCGCTATTCCGAGACGCGGAGCCGCCACCCTATGGCGCAGGATCGTCAGATCGAGGACGGGATCACCCTCGAACGGGAGCTTCTCGCGCCGCTGCGCGCCGCCGCCGACGACCTGATCGACACGACCGGCCGGGCGAGCAACGACCTTCAGGCGATGCTGCGCGACCGTTTCGGCGACTCGACCAGCAGCGGCGCGACCTTGACGGTGATGTCCTTCGCCTTCTCGCGCGGCGTGCCGCGCGAGGCCGACCTGATGTTCGACATGCGCTTCCTGCGCAATCCGCATTGGGACCCCGAGCTGCGGCCCCGGTCGGGCCTGGATCCCGAGGTTGCGGAGTATATCGCCGCCGATCCCGCTTATGACGAAGCAAGATCGCGGATCGGCGCACTCATATCGCTGCTGCTCCCGCGCTATGAAGCCGAGGGGAAAAACTATATTACGATCGCCATAGGCTGCACCGGGGGAAAGCACAGATCGGTGCATTTCGCCGAAACCCTCGCAAGTCTGTTGCGCGAGGCGGGATTTTCGCCCACGGTCCGGCACCGCGATTTGACTCAACCGAAGTCGAACGCTCGGGAGAGCACCGTGCCAGGCGAAGGATCATGACCGTTGGATTGTTAGTTGAATGATCGGATTGGTGCTCGTTACCCATGGCCGTCTGGCGGCCGAATTCGTCACCGCGATGGAACATGTCGTCGGGCCGCAGACCGCCATAGAGGCGATCTGCATCGGCCCTGATGACGACATGGAAGGCCGGCGCGCCGATATCGCACGCGCCGTGAAGGCCGTCGACGATGGCTCAGGCGTGATTCTGCTCACCGATCTGTTCGGCGGCACCCCGTCGAACCTGGCTATCTCACTTATGGAGCCGGGACGGGTCGAGGTGATTGCGGGCATCAACCTGCCCATGCTCATTCGGCTCGAGGGCGCACGCAAGATGATGAAGATCAAGGCGGCAGTGGCCGCTGCGCGCGACGCGGGGCGCAAATATATCTCGGTCGCGTCCGAAGTGCTTGGGGAAGCCGCTGCATGACGCTTCAGCGTGAGGTCCAGATTACCAATATCCGTGGTCTGCATGCCCGAGCGAGCGCAAAATTCGTGACGCTGGCGAGTGCGCACAGCGCCGAAGTCGAGGTGGAGAAGGATGGCTCCAAGGTCGCCGGAACCTCGATCATGGGGCTGATGATGCTCGGCGCCGCGAAAGGCGACAGCGTGATCATCTCGGCCAGCGGCGACGGCGCCGAAAAAGCGCTCGCCGCGCTCGTCGAACTGGTCGAGGGCAAATTCGGCGAAGATTAGGTTTCACGCCGTTCGCTGGGACGAACGGATTTTTGATCGAGAGACGATCCCCTGCCCCGCCAGATAACCGCCTTTTCCAATCCGCTTATCAAGCGTGTCCGGTCGCTTCGCGAGAAGCGTCACCGGAAAAGTGAAGGGCTGTTCATTGCTGAAGGCCTGCGCATCCTGACGGAAGCCGCCGACAGCGGCGTTCTCCCCGACATGATCTTCTTCGCGAAGGACGGAGCGGAGCATCCCTTGGCGAAAAGGCTCGTCGATCAGGTAGAAGCCGGTGGCGGCGAAGCAATCGAGACCGATCGCGACATTCTGTCGAAACTGTCGGGCAAGGACAATCCGCAGACGGTGATCGGGGTCTATCGCGAGTTCGACACCTCGCTCGATCGCATCGACCGCGCCACCGCCGATATATGGATCGTCGCGCAATCGCTGCGTGACCCCGGCAATCTCGGCACGATCCTGCGAACGGGTGACGCAGTCGGCGCAGGTGGGCTCATTCTGGTCGACGACTGCGTCGACCCCTTCTCGGTCGAGTCGGTCCGCGCGACGATGGGCGCGCTGTTCACGCAAAGGATCGCTACCACCCGCTGGCCGGAATTCCTCGCGTGGCTCCGCGGCGGACCGGGGCAACTGGTCGGCACCAGCCTCAAAGCGACACAGGATTATCAGGCGCCGCGCTACGCTGCGCCCACCTTCATCCTGGTCGGCAATGAGGCTCAGGGCCTTCCGACCGACTATGAAACTGAATGCGATCTGCTTGTCAGGATGCCCATGCTCGGGCGCGCGGACAGCCTCAATGCCGCGGTGGCGACCGCGGTGATGGCCTATGAGGTTCTTAACCAGCGACGCCCAAAATGAGCGTCGACCGCCCGAATTATATAACTCCTGCCGGCTTTGCCGCGATGCGGGCGCGCTACGAGCTTCTGTTCGGAACCGAACGCCCGGCGCTGGTCGAAGTTATCAGCTGGGCCGCAGGCAACGGCGATCGCTCCGAAAATGGCGATTATATCTACGGCCGCAAGAAGCTGCGTGAGATCGATCGCGAGCTCAGCCATCTGTCGCGGCGAATGAAGTCCGCCAAGGTCGTCGATCCAACCGGACAGGAAGACCGGAGCCGAGTCTATTTCGGTGCGACCGTTACGATCGTCGATGAAGACGATGTCGAACGGGTCGTCACCCTGGTCGGTGAGGACGAGGCCGATGCCGGCCAGGGCCGGATCAGCTGGCGTTCGCCATTGGCGCATGCGCTGAAGGGCGCTGCGGTGGGCGACCTTCGGCGGGTGACGTTGCCGGGCGGGACCCGCGAACAGGAAATTCTTTCGATCCGCTATCCCGACCGCTGAGCCGCTCTACCGGCTGAAAACAAGGGCTTTCCCGATGGTTGTCCCTATACGGATCAGCTGCGCGAAACTTCTCGTCGAAGTTTCGCATCGACTTGGCCCACCGATGAGGTAATTTTAGCGCATGGGTCATGAGGCCATCACGAAGTTGACAGCCCGGCAGCGCGATTGCCTGCGCCTTGTCCTGCACCATATGCAATCGAAGGAGATCGGCCGCCAGCTGGGGATTTCCCCAATGACGGTCGACAACCATTTCCGTAGCGCGATCCAGACCCTCGGCGTCGCGAACCGCCTTGAGGCCGCCCGCCTGCTCGAGGCCTATGAGCGCAACGCTGCCGAAGCGCCTAGTCAGCGGTTGACTAGTCAACCGCAACCGGTTGTTTCCCGGGTAGAAGCGCCCATCATGAGCTCACCGGCAGTTGTCGGTGACAGGCAGGGGGATGGAGTGAGCGCGCTTCGTGAGGACCAGGTTCCATACCGGACCTTTCGTGATGCGGGCATCATCGACTTCCCACTACCCGTCCCTACCAGAGGGAAGCCGCGCAATGACCTGACGATCGCTCAACGCCTGTTCTGGATCGCGATACTGATCTTTGGAATGGGCCTGGGCGCCGGCGCGTTACTGTCTGGCTTCGCCACTTTGACGAACATCCTCCTGGCGCTGAAGCGCTAGGGATTTCCATCAACCCATCGGGGCGCCCGTTCCGGCGCAAGGGGAGAGTCATGTCTAAGAACCGTGATGATGCAACGCTGCGCGTTTATGCCGCATTGGAAGAATATGAGCGCGCGCTCGACATGGCGGCCAAGCACGGCGCCCTGCTGGCTGCGGAGCTGCCGCAGGCGCGCCTCGACGGTAATTTCGCGATGGAGGTGGCACAGGGTGCATTCACCCACTTTTACAACTCGCTCTCGACGATTGTTACGGCGCGCGGGCAAGTCGTAGATGGACATCGCGAGCTTGCGGTGGTGCAGCGCAGATTTAATCTGCCGGTGGTGGCGGGCGGCGAGAAGCTTTCCGCGCGACCCCTTGAAACTGTCGAGAAGCCGCGCCGGGTCGCCTGAACCGATCGGAATACCCTTGACCCCTGCCGGCACTCGGTGGATCGGTTGGGGTCAATGGGTTTCCGGCAAATCTTCTACGGCGTTCTCATCTGGACGATCTTCGTTTACGCTCTCCGTCGCGGCGGTTGGGAAGAACGCCTCGCCATAGCTGGTATAATCGCGAACGCATATCTCACCGTCTTGGTCGCGAGTCCCAAGGCAATTCTGTTTAATCACATCGAAACGCCGATCCTTCTGGTGGACCTTGGTCTACTGGCGCTGTTGCTCTTCATCTCATTGCGATCAGAAAAATATTGGCCGCTATGGATAACTGCGATGCACGCTTTAACGACGCTGGCGCATTTATCGCCCCTTGTTCCCCATATGCAGCCTCTAGGCTATTGGAGAGCTGCCGCATCATGGAGTTGGCCGATATTGATTGTGTTGGTGTTCGGAATACGCGCCCATCACCGTGAACGGTCAATATACTTTCGCCATCAGGGCCGCACTCGGTGATCCGAAAGGCCCCGACGCTCTGTTCGTAACATCGTAGGCCAAGCATGGACTCCGAAGTTTTCCGCCCCATGTTCTATGGCCTCGTGATGTGGGCTTCGGCATTTTACGCGTTCCGCAGGGGCGGTTGGGAAGAGCGTCTCGTCGCCATCAGCATGATCCTCGGCTCTTATATGAGCGCTCTCGTCCCGACGACGCGCGCAAGCTTCGAACATGTTGAAGCATCCATCGCCGTCGTTGACCTATGCCTGTTCGTCTCGCTGCAACTCATCGCGCTGCGTTCAAAGAAATTCTGGCCGCTGTGGATTGCGTCGATCCAAGGTGTGTCGGTGCTCGGACACCTAGCTCCGCTGATCCCAAATATGCAGCCTGCAGCAGCATATAATGCCGTAGCGCTTTGGAGTTATCCGTCGTGGGTCATCCTGGCATTAGCCGTCCGCAGCCATTACCAGAAAATGCCGCTGAAGCACGTTCGGCGGCATTAATGAGCTAGGCCCGAGCACATCCGAATAGAGGCCGGGCGTCGCCGCCCGACCTCCTCATTCCCAGCAACGCACCCTAGTGCCGAACCGGCGTTTCCCCGCCATCGGGTGCCGTCGCGCCTTTGATAGTGAGCGCCAGATCGTCCGCCTCGGTCCAGTCGATCGGCGTGACATGAGCGGCCAACGCGAGCGCTAGAACCTCATCGACATGGCTCACCGGAATGATCTTGAGCCCCTCGCGGATATTGCCGGGGATTTCGACGAGATCCTTCTCATTCTCCTTGGGGATGAGGACGGTGGTGATCCCGCCCCGCAACGCGGCCAGCAGCTTCTCCTTCAGGCCGCCGATCGGCAGCACCCGGCCGCGCAGCGTCACTTCGCCGGTCATCGCCACTTCCTTGCGGACGGGGATGCCTGTGAGGGTAGAGACGATCGCCGTGGTGATGCCGATACCCGCCGAAGGCCCGTCCTTAGGGACCGCGCCCTCGGGCAGATGGATATGAATATCCTTGCGGGCGATCAGGCTCGGCTTCACGCCATAGGCCGGCGCACGCGCCTTGACGAAGCTGAACGCCGCCTGGACGCTCTCCTTCATCACATCGCCAAGCTTGCCGGTCGTGCTGATGCCGCCCTTGCCGGGCACCGTCACCGCTTCGATGGTCAGCAATTCGCCACCTACCTCGGTCCACGCCAGACCCGTCACCGCGCCGACCTGATCCTCTTCCTCGCCGATGCCGAAGCGGAATTTCCGCACGCCGGCAAAGTCGGATAGGTTTTCGGGGGTAATGACTACCCGGCTTTCCTTGCCTTCCAGGATGCGGCGCAGGCTCTTGCGGGCCAGCTTCGCGATCTCGCGCTCCAGCGTGCGCACGCCCGCCTCGCGGGTGTAATAGCGGATCAGGTCGCGCAGGCCTGCGTCAGTCAGCTCAAATTCGTCCGCCTTCAGCCCATGTGCCTCGATCTGCTTGTCGCGCAGGTGCGCCTTGGCGATCTCGACCTTCTCATCCTCGGTATAGCCTTCCAGCCGGATGATCTCCATGCGGTCCAGCAGCGGCTGCGGCAGGTTCAGGCTGTTCGCAGTACACACGAACATCACGTCAGACAGATCGATATCGATCTCCAGATAATGATCCTGGAACTTGCTGTTCTGTTCCGGATCAAGCACCTCAAGCAGCGCCGATGCCGGGTCGCCGCGGAAATCCTGGCCGAGCTTGTCGATCTCGTCGAGGAGGAACAGCGGGTTCGACGCACCGGCCTTCTTCAGATTGGTGACGATCTTGCCCGGCAGCGAGCCGATATAGGTGCGGCGATGACCACGAATTTCGGCTTCGTCGCGCACGCCACCCAGTGACTGGCGCACGAATTCGCGCCCCGTCGCCTTGGCGATCGAGCGACCGAGCGAGGTCTTGCCGACGCCCGGAGGGCCTACGAGGCACAGGATCGGCCCCTTCAGCTTATTCGTGCGCGCCTGCACCGCCAGATATTCGACGATGCGATCCTTGACCTTCTCCAGACCATGATGATCAGCGTCGAGCACAGCCTGCGCCGCCGCGATGTCCTTCTTGAGCTTCGACTTCTTGCCCCAGGGCAGGCCCAGCAGCACGTCTAGATAATTGCGGACAACCGTCGCTTCGGCCGACATAGGCGCCATGGTCCGCAGCTTCTTGAGCTCGGTATTGGCCTTGCTCCGCGCTTCCTTCGACAGCTTGAGCTTGGCGATCTTGGTGGCGAGTTCGGCCAGTTCATCGCCGCCTTCCTCGCCTTCGCCATTACCCAGCTCCCGCTGGATCGCCTTGAGCTGCTCGTTAAGATAATATTCGCGTTGGGTTTTCTCCATCTGCCGTTTCACACGGCTGCGGATCTTCTTCTCGACCTGGAGCACGCCCAGTTCGCCTTCCATCAGGGCGAATGCCATTTCGAGCCGCTTGGCGGGATCCAGCTCGACCAGCAACGCCTGCTTGTCAGCGACCTTGATGGAGATGTTAGCAGCGACCGCGTCGGCCAGCTTCGCGGCATCTTCGATCTGTCCGAGCTGAACCGACGTCTCTGCCGGCAGCTTCTTGTTGAGCCGGGCGTAATTTTCGAACTGGTCGATGACCGACCGCATCAGCGCCGAAATCTCGGTACCTTCGGCAACGGTTTCGTCAATCAGTTCGACGGTAGCGGCGAGATGAGTTTCGTCGCTGCGCAACTCCTGAAGACGGGCACGCTGCTTTCCCTCGACCAGCACCCGAACGGTGCCGTCGGGCAGCTTGAGCAGTTGAAGCACAGTCGCGACAACACCCAGATCGTAAAGCGCGTCACGATCAGGGTCGTCCTCGGCGGGGTCGAGCTGTGCGACGAGGAAGATAGACTTGTCGGCGGCCATAGCCGATTCGAGCGCCGCAACGGACTTTTCCCGTCCAACGAACAGCGGCACGATCATATGCGGGAAAACAACGATATCGCGCAGCGGCAATACGGGCAGATTCTCAGTCATGCAGTCTCCGATCGGAACGCCGCGGGGGCGCAACCTCCGACCCTATATGGGCTCCACTATCTTCAGGATCAATGAACGGCAGGACCAGTTTTGCCGCCAAGTTGTATTTTTGCGCATCTTCGGTAAGCCGCCGCCGTGACGTCCAGAGATTCTAACGACAGCAGCGGGCAGCGCCGCGGCCAGCGCGATGCCAGCATCGACATATTGCGCGGGCTGGCGCTGATCACCATCACGATCAACCACATTACCGGCTTCACCGACCGCATGCACATGGTGGGCATGCAGTTTCCAACCCTGACATTATGGGGTTTTTCGAGCGCGGCGGAGATATTCTTCCTGCTGTCGGGCTACCTGATCGGCGCAGTTTATTTCCGGGCCGACAAGGACCCGTCGGTGCTCAGCTTCGCCGACAAGGTCTGGCGCCGCGCTGGCAAACTCTACGCTTACAATCTCGGGCTGTTCCTGGTGCTGCTGCCGCTCTGTTTGATGTCGGCGGATCTTGCGCGGCTGAGCTTCTACAACTGGTTCATAAAGGGTGGTCCGGCCACGATCGCCGATTTCCTGATCCTGTACATCCAGCCTTACTGTCTCGAAATACTCGTCACCTATATGGTGCTGCTGGCGACCGCGCCGGCCTTCGCCTTTCTGCTCAGACTTCAACCCTTCATGGCGCTTGCCGTGTCGGCCGGGCTTTACTGGTTTGCGCATGAACATGGCTGGTTCAACATCGTCGGCGGCTCGCCGCTCGGCGACTGGCGCTGGAACTTCAATCCCGCGTCCTGGCAACTGATCTTCTTCGGGGCGATGGCTGCCGGACGTTATCGCCTCCTCGCCCGGATGGAACGAAGGGCCGAAGGCGACTGGCGCTGGCTGGTCCCGCCGATCCTGATATTTGCCGGGCTGACCGTCCTGTTTCTTGCGCAGGACTGGCTTTCCTTTCAGGTACAATATCAAAGCAAAATCCGCATCGGGCCCGTCCGCGTCGCCCATGCGCTGTCCGTCTGCTGGCTGATCATGAGCATATTGTGGATGTGGCCGCGCCTGCAGCGGCTCTGGCCGATGCGGCAATGCGCGGTGATCGGGTCGAATTCTCTCCAGACCTTCGTGGTGAGCGTCGCTCTCAGCTACGCCGCCGGTTTTCTCTGGATCGAATATCTCCCGTTCCACGCGGCCTACATCGCGCTGTGTATCGCCAGCGTCGTGCTGCTCGGCAGCTTTGCCAATCTTTACATATGGTGGAAGAGGCGCAGGGCGGCCTGACCCCATCGGAGAACCGCAGCTTGCCATGCGGATAGCCACCCTCCCCTTGCCTTTCACGGCCCCCGCGCGCATGGGAAGCGCCCGAAAAGGAAGTGGGACTCAACATGGTGACGAACTGGACGCCCGACAGCTGGCGCCAACATGAAGCGGTGCAAATGCCGGACTATCCGGACGCGGCGGCGCTCGCTGCGGCCGAGAAGGAATTGTCGGGTTATCCGCCGCTGGTCTTTGCCGGCGAGGCGCGCGAACTGACGGCTACGCTGGCGCAAGTTGCTGCCGGCAAGGCCTTCCTGCTGCAGGGCGGCGACTGTGCCGAGAGCTTCGCCGAGTTCCATCCAAACAACATCCGCGACACCTTCCGGGTGCTGCTGCAGATGGCGGTGGTGCTGACCTATGCGTCGAAGATGCCGATCGTGAAGGTCGGTCGCATGGCGGGCCAGTTCGCGAAGCCGCGCTCGTCCGCGACCGAGGAACAGGGCGACGTCTCGCTACCCAGCTATCGCGGCGACATCATCAACGATATCGCTTTCGAGCCGGCGGGTCGTGCGCCCGATCCGCAGCGGATGATCAAGGCATATAGCCAGTCGGCGGCGACGCTGAACCTGCTTCGCGCCTTCGCCAGCGGCGGCTACGCCAACCTGCATCAGGTCCACGCCTGGACGCTCGATTTCATGAACCGCAGCCCTTGGGCGGCGCAGTACGGCGAAGTTGCGAGCCGGATCGGCGACGCGCTCGACTTCATGGCCGCGTGCGGGATCAATCCCGAGACGGTTCCACAGCTGAAGGGCACGCAATTCTACACCAGCCATGAGGCGCTGCTGCTGCCTTATGAGCAGGCGATGACCCGCGAGGACAGCCTGACCGGCCAGTGGTACGACACGTCTGCGCATATGCTGTGGATCGGCGATCGCACCCGTTTCGAGGGTTCGTCGCATGTCGAATTCCTGCGCGGCGTGGGCAATCCGATCGGTCTGAAGTGCGGCCCGAGCCTCGAGCCTGATGCATTGCTGCGCCTGCTCGACACGCTCGATCCCGCGCGTCAGCCGGGCCGGATCACGCTGATCACCCGCTATGGTCATGACAAGATCGAAAAGCATCTGCCGACCCTCGTCCGCGCGGTGAAGCGCGAGGGGCGTCCGGTCATCTGGTCGTGCGACCCGATGCACGGCAATGTCGTCAAGGCGCCGAACGGCTACAAGACACGGCCATTCGACCGCATCCTCGCTGAGGTCCGCGGCTTCTTCGCCGTCCACCGCGCGGAAGGCACCCATGGCGGCGGCATCCATGCCGAGATGACCGGGCAGAACGTGACCGAGTGCACCGGTGGCGCGATGGCGGTGACAGACGAAAATCTCGCCGATCGCTATCACACGCATTGCGATCCTCGCCTCAACGCGGGCCAGAGCATCGAGCTTGCATTCCTGCTCGCCGAAATGCTCAATCAGGAGATGAAGGAGCGCGATCGGGCAGCAGCCTGATCGCATCTCTCCAACCATCAGTGTAAGCCATGGCTTGACCCACCCGCAGCCGCTAGGTCAATCAAGGTCATGAACGCCGAACCGATCGCCAAACTGACCGACAGCCAGCGCGCTTATCTGCGCCTGGTATTCGCGCATCAGTCGTCCAAGCAGATCGCTCAGACCTTTCACATTTCCGCGCACACAGTCGACAAGCGGCTCAAGGAGGCGATGCGGATCCTCGGCGTCAACAGCCGGATCGAAGCCGCGCGCATCCTGGCGTCGGCGGAAGGCGATCCGTCTCACCGGGAATTGGGGCCCCAATCACCGGACCTAGCGGAAACGCCCGCTTTTCGGCCATCGTTCCCGACAGGGGGCAATGGCAATGACATGGGCACGGCATCTTCGGGGGTCACGCTGCGAGAGGATCTCGCCGGCTATGGCGCTTCCTATCTCGAGGATCGCGGGCTCCCGCTGCCCTTCCCCACGCATGTCCGCCCAAGCAACACCCTCTCCATCCTGCAGCGCGCAGGATGGATGATCGGCCTTATCATTGGACTGGCGATCGCGACCGGCATATTGCTGTCCGGTCTGACTGCGCTGTCGACGCTTTTACTGGCGCTGAAGGGCTGAGCATCGGCTCCGCGACCGGGCAATTTCGCCAGAATTCGAGAACGGCACCGCACGACCAGCAGCACCAAGATGTCGGAGACCCCCTTCGCGTCCGGCATTTTCTCCAGCGCGTCCTGTCCATCGTGCGTCGGCGCGAGACGGGCCGGCCCTCTCCGTTGCCTCCCGCCATGCACAAAGGAGCCGATGCGCATTGTGTACGGGAACGTCAGTTCGCCACCGACCTGGCCAAGACTTCCC
>NZ_LARW01000087.1 GCF_000971055.1 Sphingomonas sp. SRS2
TTTTCCCAGTGCTTCAGGCCTCGCAGGGCCTTGCCCAGGAACCGCTTCGCTGCCTTGGCGCTGCGGGTCGGCGACAGGTAGAAATCGATCGTGTCGCCCCGCTTGTCGACTGCCCGGTACAGGTAGGTCCACTTGCCCCGCACCTTGACGTAGGTTTCATCCAGGCGCCAGCTCGGATCAAAGCCACGCCGCCAGAACCAGCGCAGCCGCTTCTCCATCTCCGGGGCGTAGCACTGGACCCAGCGATAGATCGTCGTATGGTCGACCGAAATGCCGCGTTCCGCCAGCATTTCCTCAAGGTCGCGATAGCTGATCGGATAGCGACAATACCAGCGCACCGCCCACAGGATCACATCACCCTGGAAATGGCGCCACTTGAAATCCGTCATCGTTCCGTCCGTCCAATCTCCGCCAAGCATGCTCAAGCTTCACGATTTTTGCAACAGAGCCGAATTCTCCACGGCCCTTGGCGATGCCGACGTCTCTCTCCAGACTATGCGGCATTTCCCGCTTTAACCTCGTTCAGCCTACCATTCGGCAGGGGCAGGGGTGTGCATGTTTTGAGCGAGTTCAGCGTTCAGCGAAGCCAGACGTGATGGTCGTCTCCTCGATAGCTTCGCATGCCGAGCATCAGAGGGTTGAATCCGATCCATCCCAAAATCGACGATAGCGCATCCGTGGGCCGAACAGCAAAAAGTCATAGTCGTTTTCTTGTATTCAAAAACGTTTTTAGATTGACGGAACGGTTTTGCCGGTCCAGATTATACCCGTCACCAATCGCGATCCGTGAGGTTCCGGCCGCGCGCCGGGCTATCGCGGATGCGTTCGTTGCTGATCAGCGTGCAAAGAGGCCGGCGGACAATCCGGAAAGCTGAATACAGACCGGCCGTTGGGAGGGCGGTCTCGTGAAAACAGGGCTATAAGCTCAGGAGAGGATGAAGATGGAGCAGAACGTTACCTCAACTCCGGCGTTTATCGCCCGGCACGGACTATGGACTGAAGCGCAAAAAGACGCGGCGAAAGAGGTTCTCGATCGCATCGAAAAGGAAGGCATCCAGATGATCCGCCTGTCGTGGCCGGATCAATACGGCATGCTGCGCGGTAAGAGCCTGACCGTTGCTGCGCTCAAAGCGGCCTTCCGCAATGGGGCCGAGGTGACGAACGCACCGTTCAACGTCGATATCGCGAGCGGCTTCTTCCAGGATCCCTTCGGCAAGAATTCCTTCACCGGCACCGAACTGGCCGGTGTGTCCAATATGGTCATGGTGCCGGACCCGACGACATTCCGTGTCCTGCCCTGGGCCGATCGCACGGGATGGCTGCTCGCGGACCTCCATCTGCGTAGCGGAAAGCCGTTTCCGCTTGCCCCGCGCAGCCTCCTCAAGCACGCCGTCGCGGAACTCGACGCGCTGGGCTACAAGATCAACGTCGGCCTGGAGGTCGAGTTCTACCTGACCAAGATCGTCGACCCGGCGCTCGAAGCCGGAGACCTTGGCGGCATCGGTGTCGCATCCGAGCCGCCCAAGGTACATGTGATCAACAAGGGATATTCCTACCTCTCCGAGAACCATCTCGACGAGGCCGATCATGTATTGTCCGAGATTCGCCAGCATCTGCTGGCCCTGGACCTGCCTCTCCTCACCATCGAGGACGAGTTGGCGCCCGGCCAGTTCGAAATGACGTTCAACATCCTGCAGGGCGTCGATTTCGCTGATGCGATGGTGCTGTTTCGCACCGCCGTCAAACAGATCGCGAGACGGAAGGGGTATCTGGCCAGTTTCATGTGCTGGCCGGGCATTGACAACCTTTTCCCATCGGGGTGGCACATGCACCAGTCGCTCGCGGATGCGGCGACGGGCGAGAACCTCTTTATCCCGCAGCCGGGACAATCGCTGTCGGATGTAGGGCGCGCCTGGGCAGGCGGCCTCCTGGAGCATGGCGGCGCGGCGTCGAGCTTCACGACACCGACGGTCAATGGCTATCGTCGGCGCCGGCCCAACTCGCTCGCGCCCGATCGCGTGAGTTGGGCCATCGACAATCGCGCGGCGATGATCAGGGTGATCGCCAATCCGGGCGATCCGGCCAGCCGGCTCGAAAACCGCGTCGGAGAGCCGGGCGCCAACCCGTATCTCTATTTGGCCTCGCAAATCCATGCCGGGTTGGACGGACTGCGCCGCAATCTCGATCCGGGAGATCTCCAGGAAAATCCCTATTCGGCGGATGTCCCCATTCTGCCGCAGGATCTGTCCGCCGCGCTCGACGCGCTCGAGCCCTCCAGCCTCTATCGTCAAGCCTTCGGCGACACATTCTTCGACTATTGGCTGACGCTCCGGCGCTTCGAGTGGCAGCGCTTCGTCACGGCCAACGCCGATGTGGAGGCCCGCTCACAGGGCGTTACCGCGTGGGAGCATCGTGAGTATTTCGAGCTGCTTTGAGGAGAGGCAAGAAAATGAAGAAGTTCGCCACTATCTGGTGTTCTCCCGTTCCGCAGGACGACGAACTGAAGCCTGAACTCCAAAATGCCTTTGGCGGTCCGGGCGAGCAGTGGGACGTCCTGTATCCGGATAGTGGCGACCTTCTTCCGGTCGCCGCGAACTATGACGGTTTCGTCATCGGCGGCAGCCCGAAATCCGTTGTCGAGGACGCCGAAACGCCGCTGGTCAAAAACCTCCTGAACCTGATCCGGTGGGTCCGGGACAATTCCTCGTCTCCGATCGTCGGCGTCTGTTTTGGATCGCAGGCCCTCGCTGTCGCATTGGGCGGCCGCGTCGATCGCAATCCTGGCGGCGCGTTCAAGTTCGGCGTCGATTCGATGACCTGGACAGAGGCTGCCGACGGGACGCGCTGGCCCGAAACGGCCCGTCCCGCAACGCTGGCCAAAAGCCATGGCGAATGCGTCATCGAGCTGCCGCCGGACAGCATCCATCTCGCCTCGTCCCGAACGATCGAGAATGAGATTTACCTGACCCATGGGCGTTTTCTCGGCGTGCAGGGACATCCCGAAGTCAGCAACGAGTTCCTGCGGAAGCGTTTCATGCCCTTCCATCGTTCCCTGTTCAGCGATGAGCAGTGGCGTGTCGTCGAGGCGGAATCGCAGCATCCGCTCGAACCCTCATCGGTTAAGTCACTCGGACGCAGGTTGCTCGCCGACCGCGCGCTGCAGGCGATTGAAGCATAGAAAACGAAGGCAGAGGAAATTCCCATGAGCATCGCTACAGCACTCAAGAGACCGGAAACCGAATGGGATCGCCTGATCCAGGACGATCGGATCCACAGATCGGTCTATACGGATGCCGCCATCTTCGCGCGTGAGATGGATAACATCTTCGCCGGAAACTGGGTCTATCTGCTTCATGAAAGCGAGATCCCTGAACCGGGCGATTATCGCCAGGCGTGGATCGGCACGCGCGAGGTCTTCGTGACCCGGGACGAAGACGGCGGAATCAACGTCCTCTCCAATCGTTGCTCGCATCGCGGCGCCGTCATCTGCCGCGAGCATCGTGGAAATGCGTCGAGTTTCACCTGTCCCTATCATGGCTGGCGCTATGACGGCCGCGGCGAGTTGTTCGGCATCCCGGGCAAGAACGCCTATGGCCCGACATTCAAATCACGCGGCCTGAATCTCGCGCGTCCCGCTCAGGTCGATATCTATAAGGGGTTCATCTTCGCTACGCTGAATCCGGACGCCCAGCAGCTTATCTCCCACCTCGGCAACGCCATCCCGTTCATCGATGCGTGGATCGCGCATCAAGGCGGTGCGGACAATATCGTCGTCTCCGGGGCACAGCGTTTCAACCTCAAAGCCAACTGGAAGATGGTCTACGACAATTCCGGCGACGGCTATCATGTGCCTTTCTCCCATCAGTCGCTGCTGGTGATGACCAACCAGCGCTACGGGGGAGGGGACATGACCTATTTCGCGGACGCTGATCGTTCGAACATGCCGCTCCACGCCCTCGATAACGGCCATACCTTCTTCGATCAGCGTCCGGAGATGTTTGCACAGAACGCCTGGGAACAGCAACGTCCCCAACCGGGCCGCGAACCCTTCGAGGCGCATGTCGCGGCGACCGTCGCACCCGAGGCGGTGAAGGCTACGTTGGAAAGCGCGGTCGGCGCCGGAATGAACCTGAATATTTTCCCGAACCTGCTCTTCCTCGGCAATCAGATCCAGGTTCTTCAACCATCGGCCGTCGACAGGACGTTCGTCCATTTTCATGCGACACGGCGGCGGGATGCGGACAATGAACTGAACGGGATGCGGCTACGCACGCAGGAGGATTTCCCGATCCTTGGCGAGGTCGATGACGCCGATAATTTCGAGGAATGTCACCGTGGGCTGCTCGCCAGTCCAGAAGACGAATGGGTCGACATCAGCCGACATTACGAAACCGGCAAGGACATCGTCAACGAGGATGGGAGCGTGACCGGGCCGGTGACCTCCGAACTCCATATGAGAAACTATTTTGCACAGTGGAAGCGCTTGATGCAGGCCGAACCGACGCTGCGCATCTACAAGGGAAAGGACGCAAAATGAACACCGCCCTTGAAAGCAGCGCCGCGGCCAGCGAACGCGATAGTAAGGCGTATAAGCACAACCCGCCGTCGCTCTATGTCGACCAGCCATATTATGATTGGCTTCGCGACGTCTCTTCCGATCTCGGCGCGCAGGAGGTTCGTCCTGCGGACGGCATTGACCCGGCGCTCTGGCATCGGATCGGCGCTTTGCTTTCGGTCGAAGCGCGCCTGCTCGACCAGCGAGCCTATCAGCCATGGCTTGGTCTCTATCTCGACGAATGCGCTTACTGGATTCCGTCAGGGATGCCCGCACCCGACCCGCGCACGAGCGTGACGCTGGAATTTCATGATCGACGGCGACTCCTGGACCGTGTGGAGCGGCTCGAGACCGGCTTCGCTTATTCGCAGTATCCCACCTCAAGAACCGCGCGGCAGTGGAGCGGGCTGGAGGTGTGGCAGTCGCCAGGAACCAGCGATGAATGGCGCGCGCGCTACAGCTTCACCCTGGCGGAATTCCGCAACGGCTTCTCACGGCTTCTGGCCGGATGGAACGGCTTCGTCCTTCGCGAAGTCGCCGGAGAGCTGCGCGTTGCGGTCAAGCAGATCAATCTGATCGACAGCGATTGGCCGCAAGGCAACAACTCATTTTTCTTGTGAGAGCGTAACCCGATGAAAAAGGCGCAAACCCTCAGGATCGCCGAGGTCGTACGGCAGGGGGAGGACGCCGTCCTCGTGAACTTCAGCGCGCTGGACGGGGGAGCGCCGGGGCTGCCGTTCGTGCCCGGCCAGTATCTGACTCTCGCTGCGAACGTGAGCGGGGACGAGCATTGGCGTTGCTATTCGATCGTCACTGAGCCCAGCGCGGACCGCACCATCGGCGTTCTCGTCAGGCGGGTCGCCGGCGGGCTGGTGTCGAACTGGATTTGCGATCACGCCAACGCGGGATCGGCCTTGCGGGTGCTCCCGCCTGCGGGGCGCTTCCGGCTCGAACAAACCGGTCGAGCGGTCCTGCTTTTCGCCGGCGGCAGCGGGATCGCACCGATTTTCGCTCTCGCCCGGCAGGCCTTGGTCGACGGAGCGCCCCAGGTCTTTATGTTCTACGCCAATCGTGATCGCGCAACGGCGATGATGATGGACGAACTGAAAGAACTGTCCCAAGACGCCGGCGATCGCCTTCACATCCGATATTGGTATGACAGCGAAGACGGCTATCCGACACCGGCCATCTTGTCGTCGACCCTCGATGGGTGGAAGGACGCCGACGCCTATCTCTGCGGCCCCGAGCCTTTCATGCGCCTGGTCCGCGCTGTCCTGCAGCAGGAGGGCTTCGATCCTGATCGGGTTCACCAGGAGGATTTCGGTGCTCAAGACGACGAAGACGAGACCGATACCGGCGAAGGCGAAGAGGCGATGCTGGCGGTGCAGGTTAAGGGACAGCTTCACGAGATTCCGGTCAAGAGCGGTCAATCCCTCCTCTCCGCCATGCTGGTCGCGGGCTTGCACGTGCCTCACTCCTGCAAGGTTGGCGAATGTGCCTCCTGCATGTGCCGGCTCCTGGAGGGAGAGGTCGAGCGGCTCGACAATTCAGTCCTCGATGAGGATGACGTCGCCAGCGGCTGGCTTCTGGCTTGCTCGACGCGCGCTGCCGGCAGGAACATTCGTGTACGTTTCTCGTAACTAACGCTCACGCTTCCGGCCACGCTGTCCAACAAACAGGGGGCACCCAATACTGCCCGTCACGACGATTTGACGAGATACGGTGGTGTAACGCTACAATGAAAGCGCCTTGTCATCGCGGCCGGGTGGCTCAACCCTTCATCCGACGTTTTTCGCCCGACCCGGCAGCCCGATCAGGCGCCGTTGATCAGCCTGCGCGTGAAATCTTCAATTGACGACGGGAGATATTTCGCGACGTCCGCCACCGAAGTATCGATGTGCTCCCCGACCAGTTCGGAGCACAGTTCCATATCTCCCTTGATCGCACTCTCGAAAATCGCGGCGTGCTCCTTGCGAACGTCCCGATGCTTTCGATTATTCTTGAGCGCAA
This sequence comes from Sphingomonas sp. SRS2, assembly GCF_000971055.1. Classification (GTDB taxonomy): domain Bacteria; phylum Pseudomonadota; class Alphaproteobacteria; order Sphingomonadales; family Sphingomonadaceae; genus Rhizorhabdus. The sequence goes on from NZ_LARW01000087.1 coordinate 6,566, forward strand.
TGCGGAGGTATCGATTGCTGTGCTCATGGAGCAGCCTCCGATAGTCGATTAGCCAGCCATTCCGGCAATTCTGAACCAGGCTGTCATGGAACTTGGAATTGCGCAAATGCCACTCGCTGGCTAGTTCAAGGCCTTCTGCCGTGATCATCCTGTCCTCGATCAGCTTGAGCTTGTGATAGGCCGCATAGAGGTCTCCTTCCCAATTGTCGTCGCGATGCGCGAGCGACGATCGCAGGGCGCCGATCTCGACGATCTTGCGGGCTTCGCTGATATTACGGAAATCGGCTCTGTTGCAAAGATTGGCGGCAGTCAGAGGTAGGCTGTCGCTCTGCGCCGATCAGGCGGCTGCTGCGAAATGGTGGTTGAGCATGCCCATGGCCTCCGTCAGCGCCGAGGGCCCAATGCCAAAA
>NZ_LARW01000088.1 GCF_000971055.1 Sphingomonas sp. SRS2
TTCTTCTGCAAACTCAAAGAGTTCAAGCGCATCGCCATGCGCGCCTGCAAAACCGATCTAAGCTTCTCCGCAATGATCTACCTCGCCGCAGCCGTCATCAACTCGCGATGAATCCCCACAACCCCTAGAGTTTGTTTCACTTACGTGGAAGCGGTACCGGCCCAGCCTCCGCCGGGGCGACGCGTAAACTCAAAAATCCGGCTTCTCATAATGTTCGGGCGGGCCGACGAGCTCCATCCGGTCGGACAGGATGAGGCGCAGCGAGCGGCGCGACTTCATCCCCGAATACCATTGCTTGGTTTCCTCATGACCGCGCCAGTCGATCCCGCCCAGATAGTCTGCGACCGAGATATGCGCGGCGCAGGCGAGATCGGCGAGGCTAAGCAGCGGCCCACCGATCCAGCGGCGACTCCCGACAAGATAATCAACATAATCAAGATGATCGTTGACGGCTTTCATAGCCTGACGAAGGATTCCCGCGTCGGGCGGCGCGCGATGGACGATCCGTTTCAGCGCCCGCTCATAGAGCAGCGGTCCGACAACATCGGCGTAGAACTTCTCATCGAAATAGGCGACCAGACGCCTTATCTCGCCGCGCGCCGCGGCATTACCGGGAAGCATCGGCACCGGTTCGACCGTCTCCTCGATATATTCGGAGATCGCGCAGCTGTGAATCAGCGTGGTGCCGACCGCCGGATCGACCAGCACCGGGGTCTGCCCGACCGGATTGAGATCGAGGAACTCGTCCCGCCGCAACCAGGGCGACTCGCGCACCAGGTCATAGGCAATGCCCTTCTCCTCCATCTGGAGCCGGACTTTGCGGGAAAAGGGACAAAGCGGAAATTGATAAAGCTGCCACATCGTGGCGGCGACCCTATCGGCATGCGCTACCTATGTCAGCAGGGTGAAATGCAGAACACTCGCTTCCCCGCTGACCTTTTTTTAACCCCCTCCCGGGCAGGGAGGGGGATATAGGTCACTCCGCCGCGACGATCTCATTCTCCACGTCGCTTAGTGGATAATCGAGCCGGTTGACCATTTCCTTCGGGCAGACCTGCCAGATACGCTGCCGCCAGCGATCCCAGTCGTCGAGGACACTATGGGCCCATTTGCTGTCGGTGCGCTCGGCATGCTCGGCGATCAGCGCCTTGCAGCGCGTTTCCCACCGGACCGATGCGAAACGCTGCCAGATGATGCTCTCGGGATTGGCGTTCTGGTCGAAATCGCCATCCTCATCGAGGATGAACGCCATCCCGCCGGTCATGCCCGCGCCGAAATTGGCGCCGACCCGGCCCAGGATCACCGCGATGCCGCCGGTCATATATTCGCAGCCATTGGCGCCGCAGCCTTCGACCACCACGGTCGCGCCGGAGTTGCGGACGGCGAAGCGTTCCCCCGCCTGCCCCGCCGCGAACAGTTTGCCCGAGGTAGCGCCGTACAGGACGGTGTTGCCGATGATCGTGTTCGACTTGGTCTCCAGCGGCGACGACACCATCGGGCGCACCGCGATGATCGCCCCGGACAGGCCCTTGCCGACATAATCGTTGGCGTCGCCGAACACCTCGAGCGTGATGCCCTTGACCGCAAAGGCCCCCAACGACTGGCCGGCCGATCCGCGCAGCCGGATATGGACGTGCCCATCGGCGAGCGAGGACATGCCGAACCGCTGGGTGATCTCCGCCGAGAACCGCGTACCGACCGCACGGTGGGTGTTCCGCACCGTATAGGTCAGCTGCATCTTTTCGCGCCGGTCGAACACCGCCCTGGCGTCCTCGATCATCTGCGCGTCGAGGCTGTCGGGCACCTCGTTGCGGAACGTATCGATGTTGAAGCGGCGCTTGTTCGCGGGCGCGTCGACTTTGGCGAGCACCGGGTTGAGATCGAGGTCGTCGAGATGCTCGGCGCCGCGGCTGACCTGACGGAGCAGTTCGGTGCGGCCGATGATGTCGTCAAGCGACCGCACGCCGAGCTTTGCCAGTATCTCGCGCACCTCTTCCGCGATGAAGGTCATCAGGTTGATCACCTTCTCAGGCGTGCCGACGAATTTCTTGCGCAGCGCCTCGTCCTGCGTGCAGACGCCCACCGGGCAGGTGTTCGAATGGCATTGGCGCACCATGATGCAGCCCATCGCCACCAGTGACAACGTGCCGATGCCGAACTCCTCCGCACCGAGGATCGCAGCGATGACGATGTCGCGCCCGGTCTTGAGCCCGCCGTCGGTGCGCAGCTTGACCCGGTGGCGCAGACCGTTGAGCGTCAGCACCTGATTGGTCTCGCTGAGGCCCATCTCCCATGGCGTGCCGGCATATTTGACCGACGTCTGCGGCGAAGCGCCGGTACCGCCGACGTGGCCCGCGACCAGGATCACGTCCGCATGCGCCTTCGCGACGCCCGCCGCGACGGTGCCAATACCCGCCGAGCTGACCAGCTTCACGCACACCCGCGCGCGCGGATTGATCTGCTTGAGGTCGTAGATCAGCTGGGCCAGATCTTCGATCGAATAGATGTCGTGATGCGGCGGTGGCGATATCAGCATCACCCCGGGGGTCGAGTGCCGCAGTTTGGCGATCATCTCCGTGACCTTGAAACCGGGAAGCTGGCCGCCCTCGCCTGGCTTGGCGCCCTGCGCGACCTTGATCTCCAGCTCCTCGGCCGCGCCGAGATATTCGGCGGTGACGCCGAAGCGGCCCGATGCGACCTGCTTGATCACCGAATTGGCGTTGTCGCCATTAGCATAAGGCGTGTAGCGGCTCCGGTCCTCGCCGCCTTCGCCCGACACCGCCTTGGCGCCGATGCGGTTCATCGCGATCGCCAGTGTCTCATGTGCTTCCGGGCTCAGCGCGCCGAGCGACATGCCCGGCGTCACGAAACGCTTGCGGATTTCGGTGATCGGCTCGACCGAGTCGATCGCGATCCCCTCCCGCGCCCAGTTGAACTCGAGCAGGTCGCGCAGATAGATCGGCGGCAGGTCACGGACCCCGCGCGAGAATTGCAGATAAGTCGAATAGCTGTCGGTTGCGACCGAGCTCTGCAGCAGATGCATCAGCTGCGCCGAATAGGCATGTGCCTCTCCGCCCGCCCGCTGGCGGTAGAAGCCGCCAACCGGCAGTGCGATGACGACATCGTCGAACGCCGCCTCGTGCCGGTTGAGCAGGTTGATCTGCAGCGAATTATAGCCCTCGCCGGATATCTTGGCCGGCATGCCGGGGAAGAAGTCGTTGACCAGGGCCCGGCTGAGCCCGACCGCCTCGAAATTATAGCCGCCGCGATAGCTGGAGATCACCGCGATCCCCATCTTCGACATGATCTTGAGCAGACCGTCGTCGATCGCCTTGCGATGCCGCTTCAGGCAGTCGGCCAGGCCGAGATCGCCGAACAGGCCGCGCGCATGCCGATCGGCAATCGCCGCTTCCGCCAGATAGGCGTTCACCGTGGTCGCGCCGACGCCGATCAGCACCGCATAATAATGGGTGTCGAGACATTCGGACGAACGCACGTTGACCGATGCGTAGGAGCGCAGCCCCTTGCGCACGAGATGGGTGTGCACCGCCGCCGCCGCCAGCACCATCGCGATCGCCGCGCGATCGGGCCCGACATGCTCGTCGGTCAGGAACAGCTCGGCCTTGCCCTCGCGCACCGCGGTCTCGGCTTCGGCGCGGACGCGGGTGATCGCCTGGCGCAGCGCGTCGGGGCCGCCAAGGACGTCGAAGGTGCAGTCGATCTCGGCCGCCTGCGCGCCGAAATGCGTCTGGAGCGCGTGCCAGTCACGGCAATGGAGTACCGGGCTTTCGAGCACCAGCACGTCAGCCTGCTGCAACTCGTTGTCGAGGATATTGGCCAGATTCCCGAAGCGGGTCTTGAGGCTCATCACCCGCGTTTCGCGCAACGAGTCGATCGGCGGATTCGTGACCTGGCTGAAATTCTGCCGGAAGAAATGGCTGATCAGCCGGGGCCTGTCCGAAATCACCGCGAGCGGCGTATCGTCGCCCATCGAGCCGATCGCCTCCTTGGCCTCCTCGACCTGCGGGCTGAGGATCAGCTCCATATCCTCCAGCGTCTGCCCCGCCGCGACCTGGCGGCGCAGCAGTTCCGGCCGCGACCAGCGCGGGATCATATCCTCCGCGGGCGTGGGCAGATCCTTGAGCGTGCGGAAGTCCTTGACCCATTCGCCATAAGGCTTCTCGCTCGCGATCTTGTCCTTGATCTCGGCATCGCCATAGAGGCGGCCTTCCTCAAGATCGATCGCGATCATCTGGCCCGGGCCCATCCGCCCCTTGGCGATGATCGTGCTTTCGGGAACGACGACCATGCCGGTCTCCGATCCCACGATCAGCAGGTTGTCGGCCGTGCGCGTGGTGCGCAGCGGACGCAGCGCATTGCGGTCCACGCCTGCCACGACCCAGCGGCCGTCGGTCATCGCGAGTGCGGCGGGGCCGTCCCACGGCTCCATCACCGACCCGAAATAGCTGTACATCGCACGGCGCGCCTCGGGCACGTCATGGCTGTTCTGCCATGCCTCGGGCACCAGCATCAGCTTCGCGGTCGGCGCATCGCGGCCCGATCGGCAGATCGTCTCGAAAACGGCGTCGAGCGCGGCGGTATCCGAAGCGCCGGCGGGAATCAGCGGCTTGATCTCGTCCGAATGCTCGCCAAAGGCGAGCGAAGCCATCTTGATCTCGTGGCTCTTCATCCAGTTCTTGTTGCCGCGGATCGTGTTGATCTCGCCATTATGGGCAAGCGCGCGGAAAGGTTGCGCCAGCCACCATTGCGGGAAGGTGTTGGTCGAATAGCGCTGATGGAAGATCGCGACGCGGCTGACGAAGCGCTCGTCCTTCAGGTCGGGATAGAAGACCGACAGCTCCTCGGCGAGGAACAGCCCCTTGTAGATGATCGAGCGCGCCGACAGCGAGCAGATATAGAAGCCCTGTATCTGCGCCTCGATGACCTTGCGCTCGATGCGGCGGCGGATCAGGTACAGGTTCTTCTCGAACTCCTCGAGGCTCATCTCGTCGGGCATCGGCCCCGCGATCATGATCTGCTCGATCTCGGGGCGGGTGAGCAGAGCCTTCTCGCCGATTACCGAGACATCGACCGGCACCTGCCGCCAGCCATAGATGGTGTAGCCGAAATCGATGATCTCGCTCTCGACGATGGTGCGGCAGTTCTCCTGCGCGCTCAGATCGGTACGCGGCAGAAAGACCATGCCGACCGCAAGCCGGTTCGGCCGGGGCTTGTGGCCGGCATATTCGATCGCATCGTCGAAGAAGCGTACCGGCAGGTCGACATGGATGCCCGCGCCGTCACCGGTCTTGCCGTCCGCGTCGACCGCGCCGCGATGCCACACCGCCTTCAGCGCATCGATCGCCGCCGCGACGACGCGGCGCGACGGCTTGCCGTCGGTCGCCGCCACCAGGCCGACTCCACAGGCATCGCCTTCCATTTCTGGGTGATACATGCCGTCGCGAGCGAGGCGTTCACGCTCGGAGGCCATCCATGCAGGGTCGCCCTTGATCTGCTCGCTGATCTTGCGGGGATCGTTGCTCATTTCCGCTCACCTTCGGTCCGCCGCAGGTCGGCAACGAAATCCGCGATCCGTTCCTGCATTCCTTCGAGAGATTTCATCATCATCGCCCGCTGCGCCGCCTGCACATCAGGGTCGCTCATCATAGTCGCTGATTGCGCGACATAGGCGCGACCGCTGGGTGTCCGGAAAAAAGCGCTGATGTCCGCGAGCTGCTCTGTCGAGAAACGCCGCGCATAGGCCCGCGCCATCGCATCCAGCAGGCTCGGAAGGCTTGCCTTGGTCAACGCGATGGACGCCTCCATCTGACTATCGACAAAGCGTTCCAAAACCTGCTGAGCGCCCAGCTTTTTCGCAAGCAGGCTCTTCAAGTCCGGCGACTGGCTGAATGCTTCTCGAACATTCGCTACAGTGGGTCGCACTATCGCGTCGATCATCGCATCCCGTTGACCGGGCGGCATGACCTGCTCGACAATCTGCTGGGCGACAGCCAGGCGCGCCGGATCGACATCCGACTGGGCATGGGCCGGAGCGGCAACAACCAGCGCAGCGGCGATGATGATGGCGCGCATCATGCCGCCACCTTCTCGGCCTTCGCCTTTGTCTTCAGATAAAGATGCATCCGATCGGCCACGTCGCGGCCATCGCGGATCGCCCAGACGACGAGGCTCGCGCCGCGAACGATATCGCCGGCCGCGAACACGCCGTCGACCGAGGTCTGCATCGTCTTATGATCGACGCGCAACGTACCCCAGCGGGTCACCGACAGTTCGGAGCTGCCGAACGCGCCCGGCAGGTCCTCGGGATCGAAGCCGAGCGCCTTGATGACCAGATCGGCGTCGAGGCGGAACTCGCTGCCCGGGTCGGCTTCGGGGGTGCGGCGGCCAGAAACATCGGGTTCGCCAAGCCGCATTTTGATCGCGCGGACCCCGCTGACGACATCGCCGCCGTCGAAAGCCTCGGGTGCGGACAGCCAGACGAACTCGACGCCCTCTTCCTCGGCATTCTTCGTCTCGCGCTGCGATCCGGGCATGTTGGCGCGGTCGCGGCGATAGAGGCACTTCACCGATGCCGCGCCCTGGCGGATCGCCGTGCGCACGCAATCCATCGCGGTGTCGCCGCCGCCGATCACCACGACATGCTTGCCCTGCGCATCGAGGCCGCCATCGTCGAACGCCGGCACGGCGTCTCCGAACCCCTTGCGGTTCGACGCCGTCAGATAATCGAGCGCCTCGACGACGCCGGAAGCGCCGACGCCCGGCGCCTTGATCGCGCGCGGCTTATAAACGCCCGTGGCGATCAGGACCGCATCATGCTTCTCGCGCAGCTCGGCGAGCGAGGCATCGCGGCCGACCTCGAAACCCTGATGAAAGACAATGCCCGCATCGATCAGCCGCTGGACACGGCGCATCACGATCGGCTTTTCGAGCTTGAAGCCGGGGATGCCATAGGTCAGCAGCCCGCCTGCCCGGTCATGCCGGTCGTAGACATGAACCTCATAGCCGCGCGCGCGCATCAGTTCGGCGGTGGTCAACCCGGCAGGACCCGCGCCGATGACACCGACCGACTGGCCGCGCGCTGGGCCGACCTGAACCGGCTCGACCCAGCCATTCTCCCAGGCGGTGTCGGTGATGTACTTCTCGACCGATCCGATCGTGACCGCGCCATGGCCCGAAAACTCGATGACGCAATTGCCTTCGCATAACCGGTCCTGCGGGCAGATGCGGCCGCAGATCTCGGGCATGGTCGAGGTGGCGTTGGACAGCTCATAAGCCTCGCGCAGCCGCCCTTCGGTGGTGAGGCGCAGCCAGTCGGGAATATGGTTGTGGAGCGGACAGTGCGTCGAGCAATAGGGCACGCCACATTGCGAACAGCGCGAAGCCTGCTCCTCGGCATTGTCGTCCGCATAGAGCGGCGAAATCTCGTCGAAATCGGAGACGCGCGCGTCGGGTGCGCGCTTCGGCGGATAGGCCTGTCCCACCTTCACGAATTTGAGCATCGGCTCGTTAGCCATCGACCTGTCCCCGCCACAGCCCACGCCCCTCAGCAGCGGGACGCGTGGAACGGCCCGCCGATGACAGCATCGGCTTTCCTCAAAAGCGTTTAAGGTCTTGGGCGCCGACGGCTGTCGACTATCGGCAATCCGCCGGACGACCATGACCATCAGCCGCCATTCTCATGAAAAGTGGCCCGAGTCACGCTTTTTTCACATATTAAGGCAGCATTGCTTACCTATTTTCTGTGGAAATCTAGCACTACGCCCGCCGCCTCCGCGGCATGGCGGAAGTTAATGGCCGTATCGGACCTATTAAATCATCAGCCATATCAATGCGATGGAGCCGACGATGATGCGGTACCAAGCGAAGGGCGCGAAGCCGTGGCGTGTTACGACATTGAGGAACCAGCGGATGACAAGCATCGCCACGATGAACGATATGACGAAGCCGATTGCAATCGCGGTGGCCTGCGCATCCCCCAGCTCGTTCCGCGCCTTCCAAAGCGCCAGCGCAGTTGCCCCCATCATCGTCGGAATGGCGAGGAAGAAACTATATTCGGCGGCGGTGCGGCGTTCGACGCCAAGGGTGAGCGCCCCCATGATCGTCGCGCCGGAGCGGCTGACCCCGGGTATCATCGACAGGCACTGGATCATGCCGATGCCGAGCGTGGTCTTCACGCTCATCCCCTCGACGCTGTCGCAGGTCGGGGTGCGCACTGTGCGCTCGATGACGAGGATGGCCACGCCGCCCAGGATCAGCGCCACCGCGACGATGATCGGCGCGTTGAGCATCGCCTTGATCGCGCCATAGGCGACTGCGCCGATCACGGCCGACGGCAGGAACCCGATCAGCACGTTGCGGGTGAAGCGGATTGCTTGAGGATCGCGCCGGAACAGGCCGGCGATCACGTCGAGGAAGCGCTGGCGATAGAGCACCACCACAGCGAGGATCGCTCCGAGCTGGATGACGATGTCGAACGTCTCCGTGCCTTGGGGCACCCGCATCACCTCGCCCGCCAGGATGAGATGGCCGGTCGAGGACACCGGGATGAATTCGGTCAGCCCCTCGACAATGCCGAGCAGGACTATCGACAGCAGCGACATCTCCATGACGCGTCAGGCAGCAGGCTTGGTGGTCGTGGCGAAGCGGCCGTTGGGGCGGTACTGCACCAGCCAACCGGGTGCGACCGCCTCCATCGGCGTAGGCGCTATACCGAACGCCTCGATCCCCTTGGCGCCCGGCGAAACGACATTGTCCTTCTGAAGCATAAGCCACTGGTCGCGGGTGATCGGCGCGCCCGGCACCATGCCCATCAGCGTGGCAAGGATCGCGCCGGCGAAATCGGGCACGGGCACGAAATTGGGTTCGCGTCCGGTCGCCTTGGCCAGCCATTCGTTGAGGCCAGCCATCGTCACGACCTCCGGGCCGCCCAATTCATAGGTCTGGCCGCCATGCACGGCTGGGCTCGTCGCCGCGGCCGCGATCGCGCGGGCTACATCGGCCACCCACACCGGCTGGAATTTCACCCCGCCGCGCAGCACCGGCACGAACGGCATCGCCTGCATCGCGGCGAAACGGTTGAGGAAGCCGTCCTCCTGCCCGAACACCACCGAAGGCCGAATGATCGTCGCTTCGGGAAAGGCCGCGCGCACGGCGGCCTCGCCCTCGCCCTTGCTGCGGCCGTAGGCGGACGGCGATTCGGGGTCGGCGCCGATCGCGGAGATATGGACGAGCGTATCGGCCCCTGCCGCCCGCGCCGCCGCCGCGACGTTGCCCGCGCCCTTGCGCTGGATCGCGTCGAAATCGCCCTTCAAAATGCCAACAAGGTTGATCACCGCATCCGCGCCTTCGACGGCATGGGCGATGCTGGCGGGCTTGGTGACGCTGGCTGGAACGAACTGGATCTGGCCGAGGCCGCCGAGCGGTTTCAGGAACCAGGCGTCGGACGGATCGCGCTCGGCTATCCGGACGCGGGCGCCGGCCTTGAGCAGCTCCTGCGCGACATAACGGCCCAGAAAACCACCACCGCCGAACAGCGTGATAAGACGGCTCATCGTCATATTCCCTTGATGATCAGATTTTCCCCGCATTGCCCTGCACGGAAGCTGTTGACAAGGCACAAGCAGCGCCGCTATCCGCCCGGCCTCCGCTCCGGATGCCCAGGTGGTGGAATTGGTAGACGCGCTGGCTTCAGGTGCCAGTGGCCGCAAGGCCGTGGAGGTTCGAGTCCTCTCCTGGGCACCATATCCCCTTGAAAAACAAGGATTTTTCCGGGGGTTTGGCACAGTTTGGCACACTGACCCCCTCGGGGGATGCCATAGGCCGTTTCAAAATTGCGATGAACGGTGCGCGTTAGAAGACGGCCGACTACCGGATGTGCCGAGGACGGCCGCCCCGCAGGCCTGGGGGATCGCTACTGACCCGCGCCCATTCACGCGCGACCTCCGGCAGCCATCTGGGGCGAGCGAGGGCTGCAACTCGCGGCGGCAGTTTGGCCGGACATTGTGACACCATCCGGCAGATAGTGCTTTCCGAATAGCCAAGGAATTTTGACAATTCTCTCGGGGTCCAGAGCCGATCATCCTCCATTGTGAGCATTTTCTGTTTGCCATCCCGCACGCGCGGGGCAGCAGCAGCGGCCGATCTCGCGCTGTCTCCTCATGTCCCCGCCTCCGTGCTCTTGCGGGCTTTGGCGAACGCGCGATCACTGGTGAGAAAGGATTCGAGCATGGCCGGTATCAGGTCGGCTAACTCCGCCTTGTCGGCATAGGCCCGGTTATAGAGAGCAGCATAATCCGCCAGCGCATGGGCAAGGTCGGGCGTGACGGTGATGCCGATCTTCACCGGCGTACGGTCGGGCAGCTTGGCGAGTTTGAGCATGGCGGCGTCTCCTGTCAGCGCCCGCGCCATTCCCGAAGGACCAGATCATGGTGAACGATCACGCGAAGCGGCCATCCGGGACGGACGGTTATGGTGGGCTGGATGTTGAGGTTCTTCGTCACGATCTGCTGGCCCGCCTGATTGGCGGACTGCTGGGTTGACTGACGGAGCGCCCGCACAAGGTCGCTTTCGTCATTGCCGATCGACAATTCGGTGCCGACGCCCAGCAGGGTCGATAGCATCACGCCCTTGAGCAGACGCCAGGTGTGGTAATCCACCTTGTCGGACAGCCCAGCGTAGCCAGCGGCATCGGTCGCGGGCAGATTGTCGATCTGGATGGAACTGCCATCGGGCAGGATGATCCGCTGCCACACCAGCAAGGCGCGGCTCTGCCCGAACGCCACCACGCTGTCATAGCTGCCGATCAGCCGCGAACCTTGCGGGATAAGCAGGGTGCGGCCGGTCACGGTATCAAAGACATTCTCCGTCACCTGCGCCACGACCATGCCAGGAAGATCGGAGTTAAGTCCCGTCAGGAGGCTGCCGGCGATCACGCTGCCTGCCATCACCTGATGCGGCGATGCCGGGGTCTGGAGCGCATGGGCGTTGTAGATCCCGCCCGATGCCGATTGCCCGGTAAAATCCAGCTTGCGTTGTTGATTGCTCGGGTCGGTGTCCGGGTTCAGCGCCAGCCGGTCCGCCTGTGCCGGTTCGACGGCGGGCGTTGCGCTGGTCGCCATCTCGGCGGCCGCACCTGCAACAGCACTTGCTGCGCGCCCCGAGGATTGCACAATGACGCCCGCCTCGCGGGCCTGTGCCGCCTGCGCGGCGATCCGCTGGCGCTCGGCTTCGGCCGCCTGTTCCTCCGGGGTCGTGGCAGGCGGCATGGCGGAGCCACCAGGCATGACGCCGCCCGCCTCAAGCTGCCGCTGCCTGTCAAGAATGGGCCTGCCAAGATCGCCGGGGAGCGGCGGCCCCAGGATCGGGACGCCCGGCGCGACCTCGCCATAAGTGCCGGGCAGGTTCATCACCTGATCGGCGGGTGTGTGGCGCTCGGTAATCGCCTTGTCGCTCGCTTCGACAAGCCGAAGCGTTTTCGGCCCCAGCGCCATCCACGCGACGCCGGCGATGGCAAGCGACCCGGCCGCCGCGCCGCCGATGATGACGCCGCGCTTGAACCGGACCACGCGGCGGGGTGCGGCGCGCAGGGTGAGCGCCTCGGGGGGCGCTTTACGCGGTGGCGCAGTGGGCGCGACATCCGGCGCTGCCGGATCAGGCGCGGCGGGAGCGGCGGGCGGAATCGGTTCAACGGGCGGCACGGTCATTTCCGTGACCTCCCGTCCGTCCTGCTGATCCGCACGACCTGCTGCGGCTTCTCGCCAAGGCGCAGTTCGGCCGCCGCGAACAGACGATCGACGATATAGTGATTGCCGCTGACGCGGTAGTTGACCAACTGAGTGTCGCCCAGCGGGCCGACAACGAACAGTGGCGGCGCCTCGCCCTGATCGAGCCGCGCAGGAAACTCGATATAGACCTTGGCGCCATCATCCCATGCCCGGATCGGTCGCCACGGCGGGCTGTCGCCGGTGATCTCGTAGCGGAAGCGCAGATTGGTGAGCGCTATATTCTCCGCGACCGGCCGCGCCTGTTCGGCGTCCCGGTTCTGGCGGCGAAGCGCCACGAGCCGGTCCTGCGGATAGGTCCAGCTAATCGCGGCCATCGCCGTGCGGTCGGTGCTTTCGAGCGCGAGGTGATAGGCGCGACGGTCGGTCGTGATGACCATATTTGTCGTCAGCCCGGCTGCGAAGGGCTTCACCAAGACATGCACGCGGGCCTGATCTCCCGCGCCGCTGGTCGTGTCGCCTATGATCCAACGGACGGTATCGCCAGCGGACACCGCCACCAGCTTTTCGCCGGGCTGCAAGGCAATGTCGCTCACCCGTTCCGGGGCGGTATAAAGGCGATACAGCGCCCCGTCGGTCCAGGGATAGACCTGCACGGCGTTGATGTAGCCCGCACTGGACGGCTCGCGCGTGGCGGCCCGGTTGGCGGCTTCGATGCGCGCGGCCGGTTCCCGCGTCTCACCTTTCACCGATGGCGGCGGCATCAGTTGGCCGGGAAGCGGTAGCGGCACGGGCTGTTCCACTATCTCAACCGGCCGGGCCGGCTCTGCCTGCTGTGTCGCGGACCGGAAGTCGGCCGCGTCATAGGCGATCGTTGGCGGTGGGGTCTTCCCCGCGCAGGCGGTCAGCGCCAGTGCGGAAGCAGACAGTATGATGGTCCGGATCATTGGCCGGGTTCTCCTTCATTGGTCGGACTGGCGGGTGTCGCTGGAATTGGTGCGGCGTTAGTGGCCGGAACGGCGGCGACGGACGGCGTCGGAACAGCAGACGGCACCTGCGGCACGGCGGTCGCTGGCAAAGGTTGCTGCTGGCGCTGGCCTTGCGGCCCGGATGACGTGGGCTGGCCTTCCAGTTCGCGCGCCCAGTCAATGGCGTTGACAAACAGGCCCAGCGGGTTCTTGCGGAGCGCATCGGCCGTTTTCGGCGGCCGGAGCATCATGGTCAGCATGGCGGTCCAGCGTTCAGTTTTCGCGAGACTGCCGCGCTCGAAAATGCTCTCGGTCCATTTGACCTGAAAGCTGCTGTCGGACGCGCGGACCACGCTCGTCACCTGCACCGAGACGCTGCGCTGGCCGATCGCTGCGAACGGATCGTTGCTGCGCGCATATTCGTTGAGGAACAGTGCGGCCCGGTCGGTGGCGAAGTCGTAGGCGTCGAGCCAGTTGCGCTTCACCAACACCGGGTCAGTCGAAACGGAACGGACATTGGAGATGAAGCGGCCCAGGTGCCATGCGATCTGGCCGTCGGTGGGCTGGTAGTTCTGGATCGCGGGCGCGACGCTGCGCGCCTCGCCCAGCCGGTCCACCTCGACCACATAGGGGGCGACACGGCTTTGCATCGACTGCCAGACATTGGAGCTGATCAGCACGCCGGTAAGTCCAAGGCATCCGAAGGCGACAAGTCGCCAGTTGCGGGCCTGCACACGGGCGGAGCCAATGCGCTCGTCCCATAGCTGGCCGGCGCGCTGATAGGGTGTTTCCGGTTCGGGCGTTCGCCCATAACGCTGGATGGATCGCTTGAAGATCATGGAATATTACTCCTTCTGGCTAAGGTCGGGATTGGCGGCGCCGCCCGGACGATCTCCGTCCTTGATCGTCTGCATCGCCATGTGGCGCTGATGCCGGGCGGTCTGCTGCGCGCGCAGGCTCTGCGCCCACGCAGGCGTGGAATCGGATGCGGCGCTGGCAGAAGCAGTGGCAGGTGCGGGTGAAGTGCGACCCGCATTCCATGCGGCCTGCTGGCCACGTTCAGCGCTCGCACGAATAGGACCGGCGATGCGGGATGCCGCGGCTTTCATCCCCCGCGATGTGGCGCCACCAGCGGCAGTCGCCATGCCGCCAAGACCTGCGCCGATGCTGGCGCTGCCGGACGTTTCCTGACCGAGCCGGTAGGACGCCTGCGCCGCTGATCCCATCGCGGTGCCGGCCTTGATCGCACCCATGCCGCCTCGCCCGGCCGCCATCGCGCCGCGCGCACCCAGCATGGCCGCGCCGCCGGTCGCAAGGGCAGCGCCCGCGACCGTGCCGACTGCTGCACCTGCGCCAAGCTGCGGTGCGCCGGAGACAAGGCCGGACGCGATGCCGGGACCGAAGATGCCAAGGCCGAACAGGGTGAGCGCGCCCATCAGCAGGCTGAGCGCTTCGGCGATCTCCGGCTCGCTGCCGACAAGGGCGGTCAGTTCGCCGAACAGATTGGTGCCGATGCCGATGATGACGGCGAGGACCATGACCTTGATGCCGGATGACACGATATTGCCGAGCACGCGCTCGGCCAGGAAGCTGGTCTTGTTCCATAGCGCGAACGGCACGAGCACGAACCCGGCGAGCGCGGTCAGCTTGAACTCCAGGATCGTGATGAAAAGCTGGATGGCGAGGATGAAGAAGGCCAGCACCACCAGCAGCCAGCAGATGAGTAGCACCGCGATGCTGAGGAAATTGCCGAAGAACTCCGGGAACCCCGACATCTCCGTCACCTGATCGAGCAGCGGATGCGCGGCGGTGAAGCCGGTGCCGGCGATCGCGCCGGGATGCATCAGATCGTCGGCCGATACGCCCCCGCCGCCCGCTGTGATGCCGAGGCCCGAAAAACTCTGAAAGATGATGTCGGCCAGCGTGCTGAAATTGCCGATGATGAAAGCGAAGGCCCCGACATAGAGCGTCTTCTTGATGAGCTTGCCCAGCACATCCTGGTCATTGTCCATCGCCCACCACAGCGCGGCCAGCGTCACGTCGATGCCGATCAGGACGGTGGTGAGGAACGCGACATCGCCGGACAGCAGACCAAAGCCGCTGTCGATGTAGCTGATGAACGCTTCGAGGAAGCTGTCGATGATATTGAGGTCGGGGTTCATGGTCACCGCGGGCACTTTCCATGCGCTGTGCCTCCGGGAAGCACACCGAGCGCCACCTGTTTGGCTTCGCGTTCCGCATCTGCGCGCAACTCGGGGGCGAGCTCCAGTGTGCTTTTTCCCGCTTCGGCAGTGTCGGGCATCGCGGAGATCATCGCGGAGATCGTCGTTTCATCGAACCCGCGGTCTTCAAGGAGCTTGCGGATCGAGGCAGGATTCTGGGCAGCAGCCGATTCCGTGAGCCGCCTCCCAATCATGCCTTCGAGCATCCACTCGAGCGCGCGTTCCCCACCGCCCGCCTGCTCGATGCGGATCAGGATTTCCCGTCGGGGCGGATTGATCATGCTGATCCCGCGCGGCTTGAAGACGTTGCCCGACCGGTGGACCGTGAACGAAAGCGCCCCTCCTAGGGCACAGTCACAAGACGCTCCGAATCCCCGGTTGAGAAACGTGCCAGGCGGACACTCTGGACAATAGAAAACCAGTTCTGCAGCCGAAGCAGTGCCAGGAAAGCGCACTGCTCGTTGCTTATGCTGCGGACATTTCGCGACGTATGGCGTTTTGATCGCTCCGCAAGCGTCGTGGTATCCTACGAAGGGAAGCTGGCCGCGCCGCGCTGTGGCGCCACACTTACATTTCCCCATGGCGTCGTCGTGGAGCCGCTTGCAGCGCTGGCACATGAATAACCGTGGGAAGGGTTCGCAGTAGACGCCTTCCTCGCGGTTCAAGGCGTGGACGCGCACGGGCCGATGCGCCAGTAAGTCATCGACGAAGCCACCGTCCTGGCTAGGGTTCGCCTCTTTCCAGGGATAGGCGGCCCGGATCAGTTCCTCGCGGAGCGCTCCGGTGTCGATGGCATTGACAGTTTTCGGGTCGTTCCAGCGTTTGACTTTCCAGATGCCACCGCCTGCGTCGACGGTCTGCTCCGGAAGGTGACCGAACAATATCTGCGAACCGCTCCTGAACTCCTTCATAAAGTGCTGTTCCCCTTCAAGGGCGCCTGCTCCTCCACATCGCGCAGCGAGGTCATCGGCGCCCCGGTCGGCGACGCGTCCGAGGGAAACCGGGCGTCCGCCGGAGGTTCGCGTAGGTTGCGCGCGAAACCATCAAACCAGGCATGCAACTGCGCGCGCATGAACTCGTCATGCTCATCGATCCCGATGTCTGTCGCGATCGACCTCTCATCGTCGGCGAGCATATCGGGATTCGCTTGGGTATATCGATTGAGATCCCGGATCATCGTGATGCGACCGTTGGAGGCAGGCTCGTGGATCAAATTGATCCTTGCCATCTCGAGACCGGATATCGTCCTCTCCAGCACCCTCCGGCTCTTTCGGGTGATAGGGATCGGCTCGACGAACCGGTCGCCATGCGACACGAATTGGCGATCGAACTGAAGCAGGAAAAGAGCGCCTACGGCATCCCGCGCTTCAAGGTGGCGCTGACGCGCAATCCGGCCGCTGGTGTCGGTGATGTGCTGAGCGAAGGCGAGCATCTCGCTGTCGGCGATCCACATGGCGGAGCCCTCGCCGCAGCGGACGCCGGTGCTCTTCCAGGCCGGCAGTTCGGATCGTGGCCGCCGCTTCGGGGCGACCCATGCCGAGTGCATCTATCTCAACGCGACGACGATCGGGGAGACCGCGCGGCTGGTCGCGTCAACGCGGGCGCTGGCTGTCGCGGCAGGTCGCGACCCGCAGCACATCAAGTTCATGCCGCGGATCATCCCGGTCGTCGGGGAGACGGAAAAGGCGGCTGCGGCGAAATATCACGACTTCGTCGATGCGTGCGATCCCGAAGCCGCGCTGATCGTCCTCCAGCAATGGGCCGGCATCGATCTTCGCGGCAGCGATCCCGATGACAGCGTCGATTTCGAGACGCTCGAACTGACCAGCAGCAACAGCCAGCATACCGGCGATTTCCTGCGCCGGATCGCGCGCGATGGTCAGCGCTTCACCGTCAAGGATCTGCTGCGCTCCTATGCGTTCGGTGGTGCGGGCAATGTCGTGTCCGGAACGCCGGCCCAGATCGTCGACCGCATGGAAAGCTATGTCGATGGCGCGGATGTCGACGGGTTCAACATCGCCTATATGATCCGCAGCAAGAGCGTCGACGAGTTCATCGAGCTGGTCGTTCCCGAACTGCGCCGCCGGGGCCGCCTGTCGCCCCCGGCCGGCCCCACCCTGCGCGAGCGGCTCTTCGGCGAGGGCGCCGTCCTGCCTGCCGATCATCCCGGGCATGCGGCTCAGCCCTTGCCCCCGTCCACCCATCTCGAACCGGCGGCACACACATGGCCACTGTGATCGCCCGCCCCCGTGCCACACTGTCCGCCTTCGCCTTCCCGATCGCGTCGGCGCTGCTGTTCTTCCTCCTGTGGCAGACCGGCGCCCTGCTGCTCGGGAGCGACCTGCTGCCCGGGCCGGTCGATGCGATCGGCGCGATGATCTCCTCGCACGACGAGGGCTATCTCTGGTCCGATGTCGGCGTCACCGCGCTGCGCGTGCTGGGCGCGTTCCTCATCGCCTTCCTCATCGCGATCGTGGCGGGGACGCTGTTCGGCCTGTCGGATTTCGCCGCGCGTCTGCTCGGCGGTTGGGTCACGGTGGCGGCATCGATCCCGTCGCTCGTCTGCGTGGTCGTCGTCTATCTGATCTTCGGCATCAACGACTATTCGGCGATGATCGGCGCGGCGCTCGTCGTGGCGCCTTCGATGATCGACACCATCTGGCACGGTGTCCGCTCGATCAATCCCGAACTGACCGAAATGGCGCGCGCCTTCCGGATGCCCCGTGCGGTTCAGCTCCGTCAGGTGCTGGCGCCGCAGGCCGCGCCCTTCCTGTTCGCCGCTGCGCGCAGCGGCCTGGCATCGGTCTGGCGGCTGATGATCTTCGTCGAGCTGATCGGCCGGTCGTCCGGCGTCGGCTACCGCATCCAGTTCTTCTACAGCCTTGCCGACATGCCCCGCGTGTTGGGCAGCGCCCTGCCCTTCGTCATCCTGATGCTGCTGTTCGAGATTTTCGTCGTGCGCGGCATCGAACGCTGGGCCTTCAAATGGCAACGAAGGGAAATGCAATGACCGCGCGCCTGTCCTTCACGAAGCTTTCGCGCAGCTTCGCCGAAAGCCGCGACGAACGCGCCGTGCTCGAGGATATCGAGCTGGTGCTCGAACCCGGCAGCTTCACCGCGCTGGTCGGGCCGAGCGGCTCCGGCAAGTCGACGCTGCTGCACATCGCCGCGGGGCTCGACACCGGCTTTGATGGCCAGTTCAGGCTCGATCCGCCGCAGGCCACCCTCGCCTATATGTTCCAGCAGCCTCGGCTCCTGCCGTGGAAGAACGCGCGGGACAATGTGGCGCTGGTGCTCGAGGTCCGTGGCGTCCCGCGCGCGCAGGCCGCCGAACAGGCCTCCGAAATCCTGCGCCGCGTCGGCCTCGGCACCGCGCTCGACGTGCTGCCCCAGCAACTGTCGGGCGGCATGCAGCAGCGCGTCGCGCTCGCCCGCGCGCTCGTCATCGAACCCGATGTCCTGCTGATGGACGAGCCCTTCTCCGCCCTCGACGAGCTCACCGCCGCGCATCTGCGCCGCGAACTGCTCGATCTCTGGATCGAGACCAAGCGCACCGTGCTGATGGTGACCCACAATATCGGCGAAGCCTGCGAGCTCGCCGATCGCATCCTCGTGCTCAGCAATCGGCCCGGCCGGGTCATCGCCGACTTCAAGGTCGATCTGCCGCGGCCGCGGCGGCGCTCCGATCCGGGTCTCGGCCGGCTCTCCGAACAGGTCCTGGCCGCCGTCGAACCGAGCCTCGCGGCGCC
This sequence comes from Sphingomonas sp. SRS2, assembly GCF_000971055.1. Taxonomy (GTDB): domain Bacteria; phylum Pseudomonadota; class Alphaproteobacteria; order Sphingomonadales; family Sphingomonadaceae; genus Rhizorhabdus. The sequence goes on from NZ_LARW01000088.1 coordinate 18,681, forward strand.
GGTGCGGAGCAACGCGGCATGACCTCCCTGCGCTTGCCCCACGGCATCTATCCCTATCTCGTCTCCCCCACCGACGATGAGGGCCGGATCGACACCGCCGTGCTCGCGCGCCTCGTCGACGATCTGATCCATGCCGGGGTCGATGGTCTCACCCCGCTCGGCAGCACCGGCGAGGTCATCTATCTAACCCAGGAACAACGACGCCAGGTCGTCGAGACCACGCTCGAAGCCGCGGCCGGGCGCGTTCCGGTCGTCCCCGGCGTGGCCGCCTTCTCGATCGAGGATGGCGTCCAGCAGGCCCGCACCTGGCAGGATCTCGGTGCGGCCGGCATCGTCGTGATGCGCCAGAACGGCTTCGCCACCTCGGAGGAGGGCGCGCTCACCTATTTCGAGCGGATCGCCGATGCTGTGTCAATCCCGGTGGTGCTCTACACCAACCCCGCCCTGCTCGGCACCGACTTCACCACCGCCGGCCTGCTTCGCCTCGCCGAGCGGCCCAATATCCGCTATATCAAGGATGCGACCGGCGACACCGGCCGGATCCTCAGCCTGCTCAATCATGTCGGCGACAAGCTCGAGATATTCAGCGCCTCGGCGCATATCCCGGCGATCGTCTTCCTGCTCGGCGGCGTCGGCTGGATGGCGGGGCCGGCCTGCGTCATCCCGCGCGCCGCGAAGAAGCTGCGCGATCTGGTCCTCGCCGGCGATATCGACGCGGCGCTCGAATTGCAGCGCACGCTCTGGCCGATCAACGAGGCCTTCCGCAAATATCCGCTCGCCGCCTGCATCAAGACCGCCCTCAAGCTGCGCGGCTATGCGGTCGGCAGCCCGATCGCGCCGCAGCAGCCGCTTGGCGCAGATGCCGAGCGCGAAATCGAACAGGCTCTCGCGGCGGCCGATGCGGCAGTGGCGCCATGAGCGGCTCGGTGCTGATCGACAAGCTGCGCGACGCGCTGCCGTCGGACCGGATCGCGACCGGGGCGAGCGAAGTCGCTGCCCTCACCCGCGATCAGAGCTGGCTTTCTCCCTCCCTCGCCGATGCGCGCAAGCAGCGGCTGTCGGCCGAGGGCGCCCAGCTTGGGCTGCAGGCCGCCGTCGCTCCGCGCAGCATCGACGAGCTGGCCGCCGCCGTTTCAGTGGCCGCGCTCGAACGGACGCCAATCACCCTGCGTGGCGCCGGCACCTCCAATTTCGGCCTCATCGATCCCAGCGCGGGTGGCCTGCTCTTCGACCTGCGCAACCTGGCGGGCGATGTCGTGGCCGGTGACGGCTTCGTCCGATCCCCCGCGAGCGCGATCCTGGGCGATCTAGAGCGCGCCGCCCGGTCGCATGGCGCCGAGGTGCCGATCCTGACCACGACCTATGCCACCGCCACCGTCGGCGGCTGGATCGCCGGCGGCCATGTCGGCCTCGGCAGCAGCACCAATGGCGCGGTGTGGGACGGCATCGTCCGCGCGGCGACGCTGATGACGGTCGAGGAAAGCCCGCGCCTGCTGAAGCTGTCCGCCAAAGCCGCCGAGCCGCTGTTCCACACCTTCGGCGTCGCGGGCATACTGGTCGAGGTCGAACTGGCAACGCCGCGACAGCGTTCGTGGGTTGAGGTGGTGGGCAGCTTCCCGAGCTTCGACCATGCCAGCGCCTTCACCACCGAAATCTCACGCGACGCCCGCTTCGTCCACCGCGTCGTGGCGGCGCAGGAGGCGGCGGCAAGCCAGGGTCTGCGTGTGTTGGCCGACATCATCGGCACCGGGGCCAGTGTCCTCGCCATCCTCGATGACGAGCAGTTCGACGACGCGCACCAGATCGCGACGCGGCATGGCGGGCGACTGGTGCGCTGGCAGCCCTGGGCGCTGGAGGAGCCATCCCGCCCGTCGATCGCCGCACTGGTCTATGGGCACCGCATGTACTGGGTGAAGCGTATGTATCCGGACGCCGCCTTCCTGCACATCTATCCCGATCCGCACGATCCCGACCACGACCTGCGCGCGCTGAAGCAGCGCTTCGGCGACGCGCTGCTCATCGAGAACAAATATATCCGCTCGCCCTGGATGGTCCGCGCCCTGGGCTTCGACGGCGCCGAGACGCTGCCCGCGACGGTCGCCGCGATCCGCGCCGATCCCGGGATCGGCGCGCTCATCGCCCATTGCGACGAGGCCGGCATCGCCTATCAGAATCCGCATACGCACAGCATCGAGGAAAACGGCCTGTTCGGCGACGTCAGCCGGATCGTCGCCCTCAAGGCCGAGACCGATCCGTTCAATCTGATCCACCGCGGCCGGCTGGCGAGCGCGAGGACACGGGCATGACGATCGGACGGATCGACCATTTCGCGCTCGGCGTTTCCGACATCGAACAGGCGATCGCGCATTTCGAAAGCGTGGCGGGCCTCAAGCTCATCCGGCGCGGCACATTGGGGCGCACCGGTGGCGCGATGGCAATGATCGGCGACGGCACGGGCATGAAGATCGAGCTGGTGGAAACGCCGGACGCAACGACACCGACCCTGCTGCACATCGCCTTCCGGTCCGACGATGTCGCGAGCGATGCGATCGCGGTGGAGGGCAAGGCGGGGCTGTCGCTGCAACGCGGCCCGAACCCCCTGCCCGCCGCGTCGGCCCTGTCCGCGCTCTTCTCGCGTCCGGACGGCCTCGAAGTTCAGATCATCCAATATGAAGCGGACAGCCCCGACATCGTCGAGTGGGGTAGGGCCGCCGGCAAGGACAACCCGTGAAGACCATCCTCCGATCATTCGCCCTCTTCCTCGGCCTAGTCGCGCTTGCGAGCTGCGGCGGCAAGAAGGAGGTCGAGCCTGCCGGCGGCGCCATCCCGTTCCGGCTCGCGATCAGCCCTTCGTCGGGCCAAGGCGCGCTGCCCTATGTCATCGCCAAATTCCACCTCGACACAAAATATGGATTTGCGGTGGAGCAGGTCGATTTCGCCGCGCCCGGCCAGCAATATATGCTGGCGCGCACCGACGCCGCCGACGTGTTTCCCGGCAATTTCGCGGAGGTGCAACGTCAGCGCAAGGCCGGGATCGGCATCAAATCCTTCCGCGCCTTCGAATCCTACAGCAACCAGATCGTCGTTCCGGCCGGATCGGACATCAGGAGTTTCGCCGACATCAAGGGCCGCCGCTTCGGGCAGTTCGGCACGACCATGGTCGATTGGCTGATCCTCCGCGCAGCGGGCAAGCGCGCCTATGGCTTCGACATCGAAAAGGATGCGACCGCGATCGGCGGTGCGCCGCCGCTGCTCAACCAGATGCTCAGCCGCGGTTCGATCGATGCGGCGATCCAGTTCCGCTCGGTCGCGCTGTCGCCGGTGGCGACCGGCCAATTGCGTGTCGTCGGGGACATCCCGCAGCTCATCAAACAGGCCGGCTTCGATCCCAACGCCTATTATCTGCTCTGGAACGTCACCGACAAATGGCTGGAGCGCCATCCCGACCCGAACGCGATCCGCAAGCTCGATGCGATGTTCGCCGAAGCCTATCGCATCCTCGCGACCAACGATCAGGTGTGGGAGGAGATCGGCAAGCAGGTTGGCGTCAAGCCCGAGCTGATCCCCGCCTTCCGAGACGGGACGCGCAAGGCGGAGAACCCGCCCTATCGTCCGGAGCTGATCGCCGCGACCCAGCGGTTGCTCGACGCGATCGTCGCCACCACCGGGCCTGCCGCCGTCGGGGTCACCAGGGTCGATCCGGACGCGTTCCTCTTCCCTGCCGAGCCCGAAGGCTCGTCCAAATGACCGAGAGCGCAGCCTCGTTCGACGTCGTTGTCCTCGGTGCCGGGGCAGCCGGCGCCTGGGCAGCTTTCCACGCGGCGCAGGCCGGCGCGAAGGTCGCCGTCATCGCCAAGGGATTGGCGGGGCGCGCCGGCGCGACGGTATCGTCGGGCGGACGCATCGCGGTGTGCGGCGAGACGCTGGTCAACGAGCTCGGCCTCGATGCCGATGCCGGCGACACCAAGGCCAAATTCCTGCGCAACATCGTCGAAGCCGGGCGCGGTCTCGGCAATCGCGCTCTGGCCGAAGCGGTGGTCGAGGGTGTCGGCGCGGAACTCAGAATCTTGCTCGACGAGGGAGCCCAGTTCCCGGTGACGCCGGGCGGTGTCGGCCGCGGCCCCGGAAGCTCGGTGCGCACCCCCGGCCCCGACCTCCAGCGGCTGATCAATCGTCTGACGGTACGGGCGGGCGTGGTGTTCTGGGAGGATTTTCAGGCGGTCGAGCTGTTGCGCGATGACCATGGCGGCCTGGCCGGTGTCATCGGCGTCGATCGCAGTCAGGGGACGGTCGAGACGATCGCCGCAAGGGCGATCGTGATCGCCACCGGCGGCACCAGCTCGAACTGGCTCAAGCGCGACACGCCCGAAGATCTCGCTGGCGACGGCCACGCTATGGCGCTACAGGCCGGCGCCGAGTTGATCGATCCCGATTTCATGCAATTCCTGCCCTGCTGCGTGCTGAACCCGCAGCTTTATCGCGGACAACAGTTCACCTGGCGGCTGCTAGGGCCGCAAGGCGGGATCCATGCCTGGCTGCTCAACCGCAAGGGGGAGCGTTTCATGAAACGCTGGGCCCCGGAAGCGATGGAGTTCGCGCCGTCGGACGTCATATCGCTGGCCGTCGCCAGCGAAGTCGCCGAAGGCCGCGGCAGTCCCGGCGGCGGCGTCTACCTCTCCTGGGCGCACCTGCCTCGCACGCTGATCGAACATTTCGCGCTGTGGCATGAACAGGTCGGGCCCAACTGGAACTGGCAGGGCTACGAACTGAACGGCCTGATGGACATCATCTTCCGTGATGGCGCGATCGAAGTCGCCCCGGTCGCACATTGCAGCCTCGGCGGCATCCGCATCGACACCGCTGGCCGCACGCGCGTGCCCGGCCTTCTCGCCTGCGGGGAAGCCACCGGCGGACTGCATGGTGCCGACCGGCTGCAGGGCACTGCCCTGTCGCAGGCACTGGTCCAGGGCCGGGCGGCCGGCCTCTCCGCAGCGCTTCATGCCACCGATGTCCAGCCGCACTCGCCAGCGGGTAGCGAGAGTGCGCGCGCCAGGATCCTGGCGCCGTTGCGACGCGAGAAGGGCGTGGCGCCCTTTGAGATACGCGACAGGCTGATCGCGATAACCGATAATGTCCTCGGCCCCCGCCGGCTTACGGGAGAGCTGGACGAAGCATTATCGGCCGTCAGGACGATCCGATCCGACCAGCTTCCCCAGCTCGCCTGTCGGGTGGCGGATCCACGCTTCAACCGCGACTGGAACGACGCGCTCGATTGCGACAGCGCGTCGCTCGCGATCGAAGCGATGATCCTGGGAGCGCGCGCGCGTTCCGACGATGACAGCGCTGTCGGGGACAGCGGCTGGAACAGCGTCATATCCCTGCGTGACGGAGCGCTGGCGCTCGACCGTCGCAAGGTCGAGGCGGAGCCCGCATGATGCGCATCCGGATAAGGAGGGAGTTCGGTCAGGAGCCGACCATCTACGAGCTACCCGCGACGCTCGACGGCCAGGACTGGGCCAGTCTCAGCCTGTCGGCCGCCATGGCCTATGTCCAACGCCGCTATGATCCGAGCCTGGCCTACGCCTTGTCCTGTGGCCGCGGCTCCTGCAACATCTGCGTCGTGCGGATCGGCGACGAGGTGGTCACTGCCTGCACCACTCCGGTGACGGACGATGTGCTCATCGAGCCGGCTCGTCAGAAATTGCAGGTCAAAGACGTCATCGTCGATATGGGCTTGGTGAAGAAGGCTCGAATCGCACCGATCCGCGATCCTGCCGCCTTTCGGCTTAGCACCCCTTCGAATGCTAGCGTTGAAGAATTTAGCAGCGGTTGATCAATGATGCAGCCCTCGAGTTCTGGGCAAGCTACAAGAATGGATCGGCGAGAGGTTTAGCCCGCACGCGAACTCGGCGACCGATCAACGCGTGGCGTTTGTATAGCTTTGCCATGAGTTTGAAGACGCAATTTCCTCCCCTTAACATAAGCTTCGTTCTCGGTTCGCTCGTTCGATTCCGCGCCAAAATCCTTCCCATTGCCCCGTCTCTCCGTATGACGAAGGGGCAAACATGAGCGCGATTAGTGGGGAGGTCCGCCCTAACCGCTTCCCAGACCAGATATTCGACTTGCTTCCTTTCCGCAGTCGAGCAATCTGATCCCGCTCCCGCGACACTCGGGGGCGGGGCCTAGTAACCTCCTAGCAAAGCACCTCGGTCGAACCATTTCGGCCGGGTGGCATGCGCGCATGTCCAGCCCGCAAGGGTAAAGGCGCATGCGCTCTGTGCTTTGCCAGGGTTTACTAGCATTCTCTAGCTGAGGTCCCCGCTTCGGGGTGCGCGGCAATGCCGTCACGATAATCAGATCATGCCTTGGCCTTTCGAGCAAGGGCTGGGGTGATCTTCCCGGAGTGCAACAGTCTCTTCGGGGTCGT
>NZ_LARW01000089.1 GCF_000971055.1 Sphingomonas sp. SRS2
ACCCAAATGGTGCGAGCGGAAAGGCCCCGGTCAGGCAGCAAGCCGCCCAAAATCGATCCGGCTATTCAGATCGAGGTCGAAGCGGCCATAAGGATTGACGTGGCTGTAAATCAGCGGTGTGAGGCCGCGATAATCATCCGGCGTCATCCGGCCCGTCCATTTCGGTTCCACCAGCACGCTCTGAAGCATTCGGGTGTTCACATAGACAAGCGACGCTTGCAGCAAATGTAGCGCCAGGACCGAGAGCTGCTGCTCATCGATGCGGTTAGTGGCGATCTCGCCGCCCTTGCCGAAGAAAACGAACCCATTGGCACTGTTCCAGTTTTCAACGACATTCAGGCCTTCATGAATTTCGCGGCGGAAGGACTCCTCGCGCAGATACCGGCACAGGAAGATCGTCTTGACCGCGCGGCCCAGCTCACTCAACGCCTTGTAGGTCGGGTGCATCACCTCGGAGCGGCTAAACCGGCGCAGGATCGCCTCCGGGTCGGCGGTTTTTGTCTGCATCGCGGCTGCATATTTGACCATCTCGTCATATTGCTGCTCGATCTCATCCCAGTTGATCGGACTGGAGAGGATCGGCTGCAAGTGGGGAAGCCGCGTTCGCATGCCGACATCGGGAAGAGCCAGCTTCTGGCGAGCGATCGCTTTCAGGCGGGGTGCAAGCTCAAATCCGAGAAGCCGGCAAAATGCAAAGCCAACCGCGCTTTGGCCATGACTATCAACATATTGTCGCTGGATTTCCATGTCGGTGCAATGGCGCAGCACGCCCTCGATCATGGAGGCGACCTCGGAGGAAGAGCAGCGCTTGAGCTGGGAATAGACGCATGTCGCGCGTCGTTCGACATGCCAGTAGATCATGACGCCCCGTCCACCATAACGCGCATGCCATTCCGTCATCAGGTTGCGATCCCAGGCTCCGAACTTTGTGGAATCTGACGCACAGGCCGTGCCGGCGTCCCCCCAGACTGCAGCATTGCGGATTGCCAGGGTCGCATTCGCAACCCTGGCACACGCCTCCTTGAGCGCCGCGGCATGAACGAAGCGGCGATGGACATGCAGCAGCTCTTCATAGCTGACATCGGGGGTGGCGCCGGCGATCCGCTTGAGCCCGGCATTCGTTCCCAGGCCGTAGAGGCATAGCAGGAGACGTTGATCCAGCGCGGTTTTCGGCAGTGCAACACGCGAGGCCGATGTTTCGAACGCTTCGAGAAGTCCCGTATCAAGGGCAGCCTCCTTCAGTACGTCGAGCAGCCCGGTCATCGGCCAGCGTTGGCCGATCTCGGTCTTGATCGAGGCGAGACCCCTGGGTTCGGGCAAGGGTTTGAACGGGGTGAGAGATATACGGTTCTCGCCGCGCCACAGCAGCCGAACCTTGTCGTTCCGGGGAATATTGGCATTGAGGAGCAACAGTTCCTGAGCAAGCTCTTCCCGGATGGCGCTTGAAAATGCACGCGCATCCGCCGTCAGGTTCAATCCTGTGTAATATGCTTCTCGCCGCGCATCGAAGTCCTTGGGAAGATCGTCATCGGGATTGCGGTATCGGTCCGCCCCGACAACCCAGATTTCCTTAGAACGGATGCGATCGCGCAGTTGCGCGAGGACACAAAGCTCATAACTGATCCGGTTTACGCGCCCCTCTTCATCAATGACGGAACTGCGCCATCTCGCCGGAAT
>NZ_LARW01000009.1 GCF_000971055.1 Sphingomonas sp. SRS2
CAAAGATGGAACCGCATTGTCTGGGTAAGCCGACCGACCCGGGACGAAGCGGGAGGAACAACCGTCTATTTTTGGAGGCAGTGCTATGGATTGTCCGGACGGGCAGTCCATGGCGTGATCTGCCGACGATGTTCGGCAACTGGAGTACGGCGTTCCGGCGGTTCCGTGACTGGCGCACGGCCGATGTTTTCAAGCGGATTTTCGATGCCTTGTCGGAGGAGGCCGACATGGAATACGCCATGGTCGATGCCACCATCGTCAAGGTTCACCGGCACGGTCAGGGCGCAAAAGGGGGACTCAGAGCCAGGCCATTGGTCGCTCTAAGGGCGGCATGACCACCAAGATCCTGGCGCTGACCGATGCCTTGGGCAATCTGGTGCGCTTCGAACTTCTGCCGGGAAACCGCTATGATACCATCGGCGTTGCACCTCTGCTCGACGGCATCGGCTTCGACGCGCTGCTTGGTGACAAGGCCTTTGACGCCAACTGGATCGTCGAGGAACTCGATCAGCGCGGGGCCAAGGTTGTCATTTCACAGCATCCCGGACGCGCACAGAAACTCAAGATCGACGCCGAGATGTACAAATGGCGCCACCTCATTGAAAACTTCTTCTGCAAACTCAAAGAGTTCAAGCGCATCGCCATGCGCGCCTGCAAAACCGATCTAAGCTTCTCCGCAATGATCTACCTCGCCGCAGCCGTCATCAACTCGCGATGAATCCCCACAACCCCTA